>JAWUWW010000052.1:0-42737 GCA_034111645.1 Cellvibrionaceae bacterium
CAGAAAAAATTACTCGGTAGAGAAAAGCTCCGCTCTAGCTTAACGGATGTTATCGACAATTTTTTACACGGTGATGAGTCACTATAACTAACTCTTAACAAATTACATAACTTTATAGCCGCAAACCCTTATAAAATCAAATTTTTTAGCGATTATAGCCCATTTCTGACATTTTCTAGCTGATCGCACAGGATTTGAGCGCCCTGTAAAATTCTGACGGTGTGCCTTTGTAGTAAATCGGGCGGAATAAAAAATAAGTTTTGCTTTTTAACTGCCTCTAAACTGGTCCATTTTAACCAATCGTCTAGCCAATCTGGTCGCTGCGTACCCATACCACTAGCAATAATTGTTTGGGGGTTGCGCACGAGTACAGACTCGAGACTGATGATAGGAGCGATCACCTCTGCATCTGCAAAGCTATTTTGCCCACCACATAAGCTAATCACATCACTAATAATATGGTCGCCATTAATGGTGCGCAACGGCTTATCCCAAACTTGATAGAGCACGCTTATTTTTTCACGCTTAGCGAAGCGCTGTTTTAACAAGCTTAGCTTTTGCTGATATTCATAAATGTTTTTTTTTGCCTGATCTTGTTGCCCAGTCATTATGGCAATATCTTTGATGGATTTAGCAACGTCCTCTAAAACTTTTGGCTCATCAATATACACCGTTAACCCTAGATCAATTAATTTTTGGGTGATATTCGCCGCGTGCCCGGTACCCCAAGCAATAATCAAATCTGGCTTTAAAGCAATAATCGTCTCGACACTAAAGCCCTGTATATTACCTACCCGTGGTATTTTTTTTGCCGCCACTGGGTAATCAGAATAGTTAACGGCGCCCACAATCAAATCGCCCGCGCCGGCAGAAAAAATATTTTCGGTGATATGCGGCGCTAATGAAATAATTCTTGTTGCCGGTTTATCGAGTATGACCGGGCGTTTTGCATAATCACTTACCTCAATATTTTTTTGCACAGTATCTTTTAATAAACCTTGATCAGTTATTTTAGATAAGGGCTTTGTGGTGGGACTTGCTAACGACCCAATAGAAAAAACCATGCACAACAGAAGTGACAAAAAAACCAATTTCCTTTTATATCTTATTAAAAAATTAACGGATCGAATGAAATCAATAAACATTTATACAACACTCATGACATAAAAAATAAATAATACAAGAAGCTCACCGATTTCAATAACGGCACCCACACAGTCACCGACAAAGCCACCAATGCGTCTTATCCAAAAATTTCGCCAGACAATAAGTAACAAAAATAAACTAAAAAATATAAGCACGAATGTTGCAAAAGGCAGTAGCAATAAAAAAAAGAAAATAATAAGCGCCGACGTCATTATAATAATTTTTTTAGGCATAGCTTTAAGCAAACCTGTCGCCAAACCATTAGTGCGCGCATAGGGGGTTGTCAACATATAAATTGATGCGAGCAGTCTGGGCAACATTAACGCATTCATCAAAACAAAAAATAGCTGATCGCTTAGCTCGGATAACAAAACGACCTTACCCAACAAAATTAACACTAGGGCAACAACCGCCATTGGCCCTGCGCTAGGGTCTTTAAAGACAGATAATATTTTTTCTTTAACTAAGTCTCGCTGCGCGCTATCTGTTAAAACTAATGAGTGTGCTGAAAATGCGGCATCAACAGAGTCTGCAAGTCCATCTAGATGTATAGCTCCCGTCAAAAAAACTAATAAAAAAACAATAACCGTAGCACTAACCAGCGGCGATATTTCTTTAGGCAGCAAGCTATGAAAAAAGACGATAATAAAAGCCAACAACAAACCGACTAATGAGTAATATGCGACGGATAAGCCTTGATCTTTTTCACTCCAAACCGGTGGCAAGTATTTTGTAACGGGTAGGCGCGTAAGCAAGGCTACTGCCATTAAAAAAGGGGCTAGTATTTGTTTAAAAGGTTGCATGATCATAGAGGAACTATAACGCTAAATATTATGATTGAGTAAGCGATAGTGGTTTTTCTCGCCATCACTGATAATTTGGATGCGAGAAAAACAGGCATAGGGCACATCGAATCGACTCAAACATTCATGTCTCATCGACAAACAATAACCAAGTAGTGCTCGCATAACACCGCCATGACAAATCATTACTATTTTTTCACCTGCATATTTTTGCACTAAAGACTCACAAACGCTTACCACTCGATTAGAAAAAGCATCGGCTGCCTCACCCCCTGGCGGTGGATGCCGCACAGGGTCTTTAAACCACAACTCGACATTATGTGCTTGTGCGATCCAGACATCTTCAGTTAATTGGCCATCCCACTGGCCAAAACTTATTTCTTTTAGATCATCATTAAATTCTAAGGGTATATCTTGCGTCGCCGAGAGCTCGTTGGCAAAAAATGCGCAGCGTTTTAATGGCGACGCAATAATGCGATCCCAAGCTACCTTATGTTTTTCTATTTTATCTGCCATCTGCTGCAGACCTTTACTTGTAAGAGAATGATCGGTCAATTTACCGCGATAACAGGCACCACCTTCGCATTCGCCATGCCGCAAGAGGTCTATTGTTGTGGTCATATAATGGCTGCTATTAGCTGCTGCTTGCGTCATTGCCTCACTCTCGCCTCTATTACAAAGCTATTGTTTAAATCTATTATTAACGGTCGATGCCCGCCTGTGAAAAAGTAGCCATATTATTATGTAAAGACAAAGCACTTTTTAACAGCGGTACCGCTAGGGCCGCGCCACTGCCCTCACCCAGACGCAGCCCCAAGTTTAATAACGGTTTTGCCTGTAAATAATCTAGTGCTGTTATATGAGCAGGTTCAGCAGAACAATGCGAAAACAACAACCAATCACGCACACCAGGGTTAAGCTTAACCGCGATTAAAGCCGCAGCAGTGCAAATAAACCCATCGACTAACACAGGAATGCCGCGCTGGGCGCAAGCAATAAAACTACCGACTAAGCCAGCGATTTCAAATCCACCCAAGCAACGAAGTACATTATAGGCGCTGTCTAAACTATGCCGATGTAACTTTAGAGCCGCTGTGATAACAGCCTCTTTATGATATATACCTTTTTTATCGATACCAGAACCTGGACCTACGGTCTGTGCAGGTGAAAGCGCTAGTAATGACGCATATATTGCAGAGGCCGATGTCGTATTACCGATACCCATTTCGCCACCAATAAACAAATCGACGCTAAGTGACTCTATGGCGCTTTTGCCAATCGATAAGGCTTGATCTAATTGTTGTGAGGTCATTGCTGCTGTGACCGAAAAATCTTGGGTGCCATTATCAATGGGTGCATGAACAAGCTGTGGATGCTGAGCGAAAGCCGCTTCGATAGGCGTGGCTGTGCCCATATTTATCACACAAAAATCTGCCCCAAGATCACGGCTCAAAACACTAATGGCTGCGCCACCCCTTAAAAAATTGGTAATCATTTGCACGGTAACTGCTTGAGGAAATGCAGAAACGCCCTGACTACAGACACCATGATCACCCGCAAAAACTCTGACAGCTATGGTCTCTAGCGTTGGGTTTAGCGATGCTTGCAAGCCACAAAATTGCTCCGCTATACACTCTAATTGCCCAAGCGAACCGACAGGCTTAGTTAAGGTTGCCTGATAGGCTCTTGCCTGCGCTATCATCTGAGCATCAATTTTTTTAACGGACTGTAAAAACCAAGTCTTCATTTTTAAAACCTTTCTAGGGCGTTTAATTTTTTTTAAGAACCAGAGGTAGCCCAGCAACAATAAGAACAACTTCATCACAGATGAGCGACAATTCTTGATGTAGCCAGCCGCTTTCATCGACAAACTCTCGCGACAGTGCACCCAGTGGCACAATACCCGAACCCACTTCATTGCTAACCATTAAAATGGTGGCTTGTGAGCACTTAATACTCTCTAAGAAACTCACTTTATTAACGGGCAAGCTTTTATTTATTAAGTTATTAGTCATCCACAGTGTGAGGCAGTCTATTAAAATACAATAACTTGGATCATTAAAATCGCTAAGCACGCCGGCCAAGCAGATAGGCTCTTCAATGACTTGCCATTGTTCGCTGCGCTCGCCTTTATGGCGATGAATGCGTGAGCGCATTTCGTCGTCGCCAGGGGTGGCTGTTGCGACATAGATCAGTTTTTTACGGTAGGCTTTGGCTATGTCTAAGGCCTGCGCTTCGGCGTATTTGCTTTTACCACTGCGTGCGCCGCCTAATATTAATTTTTTTGACACAGTAAACCTCAAACGTCAATAATCATGGGCTTGGATGATATTGGGTGGCTAGTAATTTCGACATCAAGATTATATAAATTTTTTATCAATTGCTTTGTTATTATATTTTCTGGGCTGCCTATGGCAACTACCTCGGCATCACTTAAGGCTAATAATTTATCTGAATAATTAATCGCAACATTTATATCGTGGACAATCATCACTATAGCCACACCTTGATTAGAAAAATGGCGGATTATTTTCATTAATTGTTGTTGATGGCCTAAATCTAACGATGCTGTAGGCTCATCTAAAAACAGCAGTCTTTTAGCGTTATCTTCTTCACGCCAAATTTGAGCCATCACACGAGCCAATTGCACGCGCTGTTTTTCGCCACCGGACAACTGCGTATACAGGCGATCTTTTAGATGTAAAATATCTAAAGCTTTCAGTGCCTCGGCTATAATCTCTGCATCATTTACTTTACCACTGCTATGTGGCGTGCGGGCTAAGCCTACAACCTCGTCAACCTTAAAGGGAAAGTTAAGTAAGTTTATCTGCGGCAAAAATGCAATTTGTTTTGCCCTTTTAATCAGCGACAACTGCTTAATATCATCACCGCAAAATAAAACCTTACCTTGTACCTTAAAGGCTCTTTGCACATCGCCCATTAAGGCATTAATTAAGGTGGTTTTACCTGCACCATTAGGCCCAATAATCGATAATAATTCGCCTTCATTTACTTCTAGATTTATATTGTTTAGCAGGCAATTATCGCCAACATGTACGCATAAATTCTCGGCAGTTAAAATAGACATTAGCTTACACCCAACTGATGTCGTCGCCTAAGTAATGATATAAAAAAGGGTACGCCAATCAGTGCCGTAATTAATCCAACAGGCAATTCAACAGGAGCTAATATTACTCGCGATAAATTATCAGACACCACCAATAATATTGCACCGCCAAGTGCTGAAGCGGGCAATAAGTAACGGTGATCAGGACCAATCAACATACGAAAAATATGCGGTACGACCAAACCAACAAAACCAATAACACCGGCTAAAGCTACACAAACACCAACACCCGCTGCGACAAATAAGATACTGATTTTTTTTAATTTTTCAGTATCAACACCTAAATGGCGCGCCTCTGACTCACCTAACAATAAAACATTGAGTGCATTACTAAAGTGAGGCAATATTAAAAACATAAACAATACAATAAAACCGGCTAGCCATACATGCTCGAAAGTTGCACTCTCTAAACCACCCATACGCCATAAACTAATGCGACGTAACATTTCATTATCTGCGTAAAACTCTAAAAAACCAGTCACGCTGCCCACTAAAGCGCTAATAGCAATGCCCGCTAACAGCATTGTGGCAACCGACGTACCAAAAGGATTTTTAGCCAAAGAGTAGACGACATAGACCGCAATAACCCCACCAAAAAATGCACCCACGGATAACAAAGACATACTTAGCCAAGCTACTTGATAGCCTGCAACAAATACGATAACAAGACTTGCCCCTAATGAAGCCCCGGCTGTGACGCCGACTAATGAAGGATCTGCCAACGGGTTACGAAATAACCCTTGCATAACCGCGCCAGTAACACCAAGAATAGAGCCAACAAATGCAGCTAGTAATACCCGTGGTAGACGTATGTCAAAAATAATTGCTTGATAAAAATGAGGTGCCTCAGCGTTATCGGAGATCATCCAATTTAAAACAACTGAAAAAAAATCATTTAAAGGTATATTAACGGCGCCTGTTGTAACGGCACATAAAATAAATAAAGGCAAAAGAATAACAAGTAGCCATAACACGCGCATAGAATCCATTCTTTTCATAGAGCCACAAACCGTTTAAAAAAGGCTTTAACAACAGATTTAGTCACTAATTTAGCAAATGACACATATAGCATATTAACGAACACCAAATTGTTCAAAAAATTTAGCATCTAAGCTTTCTTCTAAGCAATCAGCTAGACGATTTAATTGTTGTTCACGTAGCTCTGATAAATTAATCGCGTTTTGATTTTTCAATCCTGCCCAAGCCAGTATACTATTGCTTGCATGGGCTTCATCAAACAAACCGTGTAAGTATGTACCAATGATATTGTTGTCATGATTTATTATACCTTCATTAACTGAGAGCGCCTCCCCGTATGCTTGCGGTATCAATTGAGCAAAAGGGTGATACTGATCGGTACCGGAAGAATTACCACAGTGAATCTCATAGGCTTTAAATGATGCATTGTTAATAGAGCCATTGGCTTGTTGCAAACGGAGATAACCCTGTCTATTTTGTAGTATTTTTGTTTGAGTTAACCGCGTTGAAATATTTAGTAAACCTAAACCAACTGATGCACCTGCTTTATCTTCAATGCCATCTGGATCTTCAATCAATTCACCTAGCATTTGATAACCACCACAAATACCCATTAGCTTACCGCCGTAACGCAGATGCCTTTTTATCGACTCGTCCCAACCGTATTGATATAGCAACTCAAGATCACCACGTACATTTTTAGTGCCGGGCAATATAATTAAATCGGCAGCAGGCAATGGTGAGCCCGGGGCAATAAATTCAAGATTTATTTCTGGGTGCAATTGCAGCGCATCAAAATCTGTATGGTTACTTATGCGAGAAAAGACAGGTACAACAATTTTAAACAGTGACGGTGCAGAAGGTGTTTGCAATTGAATAGCATCTTCAGCATCGAGATAAAAATTTGTGAGGTAGGGAATCACGCCCCACACTTTTTTATCGGTTCTTTCTTCAAGCCAATCGAGACCCGATTCAAGTAAGGCGATATCGCCGCGAAATCGATTGATCACAAAACCTGTGACACGATTTTGCTCTGACGCCGACAATAAATCTAACGTACCGACTAAATGTGCAAACACACCACCTCGGTCAATATCTGCAATAATAATCACGGGGCAATCAACCGCCTCGGCAAAGCCCATATTAGCAATATCGCCCTTACGCAGATTAATTTCAGCAGGGCTGCCTGCACCCTCAACGATAATAAAGTCATATTGCGCTTGCAAACGCTTATAAGAACTTAGCACCGCATCCATTGCGAACTTTTTATAATCGTGAAAATCTTGCGCCTGCATCGTCGTTAGCGCTTTGCCATGAATAATAACCTGGGCACCAGTATCAGATGACGGCTTTAACAAAACAGGATTCATATCTGAGTGTGGCTCAAGCCCACAGGCAATTGCCTGCAACGCTTGCGCACGACCTATCTCGCCGTCATCGCTGGTTACAGCACTATTTAGAGCCATATTTTGCGGCTTAAAGGGGACCACACGTAAACCTCGACGCGCTAACACTCGGCAAATACCCGCCACTAATACCGTTTTACCGGCATCAGAAGTTGTCCCTTGCACCATCAATGTGACACTAGCCAAAATAGTTGCTCGACATTATCGACACTTTAAAAAATAAAGCGCCAAACACTTAACACGGTTAATAATCAACACCTTGGCGTGCTTTAATCCCTGAATTGTAAGCATGCTTAATGTCTTTTACTTCCGATACTGTATCCATAATATCTTGCAATCCAGAACCACCGCCGCGACCCGTAACAACAACGCTTTGACTTTCTGGCCGATTTTTTATCGCGGTGAGTATCATCTCTTCATCGAGATATTTATAGCCAATCATATATGTTAGCTCATCTAACACGACTAAATCGTAAGATGCATCTTGCAACAATGAAACAACTTTTTGCCACGTTTTTTCGGCTGCTGCAGTATCAGCTGATCGATCTTGCGTGTCCCATGTAAAACCCGTACCCATTTGATAAAAATACATGTCGGGATACTGGTTTTTAATATAAAGCTCTTCGCCCGAAAGCTGCTGACCTTTTATAAATTGAACAACAGCTACCTTATGCCCGTAACCTAATGCACGCATCACCATACCAAACGCAGAGCTTGACTTGCCTTTACCATTACCGGTTAATAAAATGCCCACACCACGTTCAATAGATGCCGCTTCAATATGAGCATCTATTTTTTCTTTTTGCTTTTGCATAGATTTTTTATGCTTTTCGTTATTTTCCATAATTATATCCAGTTCAATATTAATGGGGGCTTAGTTGTAAGCTAAAAAACTTGGTATGAAGCTGTTAACTCAACCGTTCGCTCAGCGGCAGGATAATCACCAGATTTTGATGCGTACGATAAATATTCTTTATTATTTAAATTATTAACTCGTAATCCAAGGCTCAATGGACCTTGGCTCCAACTTGTACTAAAATTTAATAATGTATAGCTTGGCTGTTTGTTTGATGTATTTGCTTCGTCACCATATTTAATTTGTTCTCCTGTATGCAGTACATCTAAATATAAATTTATATTATTTATAAACTGATATCCGATAAAAGCAGATGCACTTATTCTAGGTACTCCAGGTACTTGGTTACCGTCAAAAGATCCCGCTTTAAACTCCGCTTTGGTATAACTAAAAGATCCACCAACATTTATATTGTTGCTTAGATCAGAACCCAACTCTAACGATATACCTTGTCGTCTTGATTCATCTAAGTTGACATTTGCCCCGTCAAAACCTGGACTAAAAGGACCAATTGCTGATTCGTCGTAAAATATCTCATCATTAATTACCAAGTCGTAAATAAGCACATTTACCGTTTTGTTATTTCTAACATACTCATAACCCGCCTCATAAGATACTGATTCTTGTGGCTTTAAAAAATCAACGCTTGGCTCAATAAAACCATTGTCATTTGCATTGGCAAAGCGAAAAGCTTCAGCCCGACGCACAAAAAAGCGGCCTAGACTGTTGCGATAATTTAAGCCTATTTCTGTTGCCGTTAACGAATCATTATTCTTATTATTATTGATGAAGTTTTTATCTTTGTTTTCTGTTCGTCTTGCACCACCAACAATATGTAAACCATTTACAATGGGATATGACAATTGCGCATACAGCGATTCTTGTGTGTTTTCTATATCGGTAGAGCTACCACTATTATAATCACTTGTTATGTCTTCATAACCCCCAATAAAATTTATATTCCCTTGTGGTAAAACCCAGTCACCTATCGCCTTCGAAGAAATTATTCTCACTTTTGTATTCTGCGATGTAGGTGTACCGAAGCTATACTCACCTTTACCGTCTCTTAACGATATATCTGTATTTAATGTGATATTTTCATTAACAAATAAAGAGCTTGTTAAACTATCGATATCAATAATGTTATTCGAATAATGATTAGGACTTTTAGTTTGGCGTCTATTTTCTGCTATCTGAGCAGCATTTAAACTTCCAGGTAGGTTTAAGTTATCTTCTACATGGGTTTTTTCATAGTTAATATTACCCCAGGTAGCGTCATAGCCTATTTCGGCAAACACATTCCCATAATCAGCTTCATTGTTGTCTCGGTAGTTATCTGCCTGTCTCTTCTCACCTGAGATACGGTAACCAATACCATTTTTAAAGGTTTGCGATGCCCCTACTTTATACGTTTCAAGATCATGTGTTCCTTGTGTTGTAGACACGTATAACTGATCTTTTTGAAACTTTTTAGTAATAATATTAATGACGCCACCAACAGCTTGATCACCATATAAAACACCACCACTGCCTTGAATAATTTCAATGCGCTCAATATCTTTCAATGATACTGAGGTTAACAATGGCGCTTCTAAAGATGGATTATTAAGCTTTCTACCATCAACTACAATCAACACGTTATTAGCACTATTAGCACCAAAACCCCTTAGACTTACAGATGCTCGGCTTCCATCACCGATATTATCTTTAATTTGAATGCTGGCTTGCCTACGCAAGACTTCTGTTAATGTATTGGCCCCTGATGCTTGAATATCTTTTTGCGTAATCACCGACAAACTCACCGGTGCTAAGACCCCAGATCCCTCAGAACCAGTTGGATCTGTATCATTTACACCACGAGTAATATAAATAATATTTGATTCTTTACTAGAATCTTTTAAGTTTGAATTGAGTTTATCTTGCGCAAAAACTTGCGTGGATAGGAATATAGTGACTAGAAATAAATTGATTTTTTTCATGTTCTTAACAGCCTTAAAATAAAATAAGTAATAGGCGATTAAGGGAGGAATCAAGGGCGGGAATTAATACAGTATAGATAGCATACAAATTTGTAAGCCATTACAAAATAATTTAACAATAACCGATACCTTGGATGGTAGCCCTCCGCTCCATCGTTGATAGCTAAAGGCCGGTATCGGGCTTATATTTTCGTCTTAAGAGTTATCTAACTAACCCTTAAAACATTAAGTGAAAATACTTACCGTTGCGGGGGCAGCGCTGGATTTAAACCAAGCTTCCCGTTTACCCTATACATCTTCCAAGTTAAATTTTGAAAAATAACTTTTATGGACTATAGGCACCTTTTTGCAGGCGTGGATTATAGGGAGACATTTTTAAAATGTCTATTAATGATTAGAATTACATTTAATGTCTATTAAGAAGGCCTGGTGTAGTTAAGAGCGGCATCTATATGCTCTTGATAAAAGCCTCTGTTCTTTAAAAACCGAAATTGCTTAGAAAGCTCGACAATGTCATCAGCAGTGCCATCGCCAAAACGTTTTATTTTTATAAATTGCGCTCGCTCATGCCAATCGATTGCAAGTTTATCAAAAACCACATTTGATAAACCATCAAATATACCTTTTACTCTTAAACCCATTTTAATTTTAAAGGGACCATCGCCTGCATTTGCTCGAGAACGAATATACATATCTGTATAACGTTCATCACTTTGATAATTCTTTTCCTGGAGATAATCTAGTAGGTGATTAACCATATCAGAGACATAGCCTTTGGTGATTAAGCGCTGATATAACTCTAGACGCGAATACTCTCTGCGAGCAAGATAGCGAAATGCACTATTTTTTGCAGGGGTATCTACTTCTGTTAATTCAAGGGGCTTTTTTTCAGGTTTACTTTCTGGATTGCGTCCAAATGAACGGTTTTCATAATCGCTCATTTTGATCACATTTTTTGGCAATGTAGAGGGCAGCATAATTTATCAACCAACTATTTATAAAAAAGCTTTTCGGATAATTATTTTTCTCATTGGTCTATCCTAAAGTTTGCTACGATACACCAATGAGAAATTATATTTTTGGTGCCTTAACGGAGCTGAAGACACTCATTTAATTTATATTTTCAATTCTATTTTGCATCCATGCAAAAATATAAGTAATAACATGCTGTTATAGATTGGCTAATAAAAAATCCTTTTCCTTCAATCATCTTATAATATTAATCTTTCGACGCTGCCGACACTTCAACTGGCATATCAACAACATTATTCTTTTTTACAGGTTCATCTTTTGGCAATAAGCGATCACGAATAGCCGTTTCTATTTCCTTAGCCATTTCTGGTCGCTCTTCTAAAAACTTGCCTACATTCGCTTTACCCTGACCAATTTTTTCGCCTTTATAGCTATACCATGCACCCGCTTTATCTATTAGCTCTAGTTTAACTCCGAGGTCGATAATCTCTCCCATTAAGTTGATACCTTCGCCATACATAATTTGAAATTCTGCTTGCTTAAATGGTGGAGCCACCTTGTTTTTAACCACTTTAACGCGTGTTTCGCTGCCTGTAACCTCGTCACCATCTTTAACGGCGCCAATCCGACGTATATCTAAGCGTACTGAGGCATAAAACTTAAGTGCATTACCGCCAGTTGTCGTCTCGGGTGAACCAAACATTACGCCAATCTTCATACGAATTTGGTTAATAAAAATAACTAAGCAATTTGCATTTTTAATGTTGCCAGTAATTTTACGTAGTGCTTGCGACATTAAACGCGCTTGCAAACCTACGTGATGGTCACCCATATCACCTTCAATTTCAGCTTTAGGCGTTAATGCTGCAACAGAGTCAATAACTAACACGTCTATTGCTCCAGAGCGGACTAACATATCTGATATTTCTAATGCTTGTTCACCGTTATCGGGCTGAGAAATCATAAGATCATCGACATTGACACCTAGTTTTTCAGCATAAATTGGGTCTAACGCGTGCTCTGCATCGATAAAGGCACAAGTACCGCCTGCTTTTTGTGCCTCTGCAATAACTTGCAAAGTAAGAGTAGTTTTACCCGAGGATTCTGGACCATAGATTTCTACAATTCGGCCACGCGGAAGGCCACCTATACCTAGAGCAATATCTAAACCTAGCGAACCCGTCGAAATCGCTGGAATTTTTAGATGCTCGCGATCGCCCATGCGCATAACTGTACCTTTACCAAACTGGCGCTCAATTTGGCTTAAAGCCGCTTGTAATGCTTTGTCTTTGTTAGAATCCATTATTCACCTCAATTGTCGGGGTTGTTTTAAGTTGCTTCATTGTAAATTTACCGTCTCAAATAATCACTAAGAGACAACAACTTAAATAAATCATTAATATTTTGTTGAAAGAATAATACAACAAAAATACTGTATGAGCAAACAGTACTACTATTTATACAGTATTTTTATTTAGCAGTATATTTAACTCGCTAATAGCCGCCTTAACAGCCTGTGCTCTAACTGCATCTCGATCACCTTGAAACTGATAACACTTTGTAATCGTCTCTAAATTTTGTATTGCCCATGCAAGCCACACCGTACCTACTGGCTTATCGGGTGAGCCACCCCCAGGACCTGCCACACCACTAACGGCAATTGCTACATTTGCATTCGCTCTTTCAATGGCACCTAATGCCATTGCACATACCACTGCCTCGCTCACGGCTCCATGCTTTATCAATAGCGCTTCATCGACATTTAGTTGCTGTTGCTTGGCCCCATTACTATAGGTAACAAAGCCTTGTTCAAACCATGCAGAGCTGCCTGCAATAGAAGTAATGGCACTGGCAATACCGCCACCGGTGCAAGACTCTGCTGTGGTTAGCTTCCATTGATGCTTTATAAGAAGCTGGCCTAAAGTCGCCGCTAGTTGCTTGTCATCATCCATTTGAGTCTACTCATTTTTAAATCCTGTCTAAGCCTGCATTCAAATTATCAATTCGTTAAAAGCTCTCGTTAAAAACCTTTAGAAACTAAAAACTAAGATTAAATCTTATAGTAGGTGATTGCTATATGAGCATCTAAACTTAAGCAATTCATAAACTATTTGTTTCTTTTATTTTTAATTCTTGTCTGTGTCGCTACTTATACGGTCAAATAGAACCAAAGGAATTGACAATTTCGTTTAAACAGTAATTATGACACAAGAAGCCGTTTGATTATGACGCAATTAATGAATTGAATTACCGTTGGACTATGAGAGAAAAATTCGTCGAGGGCTAAAAGCGCAAAGAAAGCCTTGTAAATAAAGGCTATAAAGAATTAATTCTCTAAGAGCTAGCATACGCTTTTTACGAGAATATTTATGCAAAATCCGTCTACTTATAGTTTTCATTGATTCAACCAACTTTAATCAGCATTAACCAATGACGAATGCAATTATCGAGTCAATTCAAAACTATAATGGCTAAGTATAGCGGTTCTCATCCATAGCTTTTACAGTATCAGGCTTTGCACGTTAAAAATTGCTACCTTTTATTCTCTAGGTTAAACAGACACTTTCGTTTTAACAGAACTTTTTCTTTTAACAGCGGGCTTAGCGTTAAAATAAGATTTAGTTTTAACATAAGCTTTGGGCTTGAACGAAGTTTTATATGTTTTCTTTTTAAAGGGCGTGTTTTTAGCGTCGACATTTTCTAAGCCTTTTAGATCATTAAGCTGACTCTGAGCAATAAGCTCTTTAAGCGATAATTCTAGCGGCTGCATAAAACTCTTATAATTAGATTCTCGATGGCTAATTGCATTAAGCTGCATTTCCCAACGTGCGGTCATATCCGGCTCGGTGGCAATATTAGGTAGCCCATTGATTAATCCCTTACCCACTTCTGTAGCATGAATTTTTTTGCCCTTACGTAGCAAAAAATCGCGTTTAAACAATAACTCGATAATCCCAGCTCGCGTAGCCTCGGTTCCTAGACCATCGGTTTCTTTTAATATACTGCGCAAAGAGGCATCGCTAACGTAGCGACTAATACCCGTCATTGCAGCTAACAGTGTTGCATCATCAAAAGCTTTAGGCGGGCTTGTTTGTTTTTCAATTAACTCACCGCTTTCACAAAATAATTCTTCAGCTTGTTTTACATCTGGCAAACATTTATTTAACGCCATATCATCTTGGCTATATTGCTCATCATTTTTTTGATTATTTGGTGTAAAAACGAATAGTATTTTCCAACCTTGTTTTGTCGCCTCACGAGATTTTGCAACAAACAAACCACCCGCTATTTTTAGCTGAATATCTCGATCACAGTATTCATGTGCAGGATAAAACTGCGCGATATATTGCCGCGCGATTAATTCATAAATGTTTTTTTCGGAAGTATTTAAACTATTGAGATTTATCTGTTTTTGGGTAGGAATAATGGCATGGTGCGCCTCAACTTTTTTATCATCCCAGGCTTTACTTTTTAAGTGAATATCGGCCTCAAAGACTGCCTTGGATAAGCTCTCGCTATTTTGCTTTATAGCCTTAAGCACTAAAGGAGCATCGGTTAAATGCTGCTTAGGTAAATAACGGCTATCCGAGCGCGGATAGGTGATTAACTTGTGGCGCTCATACAAAGTTTGGCAAATATCTAACACTTGCTTAGCGCTCAAACCAAAACGTTTTGCGGCATCTATTTGTAGCGATGACAAATTATAAGGTAGGGGCGGTGGCTGCTTTTTATTTTTTTTACTAGTCTCGATAACAACTGCAGGTTGGCCTTCAATACTACTAACCACTTTTTGCGCCAAACCTTTAGAGATAACACGACCGTCTTCATCTTGATAGGGTTGGCAAGCCTCGCTTGGCTGCCATTTAGCCAAAAACTGCTGATCGGTTTTGGTTTTAATATGAGCCAGTACTTGATAAAAAGGTTTAGCGACAAAATTTTCAATTGTCTCATCACGCTTTACGACTAAACCCAATAAAGGTGTCTGCACGCGTCCAACGGATAACACCCCTTTAAAACCAACCTTACCGCCTTGTAGCGTATAGGCACGAGTCATATTAATCCCGTATAGCCAATCGGCACGTGAGCGCGCCAAAGCCGATGCCGACAGCGGCACAAATTCTTTATTGGGTCGCAGCTGCATTAACGCGCGTTTAACTGCTGGCGCGTTTAAATCATTAATCAAGCAGCGTTTTATATTGTCGCGCTTGCTGGTACTTACCTTTAAATATTCAAAGACCTGATCAACCAATAGCTGCCCTTCGCGATCAGGGTCACCCGCATGCACTAGCTCATCGGCCTCTTTGACTAGCTTTTTTAAAACAGACAATTGTTTTTTGGTTGCCGATTTTGGGGTAAGCAGCCACTGCGTAGGAATAATCGGTAAATGCTCAAATTGCCACTTTTTAAACGCGGCATCATAGGCATCGGGCTCGGCCTGCTCAAGCAGGTGACCAACACACCAACTAACGCAATCGCCATTACCCACATAAATACACCCCTCGGCTTTTCTATGAGGTTGGGGCAAGACATCGGCAATCGCGCGGCCAAGGCTTGGTTTTTCAGCTATATATAAACGCATAACTCAATATACTGTATATAAAGACAGTTATCTAGCTTTTAATGCTTGCAGGATTCAAAACAGATAAGTGATTTCTTAAGCGATTAAAACAAATCGTATGTAGATGAATTAATAACATCTTTATTCAACCGTTATACATTCTGTTTGCCCATTCTCCAGTGTTTCATCCTGCTATGTTTATCTGGTGCATCCCAACAAAACTCAATATCGATGATCATTAATCTCAAGATTTCGATACTTTCATATGTTCTAGTCGACCTGATAATATCGCTGCAGAGCATTCCCAAGATTTGCGGTCGGTAACCTACACAATCTTAGAGCTGCTCTCATAATTTGTGCTTGATAGAGGGCCATTTGAGTTTATCTTAGCCAAAATATATGTATTCCGCGATGAATGTGTCTGAGTATTTAAAGAGCCAGATAGTAAAGGCATTGAGGTGCTTAAGGATCTGAGCAAGGCCTCCAAAATCTTCAATTCTGCCAATATCTTTGGGGTGGCTGTAACAGTTTTCATCTGGTTGAGAAGGCGATTCGATTAAACCACATTTAGGTTCTTGATGTGGGAGAGTAATAAAATATCATGCTATTATTTCTAGCCTAACTTACCATTTAAATACAACTTAACTATTACCGCTTTTCGCTTATTAACGGACGAAAATGCTTCATCCATATGAAGAAGTTAGAACTCAAATGTGCCATAAACAGACATATACATCTAATTAGATAACCAAATAAGTTAGCACTACAGTCTTGCAAAGCCTAGGAAGGCTGGAATTAAGTCACACGTAGTAGACCGTCAAATATGGGCGCTCTTTTCGGTCTATACCGCCGGATATATTACTTATTTGACCATTGTTCGAGGCTCTGCCAATAGCTAGCAATCGCTCTACTGATGCACCGTTATGACGGGCAAAAAACTGAAGGTATCGACCTACCTCATTTAGATGCAGTCGGAAGCTGCCAGATTAGTTTATTTAAAGTCTGCTTCAACATACTTTCCTTTATTTTCAATCCTATTTAAATATTCTTTGTATAGGACTTCTAGATTTTCAAGCCTTATAATTCATGCCTATTGGCACTGTTTTTCTCATAATAAGTAAAACTTATAATTGGCAAAGAGCAGTGCGCTTCCTACCCCGTTCCAATCGCGCAAGCACATCATCTTCACTATTAGAATTATCTCGCCTCAACTCAAAAGCTTTCACATCAACATGCTTGCCAATCAATGCTAAAGCTTTTATTAGCCATTATCTGGCGAAGTTGAAGAGAATTAAGTGCAAGTGTAGAGAGGGGTTTGTTAGAATTAGATTCAGCCACAATGATACTCCAATATCGGCTGGCAAGCCTCGGTTACGATGCAGCGACATCGAGGCTTTTTTTAGTGTAGGTTTTTCACTTTGACAGTGAAAAACCTACACTAATATCTTTAATATTAGTTGATTTTGGTTATCGCATGTTTATACCAGCTTCACTTCTAAGACTATTTAAACCCTTTTAAAACAACTAAAAAGTAGCTTTACTCAATGAAATCAACGGAAAAAACACCAGAACACACACCGATGATGCAGCAGTATCTTCGCATTAAGGCAGAGCATGCTAATGAGCTAGTGTTTTATCGTATGGGCGATTTTTATGAGTTATTTTTTGATGATGCTAAGGCTGTATCCGAGCTGTTAGATATTACCTTAACAGCGCGAGGCAAGTCTGGTGGCGAGCCTATTCCTATGGCCGGGGTGCCTTACCATGCGGTAGAGGGTTATTTAGCTAAGTTAGTGCAATTAGGTAAATCTATCGCTATTTGCGAGCAAATAGGCGACCCCGCCACTAGTAAAGGGCCCGTCGAGCGCAAGGTGATGCGGGTGTTGACTCCGGGCACGGTAACTGACGAGGCGTTAATGCACGCTAGGCGCGATAATTTACTGGTTGCGGTTAATTATGCGGCGCAAAAAGATTGCTACGGAATTGCCAGCCTGGATGTGGGCAGTGGACGCTTTTACATAATTGAAGTCACCGGCGAGGATGCTCTTATCGCCGAATTACAGCGCCTGAATCCTGCTGAGCTTTTGCTAACACAAGCGCTTGAGAACCAACAATTTGCAGAACTCTGCAAAAGTGTAAGATTTAGAGCACCTTGGGAGTTTGAACTCGATACTGCGCAGCGCCTACTGTGCGAACAATTTGCCACCAAAAGCCTACAAGCTTTCGACTGCCAGCATTTAGCGACAGCTTTAGGCGCTGCAGGCTGTGTTTTGGCCTACGTGCAAGAGACACAACGCACGGCACTGCCGCATATTAATCGTATTCAGGGCGAGGATCGTGATGAGGCCGTCACCATGGATGCAGCCACTCGTCGCAATTTAGAAATAGATATAAACCTAACGGGAGGCGAGGCCAACACTTTATTTGCGCTTTTTAATACTGCCGCTACTTGTATGGGTAGTCGCTTGTTATGCCGCTGGCTAAACAGACCGTTACGTCAAAAAAACATCCTAGAGCAACGCCAACTTGCCATTAGCACGCTGTTACAAGATTATCGTTTTGAGACCGTTAAAGCGCCTTTAAAAGTGATTGGTGACCTAGAGCGTATATTGGGTCGTGTCGCCCTCCGCTCTGCTCGCCCAAGAGATCTATCGCGTCTTTGCCTATCTTTGGCTGTATATCCTCAAATACAAAGTTTATTGACTAGTTTTTCAACCGAGCTCAACACATCGATAAGACTCGACCAACTCGCTAGCGATATTAGTACTTTTCCCGAGCTCGTCGCATTGCTCGATCGAGCCATTACAGAAAATCCACCGGTAGTGATTCGCGATGGCGGCGTTATTGCCACGGGTTACGATACCGAGCTTGATGAGCTCAGAGCCTTGAGCACGAACGCGGGTCAGTTTTTAATTGATTTAGAGACTCGCGAAAAACAACGCACGGGCATTAGCACGCTTAAAGTCGGCTATAACCGCGTTCATGGCTACTATATTGAGATAAGTCGTGCGCAATCTGCTAAAGCACCCATTGATTATATTCGTCGCCAAACGTTAAAAAATGCCGAGCGCTTTATCACGCCAGAATTGAAAACCTTTGAAGATAAAGCGCTTTCAGCTAAAAGCCGCGCCCTCACTCGCGAAAAAGCACTTTATGAAGAGCTCGTTGAAGAGGTCAATTTACACTTAGTGACACTGCAAACATCGGCTAATGGTATTTCTGAACTCGATGTACTCAATACCTTAGCCGAGCGCGCCGATGCTCTTAACCTTTGCTGCCCACAGTTAAGTGATGCACGCGGCATTTCGATCACGGCAGGCCGTCATCCTGTGGTTGAACAGGTATTGCAAAAAAACTTACGCCACACCTCGCCCTTTGTACCTAACGATGTTGAGCTTGGCGAGAGTCACAGCGACCAAAACCCGCGTAATATGCTTATTATTACCGGCCCCAACATGGGTGGTAAATCGACGTATATGCGCCAAACAGCATTAATTACACTACTGGCACATACAGGTAGTTTTGTGCCTGCACAAGCGGCCAATATTGGTATTGTCGATCGAATTTTTACGCGTATCGGCTCCTCTGATGATCTTGCCGGTGGGCGCTCAACGTTTATGGTAGAGATGACTGAGACGGCCAATATTTTGCAAAATGCAACTGAGCGCAGTTTAGTATTAATGGATGAAATTGGTCGCGGCACAAGTACTTTTGATGGACTGTCTCTGGCCTGGGCATGTGCTGAATACTTGGCAATCAAAATAAAAGCGCTGTGTTTATTTGCCACCCATTATTTTGAAATCACAAGCCTGCCAGCACAGTGCATGGGCGTACATAATATGCATTTATCAGCTACAGAACATAACGATAGTATTGTATTTTTGTATCATATTGAAGAGGGCCCGGCGAGCCAAAGCTACGGTTTACAGGTAGCGAAATTAGCGGGTATTCCGCATTCAGTTATCGATACAGCAAGTCATCAGCTGCATTTATTAGAAAGTGGAAAACATCCACATAGTACGCATCACATAACTAATGAAAAGACTAACAAATCATCAAACACGATTGCATCAACAATATTATTACGCACAAAATATGTAGGGGAATCTCAACCACAACAAAGTGAATTATTTGTAAACTCTAGCAATCCTGCCATAGAGGCCTTAGATAAAATCGATGCCGATGATTTAACGCCTAAACAGGCATTAGAGCTAATTTATCATCTTAAAGAATTAACAAAATAAACTTTTTTAACTATTATTTTATTGATTATGTTTATACCTCAATCAAAAAACTGTTAGAATGCGCGCGCATAAATCAAAGCTATAGTATCTTTTAAGGACTACTTATTCTTTGTAGCTTTAAGCTTATAAGAATTAGTTATTCATAATCCAAAACCTTAGATCAAAGGAGCTGTGACACAATGACATTTGTAGTTGGCGAAAATTGTATTAAATGTAAACATACCGATTGCGTAGAAGTATGTCCTGTCGATTGTTTTTATGAAGGCCCTAACTTTCTTGTGATTCATCCTGATGAATGCATTGACTGCGCTTTATGCGAGCCAGAATGTCCTGTCGACGCTATCTTTTCTGAAGATGAATTACCCGAAGGCCAAGAGTCCTTTTTAGAGCTTAACGCAGAACTTGCGGAAGTTTGGCCAAATATTACTGAAAAAATTGAAGCCCTTGAAGATGCAGAAGAATGGGATGGCGTTGAAGGCAAACTAGCGCATTTGAAACGCTAAAAATATTTAAATTAATTACCCATAAAAAAGCCTTGTTTAACAAGGCTTTTTTATGGGTAATTAATATTTTAAAATACTACTGATATCATTCTTAAATAGTTTAGGCTTATCTTAAAATATTTCAAACAATTTAAGAAAGTTATAAGAAAGTTTTTACAAATTAACGTTAATTAAACGTAACTAACATATCAACTAAAATTTATAACTTTATCAAACTACATAGCGCTAAACAAACTTTCACTATCCAACCCTTCTGCTCGCATAATGTCACGCAAACGCTTTAAGGCTTCAACTTGTATTTGTCTTACGCGCTCACGCGTTAAGCCAATTTCATGACCGACTTGTTCAAGTGTACTGATTTCATGACCACGAAGTCCAAAGCGTCGGCAAAGTACTTCGCGTTGCTTTTCAGTTAACTCTGTTAACCATTCATCAATGCTATTATTCAAATCACTATTTTGTAAAAGCACCATTGGATCTGATGCTTGTTGATCGGGGATAGTATCAGCAAGAGTTTTATCGCCGTTCAAACCTATTGTTGCATCGATCGAATTTATGCGCTCATTTAAGCCAAGCATTTTTTCAACGTCAGCAGTTGGCTTTTCAAGTAGATTAGCAATTTCTTCTGAAGATGGTTCATGATCTAATTTTTGTGAAAGCTCGCGCGCCGCACGCAAATAGACATTTAATTCTTTAACGACATGAATAGGTAGGCGGATAGTACGCGTTTGATTCATAATCGCGCGTTCAATCGTCTGGCGGATCCACCAAGTAGCGTAGGTAGAAAATCTGAAACCACGCTCTGGATCAAATTTTTCAACGGCGCGAATAAGACCGAGATTACCCTCTTCGATTAAATCTAATAACGCTAAACCACGATTAACATAGCGACGTGAAATCTTTACCACTAAACGAAGATTGCTTTCAATCATGCGTTTTCGGGCTGCTTCTTCGCCCTTCAGAGCTTTACGTGAAAAATAAACCTCTTCTTCTGCACTTAACAATGGAGAGAAACCAATCTCTTTCAAGTAAAGCTGGGTTGCATCTAATGTTTTTTGCACTTTGACAGAATCAGCAACTTTCGCCTTACCTTTACTCACCTTAGCTTTAGCTATTGGCTTTTTAGTTTTTGTAATAACGTCCATATCCATTAATGCGATATGATCATCATACTCATTTGAGTTTACTTTAAGGGTCTGTTGAGCTGTCATCGTCTTCATCTCTATGATTAGGTTAGCGTTTATTCAGTAAGTAGTTTGGTAACAACGTTTGCTGGAAATACTTATTCAAGTACTGCTTAACTCTTTTTCTAAATCTTTTCTACAGCTTATCTTCAATTCAAATTCTTAAATTTTGTCAATGCCTTCATTTTGGTTATCGGTCAACTTCTCAAACAGTTTAGCTTTTTCTTTAAAATCATTTTTTTGGTAACAATGTTAAAGGATCTATTGGCTTACCATCTCGCCGAATTTGAAAGTGCAATCTCGGCGTTGCTTTTGTACCTATTCCTGTCGAACCAATATCCGCTATGCGTTGACCAACTTTAACAAAGTCGCCCTCACTAACCTTTAATTGGTTATTATGAGCATAGGCACTTAAGTAAATATCGTTGTGCTTAATAATGATTAATTTACCGTAACCGCGTAAACCACTTCCAGCGTACACAACCTTGCCAGAGGCAGCTGCAATAACAGATTCCCCTTTTTCTCCGCTGATATCAATACCCCTTCGCAAACCTTTTTGCTTACTGAAGTTAGTGGTCACTATCCCATTTGCTGGCCAACGCCAAGATACAGGGCCAACATTGTTAGTGAGAGAAGTTGATACTGTTAACGTTTTTGATTTTTTTTCTGAACGAGAACTGGCTATTTCTTTCTTCGCAGCTATAGTCTTAGGCTCTTGTGTTTTTTGCTGTGCTTTGGGCTCTTGTCTAACAGGTGCTCGCGAATGCGAAGGGCCTCTAACACTAGCTTGTGAGCGATTTGTAGTTGGGTTTGGCTGCGCTTTAGGGCTAGCTTTATCACTAAGAAAAATTGATTGTCCTGGAAATATTTGGTAATCAGAACTAATTCCATTTGCTCTAGCAAGATTTTTATAATCAAGGTCATAGCGCCACGCTATAGAGTATAGAGTCTCACCAGACGCCACTACATGTTGTGATGATTTAAAAGAAGGCGGCGGTATTCTACTAGATACAGGTGCTTGCCGTGATGGAGAGGCACAAGAGAATAAAAACAAGGAAGTGATCAGAATAACAAACACTCTAAAGCGCACACTATATAGATAACTACAAAGATCACTTTGAAATATATTATTTTTAGTGATCATATTTTAACCACTCATATAACTTTTAGTTATTGATCGTACGGATTTAGACCATAAAACTCTAAAATGTTTATAAGAAAAACCTAAAATTCTCATCCTTTAATGCTTTTATCCGACATGAGTCATTTAAATGACTCTTTTAATCTTTAGTTTTCGTGGCATTCTCTAGTAGTAAAATTAACACTATGCCGCTCAATAAACAAACAATTGCCAATCCTAAAAAGGCGGGTTGAGCTGTTATCTCGGTATATTGGGTGGGTGATATATTAGCTTGAACTAACGGAATAATCTCACCATGTCGATTAATAGTGGTCTCTAATACTTGCTTCCAAGGCCACAATAGATTCAAAGACCCTATTAAAAATCCCGTTAATGTCGCAAAAACAACTGATCCATAATGTTTGAGTAATGCACTTAATAAATGGCTAAAAGCTAGCAAACCCAATACACAGCCAACAGCAAAGCTAAGTAACAGCAGAATATTAAGCTCTTCAATAGCTTGTATGACTACTTTGTACATACCCATTAATAATAAAATAAAGCTACCGGAGATGCCCGGCAATATCATTGCACAAATAGCGATGCTACCCGCAATTAATACCATCCACCATTCGGATGGCAGCTCAACCGGCCTTACTATTGTGATAACAACCGCTATAAAGGTACCGACAACAATTGCAATAAGCTCTTTTAGATGCCATTTGCGAATTTGACTGACTAAATAAATTATCGAGGCCACAACTAAGCCAAAAAAGAATGACCATATCAAAATGGGGTAGCGCTCTAAACCAATACTCACAATTTTGGCAAAAGTAAGGATACTAAAAAGAATACCCAAAAAGAGTGTCAGTAAAAATTTACCATCAATAGCTTCCCAAAAAGCCACCGGCCCTTGCTTGAATAAAATTATACCTGATTTGGGAGTTAATGATTTTAATGCATTTAGAAGTCGACCATAAATACCGGTAATAAAAGCAATAGTTCCTCCAGAAACACCAGGTACCAAATCAGCGGCGCCCATGGCAATTCCTCTTGCAAAAATTCCTAGCAACTCGCGCCTAGCTGCTGATTTTGCTCTAGAGGATTTGAACATATCAGACATTAACGCACAACCCCAGACAGCAGTGGCACAAACCTAACCGGTTCGATATTGGTTTCTTCAAAATTATCACTGTCACCAATACGCACAACTTTAATCAATGATTGTTCGACATCACCAACAGGAATAATTAATACGCCATCAGGGGCTAACTGTTGTTTCAGTTCATCGGGGATTGAGCTTGGTGCAGCTGCACTTAAAATAGCATTATAAGGGCCCTTTGACGGCCAGCCGAAGGTTTGACCGGCTAAGGTTAATTGAACATTGAAAATTGATAGCTGACGCAGACGTTGTCTTGCTTTTTCTTGTAAGGGTCGAATACGCTCGACACTGAAAAGTGATTTAACAAAAGGCGCCAATATACAGGTTTGATAACCAGATCCAGTTCCTATCTCGAGCACTCGATCCAGCTTTGCACCTGACATAAGTAATATTTCTGTCATCCGTGCGACAATATAAGGCCGCGAGAGCGTTTGACCATAACCAATGGGTAAGGCGGTATCCTCGTAAGCTCTATGAGAGAGCGCTTCATCTAGAAACAAATGGCGCGGTGTTTTGCGCATTCTCTCTAACACCTGAACATTCACGATACCTTGGTCAATTAAGCGCTGTATCATGCGCTCGCGAGTACGCTCTGAAGTCATACCCACGCCTTGAAGCAATATATTAGACAACAACAATACCTTTCTTCTATTTGATTTTCTGTTTATCAAGCTTTATAAGGGACTTTCTTTTAAGATGATTGCACTCAAGAGAATTTCTTTTAATAAAGCTTCTTAGTGAGAATATGTTAAAACTCTTTGTTTTAAGCTAGCTATTAATAAAAATCTTTGCATGAACAAAGGTTTTTATTGATAGCTTTAAAAGCATGGGCCAAAGTGAGCCAAGCGGTCTATGGGTATAACTATAAAAAACCCATTAAATATTGTTATGCAGCCCAACTTTTATGAATGAAACCTATAAAGCAAAATTCATGCAAATGTAAGTTTTATACAATTATTTTATCAACTCTATTTTATCGACTCTACTAGGACTACCGCATATGCTGCGATGCCCTCTTTACGACCGACAAAACCTAAATGCTCAGTTGTGGTTGCTTTAACGTTAATAACATCAACCCCAACCTGTAAATCATCTGCTATATGATGACACATCTTACTTATATAAGGGCTCATTTTAGGCGCTTGTGCCACAATCGTCATATCAGCATTAACAATTTTGAACTCTAGACTTTGCACTTTTGCATAGACCAAGCGCAACAATGCTCGACTATCTGCATTTTTATAACGTGCATCGGTATCGGGAAAGTGATTACCGATATCGCCTAAAGCTAAGGCTCCCAACAGAGCATCACACAGGGCATGCAATAAAACATCCCCATCTGAGTGCGCGATTAAACCCTGTGAATATGGGATTATTACCCCACCAATCACTATTTTATCAATGCCTTGACTGCCATCATCAAAAGCATGCACGTCATAACCATTGCCAATTCGTAAACTCATTTTATTCTGCTTTTGTCAGCCAACATTTATTCTATTATTAAGTCTTGATAATTCATTATAGCGCTTGCGATAAAAATATCATTGGGATGAGTAATTTTTATATTATCGTGGTGGCCCATGACCATCTTTGGTTGCAAACCACTATACTCAATCGCCGAGGCCTCATCGGTTATTAATTGGTTAGCTGCTAAAGATTTTTCTAAATTTTGTTTGAGCAAATCATAAGGAAATAATTGTGGTGTTTGAGCCGCCCAAACAATATTCCGATCCAACGTTTGTGTGACTTTATGATGAGCATCCACTTGTTTAAGCGTATCACTTACAGGCACACCTAAAAGCCCACCGACTTTATCGTTTTTAAGACTTGTTATAAGTTCTTCGACTCGACTAGGTAAAACACAACAACGGGCTGCATCGTGAACCAAGACACGATCATTAGCCTTTATTTTATTTTGCAATGCAAATAATGCCGACAACACTGAATCACATCGTTCTTTGCCACCAACAGCCGTCATTATCCGGTCATTATCAGCACAGGGTAATTTAGCAAAGTATTGATCATCTTTATCTAACACCACCATAATTGCCGCTATAGATTTAATACTTAACAAGCGCGACAAGGTGTGCTCTAAAATGGTTTTATTATGGATGGTTAAATATTGCTTTGGAAGATTACTCCCCATACGTCGACCAAGACCTGCTGCGGGAACAATTGCCCAAACAGCAACATCATCTTTTAACACAGAATCATTTTGTTCGGATTGTTTTTGGTCGAGATTTTTCGGCAAATTATTATTCATTAAGGTTGGCGTTTGATACTGTTATTTTTATCTTGTGTTGGCATTTTTTCACCGGGATCAACAAACATAAAAAATGTTTCGCCCTCTTTAATCATACCCATCTGTTCGCGAGCTCGTTCTTCTATTGCCGCATCACCTGATTTTAGGGCATCGACTTCTAGCGCTAAAATTCGATTGCGTTCACGCAGCGCATCGTTCTCACCCTGTTGCTGTGTAATTTTTCGCTGCAATTCTACGCGGTGAGCAATACTGCCCTCACCAATCCATAGTCGATATTGAACGCTAAGTAATAATACGATTAATACAGCGATCATAATTTTCATTATCGACTCTTTAGAACATAAGCAGAGGTACTATTTATACTGTTAATTAATGACGCATATAGATAGTACTGCTTTAATATTATCGCTTTAGTTCTGCGCCACCGTTATAGGGGGCAGTACCTTTTGCGGCATTTATTTCTGCCTCAATATATAACAAGCGATTATATTTGGCGACTCTGTCTGAGCGACATAAAGAGCCCGTTTTAATTTGACCCGCTGCGGTTGCAACCGCAAGGTCAGCAATAGTTGTATCTTCTGTCTCGCCTGAGCGATGAGAAATAACAACAGTGTAACCTGCGGCTTGTGCCATTTTAATAGCATCTAAGGTTTCTGACAAAGAGCCAATTTGGTTAAATTTAATGAGAATCGAATTCGCAATATTTGTATCAATCCCACGTTTTAATATTTTAGTATTAGTGACAAATAAATCATCACCAACCAATTGAATCTTATTGCCTAATTTTTCGGTCTGGTACTTCCAGCCATCCCAATCTGATTCATCTTGGCCATCTTCTATTGAGACAATTGGATACTGCTCACATAGCTCACCCAAATAATCAGTAAAGCCTTGTGCCGTAAATATTTTGCCTTCACCTTTTAAATTATACTGGCCGTTTTCATAAAATTCTGAAGCGGCACAATCTAACGCTAAGGTTACATCTTTTCCTAATTCATAACCTGCCGCACCAACGGCTTCTTTAATAATTGCAACTGCTTCTGCATTAGACGACAGATTAGGTGCAAAACCACCTTCATCACCTACGGCGGTGCTAAGCCCTTTTGCGCTTAATATTTTTTTAAGCGCATGAAATATTTCTGCACCAACTCGTAATGCTTCGGCAAAACTTTTTGCAGCAACCGGCTGAACCATAAATTCTTGAATATCAACATTGTTGTCAGCGTGCTCGCCGCCATTAATAATATTCATCATTGGCATTGGCATTGAGTAATGACCCGGCGTGCCGTTGATGTCAGCAATATGTTGATACAATGGAATTTTTTTAGAGACAGCAGCGGCTTTAGCAACGGCAAGTGAGACTGCCAAAATAGCGTTAGCACCCAATACTGTTTTATTTTCGGTTCCATCTTCATCAATCATTAACTGATCGATATCACGCTGAGCCGTGGCATCTTTACCAATCAATAATTTTTTTATCGTTGTATTAATATGCTCTACTGCTTTTAATACACCTTTACCAAGGTAGCGAGTTTTATCGCCATCGCGAAGTTCTAAGGCCTCGCGCGAGCCTGTAGAGGCACCCGACGGTGCGAAAGCTGATGCAACTGCACCACACTCTAGAGATACTTCTGCAAATACGGTTGGATTGCCGCGAGAATCTAACATCTCGAGGGCTTTAATATTAACAATTTTACTCACTTAGACTGTCTCCGTTTGGAATAAGTTATCGTTTTTTATCGACAATAATTGTTTTATAAAAACGTCAAATAATATCAAGCGCTGGCAATGATTTAACAACATCATCAACTGCTTTCATATGCACTAAAAATTCTTTTAATTTTGATAATGGCAATGCACTTGGGCCATCACACTTGGCTGCGTTAGGATTAGGATGTGCCTCTAAAAATAAACCGGCAATGCCGACGCCCAAAGCTGCACGACCAAGCTCGGCAACTTGATGGCGCCGGCCACCAGATGCAGCACCCATTGGATCGCGACACTGGAGCGCATGGGTGACATCAAAAATAATTGGCGCATTATTACTGACTTCTTTCATAGTGCGAAAACCCAACATATCGACAACCAGATTGTCATATCCAAAAGAGCTGCCACGCTCACATAATAATATTTTTTCATTGCCACATTCTTTAAACTTTTCGACAATATTTTTCATTTGTGAAGGACTTAAAAACTGTGGTTTTTTAATATTTATGACGGCATTAGTTTTGGCCATCGCTGCCACTAAATCAGTTTGTCGGGCTAAAAAAGCTGGCAGCTGAAGAATATCGCAAACATCAGCTACTGCCTGCACCTGATACACCTCATGCACATCTGTAACCACAGGCACATTAAATGTATTTTTAATTTCTTTTAAAATAGCTAGGCCCGCCTCTAAACCGGGGCCTCGATAAGAGTTAATAGAAGAGCGATTAGCTTTATCAAAAGATGCCTTGAAAATATAAGGAATGCCTAACTCTTTAGTGATATTTACGTAAGCCTCTGCAACTTCCATTGCAATATCGCGCGACTCGAGCACGTTCATCCCGCCTAATAAGACAAACGGCTTGTCGTTAGCAATAGCAACGTCACCTACATTTATAATTTTACTCATTTGTCTTTTCGCTAGTTATTGAATAAAAAATTCTTATGTCTAAGCTTTAACAATTTTTACTAATAATTAATTTTTTAAAATATAAAGCTATAAGTATTTATAAACCTAACATTAGGCATCTAAACTATGTAATCTCTTTGCCCGCCTTGCAAAGCAGTGCCGCATTTACAAAACCTGTAAATAGTGGGTGCCCATCGCGTGGGTTAGACGTAAACTCGGGATGAAACTGACATGCAATAAACCATGGGTGATTTTCAAGTTCGATGGCTTCTACAAAACTATCGTCCGACGACCAGCCACTAATTTTTAAGCCGGCATCACGCAATTTTTGAAGATAATTATTATTAAATTCGTATCGATGACGATGTCGCTCAACGATAATTTCTGAGCCATATACCTGGGCGATTTTAGCGTCTTCAACAAGATGACACTCTTGAGCCCCCAAACGCATAGTGCCGCCTATATCAGAGCCAACGTCACGAGTTTCGCGCTCGCCGTCGGCATTTATCCATTCAGTGATTAAAGCAATCACGGGGTGAGGCGTTTTCGTATCGAACTCTGTACTATTTGCGTCATCTAGCCCCGCGACATTGCGTGCAAACTCAATAACTGCTGTTTGCATACCCAAACAAATACCCAAATAAGGAATATTGTTTTCACGGGCAAAACGTACCGCCATCAACTTGCCATCTAAGCCACGGTTACCAAAACCACCGGGCACTAAAATAGCATCGGCATTGTAAAGTTGGTCTAGGCCATTTTCTTCTAGATCTTCTGCATTGATATGTAAAATATTGACTCTAGAGCGTGTTTTAATCCCCGCGTGACTCAATGCTTCGTTTAATGATTTGTAGGCATCTAACAAATCAACATATTTGCCGACCATGGCAACAGTCACTTCGTGCTCGGGGTTTAACTTACCGTCGACAACTGCATCCCATTCGCTTAGGTCTGCAGGTTTGGCCGTTAGCCCAAAATTATCGAGCACAATAGAGTCAAGATCGTACTCCATTAAAAGACGAGGAATAGAATATATCGTTTTTGCATCCGCCAGAGGCACAACTGCGCGCTGCTCGACGTTCGTAAATAGGGCTATCTTGCGACGCGAATCATCATCGATAATGTGCTCTGAACGACACAACAAAATATCGGGTTGCAAACCAATAGAGCGCAACTCTTTTACTGAATGCTGAGTGGGTTTAGTTTTAGTCTCGCCTGCTGTAGCTATATAAGGCACTAACGTTAGGTGCATTAGTTGCGTATAGCGAGAACCAAGCTCGACACGCAATTGTCTTACCGCTTCTAAAAAAGGCTGTGACTCAATATCTCCAACTGTACCGCCAATTTCCACTAAGACAATTTCATAGCCTTCGCCACCCGCTTTAATACGGCGCTTAATTTCATCGGTGATATGGGGGATAACTTGAACTGTGGCGCCTAAATAGTCGCCACGACGCTCTTTACGCAACACTGTCTCGTAGACACGCCCCGTAGTAAAATTATTACGCTTAGACGCCTTTGCCCGAATAAAGCGCTCGTAATGACCAAGATCGAGATCGGTTTCGGCACCATCCTCGGTAACAAACACTTCTCCATGTTGAAATGGACTCATGGTGCCAGGGTCAACATTAATGTAGGGATCGAGCTTCATAATGGCCACTTTAAAACCACGCGCTTCTAAAATAGCCCCTAATGAGGCCGAAGCAATGCCTTTTCCTAAAGATGAGACAACACCACCTGTAACAAAAATATATCGAGTCATGATTTCCTTTGCAGTCATATAAGATTCACACTTGTTCGATTAATGAATCGGGACCTAGATATTAATAGATAAGAATCACTCTTAGCATGTAAACATCTCTTCATATACCGTGTATTTTAAGCATTAATAGGCTTTATCAATAACGATATTGTAGAAAAAAAGTGTACTTGAATTTACTGCTAAGCAATGAACCGAGATGGGAAATCAGTCTACCTTAAACAACTACGTCGCTCAATATTTTATGTGTGCTTAAGGCACTTATGTTGCACTATTTATCTTCTGTAATAATGCTGCTTGGGGCCCGCTTCTCGGCCTATTAAACGGCAAAAAAACACCCAACAATATAACTAACCCTTGATATCAAAACGCTTAGCTCTTTGTTTAATCGCTAAAATATTGATTAAATTGTGAAATAAGAGGCCATGATCAAAAAATAGAGGCTAATTTAAACACTATAGACCTAATCTATTAAATATTTCACTATAAATAGTGTGTGCAAGACTATAACTAAAAGTTATTTATAACAAAAAATTATGAAAAAATATTCTAATTACACGATTGTGTGTTATCAAATGCGTCAACTATACTAATATTGTCAATACATTGATTAAATTAAACGTAAAAATCCATATATTTATCAGGAGCTAAAAATGGACAATCAAATAATTGCTAGCAGTATTGCAGAACTTGATATACCACTTGAGCGTGATGGCTTTTTACGTGACTTATTGCGCCAGCTATCCGGAACCCTTCAGGATGTTGTTGGTTTAGAGGAGGCTTCAGGTTTTATTAGCATTGTGGGTCAAAAAATGGGTGCATCAATTAATGACCAATATCAAGATGCCCTTAAAGTTGAGAACCTAAATCGAGCACAAGTTTCCGCGGTCCTCGCAGACCTGAAGCAACGTATTCATGGCGATTTTCATGTTATCTCTGAAGATGATGAAAAAATAGTATTACAAGGTAATTCATGCCCTTTTGAAGAAAAGGTAAAAGATCGTCCGTCTCTTTGCATGATGACCTCTAATGTCTTAGGGACTATCGCTGCCGAAAATTTGGGCTATGCCAAAGTATCACTAGAAGAGACCATTGCTACTGGCGCATCGGCATGTCAAGTTGTTATCTACCTTACTGAAACTAACGATTCAATGATTGCTTCAGGAATCGAATACTTTAAAGAGTAGACCAATCAACATGCAAAATGAAGAATTTCTTCGCTTCGCTGATAAATTACCTGAGGGCATGCTATTGCTCACTAGCCAAGGAGAAATTCTTGCGGCTAATCGAAAGGCTACTCAATTATTACAGATTCCTGCTCAAGACCTTCTTAATCAACACTTTTCTTTACTATGCGATACTTCAGCGTCAGATATCACAGCGCGACTAAAATTTTGTGCTCGCAGTCGCACACCAAGCCAGTTGTCCATTAAGCTACTTAATAGCTCGTGCATTGTCAGTAGTGGTTTTTTATTCACGCCGGCAACAGAATCAACCCTCGCCAAAATTTTATTAAGAATACAAGAAAACCAGAGTTCTCTAACACTATTCCAAGTATTAAATGAAAAGATCAATAAACAGAATAGATTAATGCGGTCACTGGCTAAGAGTCGTGACAATTTAGATGACCTAATTCAAAAACGCACAGCTGAATTATCGGTGGCTCTTTATGAAGCGGAACTCAATAAGGCAGAATTAGTACAGAAAGAAGAACGCCTTTCATTAGCCACCAAACCAAATGGTGTCGGCATCTGGGATTATAATCTGCAAACAAATAATGTCATCTGGGACGATTCGATGTACGAACTTTACAACTTGCGTAAAGACGACTTCTCGAGCTCATATGAAGCCTGGACTCAAACGTTACATCCTGATGATTATGAGCGTAGCCATCAAGAAATACAGGATGCAATCTCTGGCAAGAAGCCCTTCAACACAGAGTTTAGAGTCTGTTGGTCAAATGGTGAGATTCACAACATCAAAGCTGTCGCCAAAGTATTCCATGATGATAGTGGCAAACCCTTGCGTATGCTCGGAACCAATATTGACGTTACTGAAAGGAGGCAAGCAGAGAAAAAATTAAAAAAAAGTGAAGAGCGCTGGAAGTTTGCGCTTGAAGGAGCAGGTGATGGAGTTTGGGAGTACGACTTTAGCACCAGAAAGAATGAGGTCTCCCCTCGCCTAATGCAAATACTTGGCTTTGGCCAAGATGCTTTATTAAAAACAGATACTGTGTTTAATGATTGGAGTGATCGACTTCATCCCACAAGCGAAGCTGAAACCATAAATGCTTTCAAAGCAGTGTTACATAATAAAACTGATGCATTTGTGGCTGAGCAACAAGTAATGCGTGAAGATGGGAGTTATATTTGGCTGCTTACTCGCGGCATGGTTATTAGTCGTGCTGATAACGGAAAACCTCTGCGCATGATTGGTACGGTCAGTGATATTAGCGAGAGTAAAAAAGAAGCTTTAGTTAAGCTAAAGCTTGCAGCTAGCGTTTTTACTCATGCCCGCGAGGCCATAATCATCACCGATGCTAAAGGTCGCATCAGAGAGGTCAACGATACCTTCACCAATATTACAGGTTACTCTCGTCAAGAAATCATCGGCAAAGATCACCACATTCTGCAGTCAACTTCAAAGCAAACGCCTGAGTTTTACGAAGCGCAGTGGCATGAAATTAACAACAATGACTATTGGAATGGTGAAGCTTGGAATTGTCGTAAAAGTGGTCAAGAATATCCCGCAACTCTCACTATTAGTGCCGTCAAAAACGATATTGGCAAAGTTAGCCATTATGTAACACTTTTCTCTGACATTACGCGACTAAAAAATCATCAAGATCAACTTGAGCGCATGGCTCATTACGATGCTTTAACACAACTGCCTAATCGAACATTACTTGCCGATCGTCTCTCGCAAGCTATGACGCAATGTCAGCGCCATAAAAATTCACTTGCGGTAGTAATTTTAGATTTAGATGGATTTAAAGATGTCAATGATGAGCATGGGCATGATGTAGGTGATGAATTATTAATTGATATATCTCTGCGTATGAAAGAGGTGTTACGCGAGGGTGATACTCTTGCTCGTATTGGCGGCGATGAATTTGTTGCTGTATTAGCTGGTATAAACAGTATTGATGATTGTCCACCGTTATTGAACCGATTACTCTTTGCCGCATCAGAACCCATTACGGTAAGTGAAAGAGTACTAAGCGTGTCAGCCAGCATAGGCGTTACGATATATCCCCAAGACACTTCAGATGCGGACGTGCTAATGCGTCATGCCGATCAAGCGATGTATCTGGCAAAGCAAGCGGGTAAGAATTGTTATCATTTCTTTGATACCACACAAGATGATACTGTTAATACCCGACGCGAAAGTCTCATCAATATCTCGAAAGCACTCGATAACAATGAGTTCGTATTGTATTACCAACCCAAAGTAAATATGTCTACGGGTGAAATTATTGGGGTAGAAGCGCTTATTCGTTGGCAACACCCCGAGCGAGGTTTAGTTCCACCAATAGAATTCTTACCAATCATTGAAGGCCACACGATCAGTTTAGTACTAGGCGAGTGGGTCATCAATACAGCTTTGACGCAAATCAGCCAATGGCAAAGTATAAATACCACACTCCCAATTAGTGTCAATATTAGTGCTTATCAATTGCAACAAACTAATTTTGTAACACGCTTAAAAATGCTATTGGACACTCATGCTGATGTGCCACCTAGTAATTTACAATTAGAGATATTAGAAAGCAGTGCCTTAACGGATATTAACCATGTCTCGGCAACTATGCATACATGTCAAACCATGGGTGTTGATTTTGCGCTAGATGACTTTGGCACTGGATATTCATCGCTTACTCATCTTAGGCGTTTGCCAGCGGGCCTAGTGAAAATAGATCAGAGTTTTGTGCGCGATATGTTAGAAGATGAGGATGATTTAGTTATTGTTGAAGGTGTTATCAGTTTAGCAAAAGCTTTTCAGCGAGAGGTTATTGCAGAAGGCGTAGAAACTATTGCTCATGGCTCTGCCCTTTTAAAGCTAGGTTGTAAATTAGCGCAAGGTTATGGAATTGCAAGACCGATGCCAGCGATTGAAGTTGTACCCTGGATGAAAAACTGGAAGGCGGATAATGCCTGGCTTGAAAAGTGACGTAAAGTTTGGTGATACGACTTTAAAAAAACTAAACTCATGGATATTAACTGCACTGGTGAGATGATTCTTGAAGAAATTAATACCTAGTAATTTATTCTGACTTATAAAACCGATAACAATTTTTTCCGCTCTCCTTTGCAGCATACATTGCTCGATCTGCCTTGTTGATTAAAGTATCACTATCTTTGCCATCTGCTGGATACATAGAGATACCAATACTCGCACCAATTTGAATAGAGCTCTCATCGAAGCTGAAGGAATTAGCTATGCTCTCGATGATTTTTGATGCAACATTTTTAGCGCCATTCTCTGAAGTATTACCATCTAACTGAATAATAAATTCATCACCACCAAAACGAGCGATAGAGTCAGAGTCTCGAATACAACTCTTTAAAATCTGACTGATAAGTTTTAGTAATTCATCTCCAGCGCTATGTCCAAAAGCGTCATTGATACTTTTAAAACCATCAATATCTATAAATAGAACGGCATTTTTATCTTTATTTCTTTTTGCGCTGGCAATCATCGAGGTGCTGACACTTTTAAATAACCTCATGTTTGCTAATCCTGTTAACTCATCTACCATAGAGTTTTCATAGTAAAAATCTTTTTGGTCATAAAGCTGCCCAATTAGTAACGTCGCAATAATAGATACAGAGCATATGACTTGTAACTCGAGCACTTCAATATGCGAAAAACTAAACAAAATATATATTGTGAGTGTGAAAATATTACCGATAAAAGCATATATTAAACCAATATTTAGTCCCCACTTAACTGCGGACCAAATAATAGGAATTAAAATAAAATAGTAATAATTCGAAAAGCTTTCATTGAACGAGCCTAAATAAATAACTAAAAACGATAACATTAAAAGAAGCATTAGCACTATGGCCTTATCTGGCTTAAAAACATTAACGCTTATATCACGTTTAAAATGACCAAATCTAACGGTGTGAAAATGCATAAAAAAAACAAACATAGGAAGCGCCATTAAGGCTCCGGACAAATTGCCGACAAAGAAAGAAGATATTGAATGCAGCTGTTTTTGATTAAACAAGTTATCTAACTCAATAACATTAATAGTAAAAATGGCAGACGACAATAAGGCTGTCGAAATTGCGATTAAGATAAAAAAATTAAAGAACGTATTATTAAGGAATTGCTCTTTAATATTTATTTTTCTTAACATTAATCCTGCGGCACCATATATAACGAGATGCCTTAAATCTGCATACAACAACCCTAAGTCATAATTAAAAATATCACGCTGCGGCAATCCGCCAACAATAATCGCTATAAAAAATATCGGAAGATATTTTGCGCCAAACCGATAGATTAACAGCATTGCAAAGCCCGATGGTGGGTAAAACACGCTGACGTTCTCTACCACCTCAAAAAGATAAGCGACTTGATTTAACAACCAAAAAGTAAAAATAAAAAATAACGAATTAATACAGAATTGATTAAGGTCAAAACTTTTATTAATAGAGTCCGCTTTTTGAAGTAATTGCGTCATTTTATGAAAGCCTTTTTTACCTTTGCATCAAATTATAATTACTTAGAGTCGTTGTAAAACGTATAACCCAGCAATATGTTGAAAAGCTAATTGCGATGTAATTTATCGAATAAGTGATAAATTAACTCAATGTTGAATTAATTATATTGTAATGTTATCGATATCATAAATATAATCAATTGTATGTATTAATGTTTGCGTAAACATAGTTACAACCATTCATTAAATCAATGTAATGGCCTAATTAAAGAGTTATTAATTGAAGAAGTCTACAAATCCAACAATGGGCGACGTGGCGAAGCGAGCAGGCGTTAGCCAAATGACAGCTTCAAGAGTCATGAGCCGCAGTGGTTATGTCTCCGACGACGTATGCAAGCGTGTTAAGGCCGCTGCTAAAGAAGTTGGCTATGTTCAAAATCGTCTAGCTCATGGATTACGCTCTGACAATACCCAACTTATTGCCGTGGCAATTCCATCACTGAGCAACACAGTATTTACCGAAACTTTAAACGCAATAATAGATACTATTACTAAAGCAGGGTTTCGGCCTGTTTTTGGAGTCACCGAATACAATCAAGATCGAGAAAATGAACTGGTGCGCGACCCTATGGAATAGTTCTTGTTGGTCTTGATCATGCCGACGATACGCGCAATCTACTAAAATCGTCTGGTATCAGAGTAGCTGAAATTATGGACATAGATGGTCCACCGATATCTGCTGCGTTCGGACTATCACACAAAAAAGCAGGCCAAGTTACTGCTCAATTTATGCTTAACAAAGGGCATCGCCGTTTTGCCTATATCGGTAGTTTTGGTGGCAGCGATACGCGTGCGACAAAGCGCCTTCAGGGCTTTATGCAGACAATTGAACAAGCTGGCGCTACGCTTATATCAAAGGAAATCAGTGACTTACCTTCTTCTATGAACGAAGGATCAAGAATGACTGCTGATATCTTGTCGCGACCAGAAAAACCAGATGCAATTTATTATGCCAACGATGGCTTAGCTGCCGGTGGAATGCTGTACTGCATAGCTAACAATATTAAAGTTCCAGATGAGCTCGCCTTGGCAGGCTTTAATGGCCTAACTTTCTTAGAAGCATTTCCGCAGCAACTAACGACTATTCGCACCCCAAGATATGATATCGGATTGCAAGCCGGTAAATTTTTAATCGCCTCAGATTCCGTTTCGTCAGAGCCACAAGTTATTGACTTAGGTTTTGAGTTTATTGATGGCGAAACCTGTTAGAAATAGCTATTGCTTAAGCACAAAACCTCAGGTAAGCATTATCTACCTAACTTAATTTATCAACTTAGTTTTTAGCGTATTAAATGGTCGTTTTTCGCTCTAAAAATTTGTCATATTTTGATTCTCAACTACACTAATAATAACCGAATAAAACCCTAATATAATTGTGTCTATCCATTGTTTGAATGTTAAGCTAAACCTATCCCGACTTTATTTTTAAGCTCATTATTTAAAATAAGGAATAAATACCTGTGAAACTTAACTCTTTTATCACTGTTATTTTGTTTTTGTTCTCGGCTGTGGTTTGTGCCGATGCAAGCAAGCCAGTCTATATTGGTTTTGACGGTGAGTATGGTTTAAAAAATAGTACATCTGCTCAGTCGATAGAGAAGGGCCTGCAAATTGCGATCGACGAAATTAATGAGAAAGGCGGGGTATTGAATGGCAGACCACTAAAATTAGTCACTAGAGATAATCGCTCAGTGCCCGCGAGAGCAATCGACAATGTTAAAGAATTAGCCGAAATCGAAGATTTGGTCGCCGTCGTAGGAGAGCGCTTTAGTCCAGTGATACTTTCTCTGATTCCGATGATTCATGAACAAAAAATCATTCTGATGGATGCTTGGGGTTCTGCCGATGGTATAACTGATCACTCTTATAAACCTAGTTTTACTTTTCGTGTTTCTCTCAAAGATCAACATGCCATGCCTACCTTGCTAAAACATGCCACGGCTAAAAATCTTGAAAAAGTCGCACTGTTATTACCCCACTCAGGATGGGGACGCAGCAATGAGGCTGCCGCAAAACGATTTTGGAAAGACAATAAGTCACCCCAGTTAACAAAACTCATCTGGTATAAGTGGGGTGGTAAGAATCAAGACCTAGCACGTCATTATGAAGATATCCTAACCTCTGGTGCGCAGGCAATTATATTTGTTGCCAATGATATTGAAGGGTCTTTATTGGTTAAGTATGTCGCTAGCTTGCCGATTGAAAGACGCATTCCTATTATTAGTCACTGGGGTGTTACTGGTGGGGCATTTGTAGAGAGTTCTGCAGGTGCGCTTGCTCAAATAGATTTTTCTGTTATACAAACTTTTAGTCTGCTCAACGCCCCCGCTAATAAAGTTGCAGAAGTTATGGCGTTAATGAAGTTTAGATATGGAATAACTAATCCTAATGAGATCAACTCTCCAGTGGGCTTTGGACATGCATACGATATTGTTCACCTGTTGGCTTTAGCGATAAACCAAGCTGGCACTACTGACCGCGAAACGGTTAGAAATGCATTAGAGAATCTACCAGACCACCAAGGGCTTGTCAGAAACTATCAGCCTGCTTTTAGCGCTACCTCTCATGATGCGTTAACGCTAGATGATGTTTTTATGGCTACCTATGATGAGCAAGGTGTTATTCGTCCTATATTGCCTCGGCCTTAAGCCTTGTAACTTATGATCTTATCAAATTTAAATATATTGCATCGCTTCGTTATATTTGTTGGCCTTTTAACGCTTATCATCACGGTAGGCGTGAGCATACTGGGATATAGGGCAACCCTTGAACAGATGGAGACGCAATTAGAGCTTCAGTTAAAACAGGATGTTGAGTCATTTTCTTTAAACTTTAAAAGTTTATTAGTTAACCTAGAGTCTTCGCTCGCAGACTTTGCCCTTAATGGCTTAGTGGCTAATGCGCTTGTCGACGATATAGGACGTGAAACTTATACCGATGAATTATTCGCAGGTTTAAAAAGAGTCTCTGGCGTAAATATACAAGTTTCACTCGTAAACTACAGAGGAGAAGTTATTGCAGGAAAAGCGTTGCCTTCTAATTTAGCCGATAGACTAACCCACATTATTAAAATAGCTATTAAAAAAAACAGCTATACACTTTGGGGTATTAGCTCGGCAAATGGTAATGAATTTATTTTGCAGGCGCCTATTGTTTTTGCCAATACCGGATTGCCTGAAGGCGCATTAATTTATCGTTTTCTGGCTGAGGATTTGTTCAATGTTATTTTGGATCAGGCGGCCGGAGAAAATTATTTTGGGTTTGTCCGATCATTCTTTTTTTATTTTGAGGATAAAAGTTTAGGGCTAAAAGGTCAGCTCATCAAAAGTAAAGATGAGGTTGCCGGGGAACCTGATATAGAAACTTCGGTTATTTTGCCAGTAACAAATACCCATCTTAATTTAAGCGTGGGCTTAAATGCAGATCGGGCTCAATTTAGTAATGGCTATAAAAAACTTCTTCAGAGCAAAATTATTTTCGGAATATCTATTTTTATACTAAGTCTCTTAAGCGCCTTCCCTCTCGGGAGTCTATTGCTAAGACGCCTTACGTCGATGCAGCTTCAAGCAAGTAAAATGATAGAGAGCAAGCAGTTTAGTGAACGCTTTGAAATTCAAGGTAAAGACGAAATCAGTCTCCTTGCTGTGGCTTTCAATAATGTTCTCAATAGACTTGAATACGCCTTTAACGAGATGGGGTTGGCAAATAAACGATTACTCAGCGAACAAGCTGCTAAATATCAAGCCGTTATCTCACAATCAACCAATGCAATGTTGTTGTGGGACCCTAACAATGAGTTAGTAGAAGTTAATAAAGCGGCTGAAAAACTTATTGGAAAAAGCATCACTGAAATCAAGCGAATGAAACCAAGCGATATCATTGCTAATCCAACTCATGTAATAGAAGGCATTAATAATAAAAATCTGGTCAAAGGCCATTTAAATCAATTAATAGACGTAGAATTTTCTAAAACCACCATATTAAGTGGAGATAAGCCTCATTCTCTATGGATAATAAGTGATATACGAGAGCAAATAGCAGCGCAAAAACTGCGCGAAGAACAACATAGCTATTTTGAAAGAATCGCTCATAGCGATCCCTTAACCGGACTGCCCAATCGTAGAATGCTGAATGATCAGTTAATCAAAAGTATAGCTAAGGCAGAGCGAGATAACGGCAGGCTAGCCGTTTGCTATATGGATTTAGATGGCTTCAAAGAAGTTAATGATAGTGTAGGTCATGAAGGTGGTGATCATGTTCTCATTGAAGTAACCAAAAGACTCTCTGAAATTGTTCGCCCTAGTGATATGGTCGCCCGTTTGGGTGGCGATGAGTTTGTTTTATTGTTAACAGAATTTCAATCAGATACCCAATGTCTGGCAATTTTAGAACGTGTTCTTGACTCTCTTAGAGATCCACACCATATTCAAGATAAGATTTTTAATGTGAGTGCGAGCATTGGAGTTACTCTTTATCCTAACGATGATGATGAACCAGAAACCCTATTGCGCCATGCTGATCAAGCTATGTATTTAGCCAAGCAAGAGGGCCGAAACCAATATCATTTATTTAATAAAGAAAAGGATTTCGAGGAACAAAACCGTCAACAGGTATTAGAAGAGTTTAAAGTCGCGCTCGAACATAATCAGTTAATACTCGAATATCAACCCAAGGTTGATATGGGTACCGGAGACGTCGTCGGCGCAGAGGCTTTGATAAGATGGCGGCACCCCGATCGAGGCCTTTTGATGCCAGGCGATTTTTTGCCTTATCTAGAAGGCAACTCTCAGACCGAAAGTCTTGACTGGTATGTAATTTCTAAGGCACTTAAACAGCTTAATCAATGGGTGAGCAATGATTTAAAGCTTGACCTAAGTGTAAATATTTCAGCAAGCACTATACAGTCTTTAAGCTTTATCGAGACTTTGCTAGCGGAATTAACTAAATATCCACATTTGCCGAAAAATCGACTAGTACTTGAAATTATTGAATCAGAAGCGATTGTCGATTTACGACAGGTTGCAGCAGTTGTCAGACATCTAAGAAAAATTGGCATTCAAGTCTCGCTAGATGATTTTGGAACTGGATACTCATCTCTAAGCTACTTTCGACAATTGCCCGTCAATGAACTCAAGATCGACGCATCGTTTATTCGTGATATTTTACAAGATAGTAGTGACTTAGATCTTGTACGTGGCATTATTGGTCTAGCGCAAACATTTGGTAAACGTATTGTCGCCGAAGGCGTAGAAACCATCGAACATGGAACTCTACTGCTTCGCTTAGGCTGTCAAATAGCGCAGGGTTATGTGATCGCTCGCTCGATGGGTAGTGGTGAATTTGAAACTTGGCTTTAGGTTATAAAGCACCACCGATCTGGTTAGAGTGCGGTGCATTGGGTACTTGGCCAGAAGAAGATATCCCTTTGCTATTAGCTGAGGCAGATCAAACGAGCTGGGTTAATCAATTAACCCAAATTCTTCATGGCGAGATTGATCGAGATGAATTTGAAATTAATGAACATAATTACCGCTTTGGTCATTGGCTTGAAGGCGATAAATTACTAGAACTAAAAACGCACGCTAGCAATAGTGAACTAGACACTGCATTAGCACAACTTCCAGAACTTAATCGCCAACATAGTCAACTAATAGAAATATTACACTCGATTCAACTTCAAGTTCAGCGTACTCACAAAAAATAAAGCGTACAAATTTAGTGGTATCGTTTGAAAAAAAAAGCTTGTAGGAACTGAGTTATTAATAAAGGTTTAACTCAAAAACTGTTATTTTTTTGGCCTTTGATTCTATTTTTTTATACAAGATGCGCTAGATGAATTCGAGATCAGTTGAATATTTGACACAAATTCCAACAATTGTTAACCCGCCGAATTAAGCTTAAAATCCCAAATACTCGTTAAAAGATCGCCAAACTATAGGAAGCTTAAGGCAGATGCCGAGGGTTAGCATTGTGTTTTCTCTATAAAACAACAAGTCAATAAAAAAGCCCGCAAACACTCGGCTTGCGGGCCTTCTTGAGACTTACTAGGTTTTAAGCAGCTTGCTTACATCATGCCGCCCATTCCACCCATACCACCCATATCTGGCATACCGCCGCCTGGTGAATCATCAGCAGAATCTGCAACCATTGCTTCGGTAGTAATCATCAAGCCGGCAATAGAGCCCGCTGCTTGAAGAGCTGTACGCGTTACTTTAGCTGGATCAAGAATACCCATTTCTAACATATCGCCGTACTCGCCAGTTGCTGCGTTAAAGCCATAGTTGCCTTTACCGTTCTTAACGTTATTGGCAACAACTGAGGCTTCGCCACCA
>JAWUWW010000053.1:0-59025 GCA_034111645.1 Cellvibrionaceae bacterium
TCTTTCTTTGTACGGTCGTGCTGCTCTTGAGTGGGTGTAAGCAGGTGCTATATTCGGGGCTCACAGAGATTGATGCCACGGAGATGATGGCAATTTTAATACGAACAGGTATCGACGCCAATAAACTGGAAAAAAAAGACGGTTTATATGCCCTAGAAGTTGATAAGAAGCAGTTGCCCAATGCGGTAAAAATATTACAACGGCAAGGATTTCCTCGAGAAGAGTTTAAGAATATGGGCGATGTGTTTAAAAAAGAGGGTTTGATTTCATCTCCCCTCGAAGAGCGCGTACGTTTTATTTATGCGCTATCACAAAATGTTGCAGAAACCTTAACGCAGATCGATGGTGTCATTATTGCGCGTGTTCATATTGTGATGCCAGAAAACAACCCCTTTGGCGATGCCGTAGCACCCGCATCCGCATCCGTATTTATTAAATATCGGCCTGAGTCTAATCTTGAAGAGTCTAAATCTGATATAAAATTAATTGTTGAAAAAAGTATTGAGGGCCTGCGTTATGAAAAAGTGACCGTGGTGATGATCCCCGCGAAAAATCTCAATATGAACAACGCTAATGAGCCTGTTAGTGGGCAGACAGGCATCGTTATTTTGGTCGTCAGTTTTATGATGGCTTTAGCTATTTTAATAGGGCTCTTGATTAAATTTATACCGCGTAAACCCCTCGTGCCAATACGTCTTCCGCAAGTAAAATAAGGGTTGTTTTTTTAATGTCTAATTTTAATAAGGATTATAGTTATGCCCAAGCTCTGTGTAATTAAACAGTTGGCAGAGTTTAATTTTTTACCGATTCGTTACATTCATGACTCATGGTTGGAGCAAATACCTAATGGTACGTTGGTTAAAAAACTCATCCAGTATAAAAAAACCCATGTCCATTTATCTGATTATATTTTGGAGAGTTTAGATATTAAAGAGCAGTACTGCTTTGACGAGATGACAGGCTTAGAAAAGATCGCATGGATGTCGCCGGATGAGTTGGAAAAGTTGGTGTGCTTTGCGGGCGCTTGTTTGAATTATGAAGCTTTACGCAATTGTATAGCGGGAAATTCAGTGAGAAAAATCGAGCACAGTATTGGCCGAGAAGCATATTTGTTCGGTTTGACGCGCGCACCTTATTTGATGCAAAGCATGCCGGTATTTGAAGTGAAGAGTAAGTTATGTTGTGAATTGACAACGCAAATAGCCGCGAGCGGTATGGCATGTCTCACCACCACAATGGATGAGTACAGTAAAGCACTTTGGGAAAGAGTAGCGTTTAAACTGCCATATTCATTGGTAAAATCCGCTGGCTTGGTCGAGCTAGTCAATGATAAGCATGACATTATTAATTTAATGCAGCGGGTTTTTGACGAGCTTGCGAGCGAATAGAAAATACGTAGTTTGCGCCTACAGAAATTATGTATTCTTATTACTAGTCATCAAAGGAACGTAAGTTATGAGTGGTTTTGTCCAAGTCAACGTGGATGCCGAATTTTGTCTAGCACCAGGACAAAAACTTATTAAAGAGAGTGACTATCTGCAATATAGATCTGCCTCCGATATGTTGAGTCATGCCCAAAAAAACGTTAAAAAAATGGAAGACAAGGCTAAGGTGGCCTACGAAGAGTTTGAAGTAGTAGGCTACGAGAAAGGCCTGGAACAGGCGAATACAGATGCGATTCAACGCATGGTTAAGAATGTCGAGCGCGGCAGTGACTATTTAAAACAAATTGAGCAGAGCCTTGTTGATGTGGTGGTAGCCTCGGTCCGCGATATCTTAGGTGATTTTGATGATGTCGAAATTGCACGGCGAGTTGTAAAAAAAATGTCTGCGCAAGTGTATGAGCGACAACATTTGACACTTCGAGTTGACGCTGAGTCCTTTATGCAGGTAAGCAAAGCTCTTGAGGGGAGCCAACAAGAATTCCCACAGCTTAAAATTGTATCCGACCGTCAGTTACCCCGAAATGGATTCATCCTAGAATCACCAACAGAAATTATTGATGGCTCAATTGACAATCAGGTTGACATCCTCATGCGATCTCTTGAGGGCAGCATGAGGTCAATAAAGGTCGAGTAAGTTCAGGGGATAGCTAACTATTTTCTCGTTTTCATGGCATTCGTTATATAACGAAAGGCATATATTCTATCCAGCAAGGATTGGCTACACTGTAAATAGTACGAGCACGGGAAGATCGATAAGAATCATTTTCTTCAGTCAGTACTAAAACATTATTTATGACTGAATGAGTAAGAGGAGTTTCTGCTATGGCCATCATTGACGGTGTTACACCGGTACTAGCGCTAACCAGTAAAACTGGCTCATCCGATCTTACTAGACCTCCTGTTGAAGGAACGCGCCTCTTTATGCGGGCGTTGAGGGGCAAAAAGAATATTCGTTTTCAGTTTGGAAAAAAAACAGTGGAGATGCCGACGGGTTTGTCTGCACTATTCCCGTCTGTTGTTCCAGGCAAGCAGCTTCCGGGCGGGGATGCGGTACTTGGAAAAGCGGTTCATAATCATATTATTGACATAGCTAACAACCCTAAATTTAAGACTGCACTAGTCGAAGGCTTAGCATTAACCGATGCAGGTGTGGACCTCAGTAATTACGAGCTTGGAGTCCGTCAAAATAAAGCGAGTACGGTTATATCTGTGCGGAATGGTCGCGGCTATAAAGATCTTTACGAAATAAGAACCAGTGAAAGAGGTAGCATTACGGGTCATTCACTCGTTGATGACGCGCGGCAAAAGCGCATGAATCCGTTGTTTGGTCTTTCTTTAAATGCCTCATTAGTTGAGAGGCGATAGCCGCTTCGAATTAACTCAATAAAATTTTTATAGCGGATAGATTTCTCACTTGGTTGTTAGGTCTATTGACTCCCCTAAGCAATAACAGAGATAAATAATAGCGGAAAATAAAAACGTGAATAAATTAATGCAGGTGTTGGTTCAGCGTGATGCAGAGGTAATGATTGTTGAAATTTCCGGCCCAATGGATTATCCCGGATGCACGCGCGCCACACAAGCCTTACAAGAAGAGCTGGCTTTGATTAACGCCCCACTCATTATAGACCTTTCTAAGGTTGCCTATATGATGAGTTCAGGGGTGGCTCTATTGTTAACGCTTTATAAGCGGGTCAACGATAATCAGATTATGGTGTTTTGTGGGGCATCAAGACCGATAGCAGATTTACTAGATCTGATGGGGTTTAGTGTTTTGGTAAAAATGTGTCGAGATGTCGAAGAAGCAAAAAAATTGATCCACTCGATTGAAAAAAGACTGTCAAATTAAAAACGATCAAGCGATGTAATAAGTGAAAATATCAGCGAAATGTCATTTTTTTATTAAGGGTCGCTATAGAAAATGTCTTTTTCTGCGAGCACGCAGTCAAGGTTTTTTATTTCTGCATACTTTTGGTGCACACAGAAAACAGATGCTTTTGCCTTTGACTATTAGCGCTTCGCTCAGGTTTTTATACATTAATTATAGGCTGCGGTCTTCTGCATGATGCTAGCTTGACTGACGATGTTGGTGCTGTTTAACAGTAAAGAAGGCTGGCTTTTATTGGCGCTCCTAAATAACGATGACTCATTTATTTTAAGAGACGAATAAGCGCATGTGATCACGTTATAAATAATTTTTTCATTGCATTTAAACGGGAAAATAATGTGAATCTAGATAAGTTACAGTCAACCTTGCGCATACTTACTCGCCGCAATGACATTGTGTTAGCCTTTTTCTTAATTACAATTATTTTCATGATTGTATTGCCACTACCAACTATAATGATAGATGTTATGGTGGCAATCAGCATGTCCTTGGGCATCCTCCTGTTGATGATCAGTATTTATATCCCTTCGCCGCTCGCCTTTTCGGCTTTTCCTGCTGTGTTGCTGATATCAACATTGTTTCGCTTGGCATTATCTATTAGCACCACTCGTTTAATCTTACTGCAGGCTGATGCCGGTAGCATTATTACCGCATTCGGTAATCTCGTAGTCGGGGGTAATCTTGTTGTAGGTCTAGTTATATTTATGATTATCACTATCGTGCAGTTTGTGGTGATTACTAAGGGTTCAGAGCGGGTTGCTGAAGTGAGCGCGCGTTTTTCTTTAGATGCCATGCCCGGCAAGCAAATGAGTATTGATGGCGATATGCGTGCTGGGCTTATTGATCAAGCTGAGGCTTCGCATCGGCGCGAATTGCTTTCGCAGGGGAGTCAGTTTTATGGCTCAATGGATGGCGCCATGAAATTTGTTAAAGGCGATGCAATTGCGGGTATTTTTATTACTATTATCAATATTGTCGGCGGAATTTCTATCGGCACATTACAGCAAGATATGACCTTAGGTGACGCCTCAGAACTTTATACCATTTTAACCGTTGGCGATGGTTTAGTCGCGCAGATTCCGGCACTTTTCATTTCTATTACGGCGGGTATTATAGTGACTCGCGTGACGGTCAAAGATTCTGGAAATCTTGGCGAAGATCTAGGCAAGCAAATTTTTGCGCAACCTAAAGCGCTAATGATAGCTGCCTGCGTGATGATTTTATTCGCCATGATTCCGGGTTTTCCGACAGTGATATTTCTAATCTTGGCTCTGTTGACCGGCGGTCTTGGCTTTACTCTTAGTAAGTTGCAAAAAACTAATTTTACCGCAGGCGATGCCTTTTCGAAGGCGTTAAACCAGGCGCAACGAGATGGCTCTGTTGTTGCTATGGGGGTGACGGAGATGCACTCAGCCGAGACATTAACGTTAAATATGGGCCCAGCGTTACAGTTGACGATGCCGCAGCATCAGATTGTTATGGAGTACATGACAATAAGAAAGAATTTATTTCAAGAAATAGGCGTCCCTTTCCCAGGATTAAAAATATGCATTCTCGATGACAAGGCAGAGAATGAATATTCAATTGATGTCAACGAGGTGCCTGTGGCGCAGGGGCAAATAAGGCCTAAGCATGTCTTGGTAGAGGGGGGAGCGATACGCTTAACTCACTATGAGATTGATTTTGTTGTGGGTAATTTACTGCTAGGGGGGGTGCCAGCATATTGGGTCGCTTACGATTTGCGATCAACTTTAGAAGAAAACGGGATTCGCTATTATAGCGGTCTAGAAATCATTATCTATCACTTGTCTTTGGCGTTAGGTCATCACGCAGAAGAATTTCTCGGCACGCAAGAGACCAGTCGTCTTCTGGATCAGCTTAAGCCTGCCTATACTGAGCTGCTTAAAGAATTACAGGGCGCGCTAACACTAAAAATAATTACTGAAGTTTTAAAGCGTCTGGTATCTGAAAACGTATCGGTGCGTGATATACGCAATATTAGTGAGGCCTTGTTAAGAAATACAGGCGAAGACAATGATCCCGCGATACTGGCCGAATTTGCACGTATGGAGCTGCGACGCGCTATAAGCCATAAATATTCAGACAGTGACAATGTCATTACTGCGCTATTGCTTGAACCTTCTATCGAAGCTAAAGTTCGTACGTCGGTTCAAAATAAACAAACGATCGCACAGATGATATTGGACCCGGAAGAAACTCAGCAATTAAAGCAAGATATCGATGATGTTATGGCTAATTTAGCAGAAAAGGCGGATAAGCCAGTTATCGTTGTACCGCAGGATATTAGGCGATTTGTTCGGGACATACTTAAACCCTATTTTCCAAGTCTTGCGGTATTGTCCTACCAAGAATTAACAGCGGATACTACGGTTAAGCCGCTTAAACGAATCGGTAAAATGGCGACCGAAAAATCTAGAGCGGGTGGTAGGGAGGCAGCATCATGAGTGCCTTCGCTTATATGACAGAAATAATGCACGCCGAGCTTGCTGATAAGGCATTACCTCGTCCTCAAGGTCGCATCACCCAAGTTATGGGCACCGTTATCCATGCGGTATTACCTCAGGCCAAGCTGGGGGAGCTGTGTCTATTATGCGACCCTGTCACGCAAGTACGAGTCAAGGCAGAAGTTATTGGTTTTATAAAAGACACCGTACTGTTAACACCCTTGACAGATATCCGCGGTTTATCGATTAGTACTGCCGTCATTTCTACCAATCACTCTCATTGTGTGAGAGTCGGACCCGAGCTTCTTGGGCGCGTGCTTGATGGACTTGGTGAGCCCATCGACACGGCAGAAAAGGGGCCCTTACTATCGACAGAATTATATCCCATCTCTAGGCAAGCGCCCGACCCAATGCTGCGTAAAAAAATATCCAAGCCCATTAGTCTTGGCGTGAAAGCGGTTGATGCCTTAACCACCTGCGGTGAAGGACAGAGAATCGGGATATTTTCAGCCGCAGGTGTGGGTAAAAGTACGCTATTAGCAATGCTGGCCAAGAATGCTGATGTCGATGTGACCGTAGTGGCATTGATAGGCGAGCGGGGTCGTGAGGTGCGTGAATTTATCGACGGCCAGTTGGGTGTGCATAATAAGCATAGAAAAATTATTACGGTGGTGGCGACAGCCGAAAAGCCTGCCATGCAACGGGTCCGAGCCGCCGAGGTGGCGACGACCATCGCTGAATATTTTCGCGACCAAGGCTTGCGGGTATTGTTGTTAATGGATTCTGTCACACGTTATGCACGAGCCCTGAGAGAAATTGGGCTAGCGGCAGGAGAGGCCCCCACACGACGTGGCTACCCAGCCTCTGTATTTTCTGCCCTGCCAGCCTTAATGGAGCGGGCCGGCCAATCCGACCGTGGTTCGATTACCGGTATCTATACGGTATTGATGGAAGGAGATGATGTCAATGAACCCGTGGCCGACGAGGTGCGTTCTATTTTGGATGGGCATATTGTCTTGTCACGTGAAATTGCTGCCACTAACCAATATCCTGCTATCGACATACTTGCTAGCTTGAGTCGCCTGATGGATGCCATTGTCTCGTCCGAACACAAATCTGCCGCAGGGCGATTACGTCGCTTACTGGCCAAATATAAAGAAATAGAGTTCTTAGTGAAAATGGGTGAATATCAGCAAGGCATGGATAAGGAAAGTGACGATGCTATGGATAAAATCACTGCTATTAGAGCATTTCTTCAGCAGAATATGGACGAAAATTTCACTTTAATGCAGACCACTCAGTTGCTCGCGCAGGCGATAAAATGACTCAGCGCGCCTTACAAGGTGTTATTCAAGTTCGTGACCTTAGCGAAGAAAAGGCCGTAATTAATGTCGCCAAAATGAAGCGACAATTGACAGAGTATAAGGAATTAGAAGGGGAGGCGCAAAATAAGCTAGTCGATTTTAGGCATTGGCGTGAACAGAACGAAAATGCCTTGTTTAGTGCTATGGCGCAGCATCATGTAAGAGCCTCTGAGTTAAACGACTACCAATATGAAATCAACAGAGCCTCTCAACACGAAAATGAATTGCTTTCAAATATTGAAGATATAAAAATAAAATGCAAAGAGGCTTTGGCGCAGCTGGAGGTCGCGCAAAAAACGCTTTGTTCTGCAAAAGTGGCATGCCAAAAGCTGAAGCAAAAAATGACGCAGTTTAAAAAAGAAGAAAATCGGCAGCAAGAATTGCAGGAAGAAGATTATCTGGATGAGTTTTCCGCCACGTTACGAATTATAAATAAAGCGATAAATTAAACTTTGTTAGCTTGTCTTACCCCGAAAAAATAGACGTTCTATCATTTAAAAACGGTATAGATCAAAATTAGTATCACCCTGTTGTAAGTACTCAATTGAGTTAAACATTGATAGCAGCTTTAGATAGAGTTATACGGTGATGCGTCTCTCGAGAGAAAAGAAAAAATATACGTGTAGGGCAAGCATACAAAATTCCCTAAATAATTGATCACTTGCTATATGTGGTAGCCCCTATATCCAACCAGTCTCTATATTCTGCCAATAAAAAGTAATAGATGTCAACGTCAAAATTGTGTTTCTATGCATTGACAACAATAAAAATATTATAAAAATGGTGTGTTGACGCCGTCTAAAAGTCTTCGATAGAAATTACACTTCCTATTAGTACTAAAGTTATAGTTCGCAAGCTAGATGGGCAAACACCACCTCTTAACGGTAGAGTAAGCACTACGAATGGCCTATATCTCTATGAGTCATTATCTGTTTATTAGTCATCACCTAAGGGTTGGATACTGATGTCAATGTCTACAATGATAGCGTCGAAACGTCATAGTTCATTTCGAATCCCTTATATATCGTCTGCATATAGATTGACGGGACTGCAAGAGGAGTATCCCTGTTCTATAACGAAAAAAACGTACGAAAAAAATAACAAGGAAGTTAAGCCTATAAAAATATCACCTAAAAATGATATATCCCTCGATAAAATAACGAAAGAGGAAATGGAAGCTAATAATGCGATAGTTGCATACATATTCAAACTAAATTTTGCGGCTAACCACCGGCTTCATGGTTTCGGTTTTACTCGTGCTGGTCAGTCAATAACCTTTTCCGGATTTATAACGATTGAGGTAATGTTTGACGATTTAAACGTATCCATTACTCTTGACCAGCGGCTAGCAAAAGAAATAATTTCGGATGTTATTCCTGTCGAAAAGTTTTCTTGTCTGCCAAAATTACTACAGCTTGCCATAATTGAGGCCGCTTTAGACGATTGTATTGACGGAGCAGAAGAAGCACTTAATGTTAAAGTGTCTATTCACAACGTTTCATTGGACATGCAAAAAGAATCAAATAAATGGTTTTTTTCTGTGGTCAGAGGCGATGACGTTAGAGGTTTTTTTTCGATCACCACAAATAAAAAAGTAGATGTAAAAATAATGAATGCTTTGCTAGAAAATAAACAAAATCTAGATAACATTGAACATTCTATAGGACCAATATTGGATCGATTTCGGGTTCCTGTTCGGTTTGAACTTGCTAGTATTAGGCTAACACAGAAAGAAGTGACTTCTCTCTATGTCGGTGATGTCGTGGTGATTGATCAAATCAAATCAAAGATTAATCGAGAAATAAAAATTTTCGTAGGTGAGAATTATGTTGCCTACGGATCGTGGCAGCAAGACCGTGTAAAGGTAACAAAAAAATTGGAGATTGAAATGGGTATGTTAGAACAACAAAAAAAACACGTAAATTATAATAATAGAGGGGCCTCTACAGAGGGCTTGCAAATTAGGCTTTCGTTCGATGCGGGTAGTACCAATGTTGATCTGAAAACCTTAAAAAAATTACGTATGGGTTATACGTTTAAGCTTGATAAAAATTATAAAAACCTTATCAATATACGTTCTGAGGGCGACTGTATTGCGATAGGAGAACTGGTAGAGATAGGGGATTGTATTGGCGTGCGTATTGTGGAGTTTACCCATGGAGGTAATTGATAAGCTTCCTAGTTTTCCTGTATACCTAATTGCTATGATTGTGTTTTCTTTTGCAGGCATCGCTGCAATAATTGCCACTTCTTTTTTGAAAATTGTTGTTGTTATCCACATAACAAAAAGTGCATTGGGTTTACAGGAGGTGCCTCCTGCTATGGCAATCAATGCCCTTGCTCTTATATTAACCCTGTATATTATGGCACCCATTGGTATTCAAATACGCGACAATTTAGCGCGACAAGATATTGACCTAGAAAACTTAAAAGATCCAAAAATATTTACAGCGGTGCAAGAAAGTGCCGAACCCTTACGGGGATTTCTGATTAAACATTCGAACCCAAGAGAGCGCTCATTCTTTATGAATTCGGCAGAAAAACTTTGGCCGCCTGAACAGGCAGCGAATGTTTCTGAAAGTAATCTCTTAATTCTCATTCCATCTTTTACCACGACACAGCTAAAAAGTGCTTTTGAGGTGGGGTTCTTAATATACTTACCATTCATTGTTATCGATCTCATTATTTCAAATATTCTTTTGGCTTTGGGTATGATAATGGTATCGCCTATAGTGATATCTATGCCCTTTAAGTTATTGCTGTTTGTGTTAGTAGATGGGTGGAGCCGACTGCTACATGGTTTAGTATTAAGTTATCAATAAACAATAGTTTAGGTGTGAATTATGAATTCAACGGAAATAGTCTATCTTAGCTCCCAAGCCTTAAAACTAATGCTTATGTTGTCTCTACCTGTTGTATTGACGGGGGCTGCAATTGGTCTAATGGTCGGTTTATTACAGGGCCTTACTCAAATTCAAGATCAGACAATCTCGTTCGCACTGCGTCTTATCGGTAGCATGGGCATGTTAATGTTCACGTCACGCTGGATGGGTAACGAATTGTATAATTTCACGATTGATATATTTGAAAGAATTATTTTTTCAAGTATATAAATATAATCATAAAACTGTTGTTAATCGCGCCTGCTAATCTATATGCCCGCCATATTGATTTGTTGAACAGCAGTGGATAGAACATGTAAAAGAGTATAGCAACTTCTTTTTACTAAGCGTCAATCATAAGGGCCTTGCACTAAGCCAATGAAAAATTTAACGTTCAATATTTTTATAATAGGCACTTATAAGGTGAGCGTATCTTATGAGTATCTATGTCCTCGCAGCTTAAGAGCATCGTCGTGTTTCACTATTATCAGCGACCATGCACTAGTTAGCGCGGAAGGATAGAATTATGGTAGCGTTAGACGATCCTTTTGCCTTGTTCTCAGCTTTGATCTTGTCGCTACCTCGTATTATGACAGCCATTTGGTTGCTGCCCATTCTTTCGCAGCAGATTTTTCCCGCAACAGTTCGCAACGCATTTGTGTTTAGCCTCGCCCTTGTCATGTTCCCAGCAATTTATATAGAAGTTCCAGCAGGAGGCTTCGGTATTTTTGATGCTTTAGCGTTGGCTATAAAAGAAATATTTATTGGTTTGCTTATCGGATTTTTATTCGCGCTACCATTTTGGTTGACAGCGGCTGTGGGGTATATCATGGATAGGCAAAGAGGGGCGTTTAGTGCATCGCTTTTTTTTCCTGTGGTAGGGGCTCAGGTCTCACCGCTTGGCATATTGTTTACGCAAGCTGTGGCGACATTATTTTTTGTCAGCGGAGGTTTTTTAGTGATGCTAAAGAGTCTTTATTACAGCTATCTAATGTGGCCATTAACCTCTGTTTTTCCACAAGTCAATCAGGCCGGGCTAGATTTTCTGATTAGTCAGTTTCAATGGTTTGCATACACGATGCTTATTTTGGCGGCGCCTGCGGCTATTCTTATGTTCTTGATTGATTTTTCAATGGGTATCCTAAACCGTTTTGTTCCACAGCTAAATGTGTTTTTTTTGAGTATGCCAATAAAAAGTCTTTGTGCCGGCCTAATTTTAATTGTATATGTGCCAACATTGTTTGGCTTCTTCGACGAGCACTTTTATACACTTTTCAATTTGGTGCAAAGCATGTTGAGAATTCTTTAAATGTCAACTGACGATAAAAGCCAAAAAACTGAAAAGCCAACCAATAAAAAGCTCAAAGACGCGCGAATAAAAGGACAGGTGTCTAAGAGTAAAGATATTGTATCTACTCTAAGTTTAGCTGCCGTGCTGCTAATGATATGGCTGAGTTGGGATAGTATGACAGAGATGATTGAGGAGCTTATTATACACTCGATTAGTGCTGCCAATGTTCCGTTTGAACAGGCCCTTTCACAGATGCTTGATCATGCTTTACTGGTATTATTTTTGGCGGTATTACCTATTATTGGTATCTCCTTCATCGCTGGGGTCATTGGAAATATTGTTCAGATAGGTTTCTTGTTTGCGGGTGATCAAATCGCCCCAAAATTTTCTCGCATCAATCCGATCTCAGGCTTTAAACGAATTTTCGGAATGAAAAATTTCATGGAGTTCATTAAATCATTCATCAAACTATTGATGCTCATTATCATTATAAGTTGGGCTGTTTCGATCCATATCCAAGATATTTTGCGAGTCGTTTATTGTGATATATATTGTGTCGTATTCGTTGGCGGACAGATTGTTGGCTTTCTGTCTGTCGTCGTATTATTGTTTTTTTCGGTGATGGCTGTTCTAGATGCATGGTATCAAAAATATGAATTTTTAAAAGATCAGCGTATGTCTAAGGAGGAGCAAAAGCGAGAAAGAAAAAATATGGATGGCGATCCACTTATAAAATCTCAACGTCGTGCAATTCAGAAAGAAATAAGTGATTCAGATATTAGTGTGTGTGTTAAAGAGTTATATTGCCTAGTAATAGGACATAATCGCGTGCTTGGTCTACGCTATGAACAGGGCCGCGATCCCTTGCCGATGGTAACTGTTAAGGGCGATAACGCGATGTCACGACGAGTTATTCCATTCGCTAAGAAGTACCAAATTCCTATCGTTGAAAATGAAAGCGGGCTGAAAGAAATATGGACAGAGACTGTATTAAATCAATACATTCAGAGTGACCTAATTCCACAGATAGCCCGTTTGATGTCACAAAAGCCTCGATGAATGACCCTTTGTGTCAACAGAGGGCTGCCTGCATCACTGTGGCGCAGGCCGGCATTAACTTGAGGTGTTATCAATTCCTTGTGTGTAATTTCTGGCCGTTAATACGACGTTGGGGACTCCAGTCTTTGAGACTATCGCGGTGTAAATGAGTGCATAGCTCCGTAAGCGCACTCTAAATCCCATTATTCTAATCCCCGACTAAAGCTGTCAACGTAGGCACTCCATAAATTAATTGGAGTGCCCAATGAAAAAACAAGTCTGGCAAGACCACGTAGATGCCTTCAGCCGTAGCAAGCAAAGCGCGAAGGCGTACGCCAATAAACACGGTTTGGTCTACAGCCAAATGCTGTACTGGTCGCGAAAGTTAAGCAGCGAACCTAAGTCATGTAGTAAACCAAAACAATCCGATAAACCTAAAATGGGGTTTGTTGCGGTCAAGATCAATAAACCGAAATCTACAGCGACAACGAAAGTGTTAGGCATTCTAGAATTTCCTGATGGCATAAAACTCCATCTCCTTAGTGCTGAGCTACTCAATAGCATTCCGAATCTTTGGAACGGTAAGTCCTAGCGATGCTGCCATTTACGTCCACTGTTTGGTTTTATCGTCAGCCTATTGATTTTCGAAAGCAGATTGATGGCCTCATTATGTTGGTTGCCGATACCCTCAAGATGGATCCAACCTCTGGGCAGTTATTTATCTTTAGAAACAAGAAAGCCGATAAGATCAAAATGCTGTACTGGGAGGACGACGGTTTTTGGATGTTCTATAAACGACGGGAAACGTCTTGCCATCTCTTTCCAGCTAAACTAGATGCGCAATGGAACTGTCTCCTCAGCAATTACAATGGCTACTGTCGGGCTTAGACTTTAGTCAAAATGAGACGGCAAAAAAACCACGATATAGCCACTTTTATTAGTGGTATTTTCGGGTGTTTAGCCTATAAAAATTGTATAATACGTTTGAGTTGATAGCTGATAAGAATGATGTCTAAAACTGAATTACAACTGCAAATTGAGGTCGCTAATATCACGCAAGAGCGTGATCTATTGCAACTGAAATTTACCCACGCAGAAGAGGCTTATTCACAGCTATTACTTCAGTTTAAGCAAATGCAGCGTCAACTATTCGCCCAACGATCAGAGCGCTACATCGATCCCAATGACCCGCAGCAAAGCTTAGGGTTTTCCACTGAAGACGAGAATGAGACTAGCCCTGATCTGGATGCAGACGCAGCTTGTGCATATCAAGACGCTGTTCCGTCTACCGTTACCTCTATAGCAGCACACAAACGCCGCAAGAACGGCAAAAAAGTATTTGCTGAAAATCTTCCCCGTGTGGACGTCATTATCCCTATTGCTGCGCATGACCTTGAGTGCCGCTGTGGTTGTCAAAAAAAGTGATTAAGCATGAAGAGCATGAGCGGCTGCATTATATACCGCCGGTGTTTGAAGTGATTGTTGAGAAAAGAGAAGTCGTCGCTTGCCCTAAAGGCTGCCAAGGTGAAATGAAAACGGCACCAAAACCCAACACATATTGCCGAAAGCTACATTCACGGCATCGGTATTAGCGCACATCATCGTCAGCAAGCTGGATGATCGCCAGCCTTATTATCACCTAGAGAAACAATTTAAAAAACGTGCCGGCTTTGATTTTTCTCGTGCGGCCATGGCTTCTGCCACGATAAAATGCGCCACAGGGTTACAGCCCCTCGTCAACTTATTCAAAGACGAGATCATTGATTATGATATTGGCGGGTTGGATGCCACCGGACTTCAAGTCTTAAAGGAACCCGGGAGGCCTGCGCAGCGAAAATCTTATGCGTATTGCATGCGGGCTGGCCCTCCGGGAAAAGAAAGCATTATTTATCGGTATAACGCCGAAAAGCATAAACTGTTCGTTGACGAATGGTTCGAGGGCTATAGTGGGACACTACATTGCGATGGTGATCCATTTTTTGACCTTATGTTCAATAAAAAAGACATCAACCCCAATGTTTGCAACGCCCATGCGCGACGCAAGTTTGAACCTATTGCCAAAGCAACCACTGGCGAGGGTTTAGCGAAACAAGCCATGCGTTTCTATAAACGCTTATACAAAATAGAACGCAAAGCTAAAGACCAAGGCCTTAGTCCCGATAAAAGACACCGACTAAGGCAACAAGAATCAAAGCCCTTAATGGAAGAGTTTAAGCAGTGGCTAGATAAATACGCGCCGACAACCTTACCCAAGTCATCGCTCGGAAAGCCGTTTAGGTACTGCCTAAAATTCTGGGACGGCTTGTGAGAGTTTCTAAATGATGGCCGCTTGGAAGTCGATAACAATCTCACCGAACAAGAGATAAAGCCCTTCGTCATTGCACGAAAAAACTTTATGTTCGCCACGTCGGTTGATGGCGCACATGCGCTGTGTCTACACTTTAGTCTTATTCGAACTGCAAAGCGGCATAACCTTGATCCTTATCGATACTATGTGAAAGTACTGGAACAGATACCCTACTGTGAAACACCAGAGGATTATGAAGCCCTACCGCCTTAGAATATAGCATTACCCGCAGTTGGAGAAATGCAAGAAGCGGCATGATTGATACGTCAGATGCCAAGCTCTACCGATAGCCATTCCTCAAAAGCATAAAGCCAATATTGAGTTGACTTTGATGCCAAAGAATCTATTATTTGATCATGTTATAAATGGTGGTTTTTGAACCACTTACGCCTATCGCGGTGTAAATGAGTGCATAGCTCCAACATTATAGACCATTAGTTTATACCACCTTTGTTAGATATTCATGCACAGTATTTTTGTTTATTCTATCAGCACAACACATAAGGAGACACCTTGAGACTAGCGCATACTTTTCTCGCAGTAAAATATTTATATAATAAACTGTGTCAGTGTCGAGTTGTTACTGGTTTAAAATGTTTGCCAATTAACGCTCATCTCTTAATGAATTAGTATTAATAAAATAAAGGATAGAGTGTTTTTCATGAATTTTTTTGAAGAAATAATAACAGAAGTTCTTTCTGTGAGAAAAATAAACGATGCCTGCACACTAATTATAAATATTTTTTTAGCTCATGCCTCATGCCATATTCATGAATATCTAGGGCAGAAATTATTAAAATTTACCCGTTTATGGATAAGCACTCGTCAACTCATAGGTGACAATAATGGAAGGTAATATAAAGGCAATTTGTCCACTAAATGTTTTTCTTCAAGAGTTGGCGCTTTTCTCTGATGATAATCAAATACGGTTAAAAAAAATCATTCTCAATCGGTATCGAATACTCTTAAATCATTTAGCAAGGCCGCAGGATTTAACAAGGGCTATACCTTCTTCTGTTTGGGGTTTAGGCGATGAATTCATTGACGCTGACCAGGTTGCGGATAACATGAATACTCATAGAGGAAGCGTTATCTTTAATCCCCGCCTTGAGTATAATCATACCTATGATAGTCCCACGACCAATAGTGGCCTTATTGATATCGAAGGCTTCCTTGTCGCTCTGAGCTATCTTGAACTTAACTCGAATAAGTTTAGCGGGTATAAGATTTTTAGGTGTATCGAAGGACTCTTGGATGCATTCGATCTGATGATCGTAGATGTTGTAGACTCTCCGATCTATATTAATCCTGCAGATGGCGGTTTGTTTCGCTCTGGTGTCTCTGCTGTGTTGTGCCGCCCTAACAGCCCAGATTTTGATCTTCAAACTCCGCCTCTTTGTGACGATATATTCTTACGTCCCGCTATTTCGTTTGATGAATTATTGAATCGGATCCGCGTTATTGTCGGTCAGTTAGATCCATGTCTCCCCAAGGTATTCGCGCTGCTATCTCGGATAGATAGCTTGCAAAACCAACTGAATAATATCGGTTTGTCAGTGGCTCTATCGATAGATACAACATCATTGTCTCGATTTGCTCAACTTTCACTCGATGTTGTGAATGCTGGCTTAGGGATTGTACATCAAGGTGATGATGACCATACTCTCAGTCGTCAACAGCCCTTTTTTTTCGAAGACAAGGTCTTGTATTCTACAGATGGGCGCTACATCTTCTGTATTTTTGAAGACACAAATGAATATGGTGCTGATATTTTCGCCCTCACTGATCTGACAACAGGCAAGATTTTTTTGATGTCGAGAATAACCGCGTCGTAAAAACAGAGTAGGCAAGATAGACTCAACACTTCCTTAATAAGCTCCCTCCATAGACACCAAGAACCATCGGTCGGTAATTCTGATAGGATGTAAAAAACCTGCAGTTGTCAGTCAGTGGCTTTATCTGTCAATACACAACACTTTATATAGGTTTTTTGCCGGCATTGGCAGGTAGATACGGCTTCTCAATTTAATTATATTGTGTCTGTCGCAGCGTCAGTGATACGTCCCTACTTAATCTTGTTTAACGATTTATCGCAAATTGTATTTTTAATACCTCAAGTGCAAGCTTGGATTTATATCCAGAATATTTACGGGAGCTTATGCAATGAGGCTCTGTCAATTTTGGCCTCTCTCATTAGGCTGTTAGCTTTGTAGTGAACTATTTTTAGCCTTGACTGTGATAACTGACCCGCTTTCGTCCCGGTAACTAAGGAGCTTCGGGGCGCCTACGGCGATCTTTGGGGCGCCTACGTTGATAATGGTCTCTGCTACTAAGGCGAGTGCTCGGCGTAGGTCGATTGTTTATTTGCTGCCTTTTAAAATTCTGGCGGAAAATACTGGGCGCTTCACTCGTCCACTTTTTAAATGAGCGGCGAAAATTGGACGTGTCGGAATAATTGAGTCGCCAAGCAATTTCATCGATTGAAGCATCTGTTTCTTTGAGGTAACTAATTGCCATGCTGCGTCGGACCGAATCTACACTCTCTTTAAATGAGGTGCCTATGTTGTGGAGGTCTCGCGCAAGAGAACGTGGGTTGTTGGCAAGCTTTTGCGCTATATGCTCTATCGTAAGTGGGCCATCTTTTTTTTGAAAGATACTTTCAGATATTGAAGCTAGTAATTTGTGATATTGCTCTATATGCGTTGACAGACTATTGCATTGGCGCTTTGCGAAATTGCTGAAGTGAACATCGTAGTTCAAGGATCTTCTTTTTTTGAAGAGCTCCAATGGGAAGCGTAATTCAATTTTATCGGTGCTGACATCGATCGTGTTATCACAAACTTTTTTGTAAGTTTTGTAGCCTTGCTCCGATAGGCTGGAATCTAAGGTTATTTTAGGATCCTGAACTAGATTTTCATTTGAAAAAAAACGAGCATAATTAAGAATGTTAAATATTCTTAATTCCAGGCAGAAACGTCGCAAATCGGCATAGTTATTTAGTAGGTCCAGCTCAACGACAAGTGCATCGCCCTCGTTCCTAACCGTTAGGTCTCCGGCACCGTCAATTAAAAGAGTGTACTTATTGTAAAGCGTTAGCATTTTCTCGAAACTACCACAGCCACTTAAGGTTATATGTAGGGGGCTGAACTCCATCATGCTAGTACAAAAGTCAAATTTAATCCCAAGCGCTGGATCATCTGTAACGCTGTAAGCCGAGCTGATTATTTCTTGAGCTTGTATGATTGAGATGCGTGCATAAGGTTGGGCGAGTTGTTCTCGGGTAATGTGAGCACGAATAAGGCTTTCGCTCATACTCACCCCCCTCCGCTCTACCATCCAAATTAATATAGCAAAATAATGAAGGGGGATCGAAAAGGGGTGCCTTAAAACAATGCCTAAATTATCAAGTTGGTTCACTGTCACGTACGTATGCTGAATAATAAATCAATCTCCTAGTGGATTTGGCCCCACCAACTTTTATATTGAGACCTTTGCTTGAAACTTTCGATAATATTCATTGTGTAGGATAATGTCTATAGTCAATTAGCATCCCAAATCCCCAGATAGAGGTTTGTGTTCGTATTAAAAGCCTTTTAAACCCCCATTTCATAACCAAAGTGTAGCTGCGGTGCCGGTATCCCTGAAAAACTGACTCAACAATCACTTTCCAGTGAAATTCAACGCATCATCCCCGCTTTTTAGGAGGATTTATCCTGTGTAAGTCGTTTTTTACATTATTTTCTGTCGCTACTCCCGTTACCAATAGATTATACGGGCGGTGGGGCAAACTCTCTCACTGCAATAAGCACTTGTTGCAATAAACACCGATGGTTTTCTTTGAGTTTTACATACCACTGTCGTCCCGTTTTGACGACCTTGGCGGCTATTGCATACAAGCGCCAACGCACCGTTACGGCACGATGGTGAGCTAATTGTTCGGGTAACAGCTGGCGCATCAGGGCAAATAAATTGTACGATAGTAGTGTGATTAAAAAGTACAGTGCGTTGGCATTAACGTCCGAGCAAGGCAGTGTGTCTCCACCAAAATCCAGCTTCAGTTCTTTAATGCGGTTTTCGCTATCCTCTGCACGCTGGTTGTACCAGTGGATGACCTGACTATTATTTACATGGTTTCGATTGGTTGCCAACGCACGATAAATATAACCGCCAATACTGACTTCCTCGGCGTCATCCGCCGCATCTAGCACAAGTGCTACCTGACCTTGGATGGCTTTACGTTGAATGATCAGCGTGAAAGGCCCGTCATAATCTCCGATGCAATAACGGGTGCGATAGGTGTCTTGACCACGGACAGCATTGCCTTGCTTATCTAGTAGCGGCTTCCAATCCTTATCTTTTATTGCCGCGATTTGTGCTTTCATCGTCGCACTGCTTTTGGCGCGAATGGCTTACTCAATGGTATTGTCGTCACAATATCGAATGATGTTTGCTTGATAGCCTGCGGCATCAATACGCAAGGCATTGACCTTACAGCCTTCGGGTAAAGACCGTTGGCACTGCTTGATAAATTCTAAATTGCCTTTAGCGGGTGACGTATTCCCTTCGCGAAAATCCACAGCCACCACTTGCCCCGCTTCAGCAATATGCCCCACCATGGGCATAAAGCCTTTGTTTTTATGGTAAGTCCATTACGCATTCGCTTTGTTGGCAATGATTTCTGTCGCATCAATATCTAGGGTGATCTTTTTGCAGTGGTGTAGCGCGGATTGTAAAACGACTCTATTGATATTGATCCAAGCATCGGCGATGTGCGGCTCAGCACCTATTCGCCTTAACCAATCCCCTGATGTGGTGGCTTGGGTATATTATCCAGCGCTAGCACCGTACGCAGTGCCTCATCATCGTGAAGATGGCGAATATCGTCTAAATGAAAGCTGCCTTCGTGCTGCATTAACACCAGTGCTTTAATAAATTCAGCTGGCTGAAAACCGCGGTTACTTTTAGGTTGAGGAAAGTGTTGCTTGATACGCTCATCAAGCTTCAAAGAATCCCTTAAATGAGCAATAACCAATAATCCAGCACGCGAGGTTAATAAGTCGTTCGTGGTGTCGAGTTTATAGGGTAAAGTAATCGTAAGCCTTGAGTTTAGCACCCATTGGGTGATGGTCTGTTTTGTCGCTAACCATCATACAGCCAAGGCTTCCTTCGTTTTTAGATTTTCTATCTGGGGATTAAGGTAGCATAGAGAAAATAACAATGTCGTGGAAGAATCTCAAACAACAAAGCCTAGCCGATGCCCTTATTGTTGAACATGATGCAGTGGCTGAATTAGATGATGCACATGATCTAATTGATTGGAGCCGTTTTAAAAAAACTTAAACACATCCACAACAAAACGCGTGGAGAACTGGCATGGCCTCCCTTCATGATGTTCAAAGCATCGATATTGCAAGCATGGTATGGATTAAGTGATCCGCAATTAGAAAAGCTGTTAGCCCGTGATTTATTGTTTCGTCGTTTTGTGGGAATCAGTTTGTCGCACTCAGTGGCTGATCACAGTTCGCTGTGGCGCTTTCGCAACAAACCTGAAGTACAAGCATTGCAATGTCTATTTTTAGATGAGGTCAATCAGCAACTCAGCGAAAAAGGCTTATACATCAAAAGTGGAGAAATTAGCATTGTTGATGCAAGCGTGATCAAAGCTCGGCGTAACCGCCCCAATAAAGGCGTAAATGGAGAAAATACCCAAGATTCAGAGACCGCGTACAACGTTAAATCACGATCAGATGGTAAAAAGAAAAGCACCTATGGTTTTAAGGCACATATTAATGTGGATGAAGATGGTTTTATAAAGTCAACAGATTTTACCGCTGTCAATCTTCATGACTCCCGCTGTTTTACCGATTTATTAAGTGGCACAGAAGCCCAAGTTTATGCGGATAGTGCTTACGCGAGTGGAAAAACAGACGAATAGTTGGCCGAGCGTGAAATTGAAAACCGAGTATTAGAAAGAGCTTAACGCAATAAGCCATTAACGCTCACACAGAAATCTAATAACCACGTCAAATCTCGCATACGCATTACCGTTGAGCGGGTGTTTGGTGTATTAAAGCAACATCAGGGTATGGGGCAAGCTCGTTATCTAGGCAATGCCAGAAATCAAATGCGCTTCAATTTACATGTGTGGCTTACAATATTAAGAGTGGCGTTAATTTACAAAAAGAGATCTATAGGATCCAGGAGAGTTACGCCTAAAAAAAGAATGAGGGCTAGAATACCCGTTAAATGGGTTATTTTTGAGGTTTTTTTATTAAGAAGAGCCAAGAATTTATTTTTTACTGGCGCCGAAGCACTTTTCTATTAATAGCGTGCTTCGTGCAAAGGTTTCATATAGTCGATATTACAATCTAATCATATAAGTTGATCAGTTTGTGTCCATAAGATATCAATACAGTTAACAGGTTAAATGGGTGGAATCCTACTCAAAAATAAAGTAATTGTGTATACTGTTCGACCCATTTTGATGCACTATAGCAACCAACATGTTCGCATCGCCCGCTAATAGTGCATTGGCGCGAACTTTGCTTGTCGTAACGCACCAAGTTGAAGCCTTGCCATAAAACAGTAAGGAAAACGCTTGAACAAAAACAATAAATTTAAGACCTATGTTTACTAATAAGTTTACTAATAAAATAACAATTAATTAACTGGAGAGTTATATGACTTCTTTACGTATGTTAGCACTAGCTGCTATATCTGCATCTGCAATGACATCAGGTGTTGTAAATGCTGCTGCCCACGCAGCAAAAATGGATCGTACAGATTGGCCAACAAGCTTTACTGTTGGAACCGCTAGCCAAGGTGGTACTTACTTTGCCTATGGTACTGGTTGGGCTAACTTTATTGCTGATAGCCTAGGTGTAAGTGGTGGTTCTGAAATCACTGGTGGTCCAATGCAGAATATGGCACTGGTTCATACTGGTGAAGTGGCATTTGGTTTGACAACTATGGGCCCTGCTCGTACATCAATGGAAGGTAAAAGCCCATTGGCACCAGGTTTGAAAATGGACAATGTTTGTGCGATGTTCCCAATGTATCAGACGCCTTTTTCTGTAACAGCTCTAGCTAGCTCTGGCATTACAAACATTAAAGATATTCCTGCTGGATCTAAAATCGGTTTTGGTCCTGCTGGTTCAACATCAGACACTTATTTTCCAGAAATGCTAGAAACTTTAGGTGTTAAATTTGATCGTCGTAACGGTGGTTGGGGTGACCTAGGTACTCAGTTGCAAGATGGTATTATAGATGTGATCGCATTTGCTGCTGGTATTCCAATTCCTGCTGTTAGCCAGCTAGAGGTTCAAACTAAAGTAAATATCATTGAGTTTACTGAAGCTGAAATGAATAAAATCACTTCTACATTCCCAGTATCAGAGTTTACTATCCCAGCTAGCACTTACAGCACGCTAACTAAAGATGCTCGTGCAGTGTCAATGTGGAACTTTGCAATTGCTGATTGCACACTTCCAGAAAGCTTTGTTTATGAAGTGACTAAGTTGACAATGGAAAATAATGCGCAAATGGTATCAATCCATAACGCAGCAAAATCATCAGTTCCTGCAAATTACTCAAAGAACACCTTCGTTCCTTTTCACCCAGGTGCAGCGCGTTGGTACAATGAGAATGGTTATAAAATCGACGCTAGCCTTATCAAATAAAGGCCACTGCTGACAATTTGACTATGTTCCAAAAATTGAGTGGCCCTTGGGCCACTCGTTTTCTTTGTGTATGGATATATTTATGACAAATGATAAAAGTAATCCGGAATCGAAAGATGTTAAATCCGTAGAAGGTATTATTATCGCAGATGGAGTCGATGACGAGCCGGTAGAAGGCAATCGAAGACTTTTTGAAGGTCCTCCGGGTTTAATGGTTATGGTTTTGGCCATTATATATTCTAGTTTTCATCTTTATACATTAAATATCGCACCTCTAGAAACCTGGACATTTCGGATTGTTCACGTGTGTGGTGCATCCATACTCGGCTTTATTCTTTTTTCTGGTGCTCGCTTTAGCGAACATAAAATAATCGGTAATGGCGCTCGTTGGACAACGTGGGCGGGGTTAGTGTTGTTAGTTCCTGCGTTCTATATTTTAGTTCAAACGGCTATTATGCAAAATATACTGGCCGGAGGCGCGCTGCGTTTACCGGTTGAAATGGAAACTTGGCGTTTTGGCTGGCCATTATTGGTGGTCACTGCGTTAGGTATAATTCTAAGCTGGTTTCATCGTCGGCAACGAAATGCGTTTTCTGTGCCCGACCTTGTGTTAGTCGTATGTACTATTGCCGTGGCAAGTTATTTGGTTTCAGTTTTTGCAACATCAATTCGTATGACTACGGGCACATCATTTGCTCCTGTAGGTATTTCATTTGCTGCTATAGCTGGCACTGCTTTGATTTTTGAGCTCACCCGACGTGTAGCAGGTTTTGCACTGGTTGCTATTTCACTTGTGTTTTTAGGATATGTTTTTATAGGACCTTATTTGCCAGGTTTCCTTGGCTACCCAGGTTTATCCGTTCAGCGCTTTTTTAGCCAAGTTTATACCGATGCTGGCATATTGGGCCCCACTACTGCAGTATCATCCACTTATATTATTCTGTTTATTATATTTGCTGCCTTTTTACAGGCCTCAAAAGTTGGCGACTATTTTGTAAATTTCGCCTTTGCACTGGCAGGCCGTTCACGTGGCGGACCTGCAAAAGTATCTATCTTTGCGTCAGGCTTGATGGGGATGATCAACGGAACTAGTGCTGGTAACGTAGTATCAACTGGTTCATTGACGATCCCCCTAATGAAAAAGGTTGGTTATAGCAAAACGTCAGCCGGAGCAGTTGAAGCGGCGGCTTCAACGGGTGGTCAGATAATGCCACCTATTATGGGTGCTGGTGCCTTTATTATGGCTGAGGTTACTGGTATTCCTTATACCGAGATTGCTATTGCCGCTATCATTCCAGCTATTCTTTATTTTGCTTCCGTCTACTTTATGGTTGACTTAGAAGCGTCGAGAACAGGAATGCGTGGTATGCGCGACGACGAGCTTCCGTCTTTGCGCCTAATGGTGGGCCAAGTTTATTTATTTATTCCGATCATTATCCTTATAGGCGCTCTGTTTATGGGTTATTCGGTGATTAGAGCGGGTACCCTTGCTACTGTTTCTGCAGCGGTTATTAGTTGGATATCACTTCATAAAATGGGCGTCAAGTCGATCCTAAGGGCGCTTGAGTTAGCTTCTTATATGTCTATTCAGATCATAGTGGTCTGTGCATGTGCCGGTGTTATAGTCGCGGTTATATCGCTAACTGGCGTAGGTGCTCGCTTCAGCTCTTTGTTATTGGGCGTTGCCGAGACTAGCCAGTTGCTAGCGTTATTTTTTGCTATGTGTATTTCTATTCTGCTTGGGATGGGAATGCCAACAACGGCCGCTTATGCAGTGGCCGCTTCAGTTGTAGCACCTGGTCTTATTCAAATGGGCATCCCTGTCTTAACCGCCCACTTCTTTGTATTCTATTTTGCGGTGGTCTCTGCGATAACCCCACCCGTTGCACTAGCATCTTATGCAGCTGCTGCAATCTCGGGCGCCAAAGCAATGGCAACATCAATAGCGTCATTCAGAATTGGTTTGGCCGCTTTTATCGTACCGTTTATGTTTTTCTACAACGATGCATTGTTGATGGAGGGAGATGTATTTCCTATTGTTCGCGCAATAATTACCGCTCTTGTAGGTGTTTATTTGCTCTCATCTGCGGTTCAAGCATGGTTTTTGGATAACGCTGCTCCATGGTATCTGCGAATATTATTGATTATTGCTGCATTTTTGATGATCGAGGGTGGCTTATATACAGATCTAGCGGGTATTGCTGCCGGCGCGATTGCCTTCTTTACACAGAAATGGATTAAAAAACAATTAGCTGAAAGCTGATCCTAAAGCTAGTAGATAAGCTTAGTTTTAGATTTTCGGTAGCTTTTTGACAACCACCCGCAAGCCAATGGCTAGCGGGTGGTTGTTTTTCTAAAGCCTTTGATGCAGCAAACAATAAATTGATAAGATAAACATATTTATTTTGATTTGTCATAAGGCTATATGAAGAAATGTCTTAACGGGCATAGGCCGTCTTTATGAAGCTCCATCCCTTTCTATGAAATATCGTATCTATGGTCTTTTGCTATTTGTTGTGGTCTGTATGGCCTCATGGATTTTGGGTTCCTGGACAGGCTATCGGCAGATAGAGCGAGAAAGCCTATATGAGTCATTCCGATATTATCAATTAGTAGCCAACGAATTAAACCGATATCGTCCAATTCCTGAATTGATCGCACAGCATCCTTTAATGCTAGATGTCTTGAAAAATCCCGAAGACCCCGAGCTTGTGATAGCCGCTAGTGATCAAATGCAACGCATGGCTACCACCGTTGCCAGTTCCGATGTCTATTTGATGAATGCAGAGGGCATAACTATTGCCGCTAACAATTATCAGCTGCCGACAAGTTTTGTAGGTCGAAGCTTTGCCTTTCGTCCTTATTTTTCAAATGCGATGGAGGTTAATGGCGAGGCTTTCTATTATGCTCTGGGTGTCACGACCAATGAGCGAGGCTTATATTTTTCTCACACGGTCACCTCTAAGGATGAGCCAGATCGACCTTTGGGCGTTATAGCCGTAAAAATTCTGGTGAATGATCTTGAATCACAATGGAGTCGGCCCGAGTCATTTTCGGTTTCTGATATGGTTGTATTAGATTTAGATGGCATTAGCTTTCTTGCTAGTAATCCAGACTGGTTATACCGTGCTTTCGAGCCGGTTTCAGAGCAGCGATTGCAGCAGATTCGTGCACAAAGACGATATTTTGATGAACCCTTAACGGCCATGGAAATGGTTGAGCGCAGTCGACCTTGGAGTGCGGGTGAGTGGTCAGAACGAATTTCGATACCCATCAACGGCAAACTTCAAGAATATCTGAGTGTAGATACGCCACTGCCCCAACTTGACTGGAAACTTCGCGTATTTATTGGCACAGGTGCAGTATTTTGGATTAAGGTTCAATTTCTGGTTGCAGGTATCATTATTTATTTGGGATGTTTTTTAACGTGGCTATATTTGCGTGAGCGTTATCGTCGGGAGGAAGAGCTGGCTCAGCGTGGCGTTAAACTCGAACAGCGAGTGGCAGAGCGAACGGTTGATCTAGAATCTTCCAACCGACAACTAAAGGCAGAAGTTCACGAGCGAGAGCGGGCCGAAAAAGAATTAAAAGCTACTCAAAAAGAGTTAATTCAATCCGCAAAACTAGCAGTACTCGGTCAAATGTCCGCTGGTCTTAACCATGAAATGAATCAACCGCTAACAGCGATTCAAGCTTACGCTAGAAACAGTCAGCGTTTTTTAGATCGCGGCGACCAACAAACAGTTCGATCTAACCTCGGTGAGATTGTTGGTTTGTGCGATAAGATGGCTGAGCTTACACGGCAGTTTAAGATTTTTGCGCGCAAATCTGAGGGCCCTCCTTCGACTGTGGATTTACGTTTAGCAATAGATGCGGCGTTAAAAATAATCCGAGCTCAAGATCTCAATGATAAAGTCCAAATTGAGTGGCAGCGGCCGGATCAAGTCGCTTATGTTCACGGCGATCTGATTCGCATTGAACAAGTGCTAGTCAATCTAGTTGCCAATGCATTACATGCTGTAGAATCTAGGGAATCGCCCCACGTAACGTTGGAACTGTTAAGTGAAGCAGATTTCTGGTCGTGTTGTGTGATCGATAATGGTCCGGGCTTGCCTGCTAATACAGAACAATTGTTCGAGCCGTTTTATACCACTAAATCGTTAAAGCAAGGGTTGGGCCTAGGTTTATCTATTTCTCGACAAATTGTAGATGCTCTTGGCGGTCAGTTGATCGGTTGCAATCGAAGTGATGCCCAAGGGGCTAAATTTATTTTAAAACTGACACGCAAGGATACATCCAAATGACATCATCTGAAGTCATATTTATCGATGATGAATCGTCAATTCGTCATGCCATGTTACAAGCGTTAGAGTTGGAAGATATAAAGGCTAAAGCCTATGCAGATGGCGCCGCAGCATTAAAAGACATCAAAGCCGATTTTCAGGGTGTGGTGTTGTGTGACTATCATATGCCAGGTCTGAATGGCTTGCAGGTGCTAGCGAAGATCCATGCGATTGATACATCTATCCCAGTGATCATTTTGACGGGTCAGGGTGATATTAGTACCGCCGTAACAGCTATGCAACAAGGAGCATATGATTTTCTAGAAAAGCCATTTAATCACGATGCACTGATTGAGTTACTCAAGCACGCTATCGAGAAGCGCCAACTAGCACTTGAAAACCGCATGCTAAAAGCACAATTACGACAGTTCGTAAGGCCTGGCCCGCGTTTGCTTGGCGGTAAATCAGCTAAGATGAAGCGAACAATGTCTATACTCGATAGCCTAGTTGATACATCAGCTGATATTCTTTTAAATGGCGAAACCGGTGTGGGAAAAGATGCGATAGCACGATACATACATGAAACAAGCCCGCGCAGTCAATTTAACTTTGTTGCTATTAATTGCGGGGCAGTTCCTGAAAGTTTGATAGAGAGCGAATTATTTGGTCATGAAGCAGGTGCTTTTACCGGAGCGGATAAGAGGCGAATTGGTAAATTTGAGCATGCTCATAAAGGCACTATTTTCTTAGATGAAGTAGAAAGTATGCCCTTAGTATTACAGGTTAAGTTATTGCGGGTATTAGAAGAGAGAAAAGTCGAGAGACTTGGCAGCAATGATAGCATTGCTTTAGATGTTCGTATTATTGCGGCTTCGAAGAGTAGATTAAAACAACTGAGTGAACGCGGAGAGTTTCGCGAAGATCTATATTATCGGCTTAACGTGATTCAGATTGATATTCCTCCTTTGCGGGAGCGCAAAGAAGATATCCCTATGCTGTTCCATCACTTTGCTCTGATTGCCGCCGCTCGTTATGACCGCGAAAGTATTCCGCTTAATAGCGAGCAGGTTGGCCGTCTATTGTTGCAAAGTTGGCCGGGCAACGTTCGCGAGCTACGAAATCGAGCCGAGCGTTATGTCCTTATGGGGCCAGATGCACTTGAAGATAATCAAGAGGGCTCTTCAATTGATGTCGCTGGCCAGCAGATGCTGACAGAAGTTGTGGATACGTTTGAGCGATCGGTTCTTCAAAATGCCTTACAAGTTTGTCAGGGCAGCATTAAAGACACGATGGTTTATCTGGGATTGGCTCGTAAAACTCTCTACGACAAAATGAAAAAACACGGTTTGGATAAGGCTAAATTTAAAGATGATGGTGAGACTGAGCAATATTAAAGGCCAATTTAAGCATATTGTTTGTTCTGCAGATAATTAATGCTTTTCTAAAAGCGTCTTCCTGTATTAGCTTACTCAGCAATTCATCGAGAAGTTGATCAAGCTTAAACACTAACTCTCATTGTATAGTCGATAATATGGCATGCTGATGCATAAAATTATAACCAATTATTTTATTCCAAAGTATGAGACCTAACCTCGAGACAGCACATTAATAAGTAGCCGTAAATACTCACATTAAGTTAGTTTAAAATGGTAGCTTAGAGGTATGTTTTCAAAGAATATAACCTTCAGCCTTAGGTTAGTCTGTTGATGTGTTTGTTAGTGCTTAAAGCTATTCACTTTGATTTCTATAATTCTGATATTGCCTATTTTAAGATTTCATTCTTATAGACAAAATTCTTTCACTTCATAGTACCAATTCTTATTAACATCATTACTTTTAATAAATAAAAAGTCTCACACTTAAAGTATTACTTTAAGTGTGCAAGCTATATTTCTGTTTTAAATCATTAAAACTGCCATATCGGATTAGCTTTTGAGAACTGTGTCTCTAACTATGAGGTAAGTTTATGTTTTCTATAGTCTTTTTCGATATCGAAGTCCTTGACTTTACTTATTCTAGGCATATAGTGTCATAATGTGGATAAAAGTGGATTTAAGTGGTTAACATCCCCTTTTTATGAAGTTTTAGCCTCTGCAGTTATGTATTGGTAAAAACACATTATAACTTTATTGTCAGGGTATTAATTATTGTGAACATGTTTTACGGCAGTCACGCAATTAGCATGGATTCCAAGGGGCGAATCGCTATCCCTAGTCGTGTGCGTGAGCTGCTAGAAGAATGCAATGGCAATATCGTGTTGACGGCACATACAGAAAACCGCTGTCTGCATATGTATCCCGAGAATCAATGGCAAGAGATTCTTCCTAAGATAGAAGCGTTACCGTCATTCAATAAAATATCTCGGAGAGCGAAGCTTTTACTTATTGGTCATGCAAGTCCGTTAGAGCTAGATGCGAATGGGCGTGTTTTGGTTCCGCCTACTTTGCGCGAGTATGCGAAATTGGATAAAAAATTAATGTTGGTCGGCCAAGGCAAAGGTCTTGAGTTATGGAGTGAGGAGATGTTTGCCGAGTATATCGACTCGTCTGTTGATAATGAAGATATGCCTGAAGGCATGCAAAATTTAGCGCTTTAAATAGCCGGTCTCGATATGACAGATCCAGTAACAAAAGAAATGAATTCGCATGTCACTGTTCTGCTAAAAGAGGCAGTTGAGTCTTTGATTACCGATAAGAATGGATTTTATATCGACGGTACTTTTGGGCGAGGCGGTCATAGCGATTTAATTTTAAAAGAGTTATCTGATTCGGGTTCCCTGTTAGCGATAGATAAAGACCCACAAGCTATCGCTGTCGGCAAAATACGCTTTGCTGATGATGTAAGGTTTGAATTGGTGCAAGAGTCATTTGCCCAGATGAAAGTATTAGTAGATGCAAAAAATAAGTTAGGTGAGGTTGCAGGAATACTGCTTGATCTGGGTGTTTCTTCTCCTCAGCTCGATCAAGCCGAGAGAGGCTTTAGTTTTTCTCACGATGGCCCTCTCGATATGAGAATGGACGATAGTTCAGGAATAACTGCAGCGCAGTGGGTAAACACGGCGAGTGAGAACGAGATTATAAGGGTTTTAAAAGAATATGGAGAAGAGCGGTTTGCGCGTCGAATGGCAAAGGCAATTTTACAACAGCGAACTGCTGAGCCAATCGTAACAACCTCGCGGTTAGCAAAAATAATATCAGAGGCACATCCTGCTTGGGAGAGAGGAAAGCATCCGGCCACAAAGGCATTTCAGGCGATAAGGATACATATTAACGACGAATTAAAAGATTTAGAAAAATTGTTAGAAGATGCTCTAGGTATGTTGAGCATTGGCGGACATTTAGTGATTATTAGTTTTCATTCATTAGAAGATCGGCGCGTTAAGCGTTTTATGCAGCGTCATGTGAAGGGCGACGAATTGCCGGCAGGATTGCCAGTTACAGCTGATAAATTAAACAAGCGTTTAAAATTAGTCAGTAAAATGATTAAGGCTGGAGAGCAAGAGTTAGAAGTTAACCCACGCGCCCGAAGCGCTGTTATGCGCGTTGCTGAAAAAATTGCATAGAAGCATTAAAAATTTGTAGGTGATACGTGTGATAAAAATATTCAATGAAAATCGGCAAGCTTTTTCGTTAAGGGTGTTTTTGTTGGTTGCGTTTTTATGGTTAGCACTAATAGCTTCTTCATTAGCAGTTGTCGTCGTAACTTACGAGTCGCGTGCTGAGTTTAATTATTTAGAAGACTTGAAGCGAGAACAAAATAAGTTACAAGTTATATTAGGTCAGTATTTGTTGGAAGAGAGTACGTGGGCTTCGTTTAATCGTATTGAAAAAATTGCAAGTGAGCGCTTGCAAATGCAGGTACCAAAAGCAGAACGGATTATTATGATTAAATCTAAGGTTAAATCTAATGAAGGTTAAGTTGAATTCGGCAAAAGTTGTTCGCTGGCGCTTTTACTTCGTTTTAACTGCTCTGCTTGGCTTGATGGGTGGCCTTGTTTGGCATTTGGCATCTATTCAAATTATGCCTAATGAATCTCGTGGTTATGAATTTCTGCAAAAGCAAGGCTTGGTAAGAACGCTTCGCTTAGAAACTATTCCTGCTTTGCGTGGAGTGATTACGGATCGTAATGGTGAGGCATTAGCTATCAGTACGCCAGTTGTATCGTTGTGGGCGCAGCCGCAAGAGCTAATTTTGTCGATTGAAAGATTTAATGAATTATCAAAAAAATTATCAATTAAGCCAGAGGAGTTGAAGCGAAAGTTATTGCGTTTTAAAAACAAAGAATTTATGTATTTGCGTCGTCATATGACTCCTGCAGATGCACAAGAGATATTAGCTTTAGATATTCCAGGTGTTTATGAACAGCAAGAATATCGCCGTTTCTATCCGGCAGGCGAAATAGCTGCACAGTTAATAGGCTTTACAAATGTTGACGATAAAGGTCAAGAAGGTTTGGAGCTTGCTTTTGATAAATGGCTAACGGGTGAGGCGGGTAAAAAGCAGGTTTTAAAAGATTTGCGTGGTCGTACGTTTAAAGATGTTAGCTTAATTTCTGAGGCAAGTGCGGGTAACGATATCGCTTTAAGTATAGATATGCGTTTACAGTATTTAGCTTATAGAGAATTAAAAGAAGCGGTAAAAGCACATAAAGCAAAATCGGGTTCAGTTGTATTGCTAGATGCAAAAACAGGTGAGGTGCTAGCGATGGTGAATCAGCCATCATTTAACCCAAATGATAGAGCCGGATTAAATATTAATGCGCTGCGTAATCGCGCTATGACGGACCAATTTGAGCCAGGTTCAACTATGAAGCCGTTAACGGTAATGGCGGCATTAGAAACGGGTAAATTTACACCGCAGACTCAAATAGATACTAACCCAGGATTTTTAAGAGTAGGTAGAAAAACCTTATTAGATCCGGTGAATTATGGTGTTATGGATGTGGGTAAAATTATACAAAAATCTAGTCAGGTTGGTTTAACAAAAATTAGCCTTGATCTTGATGGTGACGCAATTCGAGATATGTTTTTTCGTGTTGGCCTAGGGCAAGGAACAGGCACAGGTTTTCCTGGTGAAGCTGTTGGCGTATTACCCGGTTATGCAAAGTGGCAGCCTATTGTTCAGGCAAACTTTTCTTTTGGATACGGAATGTCTCTAACAACATTACAATTGGCGCAGGCATATAGTGTGATTGCAAACGGTGGTAAAAAAACGCCAGTTTCTTTGTTAAAGCTAAATGGTCGTGCTGAGTCGGCAATAGTTGTAAAGCCAAGAGTAGCCAATCAGGTTGCGGCAATGTTAGAGAAAGTTATACAAACAGGCGGTACTGGTACAAGGGCTGAAATTCCAGCATATTATTCAGCTGGAAAAACCGGAACAATTCATAAGGTGGGTAAAAATGGATATGCAGATGACCGTTATTTATCGTTGTTTGCAGGTTATGCTCCCGCAAATAATCCAAGAATAGTTGCCGTCGTTGTCATAAATGAGCCAAGTGCTGGCCAGTACTTTGGTGGCGAAGTGGCAGCACCAGTATTCTCAAACTTGATGGAGCATGGACTTCGCATATTAAAAGTTATTCCAGATTATATTCCGCAAGACTCTACTCAAGTCGTTCAGAAAAATGGTGTTAATGCATCTATAAAAAGAGAGCCTTTGTCATGATGGCTCAATTAAAAAATCCATTGTCATATTCGCTAAAAGAATTGCTCAAAAATTTTTCTGCCGAAAATCTAGTAGACGATATCTTTATTAAAGGCTTAAGTATTGATAGCCGTAATATAGAAGCAGAATATTTGTTTGTTGCTGTGGAAGGTGTTAGCAGTCATGGCAAAAATTTTATCGATTCAGCAATTAAAAACGGTGCATGTGCAGTTCTTATTGATAAAAATGAATCGTTAATTGATTGTAATATTCCGATTATAAAAATACCGCAATTACAAAAATATTTAAGTGAAATTGCGGGTCGTTTTTATCAACATCCGTCATTGAAAGTATCGGTTTACGGAATTACAGGTACGAATGGAAAAACGACTTGTTCGCACTTGCTAGCAAAGTGTTTGGCAGCTAATGATGTTAACTGTGGAGTAATGGGAACTCTAGGTTACGCAGTTATAAAAGCTGATAAAAATAGTAAAGATTTGAGTGATGTAATTCAAAGTCAGTCTACTGATAATGACACTAAAGAATTTATAACAACAGGAATGACAACGACAGATGCAATAAATACACAAAGGATTTGTTTGGAGTTAGTGTCGCGTGAAGCAAAAGTTATCGTCATGGAAGTATCTAGTCATGGGCTTGCGCAATATAGAGTTGAAAATATTGATATTAATACAGCAATTTTTACAAACTTAACGCACGATCATTTAGATTATCATGGGTCAATGAAAGCCTATGGAGATGCAAAAGCGCGGTTGTTTGATATGCCTTCAGTTGTTAATGCCGTTATCAATCAAGATGATGATTTTTCTGAGGTGTTAATTAAGAAGCTACAAAAGAAAGTACGCATTGCAACTTATAGTTTAAATAAATTAAAAGCAAAGTATAGCGAGTCAATTGCGCACTTTTCATTTAGTGATACAACATATACAGGGCAAGGTGTTGCTGCAATCTTAAATACACCAGAAGGTGAGTTTGCTATAAGGACTCAATTAGTTGGTGCATTTAACTTAAGTAATATATTGGCAGTTATAAGCTCCTTGTATTTGAACAACTATTCTTTAGAAAAAGTAATAAGCATATTGCCATCTTTAAAATCAGTGTCGGGGAGAATGGAGTTAGTCACTAATAAATTAAATTTGCAGGTCGTGATTGATTTTGCTCATACACCTGATGCCTTAAAAAATGCCTTAGAGGCATTAAGTTTGCATCAGCATAATAAAATTTGGTGTGTATTTGGTTGTGGAGGAGATAGAGATGTCGATAAGCGATCAAAAATGGCAAAGATTGCAGAGCAGATGGCTGATTACGTAGTTGTAACTAATGACAATCCGCGCACAGAGTCATCAGAAAATATTTTTAATGATATTAAGCAGGGATTTTCTCGCGAACATAAAATAATTGAAAATAGAGGCGATGCAATTGCTTATGCAATTGATAATGCAGATAAAGGCGATGTTGTATTAATTGCAGGTAAAGGGCATGAAAATTATCAAATCATTGGTTCAAAAAAGATACCATTTAGTGATCAAGAACAGGCAAGATTGAAATTAAAAAACCGTGAGCAGGAGATGACATTATGATTAAGTCATTTTCGCTACAAAAAATAATAGATATCTATGGCGGTGAGCTATTAGTAGATGATGAATCAATTAAGAATAAAGACTTGTTAATCGATTCAATTTCAACGGATACCAGAAAAATAGTAGAAGGTGATTTGTTTGTTGCTTTGAATGGTGATAATTACGATGCGCATGATTATCTACAGCAGGCAGTTAATAAAGGTGCAAAAGCTCTAGTTATTAACGGGGAATCACGTCATAAGTTGAAAGCCTTATCGTTAGGGGCAGTTTCAGTTTGGATAGTTAAAGATACAATTAAAGCGCTTGGTCAGCTAGCAAAGTATCAGCGCGACCTGTTTAAAGATTGTCTCGTCGCAATCACTGGTAGTTGTGGTAAGACAACAGTAAAGGGAATGTTGGCTAGTATTTTTGTTTCCAGCCTAGGAAAGGAAAAAGTCTTTTCTACTGCAGGCAATTTTAATAATCATATTGGTGTGCCTTTGTCACTATTAGCGATGAATGATGAGCATGAGTGCGCGGTGATTGAAATGGGTGCGAGTGGCCCTAGAGAAATTCAATATTTAACCTCTATTGCAAAGCCAAATATTGTAATGGTAAATAATGTAATGCCAGCTCATGTTGAAGGTTTTGGTTCAATAGATGGTATAGCGGTTGCTAAAGGTGAGATTTATCAAAACTTAGAAAATGGAGATACAGCTGTTGTAAATGCTGATAGTTCATATGCATCACTTTGGTTAAATGGTTTAGCCGTTAATCAAGAAAATAAAATTAATGTGATTCAGTACTCCGTTAACAATAATAATAATGCTCAAATGCAGGCGATAAATATTAGCAAGTTAAAAAATGGTTGTTATGAATTTGATTTATTAAACAGAATTTCAAACTCTAAAATTTCAATTCAGTTGTCAGTGTTAGGTGAGCATAATATTGCTAATGCACTTGCTGCAGCAACTTGTGCTAGCGCTGCAGGTGTTGACAATAAAAATATTAAAGTTGGGTTAGCGAATTTTAAAGGTGAACCTGGACGTTTAGAATTAATCGATTATGGGCAAGATTTTATTCTAATAAATGATACCTACAATGCAAGCCCAGGTTCGGTAAAGGCAGCTATTGATATTTTAAGTAACGTTAAGGGCGAGTCGATATTAATATTAGGTGATATGGCAGAACTTGGTGATGAGTCCGATGACATGCATGCGGAAATTGGAATTTATGCTCAAGAAAGAAATATAAGTAAATTATTTGCTATAGGTGAAAAAAGCAAATTAAGTGTAAAAACTTTCGGGGATGGTGGTGGACATTTCGCATCTGTAGATTCCTTAGTTGCAAATTTAATAAAAATTTTAATGCCAGATACAACTGTGCTCGTAAAGGGTTCCAGAAGTGCTCGTATGGAAGTTGTTATCGACAGCTTAAAAAAACTAGGGGATGCTACTAATGCTCGTTTGGCTCGCTGAATATTTACAACAGTTTAATAATGGCTTTGCTGTTTTTCAGTATTTAACGCTTCGTGGAATCTTAGGAGTGTTAACTGCCTTAGGTATTTCGTTGTTATTAGGCCCGTGGATGATTCGACGATTAAACATCTTGCAAATAGGTCAATCTGTAAGAAGCGATGGTCCTCAGTCACACCTAAAAAAATCAGGTACGCCAACAATGGGTGGGACATTGATCTTAGCGGCTATATTTATTAGCAGTTTGTTATGGTCAGATCTTTCAAATCGATATGTATGGTTAGTGTTAATTGTTACGACTGTTTTTGGTGCTGTAGGTTTTGTCGATGATTATCGTAAAGTTGTCGAAAAAAATTCAGTAGGTTTGCCTGCAAGATGGAAATATTTTTGGCAGTCAATTGCAGGTTTAGGTGCAGCTGTTTATTTGTACTCGTTCGCACATGTACCTGCAGAGACACAATTGATTATTCCATTTTTTAAAAGCGTAATGCTTGAAATGGGAATTTTTTATATTGTTTTAACTTATTGTGTGATTGTGGGTTCAAGTAATGCGGTAAATTTAACCGACGGTTTAGATGGCTTAGCCATTATGCCCACGGTTCTTGTTGGGGGTGCCCTAGGCATTATTGCTTATCTTGCGGGTAATGTTGAATTTTCGAATTACTTGCAAATCCCTTATATTCCAGGTGCAGGAGAACTAGTTGTTTTTTGTGCAGCGCTCGCAGGAGCAGGTATGGGTTTCTTATGGTTTAACACATATCCAGCTCAAGTATTTATGGGAGATGTTGGTGCCTTAGCGCTCGGTGCTGCGCTCGGTGTTATTGCCGTCATTATCCGGCATGAAATAGTATTTTTTATCATGGGGGGTGTGTTTGTGATGGAGACTTTATCAGTCATTATTCAGGTTGCATCATTTAAGTTGACGGGCAAACGTATCTTTCGGATGGCGCCTATTCATCATCATTTTGAATTGAAAGGCTGGCCAGAGCCAAGAGTAATCGTTCGCTTTTGGATTATTACTGTGATGTTAGTTTTGTTAGGTTTGGCTACATTAAAATTACGTTAAGATAAAAATTAAAAAATAGATTAAAAATTATGACGCTTATAGCAAGTTCAAAATTAACGATTATTCTAGGGCTCGGTGTAACCGGGCTTTCGGTTGTTCGTTTTTTGGCGCGTCAGGAAATAAAATTTATTGTAATGGACTCTAGAGAAAATCCACCTGGCCTAGATAATTTACATAAAGAGTTTGCAAACGTTAAGTGCATTCTTGGCAAGCTTGATGAAGAGCTGCTATGTATTGCTAGCGAAATTATCATTAGCCCAGGCTTTGATTTAAAAACCCCAGAAATAGCAACAGCTATTAAAAGTGGCGTGAGTGTTATAGGCGACATTGAATTATTTGCTCGTGAGTTAAATAAGTCTGATGAAAAGAAATCTATCGCAGCTATTACTGGTTCTAATGCAAAAACGACAGTAACAAGCCTTGTTGGTCAAATGGTAAAGGATGCAGGAGTTAATGTAGCTATTGGAGGCAATATTGGTAAGCCTGCACTAGAGCTTTTGCAAGAAAATGCAGACTTATATGTTTTAGAGTTATCAAGTTTTCAGTTAGAAAGTACTTTTTCACTAAAACCGACAGTGTCAACAGTATTAAATATTAGTGAAGATCATATGGATAGATATGAAAATCTAGCTGAATATCATCGCGCTAAACAAAAAATATACTTTGGTGCACAAACTGTGGTTTTTAATCGTGCTGATGTACTGACGCAGCCGCCACTAGCTCAGGGTGTTAATCGAATTAATTTTGGACTGGATAAACCTGATCGAAATGGATTTGGAATAATCGTTAGAGAAAATAAAAATTATCTTGCCTACGAGTTTTCAAAATTGATGCCAATTGATGAGCTGCAGTTAAGGGGTAGTCATAATGCATCTAATTGTTTAGCTGCATTAGCAATTGGTCATGCACTAAAAATTCCATTTGAAATTATGTTGAATACACTTCGATGCTTTAAGGGCTTAGAACATCGTTGCCAGTGGGTCGCGACAATTGACGGTGTTGAATATATTAACGATTCTAAAGCAACTAATGTAGGTGCAACAGTTGCGGCAATAAAAGGCTTTAGTGATAGCGCAAAAGGTCTAGTAGATAAAAGCGATAAAAATATTATTTTAATCGCGGGTGGGCAGTCGAAGGGTGCCGATTTTTCACCCCTAGTTAAAAATTTTACAGATACTGTTTCTACCATTATTTTATTAGGTGTCGATGCAAAGCTTATTGAATTAGCAATATTGAATGGGGGTATAAAAAATTCTGTTAAAATTTTCCATGTAGATTCACTTAATGCGGCCGTTGAGTTGGCAAAAGTTAACGCTAAAAAGAATGATATTGTTTTATTATCACCTGCATGTGCAAGTTTCGATATGTTTAAGAGCTATGAGGATCGTGGTAGGCAATTTATAAAAATAGTCGAGGCATTGGCAGCATGAACCAAATGACTCTTAAGTTGCCTTCATTGCTTATTCTCGAAAGGCATCCATCTGTTAGTCTTAATTGGCAATTAGTATTTACCGTATTGGTACTTATGTCTGTCGGTTTAATTATGATTAGTTCTGCCTCAATTGATTTTGCTGTTGAAAATTATAATGATCCGTGGTTTTTTGTGCGCAGGCATGTCATTTATTTACTAATAGGTTTTGGTGCATCTCTTGTTATATTGCTGATTCCTACCTCATTTTGGCAAAAGTATGGATGGACATTATTTTTTGTCGCTGTTTTTTTTCTTGTCATTGTATTGATTCCTGGTGTAGGTCGGCGAGTGAACGGTAGCCAACGTTGGTTGAGTTTAGGCTCAGTAACATTTCAAGTGTCTGAAATGGTAAAGTTTTGTGGGATTGTTTTTTTTGCAAGTTACTTATCGAATAGTCAATATTTTTTACAGACCCAATGGAAAGAACTATTTAAACCATTATTAATGTTGGTTTTATTAATGTGGCTACTTTTACTTCAACCAGATTTTGGTGGCTCTGTAGTTTTAGCCGTAACGGTGGGTGGAATGTTATTTTTGGCAGGAGCAAAATTGTGGCAATGTTTCTTATTGCTAATGTCAGGGCTGATTATTTTGCTTGGCTTAGTGTGGTTTACACCTTATCGCCTTCAGCGCCTAGTAACATTTTTAGATCCATGGCAGGATCAGTTTGATACCGGTTATCAACTAACACAGTCGCTTATTGCTTTTGGTCGCGGCGAATGGTTTGGTCTTGGGCTTGGAAACAGCATTCAAAAAATGTTGTATCTTCCAGAATCTTATACGGATTTTATTTTTGCAATATTTGCAGAGGAGCAGGGCTTTGTTGGTGTCATTTTGTTGTTGCTACTCTTTATTTATTTTGTTTTTCAAATTGTATTAATTGCCAAAAAAGCAATGATAAGAAATAACACATTTGTTGCATTAACTGCTTTCGGTATCGCCATATTATTTGGTTTTCAAATAATAATAAACGTAGGCGTTGCATCAGGTTTTTTCCCTACAAAGGGCTTAACGCTACCTTTCATTAGTTATGGTGGTAGTAGTTTAATTATTAACTGTCTGCTGATTTCTCTGTTATTGCGTCTTGATTATGACCTTGATTTAGATGTTGTGAAAACACCTGTTAGTAGAGGTGCTTCGCGATGAATTCAGTAAATACTAAATTTCGATATCTGATTATGGCCGGTGGTACAGGCGGTCATATATTTCCTGCCTTAGCAGTTGCAGAAAAATTGCGTGAGCATGGCGCGAGTATTGATTGGTTAGGTACGCAGATGGGAATGGAATTTAATCTTATCCCTCAAAAAAATATACCTTTGCATTTGGTTTCAGTAAAAGGATTTAGAGGTAAGGGTTTAGTTAAAAAAATATTAAGTCCATTTTTATTATTGAAAGCAATAGTAGAGGCTATTTTTATTATTCGTAAAGTTGCGCCTGATGCCGTTATTGGTTTTGGTGGATATGTTGCAGCGCCAGGCGGAATTGCTGCTTATTTATCTGGTAAAGCTTTAATAATTCATGAGCAGAACTCTGTAGCTGGGAGTACTAATAAGTTGCTTTCGGTATTTGCGACTAAAAAATTAGAAGCATTCTCTGGAAGTTTAAAGAATGCAGTATTAGTAGGCAATCCAGTAAGAGAATCTGTTGTTGAGGTTTTTAATGAGTTAGATGATAAGCATGATAGTGCTGCTAGCTTAGAAAAAAGTGTCAGTGGCGATCGAGTAAAAAATATCCTTATTATGGGTGGTAGTCTAGGTGCAGCCGCAATAAATAATATTGTACCTCATGCAATTAACCAATTGCCGAAAAGTATATCGTTAAGCATTTGGCATCAGACGGGTAAAGATAAGTCTCAGCAAGTTAGTAAAGATTATAAAGATCTAAATATAGATGCTCGAATAGACGAGTTTATTGAAGATGTTACAGAAGCATATCGATGGGCAGATTTAATTATTTGCCGAGCAGGAGCTTTAACCGTAAGCGAAGTGGCAATAGTTGGCTTGCCTGCTATTTTCATTCCTTATCCTCATGCCATAGATAACCATCAAGTTGTTAACGCACAATGGCTGGTTAAAAATAATGCCGCAGAAATGATAGAGCAAAGTAATTTAGATGCTAATTCTTTGAGTGGCATGTTAAATAATTTTTTGAGTGATAAGCAAAGAATGGATGATTATTCTCTAGCCTTAAAAAAATTAGCGATACCTAATTCAGCTCAGCAGGTAGCCAATATTTGTGAAGAAGTATGTCTTGCACAGTTAATAAAAAGAGAGAATAAAAATGCAAGTTAATGCACCTTTTTGTGTCCCAGAGATGCGCCGAATTAAACGCATTCATTTTATTGGTATCGGTGGAGCCGGTATGAGTGGAATTGCTGAAGTATTGTTGAATCAGGGCTATGAAATTTCAGGCTCAGATTTGCGTGAATCAGAGGTCACTAATCGACTTAAAGCAATGGGTGCAGATGTTTTTATTGGTCATAAAGCAGAAAATATTATTGGTGCAAGTGTGATTGTTAATTCAACGGCGATTGATGATTCTAATCCAGAAATATTAAGTGCACGTGAAAATCGCATTCCTATCGTGCGCCGCGCTGAAATGTTGGCAGAGTTAATGCGATATCGTCATGGAATTGCCGTGGCTGGTACTCATGGAAAAACAACAACGACTAGTTTGATAACAGCAATCTTAGCGGCAGCAGATCTTGATCCGACATTTGTTATTGGGGGCTTAGTTCATAGCACAGGTAGTCATGCAAAATTAGGTACAAGCCACTATTTAGTAGCAGAGGCAGATGAAAGTGATGCATCGTTTTTACATTTACAACCAATGGTTTCTGTAATTACAAACATTGATATGGATCATATGGAAACTTATGAAGGTGATTTTTCACGTCTGAAAAAAACCTTTATAGAATTTATTCATAATCTTCCATTTTATGGTCTATTAGTTGTTTGTGGCGACGATCCAATCATACAAGAATTGTTGCCTGACATTTCTCGCCCAGTTATTACTTATGGATTTGACGAAGGCAATGATTATAGAGCTGAAAATATAAGCCAAGATAAAACTCACACTAAATTTATTGTTAAAGGAAAACTTTTAAAAGATAAATTAGATATTGATGAATTACCTATTGCATTAAATATGCCTGGTAAGCATAACGTGTTGAATTCACTAGCTGCTATAGCTGTGGCTGTGGATGAAGATGTTAATGCCAGTGCAATTCAGTTGGGTTTAGAAAGCTTTCAGGGCGTTGGCCGCCGCTTTCAAGTGTACGGAGATTATACAGTTAGTGACGGTGATTTAACGGGTGAGGCAATGCTGGTTGATGATTATGGCCATCACCCTCGCGAAGTCCAAGCTACGATTCAAGCAGTTCGAGATGGCTGGGCACATAGACGCTTAGTGATGATTTATCAGCCACATCGATATACACGCACACGCGATTTATACGATGATTTTGTAGATGTATTGTCGCGCGTAGATGTGTTGATTTTATTAGATGTCTATCCTGCAGGAGAAGAGCCAATAGCCGGCGCGGATAGCCGGCATTTAAGTCGGAGCATAAGAGCTCGCGGACAAATAGATCCTATATTTGTAGAGGGTATTGATGGTGTCCCTGAAGTTATTAAAGACATCGTTAGACCTGGTGACATTGTTATCACGCAAGGTGCAGGTAATGTAGGTAGTTTAGCGGTTATTTTAGCAAACAGAAAATTAAGTTAACACATGATGGTTTTTTAAATGAGTGATTTAGATTTTAAAAAATTTGGCCGAGTTGGTGTTTTATATGGCGGAACATCAGCCGAGCGTGAAGTATCGCTCGCGAGCGGACGGGCCATTATGGATGCTTGCCAACGCTTGGGTGTTGATGTTGTTGACGTAGAGATAACAACAAATATTATTGAATCGATAACAGCTGCAAATATTGACACAGCCTTCATTGCACTTCACGGAGGCATAGGCGAGGACGGTAGGTTGCAAGCGTTGCTAGAGCTGATGAATATTCCTTATACCGGAAGTGATGTTCAAGCTTGTGCTGTAGCGATGAATAAATTAATTTCAAAAAAAATCTGGCGTGGGATTAATCTTCCAACGCCAAACTTTTTTCAACTAGATGAAAGGTGTAATTTTGACGAAGTGCTTAAAGCATTAAAGGGCAACGCAATTGTCAAGCCAGCAAGTGAAGGATCAAGTATTGGTATGACAATAGTGCATACCGCTAGCGAATTAAAAAAAGCCTTTGATGAAGCTCGCAAATATGACTCTTTAGTTTTTGCTGAAGAATTATTGGTTGGTTCAGAATACACAGTAGGAATTTTAAACGGTGAAGTATTGCCGCCTATTAAATTAGAAACTGACAATGTTTTTTATGATTATGACGCTAAGTATCTTTCTGATGAAACGCGTTATATATGTCCTTGTGGTTTATTGGATGAAAAAGAACAAGAGATAAAAAAATTATCTCGTTGGGCTTTTGATAGTTTGGATTGTCGAGGATGGGGACGAGTTGATTTGATGGTTGGCAGTGATGGTGAATTTAAAGTGCTAGAGGTAAATACGGTGCCAGGAATGACGAGTCACAGTTTAGTGCCGATGGCGGCTAAAGCCGCAGGATATACATTTGATGATTTGGTTGCACAAATTTTAAAGGCGTCCATTGTTTCTAAATAAATAACTGTTGAATAGATATTGTGAATATAAAAGCGACATGAGAAATGAAATAAATAAGACAAAGAAAACAAAAAACGTAAGAGTTAATGCCAAGCACTCAGTAAAAAAAAATAGCAATTCTTTTTTTCGTATTTTTAATTTTTTAAAGTTTACGACGCTGTTGTTACTAGGGACAGCCGCAATAAGTGTAACCGGATATTATGGTTTTATAACGGTTAACAAATTTTTAGATCGTCCTATTAAAACAGTGATTGTTAGTGGTGAGTTTGAATATTTGTCGAGGACTTCGATAAACACATTAATTGATGAGCACATTAAAAACAGTTTTATCAAAGAAGATTTGTTAGCTATGCGTAAAAAATTAATAGCCAACCCATGGATAGACGCTGTGTCATTAAGACGAGAGTGGCCAGATATATTGCATGTAACAATTAAAGAGCAAAAAGCTATTGCTCGATGGGGCGATAAAGGTTTTGTTAATTATCGAGGGGATTTAGTGTTAGCAAAAAAAGATGCAGTACTTAATGATTTGCCACTATTACGCGGCGATGATGGTCAGGCAAAATTATTGATGAGGCAGTACCAATTTGTATCCGAGTTATTAAACAAGCACCAATTGACAGTATTAGTATTAGAAAAAAGTACAGTAGGTATTTGGCAGGCTGAATTAAATAATGGTTGGAAATTATTGTTAGGTCGCGTAGATATTAATAAAAAATTACAACGCCTAATATTGGCGTTAGATCAAAAAGCAATATTGCTAAGCAGTGAAATAGATAGCATCGATTTGCGTTATGAAAATGGCTTATCTGTTAAATGGATTAATGCTGAAGATGGCTTGCACAATGAGACAGTTAGAGTGAATGAGTCAAAAAAGATTATTCAAAAAATATTTATGGCACAGACAATGAGTCAATACAAAAGAACTTTTAATAAGCTTGGAGGCTAAAATGGCGAGCGAAAAAAATAATATAGTAGTTGGCCTTGATATAGGAACCTCTAAAGTGGTTGCCATTGTCGGCGAAATTAATAGTAACGGTGAGCTAGAAATTATTGGCATTGGCTCGCATCGTTCAACAGGACTAAAAAAAGGTGTCGTGGTAAATATTGAATCAACTGTGCAATGTATCCAACGTGCAATTGAAGAAGCCGAGCTAATGGCAGGTTGTGAAATTCATTCTGTTTATGCTGGTATTGCGGGTAATCATATAAATAGTATGAATTCTCACGGCATCGTTGCAATTAAAGAGCGAGAGGTGACAGCTCAAGATGTTGATCGTGTGCTTGATGCTGCTCAAGCAGTAGCTATTCCTGCTGACCAACAAGTACTGCATATTCTTCCACAAGAATATTTAATCAACAGCCAAGAGGGTATCAAAGAACCACTAGGCATGTCTGGCGTCCGCCTAGAAGCAAAAGTACATTTAATTACTTGTGCAGTTAATGCAGCGCAAAATATAGAAAAATGTATTCGCCGATGTGGATTAGAAGTCGAAGATATTATTTTAGAACAACTAGCTTCTAGTTATTCGGTGCTTACAGACGATGAGCGTGAGTTAGGTGTATGTATGGTCGATATTGGCGGGGGTACTACTGATATTGCAATATTTACCGAGGGATCTATTCGTCATACCGGTGTTATCCCTATTGCCGGTGATCAGGTTACTAACGATATTGCAATGGCACTACGCACACCAACTATGCATGCAGAAGATATAAAAATTAAATATGCGTGCGCACTTGCAAAGTTAACAGCTGCAGACGAAACCATCCAAGTTCCAAGTGTGGGTGATCGGCCTGCAAGAGCATTATCACGTCAAGCATTAGCCGAGGTCGTAGAGCCTCGCTACGACGAATTATTTACCTTAATTCAAGCTGAGTTAAGACGCAGTGGTTATGAAGATTTAGTTGCAGCGGGCATTGTTTTGACAGGCGGCACCTCAAAGATGGAAGGCGTTATAGAGCTAGCCGAAGAAATTTTTCATATGCCAGTGCGTCTAGGTTTTCCACAAAATGTAAAAGGCTTAGCAGATATTGTTGCTAATCCTATTTATTCAACGGGTGTGGGCTTGTTGCAATATAGTTTAAAGAAGCGGCCAAGAGGTAACACAAGTGTTACTAAGTTTGAGAATGAAGAAGGTTTTTTCACAAAAATTAAGCGCTGGTTTCAAGGTGGCGGTTAATTTTTTATATCTAATAAACATTACATTTAAGTTGAAAGTTTTTATAAAGAGGGGAATTTTATGTTTGAATTAGTTGATAACGTGCCACAAAGTGCGGTTATAAAAGTCATTGGTGTTGGTGGCGGGGGAGGTAATGCTGTTCGTCATATGATGAATTGCGACGTTGAAGGCGTAGAATTTATTTGCGCCAATACCGATGCGCAAGCACTACGTGACGTTGATGCTAGAGTTGCTCTTCAGTTGGGTGGTGGAATGACAAAAGGCCTTGGGGCTGGCGCTAATCCAGAAATAGGTCGTCAATCTGCAATGGAAGATCGCGATCGTATTGCCGAGATTCTTGAAGGCGCAGATATGGTATTTATTACAGCAGGTATGGGAGGTGGCACCGGCACTGGTGCGGCCCCAGTTGTTGCTGAAGTTGCACGCGATATGGGCATTCTTACTGTTGCGGTTGTTACTAAGCCATTCCCTTTTGAGGGACGCAAAAGAATGCAGATAGCTAATGAAGGTATTGAGCTATTACAGCAGCATGTAGATTCACTAATTACTATTCCTAACGAGCGATTATTGGCAGTATTGGGCCCAAGTGCCAGCTTAATAGATGCCTTTAAAGAAGCAAATAATGTATTACTAGGTGCTGTCCAAGGTATTGCCGATTTAATTATTCGTCCGGGGATGATTAACGTCGATTTCGCCGATGTCCGAACTGTTATGTCTGAAATGGGTATGGCAATGATGGGAAGTGGTGTTGCAAGAGGTGAAAACCGCGCACGCGAAGCGGCAGAGAAAGCTCTACAAAGCCCATTGCTTGAAGGTGTTAATCTTCAGGGTGCTCGAGGAATCTTGGTAAATATCACCGGTGGTGTAGATTTATCCTTAGGTGATTTTAACGAGGTTGGTGAAACTATTGAAGAATTCGCATCACCAGATGCAACTGTAGTTGTAGGTACGGTAATTGATCCAGAATTAACCGATGAATTGCGTGTAACTGTTGTTGCGACTGGCCTGCAAGGGTTTGGCAGCGAAAAACGTAAACCTGAGGCGCGAGTTGTGGTAAATAACACACGCCAAGCTTTACCAACGGATTACGATATTCCAACGGTTAAGCGAAAAGCTGGTAACGCATCTGTAGCAGTTGCCACAAAAGCCAAAGGCGAAAATGATTTTGAATATCTTGATATACCTGCTTTCTTACGTAATCAGGCAGATTAAATTTGTCTGCTTGCGTAAGCGTGAATGTCTTTGTAAAGAGTGCGGCAGAGTCTGACGCATTTATGGGTTTGTAGGCACAACTTTTTAGAAGAGTCTTAAGGCTTTGCTAAAAAGTTATAAGAGATTTTTATGGACTCTAGGCCAAGGAAATAAATTTTTTGTGTTACAAATGAAAATCTTTTAGTACCTTTATAATCTATTAAGAAAAGTTTTTCGAACTATAAGTGAGTTTGAGAGTCGTATATTGATATTGAATGGTGTAATTGTCCCCTCTCTTACGCTATTCATGTCAGTAAATGGTGATTTAATGCACATTTATTTATAATTTATACACTGAGAGCGCTTATTTGTTATAGAAACCTGTTAAAATATCGGGATTCTTCAATGAAACATAGCTCTTTTCTTATCAACTTAAATAAAGCTTAAAGCCAAACTTAAAACCGAACTTAAAACTAAAGTAGTCGATACGGTTTTAAGTCAATATTAGGCCTTTAATGTCATATAATTTAAAGTTGTAAAAGGTTACTTGTGAATGTTATTTGTATAGATAGTCATCATTCTTATGATATTTAGTAACATGAAAAGTTAATAAAGAGGTATTCCTGCGATGATACGTCAACGCACATTAAAAAATGAAATTAAGGCAACGGGTGTTGGCCTTCATACAGGTGAAAAGGTTTTTTTAACCTTAAAGCCTGCTCCTGAAGATCACGGCATTGTTTTTAGGCGTGTAGATCTTGACCCAATTGTCGAAATAGCTGCAAAAGCAGAAAACGTAGGTGAGACAATGTTGTCGACATCACTAGTTAGTGGCGATACAAAAGTATCTACAGTAGAGCATTTGTTGTCTGCAATGGCAGGCCTTGGTATAGATAACGCTATTATTGATGTGACTGCACCAGAAGTTCCTATTATGGATGGCAGCGCTGGTCCATTTGTATTTTTAATTCAGTCTGCTGGTATTATTGAACAATCGGCAGCAAAGAAATTCATTCGCATTAAAAAAGAAGTTACTGTTAACGATGGTGAAAAAACTGCGACTTTTAAACCATTTAATGGCTTTAAAGTCAGTTTCAGCATCGATTTCGATCATCCAGTTTTTAAAGACCGTGCCCTAGAATCTTCGATTTATTTTTCTACTACTTCTTTCGTTAAAGAGGTTAGTCGTGCTAGAACCTTCGGATTTATGCATGAGATAGAGTATCTTCGATCTAAAGGGTTGGCAAAAGGCGGCAGTATGGATAATGCTATTGTAGTCGATGAGTATCGCATCTTAAACGAAGATGGCCTTCGTTATGAAGATGAGTTTGTAAAGCATAAAATGTTGGATGCTATTGGCGATCTATATTTGCTGGGCAATAGTCTAATTGGTGAGTTTCGTGCACATAAATCTGGGCATGCACTGAATAATAAGTCTTTAAGACAATTAATTTCACAAACTGATGCATGGGAAGTGGTAACTTTTGAAGATGAAGAGGCTGCTCCTATTTCTTATGGAAATTTAAGCTTGGCTATTTAATGCCTATATATATCGTAGAACCAGCTAATTAGCTGGCTTTTTTGTCTTTTGTGACTAAAACGTTATAAAAAATAAGAGATTAACTTGTAATTTCTTGTTTTTAGGCCATATTTTATATATGTTTGTAAATTTGCAACACATTATATTAGTAGAAATTTATTACATTGTTAAACAACGTAACTCTTTGCCAGTTTTAACGTGAAAGTTTAAGTTAATTAGTTAAATCTCAACGCCAGTAATTATGAAAGTTATACTTATAAGCAAATGTCATACTCGTATTCGTCACCTCACAATGGGTAGATGGACGCGTGCGTTATTGTCTATTTGTTTATTGGGGCTGCCTCTAGGAATTGGTACTTACATAGGTTATAAGTTTACGGTCCAAGACCCAAACCAAGATATATTGACCGCAGAAACGGCAAAAAAATGGTCTAAGAATTTACTGAGCCAGCAACAACAAATTAATGAGGCTCGCGATAATGCTAATCAACAGCTAACAGCCATTACTCTACGAATAGCTGAGTTACAGGCAAGACTGGTCAGATTAGATGCATTAGGTGAGCGTTTAACGACAATTGCTAAACTAGATAGTGGCGAATTCGATTTTAATCAAATGCCGGCAGTAGGTGGACCCGAATCTGATGCCCTAGGTCAAGCCTTTGCTCCCCCAGCCTTTATGCAATCGGTCGATGATCTTGTCCAAAAAATTGATGACCGCGAACAGCAATTAGAAACCTTAGAAGCATTAATGGCTAAGCGCCAACTCCAAGATGACGTATTTATTGCGGGCAGACCCATATTAAAAGGCTGGATGTCCTCACGTTTTGGCCGTCGAACTGATCCATTTAACGCATCAACTATTTCATTTCACAGTGGCGTTGATTTTGCCGGTAAGTTAGGTTCCGAAATTATTTCAGTAGCTGCGGGCGTTGTTGTCGAGTCGGGCGAGCGCAGTGGTTATGGTGGTATTGTCGAAATCAATCATGGCGGCGGCTTTAAAACACGTTATGCGCACAACAAACAAAATCTTGTCAAAGTTGGTGATGTTGTTAAAAAAGGACAAGTCATCGCTCTAATGGGTAGTAGTGGCCGCTCTACTGGTCCACATGTTCATTTTGAAGTCTACAAGTTTGGGCGCCCTGTCGATCCAGCCTCTTATATCCACCGCAATCATCGTTAATTAGCCCTCTTCGGAGCTTGAAACCTCCCGTCAAAATATTGTTTAATGCCGCCTTTAATAAGTGATTTCATTTATTAAAGTTGTCGATTTATTAGCAAAGCAATAATCAGTAATAATTTTTATCTACTATCAAAAAATATATTTGGATATTTATGTTAAATAAAGTGTTTAAGACTATTTTCGGCTCAAAGAATGGTCGAGAGTTAAAACGCATGGGTATATTAGCGAATGCAGTAAATGCGCTAGAGGCCTCTATAGAAAAATTAAGTGACCAAGACCTGAAAGCAAAAACGCTTGAATTTAGACAGCGCCTTGAAGCCGGAGAAGCCTTAGATGGACTCTTGCCCGAAGCTTTTGCCTGTGTGCGAGAGGCTTCAAGACGAACCCTAGGGCTGCGCCATTTTGATGTTCAGTTAATCGGTGGTATTACCTTACATGAAGGCCGAATTGCTGAAATGCGCACCGGTGAAGGTAAAACACTTGTCGCTACATTGCCTGCATATTTGAATGCTTTAAATGGCAATGTACACGTGGTTACGGTTAATGATTATCTTGCCAGTCGTGATGCCAATTGGATGAGACCTGTATTTGAATTCTTGGGGATGAGCGTCGGTATTATCCAAAGTATGCAAGAAAATGAGGATAAAAAAATTGCCTACGGTGCAGATATTACTTACGGCACAAATAACGAATTTGGCTTTGATTATCTTCGAGATAATATGGCTTTTTCTAAAGAACAACGAGTTCAGCGAACATTATCTTTTGCTATTGTTGACGAGGTCGATTCTATTTTAATCGATGAGGCCCGAACGCCATTGATTATTTCTGGTCAGGTAGAAAATAATGCTGAACTTTATACAAAAATAAATAAAGTTATTCCAATATTAGAAGGCCATATTGTCGATACTAGCTTTAAAAAGGGCGAAGATAAGCCAGAAATACAAGGCGACTATTCTATTGATGAAAAACAGCGTCAAGTTGAGCTAACGGAGAAAGGCCATCAAAGAGTAGAAGAGCTGCTCGTCAAAATGAATTTGCTCGACGCCGATGATAGTCTGTACGCATCAACTAACCTTAATCTTTTGCATCACGTGCATGCGGCATTACGAGCACATGCTCTGTTTACTAATGACGTTCATTATATAGTTCAAGAGGGCGAAATTTTATTAATCGACGAGCACACAGGTCGAACAATGCCTGGTCGAAGGATGTCGGAAGGTCTGCATCAAGCCATAGAAGCAAAAGAGGACGTCATTATTCAAAATGAATCTCAAACATTAGCTTCCACCACATTCCAAAATTATTTTCGCCTATATCCAAAGTTAGCGGGCATGACGGGTACTGCCGATACGGAGGCTTTTGAATTTAGACAAACCTATAATTTAGATGTTGTTGTTATTCCGACCAATACTACCATTGCTCGTCAAGATCTAAACGACTTAATTTATTTATCCATTAATGATAAATACGATGCCATTGCGTTAGATATTGTTAAGTATCAACAACAGAATGTACCAATTCTTGTAGGTACCGCATCGGTTGAGTCATCTGAGGAGTTATCTAAGCGACTTAAAAAAGAAGGCATTGAGCATAAGGTACTAAATGCTAAGTTTCATGAAAAAGAAGCAGAAATTGTTGCGCAAGCAGGGCGACCCAGAGCCGTCACAATTGCTACCAATATGGCTGGCCGTGGAACAGATATTGTTTTAGGTGGTAATTTAGAAGCTGAAATTGCTAGCTTGAAAAATCCAACTGAAAAAGACATAGAAAAAGTAAAAAGTGATTGGAAGGTGCGTCATCAATTAGTTCTCGACGCAGGCGGCTTACATATTTTAGGTACTGAGCGACATGAATCGCGCCGTATTGACAACCAATTACGTGGCCGAGCAGGTCGTCAAGGTGACCCAGGCTTGTCACGTTTTTATCTTTCGATGGAAGATAATTTAATGCGTATCTTTATGTCTGATCGTGTGCGTTCTTTTATGCAATCTCTGGGTATGGATCGAGGCGAAGCAATCGAGCATAAAATGGTTACCAGTTCGATTGAAAAAGCACAACGCAAAGTTGAAGGACGTAATTTTGATATTCGCAAACAATTATTAGAATTCGATAATGTCTCTAATGATCAACGACAAGTTATTTATTCGCAAAGAAATGATTTGTTAGAGGCAGACTCTATTCGCGACATTATTACTAATATTCGCAAAGATGTTGTGAGTGATACCGTTAGTGAATATATTCCAATACAAAGTATTGAAGAACAATGGGATATAGCAGGTTTGGAGCAATGTTTAAATAACGAATATGGCGCAAAATTACCGATACAAAAGTGGCTTGAAGAAGATAATAGACTTCATGAAGAATCGCTGCGCGAAAAAGTGATCGCTGGGGTGCAATCCGAGTATGATAAAAAATGTGAGCGTCTCGACCCAGTTTTAATAGAAATTGAAAAGCAAGTGATGTTGCAAATTCTGGATATGCAATGGAAAGAACATCTTTTGAGTATGGATCATTTGCGACAGGGTATCGGTTTGCGCAGTTATGCCCAAAAAAATCCTCAGCAAGAATATAAACGAGAGTCTTTTGAATTGTTTCAATCTTTATTAGAAACGATTAAGACCGAGACTATTCGTATTCTTGCTCGCGTTGAGCCTGTCTCCGATGCTGAAATGGAAGCTATGGAAGAAGAGAGACGTATTAAGCAAGCGCAAGATATGAGACTTGAGCACGCTCAAACGTCGCTTTTACAAGAGGCTGTTGATACCGCTGAAAATCAAGAGCCACAAGTTGCACAGTTTATTCGAGGCGAAAAAAAGGTAGGTAGAAATGAAGCCTGTCCTTGCGGCTCGGGTAAAAAATATAAACAATGCCACGGTAAACTCTAATAATTTTAAGCTCTAATAATATTATAGTTATACAAATCGACTTTCGCTAAATTAGATTGAACTGGTCATGCAAATTATTAAATTAATCGCATGTTAAAAGATGTCTAATTTAGCCAAATATGCGTTCGTAAAAATAAATTTTATTGTAAATTTAGACACTAGATAATCCACTATATTTATCAAAAGAGTTGAATAACTATGCCTGTTGGTAAAATTAACTTTCCAGAAATGATGCCAATAAACGGTGTTAAATTAAGTGCAGTAAGTGCAGGTATTAAAAAAACTTCTACCAATGCGGTTAAAAGATTAGATTTAGTGTTAATTGAATTGCCCACTAATGCCAATGTAGCGGGTGTTTATACTAAAAATGCTTTTTGTGCTGCACCGATAACGTTGTGTAGACAACATGCCTCTTATTCTGCTCATAGTCGCTATTTTATTATTAATTCAGGTAATGCTAATGCATGCACGGGTGAGGCAGGGATACAGGCAGCCTTAGCGACTTGTGAAGCTGTTGCTGAGCAAGCGGGTGTCGATTATAAATTAGTGTTACCTTTTTCAACGGGTGTCATTGGAGAGCCTTTACCGGTTGATAAAATTGAAAAATCTATTCCCGAACTTTTTGAAAAGTTGGCAGAAAATCATTGGCCGTTGGCGGCTAAAGCAATCATGACGACAGATACTTGTCCCAAAGGTGTTAGTAGCTCGCTTGCGATTGAAGGCTGCAGTGAGTCGTTAATTATTAACGGTATTGCTAAAGGCTCGGGCATGATAAATCCTAATATGGCAACTATGCTGGCTTATGTTGCTACTAACGCCGTTGTCGACGCGCAATTGCTGCAAGAAATATTGCTCGAGGCGGTAAATCTATCTTTTAATCGCATAACGATTGACGGCGATACATCTACAAATGATAGTTGTTTGTTAGTTGCTGCTGGTACATCTGACATTGTTATTAACGATAAAAAATCACCCCACTATTTAAAATTCAAGCAAGCTATTTTTGATACATTTACAGAACTTGCACAAAAAATCGTTCGTGATGGCGAAGGTGCTACAAAATTTGTTACCATCAGTGTAGAAGACGGAGCAAACTCCTCTGAATGTTTACAAATAGCTTATGCAATTGCACATTCACCACTTGTAAAGACGGCTTTATTTGCCTCTGACGCGAATTGGGGCAGAATCGTCGCAGCTATCGGTTATGCCGGTGTTGACAGTTTAAATGTTGAAAATATACGTGTGTACCTCGATGAGGTTCTGATTGTAGAAAAAGGCGGTCGCGCCCACAGTTATAGTGAAGATGCTGGATCAGCGGTTATGGCGCAAGAGGAAATTCTTTTACGAGTTTGCCTAGGACGAGGAAACATTAATGAGACTATATGGACAACAGATCTCAGTCACGAATACATCACCATCAATGCTGAGTATCGAACCTAATTTTGTTTGTTTGTTTTGTTGTCTAAGCTTTAAGCGGTCTGCTAAAATTTAATTTATGTTCCAAAGTTTACGTTACTAAAATCCATTACTAAATAATTATAGTTTTAATTAAGGTTTATATTATCGTTACATCACCCTTTGTACATGTAGTCGTTGGTCTTGTTTTTAATAAGCATAATCAGTTGTTAATCGCTAAGCGTCCAGATCACCAACATTTAGGTGGTTTGTGGGAGTTCCCCGGAGGTAAGGTTGAAGCCGATGAGTGTGCTTTTAAGGCGCTGATACGTGAATTTAAAGAAGAGGTAGGTATTGTTATTAAACAAGCCGACTCGTTTATGGAGATTTATCATCAATATCCAGATAAAAATGTTTTTTTAGATATTTGGATAAGTCGACACTTTGATTATGATGGCAATGCCCTTGGTGTTGAGGGGCAAGAAGTAAAGTGGATAGCCGTGACAAATTTACATAAATATACTTTTCCAGAGGCAAATCAACTAATAATCACCAAACTCTTATCAGAAAAAAATTACCTAGATATTTGATGAGCGCAGTAGAATTAAATTTATTAGAGACCTTTGCACGGAAGATAGTTTTGCTTTCAGACAAGGCAAAAACGCAGGTCAAGAGGGAGTTTATGAGTTATAAACGACCGATTGAGTACGTTTTTAACACTGCATGGAAGTGAAATGGCTTTCGTGCAAAGGTCTCTATTGGTATTTCTGTTCTATTTAATCTCTATTCCCATTCGTCGGGTTCGTTATCTTTTTTTACGGGCACACGGTAAGATTCGCTAGCCCACTCCCCTAGATCAATTAATTGACAGCGGTGACTGCAAAAAGGCCGGTATGGAAACTCATCTGTCCATAACACTAGTTTTTTGCAGGTAGGACAGTTTAATGTAAGTACGTTTTCTGATTCAGGCATTGTTTCTTTCTAAAGTGTAAAGCGGATACTTTTAGTAACGCTAAGATAAATGATCGATAAGTTGTTGATGATAATGCTCTACAGATCTTTTAAGTTCAAGCAATGAGCTATTATTCTCAATAACATCATCTGCTCTCGCTAATCGCGTATTTCTATCTAGCTGTTGAGACATAATCTTTTTGATCAATTCGCTGCCGCTATTGTCTCTTTTTGATGCGCGCTCAAGTTGTAATGACTCGTCACAATCTATGACCAGTGTCCTATCAACTTCTAACTGTAGATTATTCTCAAATAATAACGGTGCAGATAAAATTGCATATGGCGAGCTAGCTGTTGCAAGCTGACGTCGAATTTCTTTTCTAATAACGGGGTGGAATAAATTCTCTAACCATTTTTTTTCGGACGGTTTATTAAAAACAATTTCTCTTAATCCAGCTCGATTTAATTCGCCGTTTTCTAATATTATAGCGTCACCAAAATGATCCTTTATGGTCAATAATAGTGGTGAACCTTTAGACGCTAATTGATGAGCTATTACATCGGCATCAACAATGTTGATACCTAATGCGGCAAAATAATCTGTCGCAGCCGATTTGCCACTGCCCACACCACCGGTAACTCCTAAAATAAATGGCATAGCTTATAAAATACTAGCTAAATAATAATTGATGAGTTGATCGCCCCATAAAAAAGCAATCCATCCAGCTACTGCTAAGTATGGCCCAAATGGAATAGGAATGTTTTTATCGCGTCCCAAAATAATGATACCCACAATGCCCACAAAGGCGCCCACAAACGAAGACAGAATAATAATAAGAGGTATAAACTGCCAACCCATCCAGGCGCCTAATGCGGCTAGTAATTTAAAATCACCATAACCCATGCCTTCTTTGCCAGTGACAATTTTAAATAACCAAAATACGCCCCAAAGAGAACCATAACCAATAACAGCCCCCGATAAAGCACTCGAAAGATCTGTAAATACACCAAAGCTATTGATAACTAGCCCTAACCAAAGTAACGGTAAAGTTAAATTGTCGGGCAATAGATAAGTATCGAAATCGATCATTGTAAGAGAAATTAATGTCCACAATAAAATTAATGCCAGTAGGCCAGCCCCGGTGAAGCCGAATAAATGAATTGTTAACACCGATAAAAGGGCGGTCACAATTTCGATTATTGGGTAGCGAATACTGATCGGGTTGCTACAGTTATGGCATTTTCCTTTTAATAAAAGAAAGTAGCTGATAACAGGGATGTTATGCCAAGGTTTAATCTTTACATTACATTTAGGGCAGGTAGACGGTGGATATGAAAGCGAGATTTTTTCTTCAGAAATTGGCGGGTTTTTATTCTTTGCTAAATTAGATAATTCTAGTATCTCGATACATTCTTCTTTATAACTTTGCTCTAGAATTTTTGGCGTGCGTAAAATGACAACATTTAAAAAACTACCCACTAACAAGCTGACAATAAAAATAAATGGGTAATAAAAAAAGGGTAGCCTAGACAAGACCTCTAGGCTATTGGTGAAAGATTCAATCATAATTTTGTCTGCCTAGCCTACGACTTTACCTAACTGGAATATCGGTAGGTACATGGCAATCAAAAGGCCACCTACAAGAACACCAAGCACTGACATAATTAAGGGTTCTAATAATGTCGTCAAGTTATCAACCATGGCATCAACTTCATCCTCGTGATACGTAGCTACTTTATCAAGCATTGCATCAAGAGAACCCGACTCCTCACCAATAGCCGTCATTTGTAACATCATGCTCGGAAACAATCCCGTTGAGCGCATGGCTTGGTTGAGCTGAATACCCGTTGATACGTTGTCACGAATATCGAGAACGGCGCGTTCATAAACTATATTGCCTGTTGCTCCAGCAACAGACTCTAGGGAGTCAATTAAAGGCACACCGGCTGCGAAAGTAGTCGATAGTGTACGTGCAAAACGTGCACAAATAGAGTTATAGACAATCTTGCCAATAACCGGCACTTTCAATAATGTTCGATCCATTAAATTTCGAAATTTAGGCGAGCGGTGATGAAGTTCTTTCATTATATACACCGAGGCAATGATCCCTATCAGCATATAAAACCATGCTGCTTGTACAAACTCAGAAATCGCCAAAACAAACAAGGTAAATGCGGGTAAGTCGGCCCCAAAGCCACTAAATGTTTCGGCAAACTGAGGCACTACCTTAATCAATAAGATAAAAGTAACCACAACTGCAATCACAACAACGGCAATTGGATAGGTTAACGCTTTTTTAATTTTGGCTTTTAATGCTTCGGTTTTTTCTTTATAAATGGCAATTCGATCGAGTAAAGCCTCGAGTGAGCCCGATTGCTCGCCAGAGTCGACTAGGTTGCAAAATAAATCGTCAAAATAGCGTGGATGTTTTCGCAGTGCCGGCGCAAAGCCGCCACCTGCTGCAACATCGGTGCGGATTTGTAAAATTAGTTCTCTCATGCCAGCGTTATCAAGGCCGTCAGATACAATATCAAAGCTTTGTACTAAAGGTACACCAGCGCGCATCATTGTTGCCATCTGTCGCGTAAAAATGGCAATATCCATGGGCTTGATCTTTTTATTGCCACCAAACATGGGTTTTGGTTTTTTACGAACAGTCTTAGGACGTACACCTTGTTTTAATAATTGAGCTTTAGCGATAGCAAGAGTAGATCCAGAGACTTCTCCTTGAACCTTTTTGCCTTTACGATCTGTGCCTTTATAGACAAAAACTGCTGATTTTGGTGTTGCCATAATTAATCCTTCGTCACTCGGTTAGCCTCTTCAAGACTGATAAGGCCTCTAGCAACTTTTCTAAGTGCAGATATGCGTAAGTTATTGAAGCCCTCGCTATGGGCAGCTTTGGCTATTTCTAATGAGTTTCCACCTTCCAGTATAAGACGAGAGATAGTCGGTGTGATGCGAACCACTTCATAAATACCCACACGGCCCTTAGCGCCTTTAGTACATTTAGAGCAGCCCTCTTTATTAGGTTGAAATAAATCCCATTCCGCCCTTGGCATTTGAATGTTTGCCTCCGTTAAGCCCTCTTGTGCTAACACATCATCAGGAACGCCCGTCATGGGTACACGACAAGAGGGGCATAACTTACGCCCTAGGCGCTGTGCAATAATTAAGCTGACGGTGGTTGCGACGTTAAACGTAGGCACGCCCATATTAAGCAAGCGCGTTAATGTCTCGGAGGCACTATTGGTGTGAAGAGTCGATAATACCAAGTGACCCGTTTGTGCGGCTTTAATGGCAATTTCCGCGGTCTCAAGGTCACGAATCTCACCAACCATGACGATATCTGGATCTTGGCGTAAAAATGAGCGCAAAGCTTCGGCAAAGTTAAGCCCCACTTTATTATTAATTTGGACTTGGTTAATACCATCCATATTAATTTCCACGGGGTCTTCTGCTGTAGAGATATTGCGTTCTTTGGTGTTAAGAATGCCAAGCCCGGTATACAGCGATACTGTTTTACCACTACCCGTTGGGCCGGTAACTAAAATCATGCCCTGTGGTTGCGCGAGAGTATCTAGGTACAGTTTTTGTTGCTCTTCTTCATAACCAAGCACTTCAATACCTAAGCTTGCAGCACTAGAATCTAGAATTCGCAGTACTATTTTTTCGCCAAATAAAGTTGGTAAGGTGTTTACCCTGAAATCGATTGCTTTAGTCCGTGATATATTTAATTTAATACGACCATCTTGAGGAACACGTCGCTCAGATATATCCATCTGAGACATCACTTTGAGCCGTGCAGCTAGTCTTGAGGACAGATTAGTTGGTGGTCTTTGGACTACTTCTAAAATGCCATCGATTCTAAAGCGAATACGATAGCTTTTTTCATAGGGCTCAAAATGAATATCCGAAGCACCTAATTTAATGGCTTGCAACAACACTTTATTAACAAATTTAACAATGGGAGCTTCGTCTGTACCCGAGGTATCTTCTTCTTTAACATCTCTTGGTGCTTCTATGTCTAAAGAGTCTAAGCCCTCATCATCGAGCCCGCCCAATGAATCGCCTAAGTTTTCTTCCTCTTCGTTAATATACTTGACAATGGCAATGGTGAGTTTATCGGCCGCAACTAGAATAGTATCTACGTTAATGCCGGTATTAAACTTTATCTCATCGAAACCATGAATATTAGTAGGATCAGTTACGGCTAAAAATAGACGATTGCCACGCTTAAATAAGGGTAAGACTTGATGCTTAGTGATTAAACGGCTATCGACGATATTTTTTTTAATTGATTCAAAATTATGGCAATCAAGATCATATACCGGAGTGCCAAACTCATTTGAGGCTATAGCGGCTATCTTGTCAGCAGAGATAACCGATTGATTAACTAACTGATGAACAAAGGTTATTTTCTTTTCTTTACTTTCTTTTAAATGATTTAAGGCTTCATCCGCTGTGAGTAGCTGATCTTCAACAAGGCGCCGAGCTAAGCCATTTAATGCCATTGTATTCATAAAAAATGCCGTGTGCTTTTTTACAGTATGCTGAGAATTACATCACTAACAGTAATGTAATTATGATGTTATTGTAAAGTATAGCGCTATTAATTAAACCGAGTTACTAGTATTCTAGGTCATTTTATAAAAAAAAGTAAATCAATCAAGCATTTGAGCGCTAAATCGCATAAATTACTTCAAATAATGAAGATGGCGTGAAAATAGCCTATATAAACGTAGATATTAGGGTTATAGGTAAAACACAACTTATATTGAAATAGTGATAAAAAAGTGTGTATTTGCCTAAAATGATTAAAATAAACACAGTTTTGGATCAAAAATTAGGGCAATGCAATCTAAAGAAATGCTAGGCGATTGCGGCGCAACTAATGAGAGGCAGCAAAAGATGATGAAGTTTAAAAAAGGTTATACACTGATAGAGTTAATGATAGCGGTAGCAGTAATTGGCATCATTGCAGCGGTATCAATACCCTCTTACCGAGAATATGTCAGTAATAGTGAAGTAAGTGCGTGCGCACGCTATATTATGCCCTCGCGCCTAATTGCGACTAATTTGATACTTAGTAACAATAGTTCAGT
>JAWUWW010000054.1:0-21040 GCA_034111645.1 Cellvibrionaceae bacterium
GATCAGGGAGCCGAGATTAAGCTTAGAAAGAAAAGGTATCGATCCAATACAAGTACCTAATTTTTGTCGATTTATCTTTGCAAGTAACCATGAATCGGTCATAAAAGCAGGTAACCGTGAGAGACGTTACCTCGTTCTAGAGCCATCAAGTAAATATGCCCAAAATACCGCTTATTTTGATCGGTTAAGACAATGGATAAATGCGAAAGGCGCTTGTTATCTTTATGATTACTTACGGAGTGTTGATTTAACAAACTTCAATCCACAAAAAGCACCTATTACAAAGGCTCTTTTAGAAGAAAAATTAGCAAACTTATCTCCTTATCAGCAGTTTATATTGAGTGAGCTTATTCAGGATAGACCTTTTAATGGTATTTGCCGTATTGAGACTCATGCTATGACTCTCAAATGTGAGCATTGGTTAGAGGCAAATAACTACAATGAGTCAACCCCAAAAATAAGAAGTGCACTTGGTAAATTGTTATCACGCATGGGGATAGGCTCAATAGGCAGAAGTGGACGTAATGCTTATTATGAGCTGCCAGGTACAGTAATTTTTAGAGAAAGCTTTAGTATGTTGCTTGGTCACACTGCTGACGAGATTTTTGATTAACCCTTTGCCACCTATACTACCTGTGCCAAATGAGTATAGGTGGTATAGGTGGCACAGCCAATTGTTAATACTTTTAATGACGTACTATAAAATATTGCCTTAACAAATTTTAAGCCCCGAAAGTCACCTCTTAGAAAAGATTTAGTCGGTTTTTTATGTAATAACTCAGACATGAAGTTTACTTTCCCTGTACCACCTATACCACCTGTACTAGATATGTTCTTCTTTGGCTCTATTGTAGTTAATTGTTGTTACTTTACAAAAGCCTTATAGATAAGGGGATAGAAAAAAATATAACTTTTCAGTCTAAATCCTTTGTACGCCACCACCAGTATGGGTTAGTGCCAATTTGAATTTAGACGACAACAGCAATCTACAACAGAGCCTCTTCTTTACAAAAGTTTGCTTGTTTTTGAACATTATCTTTACAAGACGCTAATTAAAGTGAACTAAAGCCAAACTTACTACCTCTTTATCACTGCAACAACAGCAATTGTTACTATTGCAAGTTTGAATAGGCTCCGACTAGTTCAATTTTCAAAAATGACTTCCTATATATTTCAAAACCATTTATTTACAGTTACATATTTTAATAAATAGTTATTGATTTTGCTTATCATCAAAAGTCACACAATCTAGTTTACTGTTATTAATTAAGATAGAATGCTCAGCTTATTTACTGCCTTTTACTTTTAATTATTACTTAGTAAAAGTCATGCCTGCATTTACATTCAAAGCAAGCTAATTTTTTCTAAGATTAAGGTTAAAAAATATAGTGTCTATTGTAGCTGTTGATTTATTTTGTGGTGTTGGGGGGTTAACTCATGGCCTTCAAAATAGCGGTATAAATGTTGTAGCGGGATACGATATTGACGAGCATTGTCGATTACCTTATGAAGTAAACAATAACTCCAAGTTCCTTAATACAAGTATTTCTGAATTAGAGGCGTCAGAAATCCAAGAACATTATGGCCATTCTGAAGTACGCTTATTAGCCGGCTGTGCCCCTTGCCAGCCATTTTCAACATATAGGCAGGGAAAACCTAAAGATGAAAGGTGGGGGCTATTATCCCATTTCTCTCGTCTAGTCTCAGAATTAATGCCTGAAGTGGTAACAATGGAAAACGTTCCTGAGCTAATCAAGCATGATGTATTCTTTGACTTTACAAAGTCGTTAGAAGAGCATGGTTATAAAGTTTGGTACAAGGTTGTCTATTGCCCAGATTATGGGATTGCACAAAAAAGAAAAAGGCTAGTACTTCTAGCTTCTAGGCTTGGAGATATTTCCTTAGCACCTCCTACATTTAGCCCTGATAATTACTTGACGCTTAAAGATATTATTGGAAATTTGCCTAAGCTTGGAGCTGGGCATACAAATAGCAAAGATGCATTGCATAGAGCTGCGGGGCTATCTGAAATCAACTTGAAACGTATTAAGGCATCAAAACCAGGGGGGACATGGAAGGATTGGCCTGATGACTTATTAGCTAATTGCCATAAAAAAGATAGTGGTAAAAAGTATACAAGTGTTTATGGGCGGATGGAATGGGATAAATTAAGTCCAACTGTTACAACTCAATGTTATAACTATGGTAGTGGCAGATATGGGCACCCTGAACAAGATCGAGCTATGAGCCTAAGAGAAGCGGCTTTAATTCAATCTTTTCCTATAAATTATCAATTTATAGATCAGGTAAATACTTACCATATGACAAATGTAGCTAGGATGATCGGTAATGCTGTTCCTGTCAACTTAGCTGCAGTCATTGGTGAAACGATTGTAGAGCATATTAAATCGTCAAGAGTTAATAATTAACTCAAGCTTTTAGGTAGTTTTTATTGGTTACACAATCTTGGATGTTATCAGATATTTCATATATGTAAGCAATAACCTCATCACTTAATTTTCTAATATCTTCAGCCGATTTCGTTTCACCAACATTGGAAAATGTTTTATTCCCATGAGCTAAATCATTTCGATTGGTCATTACACTTTTTAAGTGCTGTCCATGCTTAGTTTGTTCATAGTTAGTGTTATCACTAAAGCCATATATTGTGGCTACTTTTTGGATTTCTGTTCGGTCAATATTTCCAGAAAAAAGATCTTTTGCTTTTAAGGCGGAAGAATGAAGTTTTAATGAAATATTATCACTCATGTTCTCTAACATTTTTCCTAGATCTATTTTATCTGTCCGTGCTCTTAAAAGTATTTTTTTTTGTAGTTGAACCCTTAAATTATCAAAACTAGTTTCATTAGCTGAAATTTTATCATGGATAGCGAGAACAGCTTCTCTCATGGTCGCTTCAATTAGGTTGTATAACATGAGGTAGACAGTACCTTTAGTAGTCTTGACTAAGTTCGAATTGATTTGAAATATTTCGTTTTTTTCGTTTGTAACAGTTTGGCTTGAATTTAAAAAGTCAATTAAGTCTAAGTAACTCTCAAGTTCTAACTTTCTCTCATCTAAATCATCAAATAAACTTTGCATTATAATTTATTCACCTAGAAGTTTATCTCTAACGTATTCAATTCTTGATTTAACTCTTGGCTTACTATTAGATGCATCACCAGTAGTCAAAGCTTTAAACTCATCTGAAAGAAGCCATTCAGAAATATTACTTGCTTCTAAGGTTGGTTCTTGTTGTATCGCTAGAGCTATACCTACTGCAAGTGCCTCAAAGCGAACTCTTGGGGTTGTTTTAGAGTTTGGTGATTTTTTGAATCCAAATGGAAAGTTATCCTTAGCAAAAACCATTGTTCTATTGAATATATCAACCATTTCAGCCATATCTTCGGCTGTTTTTGCTGATTCAGCTTCTAAATAATCATCTAAAAATTCTTTTACTGAGTGATCAAAGTTTAGATAATTGTTGAGATAAGCAAAGAACCTTAATGAAAACTCAAGATCTTCACCTCTTTTGAGTTTGACTTTACTTAAAGGGACAACTTCTTTGAAAATATCATTATCTGCACAAACGCTAATGACTCCTGTATATAAGTCTGAGCTACCATGCTTTGACCCTTTACGGATCTCCATATGTTTTAATTCATTGCTACCTGTATTTATTCTTTCAAATAAATCCCTTCGAGTATCTTCTGTACAGTTACTTAATTCAATTATACGAACAGAAACTCGACAAAATCGTCTTTGCCTTGAAGTAGGAAGATCAGAATATTTAAAGCCATTAAGTTGAGGTATTAATTGTAAACCTTCAAGTACTAGCTCATCGGTTAGAAATGCGTGAAGTGTTCGTACTCGCTGCGAGCCGTCAACAATTTCTACTCTACCATCAAGTTCAGGATCTTCAGATTCAACGTCTGCAATAAAAATATGTGGTATAGGTAGACCTATTAATAATGATTCTACTAACCTACTTTGACTCTTTTTAGTCCAAACAAAATCCCTTTGATAGTCAGGTACAAATAATTCGTTTTGATCTAGACCTAGTCCTTCATTATATTTGTTCACAACTAACTCAATGGTCATTTCTTTCGAGTCATAATCTACTTCACGCTGATGTTTACGTACTGCATTCTCAGCAATACTCTTAATATCTTCAATTTCCCCTTTAAGTATGGTTTTCCTTTCATCGCTATTCGCATCTATGAGTAGTTGCTTGATTTCTATAATTCGAGGATCCATTTCATTTACCTAATTAAGATGTGAAGAGTAAAGCAGTTAAGTTATCTTGTATGATATTAATGATTTTAAGGTGGTTTGTATAGTAAATAGAATGACTTAAATGTATTTATTAAGTAGTGGTTTACTATATTAGTAGCCTAATAAATAAAGTTATTGAGTCTATGTTCACAATAACTCTATGAGTTGGACTCATTAAAATATTATGTAACAACATTCATCCCCTTTTTAACATATCTATATTCCCTATAAATAACAAAAAAAACAACAGAATCATAACAAAACACAATAATTTCATTAGGTTAATGGATACTGTGTTATAATATATATGAAAGCAGCGAAAGGATTCTCTGCCAATAAAAATCAAGGATTGATGATGAAAACTCCAAACCGCCTTTGTTTATGTCACATGGTATTAAACAGCAATGATGATGCCTTTCTTGCCGCAGCATATAGTGACTACTTACCAAAAAATACAGAGATACTGTTAGCAGTCCCTGCACTCTTAAAAGTAACTCCTTATCTGATGTCTCCTTATATCAACGTCAAGCTCAATCAAGGCTTGTCACTGTCGAAAAAGGTAGTACATACTCCTCATAGAAGCATAATACAGCCAATTAGCACTGAAGATGCACAAAACCTCACTTTAGTATTTTTGACTCACGACACCCCTGAATTATTAATACTCAAGGTGGGTGATATGGAAATATCAAGTTCACAAGCGAGTGCTTTTGCCACTGTATCATTAATACACCCAATGTCAGAATGTGATGACTCTAGTACTGAAGAAATTGAAGAAGAATCTTCGCTACATAAAGCTCAAGAGTTAAAAAAATTGGTTTTAAATCATGCACAATGTAATAGTGGGTAATAATTATGCTGTATTGAGAGTTGAAAAAATTAAAACTTTTTCAGCTCTCGCGGCTATGCAAAATCACTGGAATAGAGCAACGCCAACACCTAACGTTGATCCAAAAAAAACTAAATTGAACAAGTATTACCACGGTAACGCTAACATCGTAAAATCAGTTAGAGCAAAACTGGATGAAAAAGGTATTATTAAACTCCGTCAAAACGGCGTGTTAGCTCTTGAGTTTATTCTAACTTTTAGCCACGAGTTTTTATATGACGAAGAAACAGAAAAGTTACTTCCTAGTGCAAAAGAAAACTATAGAAAATGGCTAATAGCATCTGTTAATTGGGCAAAAACGACTTATGGTGAAAGACTGATATCGCTTGAAAATCATTTAGATGAAAAAACCCCTCACATTCACTTTTTAGTCCTACCTTTAGACACATCTAAAAATGGTAAAAATGGGTTAAATGCACGTGGTATAACAGGTGGAGCTAAGAAATTACGAGGAATTCAAGACTCCTACGCTAAAGCAGTTGAGCACTGCGGGTTACGGCGTGGTGTTAGGGGGTCAACGGCTAAGCACACAACCATTAAAGAGTTTTCCAAAGCACTAAGCCAAGGAAAAAAATTAGCAAGAGATGTAGGGGTACCGTTACCTTCAGACTCCCCAAAAAAGTTTAACGATTGGAATAAAAATATTGTTGCATTAGAAGCCGCGCTGACTAAAAAAAACCAACTAGAAAGTGATGAGATTCGGTCTGTAATAGATGAACTAATTGCAACTAATACTCGGCTGACAAATGAGCTACAACACCTAAAATCACAACAAAAAAAGGATGGTTTACGCCTAAGAATGTCTAGATAAAATAAACATCACGCCCATGCCGTTGTGCTGTTTTTATCACCAAAGCGATTGATTCAAGCTCGCTCTTATCACCTATAAATAATTCCCTTGTATTACACCGCCATATGACTGCTCTCATAAATATTGAATGGATAGTACAAGGCAAAATATTTGACTGTTTCGATGCAAGCTCATCGAGTATCGATTGCTCCTGTTTATTTATCACACTAAGTTTTTGAGCAATATCAACTATCAAATCAAAAACCTCTTCTGATATTTTTACTTCAATAACATCATCAAGAGTAACTTCTTTTTGCGCAAATTTACCGAAAAAACCGTGAACCATTAACAACATTTATTGAGGACTCCTGCCTTGTTTGTGCGACGAAAAAAACCTCACGACAATTTTGGAACAAAATTGTGTAGTGAGTACACAATTGCACTCACTACGGATAACTACACAATTTTGTATTATTCATCGAAGCTAACGTTCTCGATAGCTATCTGCAGATTTTTAACTATGTGACTAGCATTATGTCCATATACATCGCGTGTAAGATCACGTCGTCCAGAATGACCTGCGAGGGCTTTTATGTAGCTCATATCAATTCCTTTTCGTTTTAGTTGGTAAATAAACGTATGACGCAAGCAATGATAATCAACTAAGTTCCGACGCTGCTCTTTCTCATAAATTTTATCGATACCAATATTTTTCAGCAATGTTCGATTGAACCAACGTGATATCTTCTCGCCATATCCAAATTTTCCAGCTTTTGCTTTTCCAATGCGAATTTGTTCAAAAAGAAATTTATGACCTTTATTTCTCTTTTCATTAATATACTCAACAAAACCTAATTCAATCAATTTTGAATGAATAGGAATAAGCCTTGGTGATTCGCAGGTTTTTAGATGAGAGCCTCTCAAATCGAAACACAAAATATTTTCTTGTTTATTAACATCTGAAAGTAATAGCTCTGATGTTTCATTCAAACGCATGCCTGAATACAGGCCAACCTTTGTGTACCAATATGCATCGTCCCTAAAATATTGCGCTTCAGTTTTTGCCTTCGTTTTATAAGAAAACATAGCATTTGCTTCATCTACAGTGAACTCTCGACGAGGTATTTTACTATTTTTACCCTTTTTAATGCTAAGACCACAAAACGGGTTCACTCCCTTATTAATAGAAACATTATGTTTAATACACCACTCGCAGAAGGCACTCAAATTGGACAAATACGCATTAATCCGCGCAACTGAAAGTGTTTTATCATTAACTAACTTCGATCGCTGATCTTTGCGTTCAATTAGCACGAATTTAAACTTTCGAGCAAACTCGTTAGTCAACACCCTGACATCAGAGTCTAGACTAATTAATTCACTCAAAAAATCGAACGATATATCATAATGTTCAACGGTTCTCTTGCGAACGGCACCAAGTTTTTCTTGTTTAAACAGTAGATATAGCTGCGCTATAGAATAGTTCTGTTTCAGTACAGATGATTGATTTTCAACTTCTTCTTTATGAGCTACATCTTCAACATCAATGCCATTCACCAATCGTTGATACTTGTTTTGCGCTTCTCCAAATGCAAGGCAATCGAATATGTTCGCATCAAAAGTATCTTGCTCCTCAGAAAAGTTTTTCACCCTTTCAGAATGCTCACAAAGTCGCATCACTAATGCTGACAGCATACGCTGTTCATTAATGCATATATCAGTGGGTGTAAGGGGATTTTCGCTTACTAAGGGCATTGCATGAAGTGTTTTAGCGCGCTGATGCTCACTATCATCAAAGCTATCGACATCTATAGCTCCACTAGACAACATCATTTTTCCAACGCCAAGGGCACGTATAAAGCGTTTTTTAAGCTGATTTCTTGATGTTACTTGAGTTTCAATTGCTGATAAATCGTCATTAATATCTTTCGGCAATATAGTTAGTTCGCCTCTATCTAGAGACTCTTGTGCATGAATATCCATATTCATAATTTTCTTCCTAATTTGAGTTACAACAAACAGTGCTAGAAATGCTGCATCATGAACGTTATCTGTTCGTAATGACGCAACAAAATAGGCACTAGAATTATCATAGCTCATTTGATCAAGCGATCGCCGACGAATTCGAAGAAAATAATTTTTGGAGTTTATATATTGATAAAGATAGGTGGGTAATTTCTTCATGATGCGCTCTTGTGACAGAGCTTTGTGACAGAGAATAGTCACCGACACCATTTTTATATTGCTCAACCCCTGAATTACAGGGGTTGAGCGGAATGTGGCGGTGAGATAGGGATTTGAACCCTACTCTAAGGTTTAACGCTACACACCCTGCACTTAATATCTCGCCCTTTTTAAAAAGCAAAAATCCGCTAATCTTTCAATTAGCGGACTTTCTCAATGTGGCGGTGAGATAGGGATTTGAACCCTAGAAGGGCTACAAACCCTTGCTGGTTTTCAAGACCAGTGCATTCGACCACTCTGCCATCTCACCGCAGCCGTCAAACAATTGCTTGCTTGAAGACGGTGCGGATAATAAATATCCGCCAATAGTTTGTAAAGGTTTATTTCATCTTTTAACAACAGCGCGATTGTTTGAATGTTGCTAGTGATGGTGATGATAATAGCTTAACCTCATGCAGCACGGCTAGTAACTGCCATGGTTTTTAAAATAGCGACGGGTTTAGTTATTGTGTAAAAAAGCTAAACATTGGGCGTTATTGCCGCGAAAAACTACTCGTTCAGCCTTTAACCCTAGCTGATATTGATACATGGGATCATAGTATTCGCTGAGTAAAGGTTTTAACCAATTAATGTGATACCCGGCTTGCCCCTTTTGTTGCTGAGTTAAGGCTTGGTTCTGTATTTTTTTTAATTGGCTATAACGCTCAGTACCTAGGCGTTTTCGTATTTTAAATAAGCCTTGTTCAATATATTCGCTGAAGCCGATAAACCCTTGTTCAACACCGTAGGCGGTTTGGTAGTTGTCGGTCATCTTAATAATATATTCTTGGTATATATGCTCAAGTCGATACTCTACACTTTCTTCAATCACTACTATTGGCGCTAATGTCATGGCTTGGCGTAAACTTTCAGGTAAATGAACACTGCCAATTAGCCTGCCTTCATCTTCTAAAATCACCCTTTGCCCTAAGCAATAGTTAGCGGTGAGGTACTGCTCTGCGAGTTTATTTTCAAAATTTATTTGAGTAGATTGTGAAGTAACAAAGCCGCCAAAACTCGATCCTCGGTGCCCCGCTGCCGCTTCTAAATCTAAACTGTGCGCGCAATCAGCCAAAAAAGGCGTTTTACCACAGCCTGTATTACCGGCAATAATCATTAATGGATGTAACGCCAGCTGCTCTAGTTCATTGAGTAAAAATTGACGAAGGGCTTTATAGCCCCCAGTCAGCAGTGGGTAGTTAACACCCGCCTCTTTCAACCAGCGTTGCACTGTTTGTGAGCGTAAGCCGCCACGAAAACAATATAAATACCCTTGTGGATGTGTTTGTGCAAAGTTTTGCCATTGTGCCAGTCGTAAGGCTTTACTTTCCCCTGTAACCAGCTCATTACCTAAGGTAATGGCGGCCGCTTGGCCATGTTTTTTATAACACAAGCCCACTGCCGCCCGTTCATCATTATTCATTAACGGGTAATTAGTAGATTGATTAAAAGCCCCTTTTTCAAATTCAATGGCGGCGCGCACATCCATTAAAGGAATTTTATGCCTAATAATAGCGCCAAAGTCAGTGCTATTTACTGCTGCTGTTGCCGAGCTAGTTATCGCCATTACAACACATTCACTGTGGGTAATGTTGCCGCAACTAAGCTGCCAATAGGCTGTAGGTTAAGCCCCTTCTGTTGGCATAAGGCTTCAAAAGCTTGCTTACCTTGAGGTTTTACTGCCACAAGTAAACCACCACTGGTTTGCGGGTCGCATAAAAGTATTTTTTGTTTGGCTGTTAATGGCCCAACTTGAGCGCCATAACTGGCAAAATTTCGCTCACAGCCACCCGGTATACAACCTTGGTCAATGTAGTCATTAACAAAATCAAGGCGTGGTACTTTTGCAAAGTCGATAACGGCACCAACACCACTGCCCTCACACATTTCCAAAAGGTGGCCTAACAAGGCAAAACCGGTAACATCGGTCATCGCCGTAACTGTGTCGAATGCTGCAAATTCTTGTCCAATAGTATTTAAGGTTTTCATTACTTGTGGCGCTAGTTGGGCATGGGCAGGTAATAGTTTTCCTTGTTTTTCAGCCGTGGTCATAATGCCAATACCTAACGGTTTGGTTAAATACAATAGATCGCCAACCCCTGCGGTATTATTTCGCTTGATCTGTGCATTGTTAATTAGGCCTGTAACCGCTAAGCCAAAAATAGGCTCTGGCGCATCAATAGAATGCCCTCCCGCTAACGGAATACCCGCTTCAGCGCAAATAGCTCTAGCACCATCAAGCACTTGTTGAGCAATTTCGGGGGCTAAAATATTTACTGGCCAGCCCAAAATAGCTATCGCCATGAGTGGTTTGCCGCCCATGGCATAAATATCGCTAATGGCATTACAGGCGGCAATTTTACCAAAGTCGGAAGGGTCATCAACTATCGGCATGAAAAAGTCAGTGGTTGAAATCACCCCTTGATCATTACCAATATCAAAAACAGCTGCGTCATCTTTAGTGTTATTACCCACTAAAAGCGCATTATTCTCGGGTAATACCAGTGACGACTTGAGCATCACATCAAGCACCGATGGCGAAATTTTACAACCACAGCCTGCGCCGTGTGAGTATTGAGTTAAGCGAATAGGTGTCATAGTGATAACGAGTAAAGAGTAAGTAACTGGTTAATTTACAGCAATATCGCCGCTGTTACACCTGTACATAAATAAATATTCGACAATAACGGCAAGTAAAAATTGATAAGTGCAACAGTTATGCACTTGAATTGTGCTAATACTGGGTATCAACTCAACTAATTTGTTTTGCTTATGGTGTGGCATAACAATCATCAAACGTAATAATGTACTAGAAGGGCGTTTATTTATTAAAATATATACAAGTTATTATGACGAGAAAAATAAAATAACCCAATCACAACTAAACAATATAAATCAATAAGATAGATAATACATAGGTATTCTTAATAACAGTAGGTTATCACTTGGTTTCTTTGCTTTAAATAATACCTGAGTAAATTACTAGGGTATTTCCTCATAATACTTGAGTAATTTACTCAGGTATTATAGGATCAAGGCAAGTCTATAACCTTTGTCCACATCCTTCGTATGGCTTGGATGAACTCATATAGTTACTTTGGCATGTAGTTATTAGGGTCAGGACAATACCAACCGTGAGAAACCAGAGTATGAGTGAACAACTTGACCAAGCGTTATCCCGTAAATACGATGCTGGCTTTGTCTCTGACGTCGAGTCTGAAACCTTTCCCATTGGCTTGGATGAAGGGGTTATAAGCCGAATATCGGCGATGAAGCAAGAACCAGAATGGATGTTAGAATGGCGTCTTCGCGCTTATCGCAACTGGCTAACCATGGACGAGCCTGAATGGGCCCATGTCCATTACCCAAAAATCGATTTTCAAGCCATCTCCTATTACTCAGCACCAAAGAGTATGCAGGACAAACCCCAGTCTCTTGATGAAGTTGATCCCGAATTATTGCGTACCTACGAAAAACTCGGTATCCCATTGTATGAGCAGGAAATGCTCGCTGGCGTTGCCGTTGATGCGGTCTTCGACTCGGTGTCTGTAGTGACCACCTACCGTAAAAAGTTAGAAGAAGCCGGGGTGATTTTCTGCCCCATTTCTGAGGCTGCCCATAAATACCCTGAACTGATAAAGAAATACCTTGGCAGTGTGGTACCTCGTTCAGATAATTACTTCGCTGCTCTTAATAGTGCGGTATTTACTGATGGCTCTTTTGTTTATATTCCAAAGGGGGTTCGCTGCCCAATGGAGCTATCCACTTATTTCCGTATCAATGAGCAAAATACTGGCCAATTCGAACGCACATTGATCATTGCTGATGAAGGGAGTCATGTCAGTTACCTAGAGGGCTGCACCGCGCCACAGCGTGATGAAAACCAACTGCATGCCGCTGTGGTTGAACTTGTTGCCATGGATGACGCCCAAATAAAATACTCCACCGTGCAGAACTGGTATCCCGGTGATGAGAACGGTAAAGGCGGTATCTATAACTTTGTCACCAAACGCGCTTTATGTCACACCAACGCCAAGGTTTCTTGGACTCAGGTGGAAACAGGCTCTGCAATTACTTGGAAATACCCCAGTTGTATACTCAAAGGCGATAACAGTGTTGGTGAATTTTACTCTGTTGCTCTGACCCGCGGCATGCAACAAGCAGATACGGGCACTAAGATGATCCATTTGGGCAAAAATACCAAGTCCACTATTATTTCCAAGGGGATCAGTGCCGGTAAAAGCAATAATAGTTACCGTGGCTTGGTTCATATGGGCCCAAAGGCCGATGGCGCCCGTAATTTTACCGAGTGTGACTCACTGCTCATTGGTGACCGCTGTGGTGCTCACACCTTTCCTTATATCGAAAGTCGTAATCCCTCGGCCATAGTGGAGCATGAGGCCACAACTTCAAAGGTCAGCGATGATCAGCTGTTTTTATGCCAGCAACGTGGTCTTGATGCGGAAAAAGCCGTATCAATGATAGTTAATGGCTTCTGTAAAGAAGTATTCAAAGAACTGCCAATGGAGTTCGCCGTAGAGGCGGGCAAATTACTCGAGATCAGTCTTGAAGGCTCAATAGGATAGAAATTCATGCTTAAAATTGAAAACCTACACGCTAGTGTAGAACAAAAAGAGATACTCAAGGGTCTAAACCTTGAAATTAAACCCGGTGAAGTACATGCTATTATGGGCCCTAACGGCGCAGGTAAAAGCACCCTAGGTTTCATTCTATCTGGCCGCGAAGGCTATCAGGTGACTGAAGGCAAAGTAGACTTCAAAGGTGAAGATTTGCTCGATATGAAGGTAGAAGAACGGGCACGAAAAGGCTTATTTCTTGCCTTCCAGTATCCGGTAGAGATCCCCGGCGTTAGTAATATGGCCTTTATGAAAGAATCCGTGAACGCCATACGTGAGCAACAAGGTGAAACACCATTGACGGCCGCTGAGTTCCTGAAAAAAGCCAAAGAAGCCTGTAAACAAGTACAACTACCACTCGATTTTCTCAAACGCGGCGTTAACGAAGGTTTTTCCGGTGGTGAGAAGAAACGCAATGAAATTATGCAGATGATCCTGCTTGAACCTACCTTATGCATTTTGGACGAATCAGACTCAGGTCTTGATATTGATGCCCTACAGGTAGTCGCTAATGGCGTGAACAGCCAACGCGACGGCAAACGTAGCTTTATTGTTATCACCCATTATCAGCGTCTGCTCGATTATATTGAACCCGACTATGTCCACATTCTGGCCAATGGTAAAGTGGTTAAAAGCGGCGACGCCTCTCTGGCCAAAGACTTGGAAAAAGAAGGTTACGCCTTCTTAGGGCAGGATAACGCCGAGGAGACCAATATATGAGTCAGTGGTTGCAGCAGGTCATAGACCGTGGCCAGGCTATTGATGACTGGCTTAGCCCTCTTAGGGCTGAAGCCCTAGAGACACTAAGCAACACCAACTGGCCCAATCGTCGAGTTGAAAGCTGGAAATATACTTCACTGGCTCCCTTAGAAAAACTTGAGTTAACCGCTAGTAATACCGCAGGTAATACCGTAGAAAAAGCCGTAAATAAGGCCTTCATTGACAGTATAGAAGGCCTAAATAGCCTTGATTTGGTTTTTGTTGATGGCAAGTTGCAAAATGATATAAGCTTACTGCCCTTATTAGCAGGGCTGCATATTAGCAGTTTTCAGGATGCGGCTGTTAAAGAACAAAACACAGCCAATGCCCTGTTTGCCAAGATAAAACCTCAGCGTCACCTCTTTGGTTTGATCAACGATGCACTAGCGGTAGATGGACTAATTATCGATATAGCTGCCGACAGCGAAATAGAACAGCCTATTCGTATTGTTAATATCAGTACTGATGGTCAAGAGTCTCATCATCGTATTTTGGTGCGCTTAGGTAACAATGCCAAGGCCACAGTAATTGAACAGGGACAAGGTGAACAAGCCAGTCTTAACACCAGTTTTGCCGAGTATGAAATTGGTGAACACGCTTATCTTGAGCACTATCGGTTGGCCATGCATACTCATCAGGCTATTCATATTGGCGGCTGTCATTTCAGCCTACTGCAACAGGCTGAGCTTAACAGCACAGTAATCGCTTATGGTAGTGAGTTGTCTCGATTGGATATAGATATTATTCACAACGGCGAGCATGCCAAGGCAAAATTTAACGCTGTTTACTTACTCGGCGAGTCAGAACAATTCACTCTGCACAGCACTATCGAACATGCTGTGCCTAATGGCACCACAGAAGAAAATGCCCGAGGCATTATAGGTGACAAAGCCAAGGCCGTTTTCAATGGACGCATTCACATTCACCGTGATGCCCAAAAAACGCTAGCTGAGCTCAATAACCGCAATTTGTTATTGTCTCGTCGCGGTCAGATCAATACTAAGCCTGAGCTGGAAATTTATGCTGACGACGTGCAGTGCGCTCACGGCGCCACTGTTGCTGAGACCGAGGAAGAAACCTTGTATTATCTGTGTTCTCGCGGTATATCCCGTTCTCAAGCGCTGGTGATGCTCAACTTCGGTTTTATTCAGGAGCTGGTCAATCAAATGCCTAATCAGCACTTAGCACTATGGCTCAAGCCCCAATTAAAATCGCGTTTTGTGGAGATGGAAGTAAAGTGACTACTAGCGACAATGTTCTCAATATTGATCAGATACGGGCCCAGTTTCCGATTTTGCATCAACAGATTGAGGGTAACCCTTTGGTGTATTTGGATAATGCCGCCACCACGCAAAAACCACAGGCGGTGATCCAATCAATAGTCGATTTTTACACCCAGTGTAATGCTAATGTGCATCGTGGCGCCCATCAGCTTTCTGATGAGGCTACACGCCGTTTCGAAAAAGCCCGGGATACTGTGGCCAGCTTTATTGATGCCAATAATCCCAAGGAAGTTATCTGGACTAATGGCACCACCGAAGGGATCAATATTGTTGCTAATGGCATGGCGCAGCGCCTGCAAAATGGCGATGAAGTGCTTGTAACTGAAATGGAGCATCATGCTAACCTAGTAACCTGGCAGCAAGCCTGTGCAAAAAGCGGCGCCACATTAAAAATATCGCCTATCGATGATGATGGCGCGTTAAATGTTCAAGCCTTTGCTGCACTATTGACCGAAAAGACAAAACTGGTTGCCCTACCCCATGTCTCCAATGCTTTGGGTACAGTCAATCCAGTAAAAGAGCTTACCGCCTTAGTTAAAGAAAAAGGCGCTTTAGTCCTTATTGACGGTGCTCAGGGTATTGCCCATGGTAGTGTCAATGTAACGGATATTGGCTGTGATTTTTACGTATTCTCCGGTCACAAGCTGTTTGCCCCTACCGGCATCGGCGTACTTTGGGGCAAAGAAGAGGTACTGCAAGATTGGCCAGTATGGCAGACAGGCGGTGAAATGATTGCCCATGTCACCTACGAAAGTTCGACCTGGGGAGAATTGCCTAATCGCCTTGAAGCTGGCACGCCCAATATTGCCGGTGCCATTGGTTTAGCCGCGGCTATAGACTGGTTTACTGACTTAAACTTAGCCGCGGTACAAGCGCATGAACAAGCTTTGATGGCGAGTGTGTTGAAACAGTCACAAGAGTTTGATGGCTTGAAAATTATAGGAAATGCAGCCAATAAAATAGGTGTGTTCAGTTTTATCTTACAAGGCTGTCACCCCACCGATGTTGGTTTTCTTCTTGATCGTCAAGGTATTGCCATACGTACTGGTGATCATTGTGCCCAACCATTAATGCGCCGTTTAGGTGTGCAGGGTACAGCCAGAGCGTCTTTCTCTGTGTATAACACGTTAGCAGAAGTAGATGCCTTGTTTATTGCCCTGAGAAAAGTCCAGAAAATGCTGGCTTGAGGAATATATGATGAATGTAGAAATGTTTACCCCGCAAAGTCACCTAGGCGATCCCGTTAGCCTAACCAAAGCTGCGATAACGTATTTCGAATCAATGCTGGCACATCAAGCTGGCGGTATGTTGCGCCTGTCAAGTAAAGTCAGTGGCTGCACAGGTTATGCTTATGTGCTCGACATTACCGAGCAAGCAGAAGAAAGCGATACCCTGATATGCGCAAGTGATAAGCTTACCCTGATCATTACCGCCAAGACCTTAGACTTAGTCAGAAATACCGAAATTGACTATGTTAGAGAAGGCGTTAACGGCATAGTTAAGTTTAATAACCCCAACGCTGTCAATGAATGTGGCTGTGGTGAAAGCTTTAATGTTAGCTAAATGCCAAGACAAAGCTGCGTAGTATTTTAAAGAGGTTCAATAAATGCATCAAAAAATGGTGGCGACAGAGCGAGAATGCAAGGCAAGGCGCGTACCAAATGGCGATTTACAACTTATCCCCGCTGGCGAGTTTGTTAATATCACCCAGGATCTTGGTGGCAACTACACGGTAACTTGGCGCGGCAATATGTTGCGTATTGATGGTACCGATGCCGATGCCATAGGCCGCAAGCCGCAAAAACTTGATTTTGATCTTCCCACAGATAATCTAATTAGTGAGGAACAGGTATTACAAGCGCTGGAAACTGTTTTTGATCCTGAAATTCCGATTAATTTATTATCACTAGGGTTAATTTACAAGGTTTTAACTGATCAGGATACGCAAACCGTACATATCAAGATGACCCTCACTGCCCCTGGCTGTGGTATGGGACCTGTACTGGTTGGCGATGTAGAATATCGGGTGAGTATGGTACCCAATGTTAAAAAGGTTGCCGTTGAACTGGTGTTTGATCCCCCATGGTCGCGCGAAATGATGAGTGAAGAAGCTCAGCTCGAAGCCGGTCTGTTTTTCTAGTAATAAAGTTAAGAGTCTGAGATGAAATTACCCAGCAGCGAAGAAATTATTGATGATATCGCCTTTTTTGATGACTGGGAGCAGCGCTATCAGTACATCATCGATTTGGGCAAAAGTATTCCTCGTATTGATGAGGACCTTAAAACCGACGAGCGTTTGGTCAGAGGTTGCCAAAGCAGTGTTTGGCTATTGAGCAATGAGCAAGACGGTAAGTTACAGTTTCAGGTGGACAGTGACGCGGTGATTGTTAATGGCCTGTTAGCCTTAGTGATGGCGGTTTTTAATGACAAAACCAAAGCGCAGATCCTGGCCTTTGATATCGATGGTTATTTCAAAGCGCTTGACCTTGAGCGTCATATTACCCCCGCTCGCGGTAATGGCTTGCGCTCTATCGTATTGAAAATTAAATCTATTGCTAATGCGAAGTAGTGAAAAATTGCAGCAAAATCAATGGTGAAGCCGCTACCAATCACAAAACCTTCAGCAATTATTATTAACATCATCTATTGACCGATAACATTGACGATAGCATCCACCATCCCAATTTAATGGAGTATTAATGAGAAATACCATAGTAGAAACAGTGACCGATGTTCACCATTGGAATGATACGCTATTTAGCTTTAAAACGACGCGTTTACCCTCATTCACTTTTGAAAACGGCCAGTTCGTTATGATCGGCATTGAGCTCGATGGCAAACCCTTACTCCGAGCTTACAGCATTGCCAGTGCGAATTATGAAGATGAACTTGAATTTTTTAGTATAAAGGTGCCTGATGGTGCCCTTACCTCTCGTTTGCAGCACATTCAGGTAGGTGAGCCACTGACTTTATCAACACGCCCTGCTGGGACCCTGGTAGCTGGCCACCTTAAACCAGGAAGGCATCTTTACTTGCTGGCGACAGGAACAGGGTTAGCCCCCTTTATGAGTATTATTAAAGACCCGCACATTTATGAACAGTACGAAAAAATTATTGTAGTGCATGGCGTACGTTACATTTCTGAGCTTGCTTATCGAAAAACCATTTTGGAAGAACTGCCAGACAATGAACTTTTTGGTGATTGGGTACAAAAACAGTTGATCTATTACCCAACAGTGACCCGAGAAGAATTTAGTACTGAAGCTCATCAACAACGAATTACTCACTTGCTCACCAAAGATACTTTAACACAAGAAATAGGCTTACCCCCTATTGATCCCCTTACTGATAGATTTATGCTTTGTGGTAATCAAGCTATGCTTAATGACACCATGGCGATTTTAAATGAACGAGGCTTTAAAAAGGCGACATCGCGTGAGCAAGGCGATTATGTTATCGAACAAGCTTTCCTCGAAAAGTAATTGCCGCAAGGTGTCTAGGATAAAGTAAAAATTTAACGTCTTTGTATCCACTTATGCTCTAGGATTAACCTTTGTAATTGATAACGCCAGAGAGTAGATGCAAAGCAGAGATCACCCCTCAGCAGACTAAATAACAAAAGCACCGGGTACTTCAACAATCCGACGACATTCGCCATCAACAACGCACCCCTGAAAAACAACCATCAATGCTCTGTCCGCAAATGCACTTGTCCTACAAATTGCCGATCCTATCAGACGCGTCTGACAGGATAAATATCCGTTAATTATAAGAAAAGTAAGAGGTAGACTGGGTTACAAAGCAGCGAGATGCACTTTTTTGTTAACTGATATTCACAATAAAATTAGAGATTTAGTCGAAAAATTGTAACTTTCTTAAATAAATAAAAATAAATAAATAAATAAATAAATGATATAAAAGATAAAATAAATGATGTAGAATATATTATATATTTACAATAATATTACTTTTATTTCACTTGTTACCTTATATGCTTACCTTTGGTGGCAAACATTGGTGGCAAATATTATTTCCATAATAGCTTGATAGCCGTAATGGTATGTACTAATAGAAAAGGAAATATCGATGTTTAGTACAAATAAATTATCACTATTTATAAATAACTTAGTCTCGTTAAAAAAAATCAATAATCCCCAATTATCTCTGATCCAAATTAAAAAATATGTCACTGTGCGCTATTTATTTGCCGTTTCTCTTGTCTTTATGGTGACCCTAATAGGCAACACCCTCCTTTATCTTACGATTGCTAAACAAACTAATAATGCTGATATAATCAATATAGCGGGTGCACAACGCATGCTTATGCAAAGGATTAGCGCACTAACCACCATGATTCATTTTGAAGATAACGCAGAGCATAAAGTATCTTCAATGACCTTGCTTAAAGCAAGCCTAATAATAATGGAAAAACAACACCTCCAACTCACCAAATATGTAACAAGTCTTAGCCAGTCAAATCAGCAAGGGTTGGTTTTACAAGCACATTACTTCAATGAGCCTTTCCAACTACATGATAAAATGCTGCAGTTCCACCAACTGGTGTACCAATTTATCAATACAGCAGGTATTGACCAAAATTTAATGCAGCAAATAACGACTCAAGCTATCGGCCCTCTTCTTTTTGAAGCAAATCGCGCGGTAAGGTTATATCAACAAAATGCAGAGCAAGATTTAGCCTACACAACAAAAATACTCGAAACAAATACAATTGCTGTAATACTATTATTACTCGCACAAATAATTTTCATCTTTCGCCCTCTGGCGCGTAAATTAGCGAACCAAGCGAGCGACCTCGATCACAAAGCCACTATAGATAATCTTACGGGGCTGCTTAATCGACAAACTTTTGAGCAACGATTCTCAAGGGTCATTGAAAATGCACATAAGCGAGGAGAGAGTGCATCACTCATCACATTCGATGTCGACGGGTTCAAAGAAATTAACCATACAGATGGTCATGCCGCAGGCGATGAGGTACTGCGTACAATTGGCAGACGTTTTTGTGGTCTAATTAGCCCTACTTTACAAGTGACTAGATTGGGGGGCGATGAATTTGCGCTAATAACGGCACATAATTTTGGTTCTAACTGGGCACTGAAAAACGCTGACAAAATAAAAAAAATGGTTGTCTCCCCGATTATATACAAGGGTAGAGCCTTGCGTATTACGGCAACCGTTGGCATGGCCAGTTTTCCCAAAGATGCACCCAACATAAAAGAGTTGTTACTGGCTGCAAATTATTCGCTACGGTTAGCAAAAAAACAAGAACGTGGAACTATTCAAGCCTTTATGCCAGCTCAGCGTCATGCTATTGAACGCGATAAAACGATTATGCAAAGTCTTGAACGAAGAGAACATCTTGACGGCTTATTTATGGAATTTCAGCCATTAATTGATTTGAAGACCCAGCAGCTAACTGGATGTGAGGCGCTGGTTAGATGGGATCACCCCGAATTAGGGAGAATTAGTCCAGATCAGTTCCTTAAACTGGCGATTTATTATGGTCATGGTGCATTTATTGGTGAAATTATACGGCGGCGGGCGATGGAGGGTTTCAAGGCGCTACGCACAGCAGGAATAGAAATACCTAGCTTGTCATTAAATTTGATGGACGTCGAATTAAAGAGTTTAAGTGGCCCGGAAGAGCTAATAGAGCAATTAAATCTGTTTGGCCTAACGCCAAAGGATGTAGAAATAGAGGTCACCGAAGATGTGGTACTCGGTCAACTAGGCAACGAGTTAGAACGTAAACTTATCGATCTCCGCCATGCAGGCTTCCGCTTAGGCCTCGACGACTTTGGCACTGGCTTTGCCACCTTAGAGCATCTTATTAGACTCGACGTAGATGTCATCAAGCTTGACCGTACTTTTGTGGCAAAAATAAAAAAAGACCAGCGAACGCGTAAAATTATAAGTGCTATCATCAAATTAGCCCATGGACTGTCAGCTAAAGTTGTCGCAGAAGGTATAGAAACCGAGGAGCAGCTTGAAATCTTAAAGTCGCTGTCATGTGATATTGGTCAAGGTTTTCTTCTTGCTCGACCTATGCCTGTCGACGAGCTAATTGATTGGCATAAAAATTATAAAAAATCATTAATTGGTGAAATCTCACATATCAGCAGTTAGCCTGTTATTTTTGTAAAGAATGCTCGTCATTTTTAAT
>JAWUWW010000055.1:0-70212 GCA_034111645.1 Cellvibrionaceae bacterium
CTTTAACTGAGCGGCCTTGCAGAAGATTAATCTTTATATTTTTAGGTTCAAATAGGCTGCGAGGTGTAAATTCCTTCGCCTCGATTTAAACGCTAAATTTATACTAAAACGCCTTAACTTAGCGCCATTCGGCTTTGACCCGAATGATTTTATTTAGCTTTTTTACGTGTATATAAATTTAAAGTGAATAAACAGATTATTCTTCTAGGCTACGACTTTGGTGATGGAAAATTAATACTTATGTTAATGTCTCTTGGTACTCATGAAAATTTTTACCACGACTTCAAACGCTAACTTTAAGAGTTTTATCAGCATGATAGTAAGGAATTCTCTATATTTATAGTATTTTTCTTCAAACTCAAACCGTAAGTATAAATTTTTTTAATCGGCTATAAAATAAAACAATTTATTCTTAGAGCATAAAACATAAAGCCCTGGCTAACCTCACAAACTCTTTATCATTTGTGACCAATTATAAAGATGCGAGCCGGTTAGATAGGTTGCGTGAGAGGCTGTCATATTTAGCAGTTCTAAATTTTGGGTATCTATTTGCACCACGCTCGCTTGCGGGCCGTAGCTTACAACAAAATATTTTTTATCTTTGCTTAAGGTAACGCCGCGAGGCACAGGAAGATCGATTCGCTTTAACAGGCGACGATCTTTAAGTGACCAGCAGGTGACCATGTTGCCCGTCGGGTGAGTGACTAATGCCGTATCTTGGTGGATAGCAACACTTAAGGCCTCGCCTTTCATATTGCTGACTACTTTTTTAGGGGATGACACCGACCGCATCAATTTACCTTGGGGCTGGATACTCACACCGCCTAAGTTTTCGGCGCTTAAACCTGCTCTTGGGGCAGACACTACAATTAAGCTGCCATCGCTCGCCAGCATTAAATGCCCGGCGTTTATATGTCGGTTTGTTAGGTGCTCTTGCCTGAGTAATTTTTGGCTGTTGATATCAATATAAGAGACGTTGGGTTTGTCGCCACTCATGTCACCACCACCATTGGTAACAATCATGGTGTTGCCGTCATCAATTAAATAACACTCGTGAGGTGAAGCCCCATAACTATCGAATTCACCAATCACTTGTTTCGATTGCGCATCTCGAATAACGATAACGCCCTTCAAAGAATTTAAATAAGTTTCGGTGGTATAAATAACATCGCCAGTTTTAGAATAAGCACAGTGCCCATAAAAATGTCTGCTGGCATCGGTGGTGATTGTCTCGACCAATGACATAGTCTCGAGATCAATTATCGCAGCGCCGGGGCCTATTTTTTCGCAAACGATTAGCTGCGTTAAACACTTTGGGTTAAGGCTGACACCGTGAGGCAAAAAATCTAGTGGGATTAAATTGTGCTTGCGTGTTTTTAAATTTAATACTGAGAATGCAAAATTGACCTTGGATGATTGCGCAGGCTCTGCATAGCGCCCACCGCCAATAATAATACCGTCACCTTGTTGAGCACACTGCAAAACACTACTCATTGTCAAACCTTTAGCCGCGTCGGGCAATTATATGTAACATTTTAAATTCTTGACCATCGGTCGATCGATTAACCGCCGGAATTTGATCCCATTCTAGTTGCGTCGTAATCGGTACAGATACCCACGCACCGGTATTGCTATTGGCATCGCGTCCTGCGGCTACTAACCGAAAGCCTTGGCTCGCAAAAAGCGATAGCACTTGCCCAAGCGGTCGTTCTGGCAACATGTGCAGCTCAACAGCCCACGCTTTTACAGTTGTTAGTTCGGCAACATACTTATCCAAAATAACATACTCGCCACCTTCGATATCCATTTTTATCACGGTAGGATTGGCAGCAATAGCGTCAAGCGGCTTTGCAACAACGGAGATAAGATCTGCCGATTCAGTAGTTTGCATTAGCGATGCATTCATACTGTTCCAGCCGTATTTTTTGGAGTGTTGGCGCGCCATCGACATTTCGCCTAAATGATCCGATACGGCACAGCGCTCTAACAACCAATTTTTAGTCTTAGCTTTTTTTATCTTTTTTTCGATTAATTTAAAATTTTGGGGTAATGGCTCAACCGATACTACTATATTTGTACCCTTACCCGCTGACCAAAAAAATTGTGAAAGGTCTCCGCGATTGGCACCCAAATCAAGGACTGTTTGATTACTTAAAGGGATTTCTTTGGCATACCAAACTTGTTGACCATCTATCATCGAGACTTCCAGAAACTATAAGAACATAAGCAGCAAAACAAATGTTAATACTAACTAACTGCTAATTACCATGCAAGTCCCTAAAATCTATTAGGCACGCACAGAGATTTGATTATTAATGGATTAAAATTTAATAAGTTTGCTATTAACATAAGTCTCACAAGCAAATTTTAATGATATTTAAATTGTTAGGTGATATTTATACACAATAATTTATGTGTTTCTCGCTTTACAGTATTTTTAATGCCCGTGATTTTGAAATATTTTTTAACAAAAAACTAAAAATCAATAAAAATATTATCGCAGCGCAATCGCCCATCACTTAACGTAGTCATTAATTACTACAAATTAAGCCAAAACTTTTTACTAAATAATAAAAACTATTATTCAATAAAACGCGAGAGCTGTTGTTGATATCTCTCATTTTGTTTCAATAAATCTTCTTTCTGTTGCATTAAGTCAATGACCAGCCCCACGGCAACCCAATCGATTTCTAAGTCTTGATGTAGCCGAATTGCTTTTTTTATCCAACAAACATGAGAGACATCAAACACCCAATCTTGATATTCAGCCTCTTCTATTGGCTTTACAATTCCATATTCTACAATTTCTAAAATAAGTTCATTTTCTATTTTTTCTACTTCGCATAATTCATGAATTGAGATATTGATTGATGTAGATATCATTTTGCATTACTCCATTCAGCTCTAGGATCAAAACCTGCTGTTTTTGCAAGCGTCTGCCATAACTCTTGAGATTCTGCACTATTTGATGATGGCATAACCACTTTGATAACAGCAAAAAGATCACCTGTTAACTCTTTACCCTGCAAGCCTTTACCCTTAATACGTAACTTTTTACCCGACTGAGTATTAGGAGTTATCGTTAAGCTTATCTTGCCCTCTAGGGTTGGCACGTTCACTTTAGTGCCTAGGGCTGCCTCCCAAGGGGTAAGGGGCAATGTTAATATCAGGTTGTGCCCTTCTACATCAAACAGGGGATGTGGCACCAAACGAATATGTAAATATAAATCACCCGCGCTAGCGTTACCCTCACCCGGCGAGCCTTGGCCTTTAAGACGAATACGCTGACCTTCGATAACCCCTTTCGGTATTTTGACGTTCAAGCGTTTATCTATATGTGTAGCTTGCCCACCTTTATGAGTGGGAAGTCGGTATGACACTGTTCGCGTGTGCTCAGCGATACTCTCTTCTAGTAATACAGGGATTTCTATTTCTGCATCCTGGCCTCTCATAGGCTGGTTAAAGCCGCGATCATTAGTATTATAGTTTTGATTTCGACCACCAAACATAGAATTGAAAAAATCCGAAAAATCACCTTCAAATTGAGGGTTATTTTGGTTTGAGTTATTAGCAGAACCCTGCCAGCCCGGAGGTGGCTTAAAGCCTTGCTTAGATTGACTATTATATTGACGCAGCTCATCAAACTCGGCTCTGCGAGTTGGATTTTTTAAGACTTCGTAAGCTTCTGCCATTTCTTTGAACTTGTCTTCGGCGCCAGCCTCAGAATTCATATCAGGATGATATTGGCGAGCTAACTTACGATAAGCCGTTTTAATATCTTTGCTATCAGCATCGGGTTTTACCCCTAAAATAGCGTAATAATCTTTGAATTCCATACCCTTTTCCTAGATAAAATAATGTCTGTAATAGATAACGTTATTTATTACTTTGCTTTTGGCTAAGAGCCTTAAATCATATTGTCAGGCACTATTAATATCTCTAACCGTTGTTTTGCTTATATCCAGACTCTTAGAATAGGCGGCAAAACGGCTAAACAAGCAGTTTATGTTACTAGGCTTACATTATAATAATAGCAGCTTAATCGTAACCTAATTTACAATTTAATGTGGTAGTTATTATAGATGGCGGGGTTAGAGAGGCCCTTGATTTATCAGCTTTTATAGAAGATTTTAACTGCGCTTTAGTTACAAGGTATATTACAAGGCATACACTCGGCATAGTAGATTTTAAAATAGCGCGCCACCTTGCAATAACTGGCGGCCGTTGTGGTTGGCAGATAAAGCAGCCTTATTAAAGGCGACTTGGTCACGCACTATTTGAGATTGCTTTAGCTTTTATTGCTTTAATAAAAATTTAAAATTATTTTTCATCGGGCAAATCAGGTATTTCTTGAGGCTTAGGCTTAACAGGAACCTCTTGTGGAATATCAGCTATTGGAATTTCGCTAGGCTTTTCTAAAATCGGATATTCTATTGGCGTCTTACCAGGTTGCATGTCTGGCTCTTTTGATACTTCTGAAGTTTTAGATGAATTGAAGGGGTTAATGATTTTCATAGAAGAATTCTCCCTTTGTAATGGATTAAAAGGTAATGGATTAAAAGGTCTAAATTTTTTGGTGACAAATCCCCAATGACCTACTATTAAATTTTAAGAAGATATATTTTGTGTTTTAAATCCTTATATTATCTAAGCATCTAAATTTACGCTTAAATAATAATTCGATGATCATTGGAGTGAAATCACTCTTATAAAAATAATTTATATAAGAACTAAAAAAGGTAAACCAAGCATTCGCTAAATACTTGGCTTAAATCAAGCAATTCTTACTAAAGGTTGCTATGGTCGCACTGCTCTATTGCCGCCATAAATTCATCGCCCCAATGCGTGATATCATTATATTTAACAACTCCAAATGCTTCGCGAATACGATCTCTGGCCTCATTGTCATCCATATTTAATGCTAGATAAACGACATGAACAAGATCTTGGATATCATGAGGATTAGTCAGTAAAACACCTTTTAATTCGGCTGCGGCACCAGCAAACTCTGATAACACTAACACGCCCTTACCATCAGAAATACCCTGTGTTGCGATAAATTCTTTACATACCAAGTTAAGACCATCGCGCAGAGGCGTTATCCACATAACGTCTGCTAAGGCATAGTAGGCGACTAAATCTTCAAATGGAAAGCTTCGAAAGAAAAATTGAACAGGTGTCCATCCGACTCTTGCATATCGACCATTAATACGCCCAATTGTTTGTTCAATTTCTATTTGTAAATCGTTATAAATAGTCATTTCTTTTGCAGCAGGCACACAAATTGTTAATAAAACAACATCACCAATAAGCTCAGGGTGCTCTTCTAACAATAATTCAAAAGCCTCTAGTTTAGAGACGATACCTTTTGTATAGTCGAGTCGCTCTACCGACAAAATAACTCTATGGTCTTGCAGCTCATGTTTGAGTTCTTCTATCCTTTTTTTAATTAATGGCTTTTCCAATGCATTTTTTACGCGATTCAAATCTAAGCCTACGGGTAAAGCGCCCAGTAAAATTCGTCTTTCATTAACCTCTATCTCTGAGGTCATTTTATCGAGACCAACCGCACAACCAAATGTCACAAATCGAGGCGCGCAATTAACCCGCTTGATAATTTTAATAGGTGCAATACCCTTGACTACATCAATAAAGTTTTCTGATTGTCGGGGAATATGGAAACCAATAAAATCACACTGCAAGAGACTGCCTATGATATCTCGTCTCCACGGTAAAACGTTAAATACATCTGCCGATGGGAAGTAGGTATGGTGAAAAAATGCAATGATAACATCAGGACGCATTTCTCTTAAAAAGCTCGGCACCATCCAAAGGTTATAGTCATGAATCCAAACCGTCGCACCTTCGGCCGCTTCGGCAGAGGCTTGTTCTGCAAATAATTTATTGACCTCAACAAAAACCTGCCAATGATCCTCTCGAAACGTTGCTCGCTCCCAAAAGGTATGCAGTGTTGGCCAAAAAGCCTCTTTAGAAAACTTTTTATAAAATATATCTACTTGCTCTTTTGTTAAAGACACTCTCGATACTGTTAGTTTAGGGTAGAGGCTTGTATCCACTGTGGTATGGGTTTCGAATTCTTCGTTATCAGATTTCATCGTCGACCACGCTACCCAAGAGCCTGGCTTACCATCACCAAAAAAGCTAAGCAATGTTGGAATAATTCCGTTTGGTGAGCTGGGGTTTCTTCGTTGCACTACACCGTTTTCTAAAAACTCTTCGTAAGGAAGACGATGATAGACGATCACTAAATCGGACTTGCCTAGCGGGACCTCTTGTTCTTGCAGTTCTGCCGCTATACCTTGTTTACCCAAAAAATTAAAATAACTTATGGCTTCAAGAATACCGCCGCAGCCGGCCTTATTTGCGTGGAAAGTTTTAGTTTGATCTTTAGTTTCACGCAGCAAACCTGATTCGGAAGCCCCGACACAAACACCTAATAAATTATGCTGATACATTGATAAATCATTTAGCGTATCGCCAGCGACTAAAACTGATTGAGGATCGTGATTTAACATTTCAGTTAGCGCGAGTAAGCTTGAACCCTTATTGACACCTTTTGGTAAAAAATCAAGATAATGACCCGCTGAATAAAGCAAATCGCATCCTAACGAAGCGGCAATTTCATATAAATGGTCAGTCACTGCATTAGTTTCACAAAAAAATGAACAGCGTCCGCTTTGTGGGACATCTTGACGAATTAATCCCGGACTATTGGCTACTGCTTCTTCGATCACATACTGACCAGGCCATAAATTATCAATGTTAGATTGCAATGGTTGTACCGGTTGCAAGGTTGCTCCATCTACAATTGTTGCACCTACGTCGCAGATAATATATGAGGGATTTGGAATGGTAGGATCGGACAGCAAGGGCATCACCGATTCTAGGCCGCGGCCGGTGACAAAAATAAGTTCAATTTCTGGATGCTGCGAAATTAATTGGTAAAGTTTATGTCGACTAGCCTGTGTGCCAGCGAGAAATGTTCCATCTAAATCTGTTGCTAAAAGCATTGCAATCCTCTTGGTATTGAATAAATTACTTGTTTTAAATAAATGACTTTTAAATATGTTTTGTCACTAAAAATCAACCTAATAATATTCGAATTTAATTTTCTTTGATTTCTTCCTTGGCTACTTCTTTCTCAACTACTTCTGCATCGCTAACCTCTTCTTCGCTGCTACCCCACGTTGGATTAAAGTTATCACCAATGTCAGCCTCACTATCGGCAGGTAGCATTTCTAAGGCACTTGGCGTTGTATTTACCATTGGCACAAAGTCTGCGACATACTCGTCTGGATTTTCAGACTCACTCTTAATTTGATAGACAAAAGCAATTATCGCTAACGCCATTAAATTGAATGCCCAGAATGCTGGCACGCTTGAGGGGCCGAAAGCTTCCATTAGTTGGCCGGCTAATATGGGTCCTAACATTGCACCTACTCCATGCAACAAAAGCAGTCCACTACCGCCGGCCAACATGTCGTCTGGATCTAGATGGTCGATTAGGTGAACAACTGATACCGGATATATGGCAAAGGCGAGCCCTCCATAAAGCGCACTCAGGCAGAAAAATATGATCAGATTATCAATTTCAACCATAAGAATAACGGCAAGTAATGCTGCAAAAAAACTGATTACAGACAAAACAAGACGTCGATCATTGTTGCCTGAACATCTGCCTAAAGGAAATTGAAGCAAAGCACCGCCGAGTATAAATAGACTCATAAAGCTTGCGATATCGTTATTAGACAAGCCGATTCTTGACCCATAAAGCGCCCCTAAGCCCCAAAAAGCACCCATTGCTAAACCAGACAAAAATGCGCCCCATACCGCAACTGGAGCACTTTTATATATTTTTAACAAATTGATGTTAGCAACACTATGTATTTCTGGCTGTTTCAAGCGAGTCCAAGCTATAGGCACCAAGCTAAGACTAATAAGAATAGACGCAACTGAAAATAAGAAAAATGTAAGATCGGGATCAAACCTTAATAGCTGCTGCGCTAGCGCAATAGAGCCAAGATTAACCGTCATATAGATAGCAAATACACGACCCCTGCTTTCTGTGGGAGTTTGTCGATTAAGCCAACTTTCGACTACCGTGTACAAAATTACGATAGCCGCGCCATTAATTACGCGAAGTAATAACCACCAGTAAGGGTCAACATACAACACGTGCAATAAAGCTGTGCACGCTACTATTGCGGCACACATCGCAAAGGTTCTAATATGTCCTACACGACTAACAATAGGTGTTGCGAGATATGTTCCCACAAAAAAACCTAAAAAATAGCCGGACATGATTAGGCCAATCATAGAGTCACTGTAAGCCTCTATTTCGCTGCGTAAGCTTAGTAATGTATTTAATAAGCCATTACCCAAAAGCAACAGCAATACACCAACTAGAATCGCACTAATCGAAGTAATATGCGTAATCATATTGTTTGTAATTATTTTATCTGACAAATAAAAATCGGTTAATTTTTATTTTAGGGATTTCTATTGAAAAATTGTAAAAAATTTCAATAAAATTAGAGGTTTTATATAAATATTTAATCTATATTTACAGTTCATTATAGAGAAATTTGAAAATATTTCAACAAAGCAGTATTTTCTTTGCATATTTTGGTAGCTATAGAGCATACAAATTTAAATCTTATCATTTATCTTTATAAGCGAATGGTAATAATACGAGATAATTGTAGAACTTATTCAACAATTTATTTTACAAAATGAAAACATCAACGGTGCTTTCATAGGGAGTTTAATTTAAGTAGTGCTAAAGTTTTATTTTTATGACCAAAAAAGAGGGAAAAAATTAATAACTTTACTTAAAAACCTTCAAGTACACTCTTACCAATAGCAGTTCCGCTTTCTTGTAAAATATGCATTTCTTTTAAATTTTTTGCCTTAATTTTACCTGCATTATGCGTCGCGGTTGAGACAATTTTTCCTTCATCAACTAATCGCGACACTTCATTTAATAGTTCATGCTGCTTGATCATATCGTCGGTTTGGAACATCGAACGCGTAAACATAAACTCCCAACTAAAAGTAAGCGCTTTAAGTTTAATAGCATTAATATTAAAACTTTTTGGATCATCAATTAAGGCAATATGCCCACGAGGTTTAATCAGCTCGACAATACTATCGAAATGCTGATCTGTTGCAGTCAGTGAAGCAACATACCGTGGCTGAAGATTTAAAGCTTTTACTTGACCAGCTAATGGTTGACGATGATTGATAACATGATCCGCACCCATTTTTTTGACCCACTCAATGGTGTCTGGTCGCGATGCTGTTGTGATAATAGTAAGCTTAGTCAATCGCTTAGCAAGCTGAACAAGAATAGAACCTACGCCACCTGCGCCTCCGATAATTAATATACTTTCGCCTTTGCCATCTCCTTGCTTTAGCGCAAAAGAGTCGAACAATAGCTCCCATGCAGTAATAGAAGTTAACGGTAGACTTGCGCTTTCGGCAAAGCCTAGTGTTTTTGGCTTGTTGCCCACTATTCTCTCATCGACAAGATGATATTCTGAATTGGTGCCAGGGCGAGTAACGTCACCCGCGTAAAAAACATCATCGCCCACTTTAAAAAACCTTACCTTGCTACCAACTTTTTTAACAACACCTGCCGCGTCATAGCCAATCACTTTTGTGCCTGCATAAATACCTTCTTCTGGCTCAGCATTAGCGCGTCTTTTTGTATCTACTGGGTTCATAGATACTGCACGTACCTCGACTAAAAGATCATGATCACCGCAGACAGGCACAGGAGCTTCAAAATCAATTAGAGAGTTTTCATTACTAATAGGGCCTGCTTTTTTATATCCAATTGCTTTCATGTCTTTTGCCTTGCTTTGATTAGCCATTATATAAAATTAACGAATTAATTTTATATAATTTCACAACACTAAAAATTTATTTACTAAACTGAAGATCGCCTTGTTCATTAACATCAACTAAAATAGTATCGCCACCCACAAAATCACCGGACAATAATTTGTGCGACAGTGGGTTTTCTACCAATTGTTGAATAGCTCGTTTTAATGGACGTGCGCCATAAATAATATCAAAACCAGCTTCCGATATTTTTTGCATTGCGCTATCGCTAACGTTTATTTTTAAATCTCTTTCGCTCAAACGTTTAGTTAATGATGCTAACTGTATTTTTGCAATTCCTGCTATCTGCTCTTGAGAGAGCGGTCCGAAAACCACGGTCTCATCAATTCGATTGATAAACTCTGGTCGAAAATGTTTGCCAACAACTTCTAAAACTTTTTTACGAATAGCATCTTGTGGTTGATTATCTATGGTCATTTCTTGAATATAGTCAGAACCTAAATTCGATGTCATCACAATAACTGTATTACGAAAATCTACAGTGCGGCCTTGGCTATCGGTTAAGCGGCCATCTTCTAATACTTGTAATAAAATATTAAACACATCGCTATGTGCTTTTTCTATTTCGTCAAGTAATAACAATGCGTAAGGGCGTCTGCGAACCGCTTCAGTTAAATAGCCGCCTTCTTCATAACCAACATAGCCTGGCGGCGCGCCTATTAATCTCGCTACTGAGTGTTTTTCCATAAATTCTGACATATCAAGACGCACCATCGCATCTTTGCTGTCAAATAAAAACTCGGCTAAGGTTTTGCATAATTCTGTTTTACCCACACCAGTTGGACCTAAAAACAAAAACGAACCGTTTGGTCTGTTTGGATCAGATAAGCCGGCGCGTGAACGTCGGATTGCATTTGATACAGCCTCGACGGCATTGCTTTGGCCCACTATATTTTTATGCAGCTCTGCTTCCATTTGTAATAATTTTTCACGCTCGCCTTCGAGCATCTTTGACACTGGGATACCCGTCCATTTAGAAACCACCTCAGCGATTTCTTCCTCAGTGACATTAGTGCGCAACAATTTCATTTCCATCATTTCAGCTTGGCTAGCAATATCTAACTGCTTTTCCATCTGTGGAATAACGCCATACTGCAATTCGGAAATACGCTCGAGATCATTAACACGTCGCGCCGCTTCCATGTCGATACGGGCTTGTTCTAAATTACTTTTAATTTCTAACGTACCAGATAATGCGGCTTTTTCTGACTGCCAAACTTCATCAAATTCTTTATATTGAGCGTCAACCTCTATAATCGTTTCATCAATTGCTTTTAAACGTTTAATAGATGCTTCGTCTTCTTCTTTTTTAATAGCTTCGCGTTCAATTTTAAGTTGTATAAGACGACGCTCAAGCTTATCCATCAACTCGGGCTTAGAATCGATCTCCATGCGAATGCGGCTAGCGGCTTCATCAATTAGGTCGATGGCCTTATCGGGCAATTGTCGATCAGTGATATAACGATACGATAATCTTGCCGCCGCAATAATAGCAGCGTCAGTGATATCGACGCCATGATGCACTTCGTAGCGCTCTTTTAAGCCGCGTAAGATAGCAATCGTGTCGATTTCTGATGGCTCATTGACAACGATTTTTTGAAAGCGACGCTCTAGTGCCGCATCTTTTTCAATAAACTTACGATACTCGTCTAGCGTCGTCGCACCCACACAGTGAAGATCGCCACGCGCTAGTGCTGGCTTGAGCATATTGCCAGCATCCATTGCGCCTTCGGCTTTACCCGCACCCACCATCATATGAATTTCATCAATAAAAAGAATGATGCGACCTTCTTGTTTGGACAATTCATTGATTACAGCTTTTAAGCGCTCTTCAAAATCACCGCGAAACTTGGCGCCCGCTAAAAGTGCGCCTAAATCAAGCGATAATACGCGCTTACCTTTTAAGCTTTCTGGCACTTCACCATTAGTGATGCGCTGGGCGAGTCCTTCGATAATAGCTGTTTTACCGACGCCGGGTTCACCAATTAACACAGGGTTATTTTTTCTACGACGCTGTAGCACTTGTATAGCTCTGCGAATTTCATCGTCGCGCCCAATAACAGGATCTAACTTGCCTGACTCTGCTAGCGCGGTTAAATCATTTGTGTATTTCTCGAGCGCCTGACGATTTGCCTCTGCATCTGGATCGTCAATTGTTTCACCACCGCGCACAGCATCAATTGCTTTTTTAAGGTTATCGAACAGACCAAACTTATGTAATAGCTTACCTAAGGCGCTATCTTTATCTTCCATCGCCGCGAGCAAAACACTCTCACTTGAGATAAATTTATCGCCATTCTTTTGCGCTTTTTTATCCGCTAGATTTAATAATCGACCCATATCAACAGAGAGCTGAATATCTCCTGTTGCATGCTCGAGCCTAGGCATATTATTTAACTCTTTACCCATCTCATTACGCAGACCGGGCATATCGAAACTCGCTTGAGCTAATAAGGGGCGAACACTGCCCCCTTGTTGATCAAGCATAGATTGCATTAAATGCAATGGTTCTAGACGCGTATGATCTCGGCCTACCGCTAAAGATTGCGCATCTGAAAGGGCTGTTTGTAATTGATTGGTCAAACGTTCAATACGCATAATGTCTCTCTAAATATAACGGTATAAAAGTTGTTGCACGTCACTTATTAATTCACACTGTTAATATGATGCCGCTTATGTATATTTCAATACTTTTTATATGGGCTTTTACATTAATTGTAAAAATCTCTATTATTTTTTATTGATGGGTTTTTTGTTGAGTCTACAGAAGAGTCTATTTCGACTTGATTTAATCGAGCCAAATTAAATTTGCCATACGTCCGGTGATACCGTCGCGCCGATAGGAAAAGAAATCATCTGCCTCTGTGTAAGTGCAACGATCACCCCCATAAATCTCACTGACGCCCATATTGTTAAGCATATCTTTAGCGATACCATAAAGATCTGCCATCCATTTTTGATCATTATTAACATTTGGTTTTTCAGTATTCAAAAATCGGCCAGCCTTAAAATATTGCCGGCCTTGCTTTAGTTGATCATGAGGTAGCGATAAAAAAGCATCGCGCACATCGTTACCCACCTCAAAAGCCGCTTGGCTAATAGCCGGGCCAAGATAAGCAATTATGTTGTTTGATGATTGTGCTTTAGGGCTTGTTTTAGAGCCTGAATAAGCAAATTGATTAAATTGTTTCAGCGTCTGCGCTAAGACACCCGCGTGCAATCCCCTCCAACCGGCATGAGCCATTGCAACCTGACTACCATCAGTATCGCAAAAAAAGACCGGCAAGCAATCGGCTGTCATTACATTACACACTTGATTTAACTTTTTCGTATAACAGGCATCGGCTCTTTGACCATTACCACAGTCAGCCCCGACGATATTGGTACCGTGAACTTGCTGCAGCCAAACTATCTCTTGCTGACCTATAATTTCTTGTAATCTTTTGCGATTTTTCTCGACATTGGCTGGCAAGTCTTCGACGTGATCACCAAAATTGAAGCTACTGTAAGGAGCGTTGCTATAGCCACCTGAGCGCAGGCTATAGCAAGCTTTAACAGCGCTTGGTGCAGGCCAATCTAACCAAACTAGATTATTGGTCGTTGGTGGCTGATTAACATTCTCATTGTCATCCATAAGAACACCTCAGGCTAAGACTTTGCCGGTATTATCATTATTTATTTTTTCTAACTCGAGCTCGGCTAACAAGTGTTGGAAATCTTCTGGTAATGGAGCCTGCCAACTAAACTCTTGCTTTGTATGGGGATGCACCAGGGTTAATTTTTTGGCATGCAATGCTTGCCGAGAAAAATCGGCCAACACACTTTTTAATTGATCAGATGTGCCCGACAGCCATCGTTGACGGCCTAAATAAACCGGGTCACCAACCAATGGATGTTTGATATAAGCCATATGAACTCGAATTTGGTGTGTTCTTCCTGTCTCTAGTTTACAAGCCACATGGGTATAACGCGGAAAGCGGTTGAGAATGCGATAGTGGGTGATGGCATCTTTAGCTGAGCTGCTGTTTTCTATAACAGCCATTTTAACTCTGTTGCTGGGGTGACGCCCTATGGCTTTATTCACTACGCCCCCACCCGTTAATTGCCCCATCACTATCGCCTCGTATTCACGCCCAACACTTCGATCTTGCAATTGTTTAACTAGTGAGGTGTGGGCTAACAACGAGTGCGCAACGACCATAAGCCCAGATGTTTCTTTATCGAGACGATGAACAATACCTGCACGGGGCAGTGTCGCTAGCTCGGGAAAATGATGCAGCAAAGCATTTAGTAAGGTGCCATTGGGAACCCCCGCTCCGGGATGCACCACTAAACCCGCAGGCTTATTGATCACAATAATATGCTCATCACTGTAGACGCACTCTAAAGGAATATCTTGCGCTAACCAGCGATCCTCACTCTCTAACACGACGGAGAACGCTATAGTCTCTCCGCCTATCAGCTTATCCTTAGGCTTACGATTTACTCCATTGACGGTAAGTTGACCCGATTTAATCCATTGTTGCAGGCGAGCGCGAGAAAAATCTTTAAACACCTCTGCTGCAATCTGATCGAGACGAGACCCATTAAAATGAGATTCGACTCTATAGCTAAACTTTTCTGGTACATCGCTTGTCATAATAAATATCTTTAATTGTTAACTCAAATAACTAGGTTAATGTAAATCGAACAGTAAATGGGATTAATATTCTTGAGGATAGTACTTAAAATAGTACTTAAAATAGTGCTTAAGAATAGTGCTTAAGAATGTCTCTTTATTTTATAGCTTTCTACACAGAAAGTCTTAGACTAAATATTCATTTAAGTCTAAGCCATAACATAAATGTATAGAACATAGAGCTTACTAATGACGTTATGATCAAGTTGATAAGTAATAAACAATTCAATCGAGCTATTCAATCAAAACTTCTAATCAGAGCGTTTAATCAAACTATTTTTTGGGTGCTGTTTGACCAAGTTAACACCTTTATAAATACATGATCATTTTTTAAAAAGTCTATAAATTTTGCGATGGTTTGCAACTATCAAATGTTTGAGTGTCTATATCAAACTAGCTGTATGCTTATCGAAAAATCCTTTAGCATCATCCGTTGGTGTGTTTAAATAGCGGCCGTTAATAATTAATGAGTTTGATCCATGCATGTTTTGACTCAACGTCTATTGTTGCTTATTTTTATCGTTAGCATTAGCTCAACTATTGTTAGCTGTGCAGGCAATAGAGACAACCTTGCGTCACTCAATGAACAACGTTTATACGAGGCATCGCAAGCTGCGTTAAAACGTGCTGATTATCTTGGTGCTATCGAGGCTCTCCAAAAGCTAGAATCAGACTTTCCCTTCGGCAAATATGCTCAATCTGCGCAGTTGTCATTAATTTATGCCTATTTTAAAACTGACGACATCGCTCTAGCAGATTCTTCTGCAAAACGTTTTATTCGACTGCATCCTAATCATACTGATGTTGATTACGCATATTACATGTTGGGCCTAAATTCATACCCAAAACCAGGATCAATGTTTCAATCTGTTCTAGGTACCGACTTATCTAGAAAAGATACCAATGCGGCGCAAGTTGCTTTTGCTAATTTTTCTCAGCTAGTAAACCGCTTTCCAGACAGCCAATATACCCCCGATTCTATTAAGCGCTTAGAATTCTTGCGTAATTTACTGGCCCGCAGCGAAATTAATGTGGCCAATTATTACTTAGGTCGCCAGGCATTCTTATCCGCTGCAAATAGGGGTCGATTTGTTGTCGAAAATTATCAGCAAACACCCTCTATGCCCGATGCTCTAGCAATTATGGTGCAAAGTTATCATGCGCTTAATATGCAGGATCTTAAGCAAAACAGCCTGGAGGTATTGCGCTTAAATTATCCTGATTATCCGGCGTTAAATGCTGATGGCGAGTTCAATTACAAATATTATGTAAAAGATGTCACTTCACTTATAGGCCTCGCAACATTTGGACTAATCGATTACTCAAAGCCACCCGGCTTTGATACTCGTGAAAAATATGGTCGCTTTTAGCGGCTATTAGGCAAAATCTCAGCTCTAGCCTTTGAAGCATCGTTAATTATGATGCTTTAGATTTTCCGTCATACCCATACATTGGTATGCCAAGAAGTTATCAAGCCAAAGATTTATAAATCCGAAAATTCGTAAACCCAAAAAGTCATACATCAAAGTTATTAGAGCCCAGGGTTTATATTCCTGGAGTCCAACCATTGGTAATTGGGTAACGTCTATCGCGCCCAAAACCACGTTGAGAAATTCTCACACCAACGGGTGCTTGGCGTCGCTTATACTCATTAATATCGACTAAACGTAAAACCCTATGCACTACATCTGAATCAAATCCTGCTGCAATAATGCCAGCCGCACTAACGTCTTGAGCAATATAAAGTTCAAGAATTTGATCTAAAATAAAATACGGTGGTAAGTTGTCTTCATCCTTCTGGTCTGGCGCCAATTCTGCCGATGGTGGTCGCTCGATAACGGATATTGGTATCACTTCATCTAATGAGCCGTCACTTTTTAACAGGGTATTTCGAAAACGCGCAAGCTCAAACACCAGTGTTTTAGGCACATCCTTGAGTACATCAAAGCCGCCCGCCATATCACCATATAAGGTTGAATAACCCACTGCTATTTCGCTTTTATTGCCCGTTGTAAGAACGATAGAACCCAGCTTGTTAGAGACAGACATTAACAAAACCCCGCGACAACGCGCCTGAAGATTCTGCTCTGTAAGATCAACAGGTCTACCCTCAAAAGTTGTTGCTAGCCCCGACATAAACGCATCGTACATGGGCTCTATGCTTATCTCTTGGTATGAAACACCTTGACGCTTAGCCTGCTCGGCGGCATCGGTCTGACTTAATTCAGAGGTGTATTTAAAAGGCATCATAATCGCCGAGACAGCATCTGCACCTAATGCATCAACTGCAATGGCCAAGGTTAGCGCCGAATCTATGCCACCGGATAAACCGAGCACCGCCTTTTTAAAGCCATTTTTGCGAACATAATCGTGTACACCTAACACCAACGCACCGTAGACAATATCAACAGCATTGCGTTTAGGTGGCAGTGATTGTGGCGCAAAAGTCACCTCTTCAGCGTCAATCACTAACTCAACTGGGTACAAACACTCTTCGTAAAATGGCGCTTGCAGGCAATGTTCGCCATCACCTTGAACAGCAAATGAGGCACCGTCAAAAACTAACTCATCTTGCCCACCCACCTGATTGACGTAAAGTATGGGCATGCCGCCTTCTTTGGCTCTTTGACTTAATAAATCTATGCGCTCTTGTAATTTATGCTGATGAAATGGCGAGGCATTGATATTAATCATCAATTTAGCCCCTGCATCACTCGCTTGTAACATGGGGGCTGGATGCCAAATATCTTCACAGATCGTTAGTGCAACGGGAACACCAAATAAATCAAAAACACAGGCTTCTTTTCCAGCCGTAAAGTAACGCTTTTCATCAAACACTTGAAAATTTGGGAGTTCTTGCTTTGCGTATTCGGCAATCCACTGCCCATTTTGCAATACGCCGGCCATATTATATTGTCTACCCTCAATAATATGGGGATAGCCAATAATAACCGTTGCCTTGAAGTTGGCCTGCTGCAAAAGGTTTAGGGCTGATTCGATGCGCTGTTGCATACTACGGCGCAATAAAAGGTCTTCGGGAGGATAACCACACAGCGTTAGTTCTGGAAATACAACCACATCAGCGTTATGAGTTTGTTCTGACACCTTCACACTATCGATAACTTTTTGAGTGTTTCCGTCAATATCACCCACTACCATATTAATCTGAGCCATTACAAAATTTAATGTAGACATATTTATTCGCTGTTCTTTATCGGTTGGTGACTGACACTTGCTTATAACTTAGCAACTTATATAGACATTTTGAGTTTATGCATGAATTAAAGGCTTTATAGCTTCAAGCATCGTCTCAACTATTGTCGCTTCTATTGTTGCCGCTGCTATTGTTGTCGCTGCTATTGTTGCCGCTGCTATTGTTGCCGCTTCTATTGTTGTCGCTTCTATTATTGCCGCTGCTATTGTTGCTATGTTGGCTTTTACTTATGGATTCTGCTCAAGTCTCTATTGTCGAGCAAAATAAAAATGAAAGCAAAATCTAATACGTAATTAACAATTTTTTATATGAAATAATTTTTGTGTGGTAGTTATTTATAAAGGTGCTGCCTTGGCTTTATAGCCTTAGGTTTATAGCCTTAACCCTTATTAACTCAAGTGAATTAGTTTACGTGTTACGTATAACTCGATTACTATGTACTTAACGTGCTAATTGAGACATTGGTTTAAGCGACTTTTAGCTTCAGAATTCCACTTTGAGCCATTCTCAACGAAGCTATATTAGCTATTTGACGCTCAATCAAAACACCATCATTAAAGAGAATATCATTGTTGTTTTTAAATAAACCACATAATGACCCACTTCGTCTTATTCGAACTTACATGATCTATCGTTTAGGTCTTGGCATTATGCTGTGGATATTGCATTACACGGGCTTATCTCAGAGGATATTTGGTTCTACCTCGCCCGCATTGTTCGCTAATACATCTATCATTTACGTGATCATTTGCCTGCTGTCTTTAATACGCATTAGAAGCAATCCTTTCATGCCCGACACATCACACCTGCTAACAATACTAGTTTGTGATGTTATTGCTCTTGTTTTGATGATTCATGCAAGCGGCAACTTAACCGGAGGCTTAGGCTATTTATTATTAATACCCATGGCAATGGGTGCAACGTTTGTTAAGAATAGGGCTTATGCTTTAGCGGCATTTGGATCATTATTAGTGCTTGTAACGGCATTTATTAGTATCGAGCAAGGCATTGCTGGCAATCAATCTTTAGTTGCCGCTGGTTTAACGGGCGTATCTTTATTTGTTATCACCGCTACTGTACGCATATTTTCTGAGCGCATAAAAGTCAGTCAAGAAACCGTTAAAAAACAAGTTCAAGAGACAAAATATTCGCAGCTTATTAGTCAACATATTGTGGAGACAATGCGCACTGGCATTATTGTGGTTGATACTAACCTTACCATCCAATTAATTAATCATGCGGCCACAGCACTGCTAACTAAAGATAATAGCTTCGAAAATCTCTCTGACATTGTTGTTTTATATGAAAAATTATCTTTCTGGCAAAAAAATAATGCTATTCCAGAAACTATTACTTTTGAATCGGTAAATAATAATAGTATTAGAGCAAGTTTTGCAGCTCTAGAAGATGAACGTGTACCCTCTATTATTATCTTTATCGAAGATATGCAACAACTGACACAAGAAGCGCAGCAATTAAAGCTTGCCTCACTTGGTCGTCTTACCGCAAGTATCGCTCACGAAATAAGAAATCCATTAGGGGCTATTAGTCATGCGAGTCAATTACTCAACGAATCAAAAACTATCGATAAAAGCGACCACCAGCTTTTAGATATTATCCATAATCATTCGCAACGTATTAACTTTATTATCAATAGTATTTTGGATTTTTCTCGCAGAAATAATGCGGCACCAGAAGTCATTAATATTAACGATTGGCTACAACAATTTAGGCGCGAATATCTTGAGCAAAATATTGATGCCATTATCGATATCGATATTAAAAACAAAAAAATTAAAACAATTATAGACCCTAATCATCTGTATCAGATTATTAACAACCTTGTCGACAACGGACTAAGATACAATCACAAAAACACAGGCGAGAAACACGTTACATTAAGGGCAAGGCTTCAAGAAAAAAATAAATGCCCGGTTATCGATGTTATAGATAATGGCTTAGGTATTGACGCAAGTGACATTCATAAAATATTTGAGCCCTTTTATACTACAGATATAATGGGCTCAGGCTTAGGCTTATATTTATGTCGAGAACTTAGCGAGGCGAACCAAGCAAATTTGCGATATAGTTACGACTCTGAAAAAAAACAATGTATTTTTAGCTTAATGCTGACTCACCATAAACGTCGAATAATTTTATAATGAAACCATTAAAGAATATTTTAATTATTGATGATGAACCCGATATACTCGGCCTTTTATCCATGACGCTTGAGCGTATGGGATACACCACTCAATGTGCAGAAAATTTTAAAAAAGCTTCAAAATTATTATCTGAAAACACATTTAACTTATGCTTGACCGACTTAAGGCTACCCGATGGCAGCGGTATTGATATTGTAAAGCAGATACAAAAAAGTGAGTCTCCTGTACCTGTTATTGTAATTACTGCACATGGATCTATGGATATTGCTATTGAGGCAATGAAGTTTGGCGCGTTTGATTTTATTAATAAACCTGTCGATTTAAATAATTTACGCACGCTCATTAATAATGCGCTTTTAAGTAATGAAAACACTCCCACCCAGTCATCTATTATTGATCTTGTGGGCGAATCAGTAGCCGCTATAAAATTAAAAGAAAATATTGCTAAAGTCTCGCGTTCACAAGCCCCGGTATTTATTCATGGAGAATCCGGCAGTGGTAAAGAATTAGTGGCGCGCGCCATTCATAAAGCAAGCTCGCGCAACAACAATAGTTTTGTTGCCGTTAACTGTGGCGCTATACCTCGCGAGTTAATGGAGAGTGAATTTTTTGGCCATACCAAAGGTAGTTTTACTGGGGCTCATCAAGATAAGCAGGGCTTATTTCAAAGTGCCGAGGGCGGCACTTTGTTTTTAGATGAAGTTGCCGACCTACCCATGGAGATGCAAGTCAAATTATTACGTGCTATCCAAGAAAAAAGTATTCGCCCCGTAGGCTCTCAAAAAGAAATGCCTATTAATGTGCGCATTTTAAGTGCAACACATAAAAACTTACTCAACGAAATTCAAAAAAACCAATTTCGAAACGATCTTTACTATCGTATCAACGTTATCGAAATCAATGTGCCATCACTACGCGAACGCAAAAGTGATGTAACTCTTTTGACGCATACTTTATTGAATAGAATTGCCAAAAAAAATAACGAAGCAGTAAGCAATATTACCAATGATGCACTTATACGCTTAGGTGAGTATTCTTTTCCTGGAAACGTACGCGAGCTAGAAAACATATTAGAGCGTGCCAGCGCATTATGCAGTGATAACACCATACAAGATGATGATTTGCAGCTAAACGGACAAAGCCTAGATAGCAACAATACACATCAAACAAATATAAGCACTACTTATGCAGTAAGCAGCGACGCCAATAGCAATCAAAACATTAGCTCGCCAAACACTACTTTCGATTTAAATAATGCCAGCTATAATATTGAACAAAATTATAATGCGAATAAAGAATCAATAGATAGCTACTTAGAAAAAATAGAAAAGAACATTATACTGAGCCGTCTCGAAAAGCAACGATGGAACCGAACATCGACTGCAAAACAACTAGGCATTACCTTTCGATCTCTGCGTTATCGCATGAAAAAACTGGGCTTAGATGTAGATGACGAATAAGATTGACCGCTAAAAAATATTGCAAGTCAGACTTAAATTATAATTATGCTTAATTAAATCACCATCTATAAAATTATTTAACAGCAATGCTATTTTAGTTCTATTTATTACCTTTATTCACCTTGCCTCTTTTATAAAAATTTTATAACTGTTACTTTATAAATACAGCTTAAAGGAATTAAGCTGACAATAAGTTTAACTAATTAGCCCAAGGATGGAGCTTATGAATATTGTAACGCCTAAAAATTGGCGCCATTTGCAAAAAAATCACCCCAATAAAATTTTCGCTCTACAAAAAACTATACCTTCATTTTGCAACACTGTTCGCAATACAAATATTCGACATCTAAGAAAAAAATCCTTCGGCTTTACGCTGCTTAGTTTGCTCACTGCATTAGCAGTAAGTGGTGTCTTACTCTCTAGCGGTATTCCTGCTATTTCTCATACTTATTTTAACCTTCAAGCTAATAGCAGCTATGAAGAGCTTTTTACCCTAATCCAATTTACACGCCTGCAAGCGGTTAGCTATCACTCGCAAGTTTTACTTTGCCCAACTATTGATAATATCAACTGTATAAATGACTGGAGCCAGAGGCTGATGATCTTTGTCGATACAAATGATGACGAAATTCATAATGCAACTGAAGAGTTGCTAAGAATAAAAACAAAACTTAACAAAGATGAGACTATAAAATGGAACGCGTCAGGCAGCAGGCGCTACCTTCGCTTTAAAGCAGATGGCTCTACCGGCAACCAAAATGGTCGCCTAAGTTACTGCCTAATAAAAAATGAAGAGCTATACGCCAAGCAAATCATTATGACCATGGCCGGACGCGCTAGGCGCGGGAGCCAAGAAAAAGCAATTGAAAAATGTAATTCTTAAAACAATTAGCGCCAACAGTCGCTGACAATTGCACCAGTTTCTACTCCTTTAGCACCACGTAGACCTGTATTACGTAGCGTTAATACGCCACAGGTCGTATCAGTTATTGCTGGTGTTACTGAAATGATGTATGTGGTATCACCATTAGCTGCAACGGTAGCAACTGCGCCTGTATAATTACCATTTTCACTGCTCGCTGACATGCTTAACCCAGTGTTACCGGTAGCGGTCAGGCTATTTGCATAACGGCTAAACTGGGTAAAGTGACGCTCTTGCCTCGAGGCGATATCAAGTGCAAAAGCTTTGCCTTCTGCACGACGGCCATTTTCGGTATACGCATTGTACGAAGGGATAGCAACACTGGCTAAAATACCAATAATAACGACAACAACCATTAACTCGATTAATGAAAAGCCTGAGTGTTTTTTTAAAACTAATTTCATAACCATTACTCAATTAAAACAATTATTTACCTAAAATATAAATACTATCGATATTATTTTCCGAGGCATCATCGGAGACCTCGATCAAGACGCGCTGGCCTTCTCTTAGTGCATATCGATTAACCAGTTTTTTTTGCGCGTCGTAAATTTTTGTATTTAATTTTAACCGATAAACAAAGTCACCAATAGAAATAATCCCTTTATCATTTTCGACATAATCAATAATTTTTGAAGGATCTTCTACATAAAGAATTGGTTTTGAGTTATCGACAACACTTTTAGTATTCGCCTGAGCGAATACTAAAGTGGGGCCCATTAGTGCTAATAATAGTATTGATAGAGCAAACTTTTTTGAAATTATAACTTTCATAACTTATCTCTCATTAACGAAGGATCGACCAAGCTTTTCGACCCGGTGGAATATTTTGTACATTTGATATTTGATCTTGAGTGATTGAGCCATCGATATTTGTAATTCTTGTTTGCGTGCCATCTTTTGTTGTGTCAAATCCTAAACCTACAGCACCATTATTTAATACAATGGTAGAGGAGGTCTGAGGTACACCAGCGACGGTAAAGACTGCAAAGCCAGGTGGTTTGCCCGACACGACATCTAGAGCTGTCAAAAAGCCCGGGATTTGTCCTGCATTACAAACTACTACTCCAGAAGGCACCGTTGTAATAAAAAATACCAAGGACCCAGAAATAATGGGGTTAATGACCACCCTGCCCCGATCAAATCGATCGGATGTTGGGCCACTTGGGCTCCCCGCAGGAGCAATTGCACCTGCTAAATCGATATACCAACCAAGATTACGATTAACATCTGGGCTAGCCACTGAATTATAACCTGCAGCATTACCCGTCACTAATATATTATCCATAGTACCACTGAAGGTTCTGGCTTCAAGATCAGCTTTAGTTAAGTCATCGTTTAAGTAATCGTTAGAAGGTGCTGTCTCCCTAATAGTATCCCATACACCATAAAAAGACTGATTATCAACGATAGCAGCATCGCCTTCGGCTACAAATTGACCGGTTCCAAATAAAACTAATATATTAGGAGAGGTGCTTGTGCTTCTTCTTGACGGATGCAGAGTAACGACTGGACGAGTCGTTATTGGCTGACGGCAGTCAGTACAAGGAGTCGCCGTTTGAGTGGCTGGAATTAATTTTGTTACAAACCAATTTGCATTATTGGTATCTTGAACATTAAACATCCACATATTGCCATGTAAGTCACCCGCATAAATACGATCTGTTTTAAAATCGCCATTTAAATCGACTATTGTTGGTTCAGACAGGCCATTACAATCACTGCCAGTATCTGTACATAAACTATTCATGATACTACCTACACCCGTATCTATAATTCCATCAGAACCACCTGCGCCTAGTAATGGTAGCCCTGTTTCTAAGTCGATTATAAATAATTTTCCCTTGCCATCACCGACAGAGTTATAACCATTACCAACAATCGCAACCCAACTATTATCATTCATTTTAGCTATTTGCGGAAGGCTATAGGTGTAACCTAGATCTTCATGGGTGTATTCAAAACGCACAATTTCAGCAGCTTTAGCATTAGTCGTTGAAGCGCTGGCAAAAGTGGCGCCTGGGTCAGTCACATCTAATGCATAGATGCCGCGGCCACCATTGCGAAAGCCACCCACTAAAAAGGTGCGCCAAGCGTCAACAGTCCCTGCTCCGGCACCATCGGCATCAACAAAAACATCGCGTATGGTAGGAGTAGCATCCACAAAAGAATCAAAGTTATAAGCAGACTGTGCAAGCTGAGGCAACTTAGCGGTTAACATGCCCGGGATATAGGCAAAAACCTCATTACCCGAGTTGCTATTACTAGTAATAGTGGTGGTCGTTCCAGTGGTTGTGGTATCTACTCTTGCATCGAATGCATGCAGCATACCGTCATTTGCGCCGACATAAACAATGGGTGTACGCGAGCTTTGAGCAGCTCTAAACGCACTATAAAGATTGGAACCTTCTATTTGATCAGGATAAAGTTCATCGGGTACACCTACAAATTGTGGTGAAGAATTTACAATTGCACCTAAATAACGTTTATTGCGATCACGAAAAGCGCTCTCTACTAACCCTGGAGCCACTGGTTCACCATTTATGCCTTGCTCGTGGGTACTGTCGCCTTTTATGTAATTGACTAAAGCTCTACCGAACACATTATCGTCTGTTCCAGCCCAGTCAGAAAATGAGGTCCTCTGTGACGTAAAAACACTTTGCTGAGACGCAGATAACTGATCAAAAGCAAACTCAACAGCAGGACCACTATTTAAGCTTGACGTTGTACTACTATTAATCGTTACATCCGCAATATCAATTTGCTTCGTAATAATATTACGAGTATTGGTATAGCCTGCGGCATTAACTGTTGCGGCATCTATTCCTGTAATATTATTATCGCTTAGTACTTTCTTATTAAGTAAGCCTTGAACATTAAAAATTTCATTAGCAGTATCAACAATACCCGCATTATCAAAAGTATAGGTATATACGTTTCCAGTCCAATCTGTAGAATCAAATTCAGTTTGAAACACTAAACTATTTTCTTGAATAAAACCTGAGCTAACCGATGAAGCCGCGGTGGTTTGTGTATTTCTTGCATCAATATCATCAAAAAGGTCCTTGATGGAGCTTACTAATTCTACCGGATTAGAAGAACCTAAAAATTGTCCTCGACCATTCCAAGCGGCGTGGCGCATATCATCAATAGAGTTTGCGGGCCACGTAAAAGCTGCATCAACATCAGTTGGATCTGCAGTTAACGTACCATTAACACCAAAACCAATGGTGTAAGTTGTCATATGTTGATGATTAATTACATCGTCAACTCCTCGCCTAATGTCTCTAATCTTAGCCTCATTTGCCAAACTAGGCGCTATATCCCGCTCTAAGTAATACATCGCCACATCAGCTGTGGTACCTGAGAATAGATCGGCAAAACTTGCACCATCAAAGGCAGTATTGCCTACCGTATCTGGACTATCGCCATCAGCATCAGCATTGCCAACTGCCGTTGTTACATCCGCAGAAGCGCGTCCAAAACCATCGGTAAATAAAATAGAGTAGTTAGCTTGGCATGTACCACCATTAGCTGCGTTTAAAATGGGGCTACGATTATCTATCGTATTATCAGAGGTAAACGTATTAGTATTTTCGGTGGTGTGAGAAGCAGTCGCGGCGGCGGCACCAAAAAAATTAGCAGGCGCAGCTTCATCTTCTTTAAAATATCTACTCGCGTCAAGAAGCGACGCACTTAGAAGAGTTCCGCCGTCAGAGCGAGATCTTGCAATCTGATCCAGTAACGCTACTTTATTTTCTCTTGCTGCTATAAGTCGATCATTATCTGCTGTCGTTCCATCCCACAAGCTAATATCGTCAATATCTCTTATTCGTATTCCATCGGCCGTATTTCCCCGTAACCCGGCTACACCAACCCTTGCCTTGCTGTCTTTAACAACGGCTAAAAGACCCGCTTTTGCCACGTTTTGACGACTACGGTAGTAGCTATACCAGTTTGCGAGATTTTGCTTGTCAACCCCTGTATCTGTGATTTGTCTATAAGTAGCCGCAACACACTCGCCAACATCATATATGCCATCGCCATCATCATTCCATTCCGTATAACCAAAGGACTGAACACCATTGCCTAAAGGGTCTTCTAGATTCACCCATCCAGAAATTTCATAGTTAAATGAGGTAGCGGTTTCTCGCCCACGGCCATCCGTTCTATAAGGATTTATCAATGCTCTAATCGAAGATTGATTGGCAAATTCATCGCCATTATCATCTGTTCCTTTCCAGGGCGTATAGGTAATCGCAGGATTATAAGCAAGCGTATTGAAACCGAAACACAAGGCCGTATAATCAAAATCACTATCGGGTGTAAGATCGACAAAGCCAGCTCCACCACCGCCAGCACGACGCACATATTCCCACTGCATACTACCGGAGTCATCTAATAAAAATAAAATGTTAGGCTGAACGTTGGTCTTTATAGCCGCAAAAGGTTTGTTTTGTAAAGGACCAGGTGCGGCATTGACATTAAAACTGCTCATCAATACAGTAGGTACAACTGTAGAGAGTATTAACGCTGCAAGTGTTCGTGGAGTCTTTTTCATAGTTCACCTCGGCTATTGGCCGTATCTCGATCTATCATGTAATTACTTATCAGTAGAGTAAATACTTTGTAGTACTGAATAAATTCTGTCGTTTTGACCGTACCCTATTGCGGTAACACGAAAGGCATGAGGTATTTGGGGAATATCTTCAGAGACCTCGACACTGACATCTATGTTTAACGCAGGCTGATTTAGGGGCAACAAACCAATGTATTCGATCATGTAGCGCGGTGGAGTTTGAGTGCGTCCCGCCGCTGAAATTTTTGCTGCCGCAGTTGCCGCTTGTGAAAATGCAGGGGTAGTCGTCCAAGAACTTGCATCGGTCACCACAAAAGCATTAGGCAGGAGCTCTAGATCAAAGCCACTAGTCTTTACTGCTACTCGCAACTCATCACCGGCTGGATTAAATGCTGTGGCTATAGCAGGCCCAACATTGCCAACAGTGCCAAACAGTGCCTCTAATCTAGCCTCCGCCTCGCGCAGACCAGACTCTGCATTTTGGCGAGCTAATGATGACTGCCTGGAATTGCTAGCCATACGCTCTTGCAATAACGACCCCGTCGACAAAGTCACACCAATCACTGTAAGCGCGAGCAGCATAATCAGCGATACAACTAAAATAACGCCTTGTTGTCGCCGATAAGCACGTTTAAAAATAGTAAGTTTGTTACTTGTCATTTTTTTACCCATAAATCATCAGCTACTTTTAAGAGGCCAATCTCTATGCCTTTAGGTTTTATTATCACGCCTGTTTTATTACAGGCGATTAAACAAATTAAAGGTGCGAGAGTAGGTTTTTACGATTAATCCACCTGCAGTTTGATCTATATTATTGCCAACGGTATTGACGTTATCGATAGAGTTAAAAGCCATTGTGACTCTCATTCGATCGACTAATGCAGTTTGTGCAGCATTAGGGGCATCAGCAAAACGTAAATTACCGGCATTATCAGTCCAGCCGTATTGTACTTGAATATCATGAACTCCCTGAGCGAGTTCCTGTCTAGTACCAGATGCATCGGCTCTAAAGAGCGCACAATTCTCTTGACCTAAGGCAGGTGGCGCTGGAGCACTTATACAGGCTGTAGCTGCAGCTGCTGACGTACCAACAGAGTACTCGTACGCGCCCGTTTTACCGCCATACAAATAAAATGGCGACACCACATTAGCCGCAGAAGCCGCAGTATTAAGAATAAAAGACGATATATTTTTATCAAAGCCTGCAGCGTGAGAGATAACACCACTACCAGGATTGACTGTGACGGAAAAAATAGCACCCTGAAAACAATTACTCACTGCAACAATGTCGCCAACAGCTAGCAAGGCAGCATCGGCAGCAGAGACAGTCACACTACTCGCAGCAATATCAACAACATCGAGCCGAATCGCATTATCGACATAGCCTATACTCAATTCATCAGTGCCTGGCGCTCTGGCATTTGCGGGGGCAGGAGCTGTTCCAGCATCAGGTGCATTACTGATACGAACAGGCGTTAAAAAATCGAAGGGGTCGCCAGTAAGCGTACCCACCTCAGATACAATCGGTACATTAGCAGAATAGCTAGCCCCTGCTACTGACGAGCTTATACAACCTAAGTTACCAGATTGTGAAATATCATCGGCAATCCGAGAAAAAACAAAACGTACATTCTCTTGAATTCTTGATGAGCCACTAACAGCTACCGCATTTTGGCTAGAGGTGCTAAAGAGTTGTAACACGCCGCCCATAATAAACAGACCGATTAACATAGAAACTAATAGCTCTATTAAACCGATACCCGATTGCTTGGCTAAATTTAGGCATTGTCTTGTTGTTATGAATTGATTCATGGAAGTCTAACCTCCATCTGAAAACAGTTATTTAAAGTACAAGTAGCATCAGTAGCATCTTCAATAACCCGGTCTTGATCCCACATCACTTGAACTCGATAAAAAGCAGGTACTGCACCCGCTGCTGCAGTCCATAAAACCAAACCTCGACCACTAGGGAGCGACGAATCTCTGATTATTCTGAGCCATTCGTTTTGATTATAAGCTTTTGCTGCTGCCGGAGCGCAGCCTGCAGCGCTCGTGGGATCACAGGCTGCAGCATTAGGCAAATCACTTTTTTCAACGTCGATGTCGCCGTAGCTGCCTGTTCTTATATCGGCATTTGCAAGTGGTGAACTGGCAACACTGGTCGTTGCAATAATTCTATCTGCCATGTCTTGTGCAATTAATTGGGCTTCGGTCACAAAGTTTGCACGTTGATTGCCATTAAGGCCATTTGCTTGAAGGCTTAACATGCCTAACAAACCGACCCCTAAAATCAATAGCGACACCATCACCTCGATCAAGCCAGAACCTCTATGAGATGCTTTCAAAGACCTACTTTGACATATTGAGGTCGGCGAGAGCTCAACTGAACTTAGCGACTTTTTATTTTTTAAATTGTTCATCATAAATAAACTCAAAATACGCTTAATTAATAGAGGTATAACCATTAGCCGAGATGCTAATTACTGCCGCATTTGTTGAGGCTGCTGTCGAGTCAACGGTAAGACTCACAACTGCATTTGCTCTATTTTCACCTAACTCGTTAAAACCAACGCAATTAGCTCCAGTGATAGTGACATTATCTGCAGTAATATCGACCTGCCTGAGAATCTCTTCGCCTCCATCTAGGGCGCAATCAGCATCTGTATCTAGAAAAACATTCCAACCTATTTGACCGCCACCTATTGCCGCAACTGATACATTGTCGACCCTCGCAACCGCCTCGCCTCGAGCATATGCTAGCGAGTTAGCTAACTTTTCGGCACCTGCATTAAGAGTGACGTTACCTAATAAGCCCTGTAGACCAGGTATCCCAACCGCAAAAACAACGCCTATAATAAATACCGTGACAATTAGCTCTATTAAGGTAAAACCTTTAAGCTTTTTAATTTGCCGATCACGTGTTGTTTGAGTGCACATATAAAATTCTCTTTTGATGAAAACATTATAACTGCCAATAAACCAAGCTCCACCTATTGCTAGATGAATGGTTGATTTTTAGAGATTAGAAGGCTGAGAGATAAGGTTAATGGTAGGTACGTCACATTTTTAATCGGCGACAAGACACAATTCACCACTGAAAACTGCTAAATTTACATCTTATTTTGATAGCGATCTGATGACTTTTTTGACGAAAATGATGAAAAATTGCTATGGAATATTAATACCTGCGATTAACACTAGAATTATGAATCGCGAGATAAATTTAATCATTTGTAGATATTTTTAGCGACGCAGCTCTTTTGGCAATGAAAAACTAATGTTTTCTGGCTCGCCATGTATTTCTTGCGGCTCTTCTGCTCCGAGGGCTTTAAGGGTATCTATCACCTCTTTGACTAATATTTCAGGGGCAGATGCGCCCGCTGTAACACCAATGGCGCGTTTACCCTCTAACCACTGCGCTTTTACTTGCGATGCATTATCGACAAGATATGCCTCTGCGCCGCAACGCTGGGCTAGCTCGCGCAAACGATTTGAGTTTGAGCTATTGGGCGAACCGACCACCAACACTAAATCACACTCTAATGCTAGTTGCTTGACGGCATCTTGGCGGTTTTGCGTGGCATAGCAGATATCGTCTGTTTTAGGGCCTTGGATTTCGGGGAATTTTGCACGCAAGGCGGCTATTACCTTAGCGGTATCATCCATAGATAACGTCGTCTGAGTCACATAAAACAATAACTCTGGGTTTTTCACTTGCAGGCTAGCGACATCGAGCTCGCTCTCTACCAAATAGATATGTCCACCCGAATCAGAATTATACTGCCCCATGGTACCCTCGACCTCTGGGTGCCCCTGATGACCAATCAGAATACATTCTGAAGCACTACTGCTATAGCGCGTAACTTCTAAATGCACTTTTGTTACTAATGGGCAAGTCGCATCAAAAACTTTTAACTCGCGCTCGCTCGCATTTTTTTTAACCGCTTTTGAGACCCCATGAGCGCTAAAAATAACGATCTTATCATCGGGCACTTCATCTAATTCATCGACAAAAATAGCGCCGCGTTCACGCAGACTATCGACCACAAATTTATTATGTACAACCTCATGACGAACATAGATAGGGGGGCCATATATATCAAGCGCACGGTTGACAATATCGATAGCACGATCAACACCCGCACAAAAACCTCTTGGATTAGCTAACTTAATTTGTGCGCCCATGGACATTCTCGATAACTTTTTTAGATCAATTTTTACGTTGTTAAATTAACTAACGTCAATTGATGATTTGATATTAATGCGTAACAGATGGGTCTACCGACAGAATCTGAACTTCAAACTCTATCTCTTTTCCGGCCAACGGATGGTTAAAATCCACCGTCACTATAGCATCATCAAAGCTTGCAACCACGCCCGGTAACTCTGCATTTTGCGCATCGGCAAAGGACAACATTAAACCCTCTTCAAGCTCTAGATCATCGTTAAACTGATCACGTTTAAAGGTTTGAATATTACTCGGATTTGCCTGCCCAAAGCCGTCTTCAGGCCTTATAGTAAATACTTTCCGCACGCCCGCTGGCAATCCTAACAGAGCTTTTTCGAAACCTTCTAATAAGTTGCCGTCTCCTACTACAAACTGAGCAGGCTCTTGGTCAAAATTAGAATCAATAAGATGCCCATTTTTTAGCGACAGCGAAAAATGTAAGGTGACCTGTGTACCTTCACCAATTACTAATGCAGTCATTATGTCCTCTTTTTTTAGATATTCATTAACTATTAAAAATTTACTTATCTTTTATGTGAACTATCTTTTCTCAGCAGATTTTTTTTTACTATTTTTCTCAGTATGTTTTTTTTCACTATCTTTAGTCAAAAAAGTATCGACTAACAATGTCGATACGCCTAATAAAATACAAGCATCGGCTATGTTAAATGCGGGCCAATGGCAACTTTGCAAGTCTTGGCGGGCATAAAATAATGGCAAGCATGACTGACTTGCTGGATAAAACCAATCTATAAAATCAACCACATAACCCAATAAAATACGATCATACAGATTACCGAGAGCACCCCCTAAAACAAGCGTTAAGGCAATTAGCTCTAGCCTTTTTGTACGCTCAAGCCGAATCATCCAGACCACCAGAAGAGTGCTAACTGCAATAGCCACAATGGTAAAAAACCAACGCTGCCAACCACCTGCATCATTTAAAAAGCTAAAAGCGGCGCCATAGTTATATAACAAAGTAAAATTAAAAAATGGCAAAAAATCGTTGGGCTCTGCATAGTGTAAACTCGATACAGCCCAGTTTTTTGTAATTTGATCGAGCACAAATATAACTGCCACCACCAAAAAATAGGGGCTTTTTTGTTTAATATTAACTTGCTTCATAAGATTCATCATTATCAAGATTAAGCAAAATGCCTAACTTCACCGTCGCCATCAACGTTTGCAACGCAACGTCCGCACAATTCTTCATGCTCATCCACACTGCCTACATCGGCACATTGGTGCCAGCAACGTACACATTTGGGATCTTCACTGGGCGCTACCAATACCGTCAGGCCTTCTACGTCAGTCTCAACTGCATTTGCGGGAGCGTCGCCTTCAACAACAACTGCATTTGAGGTAATTAGCACAAAACGCAACTCGTTTTCTAGGCGGTTTATTTGGCGAGCTAATTCACCCGAGCAATAAAGCGAGACCGTTGCCTGTAGTGCCTTGCCAACAACACCTTCGTTGCGCTTGGTCTCGAGCACTTTATTGACAGCATCTTTAACTTCAGCAATTAATTGCCAATAATCTGCATCTAAGTCTTCGTTAGTTTTACTAATCTGAGGAAACTGATACCACTGCGCCGCAAATACAGTCTTTTCACGATTTTCAACAGAAGGCAAAACATCCCAAAGTTCATCGGCGGTATAGCTCAAAATAGGCGTTATCCAGCGCGTAAAGGCCTCGGTAATATGATAAAGCGCGGTTTGCGCTGAGCGTCGAGCTTTGCTATCAGATTTTGTGGTGTAGAGGCGATCTTTGATGATGTCGAGATAAAATCCACCCATATCAACAATACAAAAGTTATGTAACTTTTGATAAATAATATGAAACTGGTAGGCATCAAAGGCTTCTATAAATTCTTGTTGTAATTGCACCGCTCTGTTAACTGCCCATAGATCGAGCGCCACAAGCTCATCTACCGGCACGCAGTCAGTGGCAGGATTAAAGCTATCTAAGCTACCTAAAAAGAAACGTGCAGTATTGCGGATACGTCGATAAGAATCTGCCGTGCGCTTTAGAATTTCATCCGAAACACTCATCTCGGCACTAAAATCTGTTGCTGCTACCCATAGTCGTAAAACATCGGCGCCCAAATCATTCATCACTTTTTGAGGCGGAATCACATTACCGATCGACTTCGACATTTTTTTACCATTAGAATCAACCGTAAATCCATGAGTAAGTACTTGCTTATAAGGAGGCACACCGTTAATGGTCATCGATGTTTTTAACGAAGACTGAAACCATCCGCGATGTTGATCCGAGCCCTCTAAATATAAATCGGCAGGAAAGCGCAAATTATCGCGCGCGCGCAGTACAGAGTGATGAGTAACACCTGAATCAAACCATACATCTAAAGTATCGCCTACTTTTTCATAATTATCTGCGTCATCACCTAATAAGTCTCGAGCACTTAAGTCAAACCATGCATCAATACCCTCTTGCTCAATTTTTAGTGCAACTTGTTCAACCAGCTCGGCGGTCTTTGGATGCAGCTCTTGGGTTTCTTTATGCACAAACAAAGTAATAGGTACACCCCAAGTACGTTGACGAGATACACACCAATCGGGGCTATTTTCTATCATGCCTTGGATACGTGCCTTACCCCAACTTGGAATCCACTGCACGTCATTAATAGCGGCATTAACTTTTGTGCGCATGTCATTGTGATTAAGTGTAATAAACCATTGGGGCGTTGCGCGAAAGATTAACGGCGTTTTAGTGCGCCAACAATGAGGAAAACTATGAACAAATTTGGTTTGATAAAAGAGCTTGCCACGCTCCTCTAATAAGGCAATCACTTTATCATCGACTTTATAGACATGATCACCTGCAAAAAACTCAACACCGCCCCTATAGGTACCGTCTGACTGCACATAGTTAACGGTCTCGATACCATATTTTTGTGAGACAATAAAATCATCTGCACCGTGATCCGGTGCTGTATGCACGCAACCAGTGCCGGCATCGGTAGTCACATGATCCCCTAGCACTACTGGCACTTGTCGATCGTAAAAAGGATGCTGTAGTAATAAATTTTCTAGTGCCGAACCATCGACACGACCAACGACCGAGTAATCCTTTAGGTCACCGCGACTCATAACAGCTTCAATTAAATCTCGAGCGATAATCAGACGCTCGCTGCCCGCCTGCACCACTACATAATTAAATTCAGCATTAACGCTGACTGCTAAACTGGCCGGTAATGTCCAAGGTGTTGTGGTCCAAATTAAAACCGATATCTCACCCTTACCTTTTAAGTCATGGATACGAGCATGCAATTCGCCCTCATCAACTACCTTATAACGCACATCAATAGAAAAAGATGTTTTGTCTTGATATTCAACCTCGGCTTCGGCTAATGCTGAGCCCCCAACTACGCTCCAATAAACCGGCTTATAGCCACGTACTAAAAAACCGTTTTCAGCGATTTTACCCAAGGCACGCACTGTATTTGCCTCGGTTTCAAAGTTCATCGTAAGGTAGGGATTATCCCACTCACCCAAAATACCCAAGCGCACAAAATCTGTCTTTTGGCCTTCAACTTGCTTAGCCGCATACTCGCGACACTTTTGGCGAAATGTTTTTACATCAACCTTCACGCCCGCCTTTCCAATTTTCTTTTCAACTTGGTGCTCAATAGGTAAACCGTGACAATCCCAACCAGGAACATAAGGCGCGTCAAAACCACTTAAAGTTTTTGATTTAACAATAATGTCTTTTAATATTTTATTAACCGCATGACCAATATGAATGTTGCCGTTCGCATAAGGAGGCCCATCATGCAAAATAAATTGCTCGCGACCACGCCTAGCCTCGCGAATACTTTTATAGACGTCTTGTTGCTGCCATTTTTTTAAAATTTGTGGCTCCCTCTGAGCTAAGTTAGCTTTCATAGGAAAAGACGTATTCGGTAAATTTAATGTTGCTTTATAATCGGTCATGTTTATATCTAATTGTTTCAATGATTAATCGCAGAGATAAACTCTGCTTAGTCAGTAAATAGTTAATAAAAAATTTTAAACTTTTGTTAATTGTTCTCTCTAAATTTTACTCTCGCTTTAAAGCCCAAAATAAGAGCGGGCTAAAACAATATCTGCCTGTATTTGAGATTTAAGCGCCTCTAAGTTTTCAAAGCGTTTTTCTTCTCGTAGCTGATGCTTAAATTCAACAATAATATTCTGGCCATACAGATCATCATTTCTGTCAAAAAGATGGACCTCTAAAATAGGTTTTGCATCACCCCCAAGTGTGGGCCTTACGCCTACATTGGCGACACCACAAACTAATTCATCTGAAGCCAGCCTAGCGGTAACCGCAAAGACTCCAGCAAGTGGCGAGGAATAACGACGCAGATGCACATTAGCCGTTGGGGCACCTAATTGACGACCGAGCTGCTGGCCTCGTACAACACGGCCGCTAATCGTATAAGGCCGGCCTAACAAATGTGCAGCTTGGGTAAAATTGTTTTGCTGCAGCAGGCTTCTGATCAGAGTGCTGCTTACCCTTTGCCCATCAATTAAAAACGATAACGTATCAGTTACCTGAAAATCATATTTATCGCCAGCGGCGACCAAATCGGAATAATCACCACTGCGGCCGCTACCAAAACGAAAATCATCGCCAACCACTAGATAACGCACACCCAATGCATCAATTAATACCTTTTGGATGAACTCCTCTGAGCTTAACTCGCTTAGCTTACGGTTAAACGGTAAGCATAAAACTCGATTTACACCCTGCTCAAATAAAGCTTGAATTTTTTCACCTAAACGCATCAGTCTTGCGGGCGCTTTATCGCCAGTAAAAAATTCGTGCGGCTGAGGCTCAAAAATCATTACCAGTGAGGGCAGGCTCAAACGTTTTGACTGTTCTTTTAACTGCTCGATAATCGCCTGATGCCCAAGATGCACGCCGTCAAAAGAACCCATAGTGACAACATTGCCAAAATGTTCTGAGCCTACATTATATAGACCACGGATAAATTCGTGCTTAGAGGTCACAATAGTCACGCCAATCTTTAAAATGGGCAAGTATAACGGCTACAAAAGAAACGACAACTGCTATTGCGCTAAAGGCTTTGAAATATCAAATTTAAGCGTCTATAGAGTCAAGAAGAAAGGACAATATAGGATTGATAGCGCCCAAATAAAGCTAAAATAGTACTTAGAGGTTGCTGGTATAGTATTCGATTGAGGCTTTTTATAACCTCGCCAAGAGCTTTTTATTAGCTTGCTAAGGGCTTTCTATTGGCTTGCTAAGGGCTTTTTGTTGGCTCACTATTATGCATTTACAAGTGATCAAATATAAAAGCGAGCCTTTTACAGTGCAACAAAACTGTAAAGACCCGCTTAAAGAATCAGCTTTAAGACAAAAGCTACTGACGAATACCTTCTATGTGTAAATCTAGAAATACTTCGGTAGACGATGGCCCTAGACTCTCTGGGATACCAAAATCTTTTAAACCAATTTTTGTAGTGCCTGCAAAACCGGCACGATAACCACCCCATGGGTCTTTACCTTCACCAATTTTTTCGGCATCGATTGTAATGCTTTTTGTAACTCCCAAAAGTGTAAGATCACCTACCACCTCAAGTTGGTTGTTGCCTTTATCAACGACCTTGGTGCTGACAAATTTAGCGCTAGCAAATTTTGGTACATTAAGAAACTCAGGGCCTTTTATATGCCGATCACGCTCTGCGTGATTAGAGTCGAAGCTACCTGGCTCTATATCGACCACAATTTTAGTAGCACTAACCTTATCAGCATCGTAATTAAATTGACCCGTAAAAGTGTTGAATCGACCCGTCAACCAAGAATATCCCAAATGCTGAATCTTAAAGTTAATGAACGCGTGTGCGCCCTTATCGTCGATAACGTAATTAGCTGCCGAAACCGGCAAAGAAATTAACGCTAAAGTCGCCGCTGCAAATAATATTTTTTTCATCCCAACCCTCCGTTTTTCTTAGAAACTATTTTCTAAGAGGCTATTTATACAATCATCTTATACAATCATTTATGCAATGACTTTTTTAAAATTGTCTCTCAAAAAACCCAACATCAAAAACAAAACCTAGAAATTAATAATTATACGCCTAGTTTAAAATATCATTTTTAAAATTCAACCCAATAAGTGAAGAATATATGTTCATCTAGAGCATACGTTTAAGCACATCATCTTTATTTATAAAATGATGTTTTAATGCTGCCAATAAATGAACAACGGCAAGACTCACCAAAATATAAGATAGCCACTCATGGATATTACCCGCTATATCTTCTTGGTTTTCAAAGAAAGCGCCAAATGAGGAAACAGTGAACCAATCGAAGACCTCAATTCCTCGGTTATCTGCCGTAGAAATTAAATAACCCGAAATAAACATTAAAAAAATGGTGACATACAAAATTATATGAACACTATGAGAAATCTTTTTCTCGCGCTGTGTTAACGCTTTTGATGGTATAGGACGTACATTAAAATAACGCCAAGCCACTCGAAATAGCATTACGATCATCAACAATATACCGACACTTTTATGATAATGAGGGGCAAGCTTATTCCAAGAGTCATAGTAGCCCAAATCAACCATCCACAGCCCTAAACCAAAAAGACCAAAGACCGCGAGCGCTACTAACCAATGCAATAGTTTAGCAACCCAACCATACTTTTCTTGCGTGTTTAAAAGCATTCAAACCCCTTAAGATAATTGAGAGTTTCTTGTGTGTCGGCTTAAGCGACTGCAATAAGTTGCTCAATAAATAGTAAAGCTACAATAAACCCAACAACACCCCAGCGGCTGAGACAATAGCGAGCAATTTAATGATACTCAATTTGCGTATAAATAATATATAAGAGCTGAGCAATACCAGCAACAATACTTGCCAATTAATTGAGCTAAATTCTGGCTGCCAAATTTTAAACCAACCCAACTGTTGCAGAGCAACACTATCAAACAAGACATGTAAAAAAAACCATAAACTCAAATTTAAAATAACCCCAACAACAGCTGCCGTTACACAATGTAGCGCTGACTTAATTCGTGGCTGCATACCCAGCCATTCAATATAAGGCGCACCTAAAAATACCCATAAAAAGCATGGGATAAACGTTGCCCAAAGTGCAACCATGGCACCGGCAACACCAGACCAAAAACCGGCTTTACTCGCCGCCAAAAACCCAACAAACTCTGTAACTAAAATTAATGGCCCCGGTGTCGTCTCTGCAAGGCCTAAACCATCAATCATCTGTGTTGCTGTTAGCCAGCCATAAAGACTAACGACATCTTGCGCCATATAAGATAAAACAGCATAAGCACCACCAAATGTAACCACCGCTAATTTAGAAAAAAACAACCCTAAATCTGCAAAAATACTGTCTGGCCAGATAACAATAATTAATAATAAAGGTAACCACCAAATCAGCAACCATATACAGCAAGTCTTTATCGATGCTAAAAGAGAATATTGATTAATAGCTTTTGATTCACTCTTTGATGCGGCATTATCTGTTGCGACATTATCTTTTGCCAGATTGTTAATGCTAGGCTTGTTATCAATACTTGCTGAAACTAGAGGCTTTGGCGCGCTCGAGAACATAAGCGTAGCGCCTATAATTAATGCACTCACAACAATAACGGGAAAGGGAATACCAAAGAAAAAAATACCCATGAAAGAAGCTAGTGCAATCAACCAATAATAATAGCGCACCAAAGTTTTTTTAGACATTCGCCATAATGCCTGAACAACAATGACTACAACCGCCGCTTTAATACCCAAAAAAAATGCTTCTAGGATAGGTACAGAACCAAAAGCCGAATAGAAACCAGCAAGCATTAAAATAATGACAGCGCCTGGCAATACAAATAAACTACCGGCTAACAATCCGCCTTTTACGCCTTGGAGACGCCAACCGGCATAAGTTGCTAGCTGCATTGCCTCGGGCCCCGGCAACAACATACAAAAACTTAAGGCATGTAAAAATTGTTGTTCACTGAGCCAACGTCTCTCTTTAACCAACTCATTGTGCATCAGCGCGATTTGCGCTGCCGGCCCGCCAAAAGACAAAAAGCCAATGCGCAACCATACTTTAAACATTTGAGTTAATGTGGGCGTTAGATGCTCTTCAACCACTCGTTAATCCCCGCAATTAGATTTGATCGCTACCATGAGTATATGCTGGCCATAAAAATGCTTAAAAAAACTTTGCACACTCTTTATGTTACCAAGGCTTTATTACAGACTTATGTAAATCTATCTTCAACAAGCAATAAATAGGCTAAGAGAAACTGTTAATTTAGAGCACTATCTCAGCAGTGCTATCTTTGCACATAGAATAAATTTATTTTTAATAGTTGTACTGTTCATAGCTCTAACTTTTTTTAATATCTTTAAATCTAAAGCCCGATAAAAATAATACGCTGATATAAACAACAAGGCCTAAAGCACAAATAAAACCAATATTCTTGACGCGAGTTAGCGCCGAAAGATCTGACCATGTGCTGAAAAAAGTTAGCATAAATAGCAGCACGATCAGCATTGATAAATTAGCAAAAATTAATCTAGCTAAGTATTTTCCCCAGCCTTTTGCGGGCTGATAAAGATTGCTTTTTCTGAGCCCACGATACAATAAACCTGCGTTTAAAAATGCCGCTAATGACGTTGCTAAAGCAAGCCCAACATGACCAATTTGCCAATAAAAATGGAATGGAATGACCAGCACTAAGTTAAGTATCATATTAACAATCATCGCAATAATACCAATTTTTACCGGTGTTTTAGTATCCTGCCGAGAAAAATATCCAGGCGCCAGCACCTTAATCAACATAAAGGCTAACAAACCAAAGGCGTATGCCTTAAGGCTTAAGGCAGACATAGCAATATCATTGGCATTCGTTTTACCATATTCAAACAAAGTGCTTAAAATTGGGCCCGATAAAACCATTAATGCAATAGCTGCAGGGATAGCTATTAATAAAATACACCGCAAGGCCCAATCCATCGTTAAACTAAACTGGTCAGATTTTTTATTCACATGCTCGCGCGACAAACTTGGCAAAATAACCGTGCCAATAGCAATAGCGATTGTGCCTAGCGGCAACTCGACTAATCGATCCGAATAATATAACCAAGAGATGCTTCCGGTGGGCAGGAACGACGCTAATACCGTATCGAGTAATAAATTTATTTGTGAAACCGAGACACCAAAAATAGCTGGGGCCATCAACAATAAAATACGTTTAACGCCATCATCTTTAAAATCAACTTTTGGGCTTGGCAGTAATTTTAACTTCCATAAAAAAGGAATTTGAAACGCCAACTGCACCATACCTGCAATTAACACACCCCAAGCTAGGGCGATAATTGGCTGGGCAAAATAAGGGCTAATCCAAACAGCCGAGATAATTAAGCAAACATTTAATAAAACTGGGGTAAATGCCGGGATCGCAAAACGGTCATAGCTATTTAAAATTGCGCCTGCAAAACCTGTTAAAGAAATGAGCAATAAATAGGGAAAGGTTATACGCAACATTTGTTGCGTTAAATCAAATTTATAGGGGTCGTCCCAAAAACCTGGCGCAAAGACGACCGTAACCGCAGGCGCTGCAAAAACCACTACACCCGTAAGCACCGCGAGAGTTAAGCCAAGGCAGCCACAGACTCTATCAATGAGATGCTTAACCGCCTCATGCGAGCCCTTTTCTCGATACTCAGATAACACTGGCACAAATGCTTGAGCAAAGGCGCCCTCTGCAAACAAACGGCGTAAAAAATTAGGGATTTTGAAGGCAACAAAGAATGCATCGGCTCCCGCTGACGCACCAAGAAAAGAGGCAAACACAACATCTCTGCCTAGGCCTAACACTCTAGACAATAATGTCATGATGCTAACAATCAGCCCAGAGCGAAGTAGACCTGCTTTATTTTTGTTATTTTCGTTAGCGCTCATTATTAATCTTTAAAGTTCACCAAATGGAAGAATTCTTATAAATATCTTTATAAGCGAAATTGTCTTATTTTTAAACGCCTAAAAAACCTTTCAATTATGTATGCAAGCTCTTTGATTCTCGCCAAGGATATTGTTTTTTGCTGAACAGTATCAATTCATAGCGTTATAATCATACTTTTATGATACATTTTATAGCATATATTTTTTAACGTCGGCGACAACACACAGCTGCCGCAAACCAAAATAATGTAGTGAACAATAATGAATACCGATACTTTAGCCAAGTTTGACGAATCTCAACAATTATTGATCGATGATTTTTGCACCCAAGAAAAGCTTCCTGACACATATAAAATCCTCGCGCAGAAATATTTCTTCCCCCTAGCCGATGAAATCATTCAAGACCAAAAAGCCAGCGATAGCAATAAACCACTCATTATTGGTATCAATGGCTCGCAAGGTAGCGGGAAGTCTACATTGACTCTATTGCTGAGCCAAATTTTTAGCGAACTATATAACAAAAATGTTGCTAACCTCTCTATTGATGATTTCTATAAAACTAAAGCTGAAAGACAGCAGTGCGCAAATGACATACACCCCTTATTTCTTACTAGAGGGGTTCCGGGCACTCACGATACAACTTTACTGAGCCATATTCTTACTAAGTTCTTGGCCGGTGAAGCCGAGGTGGTGATTCCACGCTTCGATAAAAGCACCGACGATAGACACGCAGAAAGCGACTGGGAAACAACTCACGAACCTATTGATATTATTTTAATAGAGGGCTGGTGCTTTGGTGTAAGACCTCAAGCACAACAAGAGTTGAGCACGCCCATCAATATTTTAGAAGAACTGGAAGATCCTCAATGTATATGGCGTCAGCATATTAACCATGTGATTAGCGATGACTATTTACCGATATTTGAGCAAGTTGATAAGCTTATTATGCTTAAAGCTCCGAGTTTTGATTGTGTTTATGACTGGCGACAAAAACAAGAGGATAAACTTAGAGCAAAAACCTTAAATGATGCGTCATCTTCAAATAATAAGTCAGGTATTATGAGCACAGCCGAGTTGCAACGATTCATTCAGCACTATGAAAGATTAACTGTGCATTTGTTAGCAACTTTACCAAAATACGCTGACATTATTTTTAAGCTCAATAACGATCACTCAATTGCCGAGCGCTCAAATCGAGAGGTCAGTTAAAAGGCTCAGCTTAAAAGCCCAGTTATGTAACCCAGCCTAGCGGAAAGTAGTCGTTGGGCGCTCAGCTAAAAGCATCCCAAATTAACTAATAAGTGTTCTTTCAGCGCAACTTTTTTATAACATGGTGTAACATTTAAGCTATCTCAGCTAGCTCAGACAAATCTTGCCTCTGCCAGCCCAATATAAATCTTTACATCAATTTTTATGACACAATTAAAGCTTGTGTTAAATGGTTGACAAAGTTCTAACAACTGGCATAATTGTGCCCCCTGAAATAGGGCTATTTATTTTGAGTGTTAATCCATTCGATAGGTAGCACAAAACTGAATTTTATTGATATAAATAGGAGCTCAACGGTGGCAAACTCACCCCAAGCGAAAAAACGTGCCCTTCAAAACGAAAAAACCCGCAAGCACAACACTAGCCTGCGCTCTATGGTTCGTACTCAGATTAAAAAAGTCATCACGGCTATTGAGGCCGGCGATAAAGAAGTAGCTAATGCAGCATATGCAGCTGCAGTTCCTGTAATCGACCGCATGGCTGACAAGGGCATTATTCATAAGAATAAAGCAGCACGTCATAAAAGTCGTTTGAACGGCCAAATTAAAGCTTTATAAGTTAATTTTTTAAATTGCTTAAATTTATTTCCGTTGCCATCAACGATTTACTTTAGTATCTAGTTGTAACCAGTATAAGAAATATACCCTATAAAACACCCTGACCTGTCAGGGTGTTTTTGTTTTTAAAGACAAAAACGTCAAACTAACAAATGTATCTTCTCATCGCCCACATCCTATGACACACTATGCTCTAGCTTGAACTGCTTGTTTTTCGATATAGTGATCATTCAATAGTCACAAATACTAACAATCAGATTTTAATTACCAGATATTAATAGTATGACCGGTTCTGGAAAGACTAAATTTTAGATAAACTAAAATAGACTAAATGCAACCTCAGCTAGACCAAGTCATCGCAACAGAAGACCCTTACATGTTGTCATTAATTGCCAATATTTTTGCATTACTCTTGTATTCTTTAGCAAGCGCTTATCTGTTCAAGCACTTAAAGCAAAATAAAGCGGTGAATACACGCAACTTATTCCTTTTAGCTCTATCTGCAATACTGATTCACTGCATTGCGATATATTTTGCGACTGTAATGCCTGACGGACTTAATTTGGGCATTCAAAACATGCCTTCTATTATATTTCTCTCTATTAATATTATTGTTGTCACCAGCAGCTTTAAAAAACCGCTACACAATCTTCTTATTTTTTTATTTCCGTTATCGATCATTTTTATTCTTGTCGCCATTATATTCAGAGACCTTGAACCACACCTTGTCGTAGTCAACATTGCTATTGGTTCTCATATTCTTTTGTCTATAATTTCTTATAGTTTATTAACCATGGCTTCTCTTCAAGCAGTCTTATGGAGCTGGCAAAATCATCAACTAAAAAGCCACCGCTTAGGCAAGCTTACAAATATTCTCCCTGCATTACAGACAATGGAAGCCCTAATCTTTGAATTAGTGTTAGCGGGGGTTATTACTCTTGCTCTTGGGATGGCTATTGGTTTTACGTTTATAGATAATATATTTGCCCAGCAATTAGTCCATAAAACGGTGTTATCTCTTTTTGGGCTGTTAATCTTCACCATCGTGCTATGGGGACGCTTTCAATTAGGATGGAGGGGCAATAAGGCTGGTAGATGGGTGATTGGTGGGTTTTGTATGCTGATGTTAGCTTATTTTGGCAGCAAGTTAGTTTTGGAAATAATCCTTAACTAATCTATACTTAGCTTACAAACTTGCAAACACTTGCAAACACTTGCATTTATTTGTATTTTACATGCTAGCAAGAAGTTTATTTTATGGTCTCTTGTTGTGCTTGCACGATGTAAAAAATTTTACTAGGCAATAACAACTATTAAATAGCCAGCAACGTATAGAAATTAATCAGTAGTTGATATAGTAATGAGCATGACTATTTTGTAATCAGCCCCGACAATTTATAAACAAATGCCGTAAATGGCCGATAAGTAATGGACTACTATTGATTAATATTCATTAAAATCACCATAAAATATTAATTGTATGAAGACGTCCTCGATAATTAGTTCGAGATTAGGGACAAAAAATAACATCAAGGTAATGTAATGCCCGACAAAGACAAATCGAATCAAAGGCCTCGCCCGCATTTACGCTCTATTTCGCCTGAAAAAACTACTTCACATGATCGTAAAGTAACTGCTTGGCTTAACCATTGCCAAGAAGTGGCTGTGAATCAGGCAACCATGTTTTTTGAAGAATTTACCCTTAATTTTGACGGCAAGCTAAACGACAATATCGATAAGTCCAAAACCAATCAAGAACATTTAGTAGGAATGGATAACCTTCGTGAATTCAGAGTCAACTCGGATCGGCTTAAGGCACATTTTAGTAATAAAATTAACGATGGCTTTACTCAATTTAAAAATAAGACGCTGGCTACTTACTTACGCGAGCCGGATCCTAAAGAGAGCATATGGTCGCTTATCGATAATGATGAATTAGAAGAAACCATCGCAATAAAGACAATTGCTCATGAAAGTAATATTGAATACCAAGAAGATATTTGGCAATTAGAAAAGCGTTTTGGTAGCATAAATAACGGACATGCTGTTAACGAGCACAACAACCCTATTTCACCTCTACAATTTTGTGTAGCCTTAAAATCGACACTGACTCTTATCAGTATCACTACGACATCCAAGCTTAGTGCTTACAAGGTATTTGCAAGCCTAATCTATACCTACCTTGAACCTTTATATACAACAACCAACGAATATTTTATCTCGGAAGGGATACTGCCAAATCTTCGCTACGATCAAGGCATGACTGAAAATACTTATAATGCCCGCCAAAATGTAGAAGAAAATCCATATTTAGAGGAGTCTGATGGCGCAGACGGCTCAGAAGATGGTCAGCACGGAGAAGCTTCAGGTCTAAGTGTAGAAGCAGATCGAGCTATGAAAGAAGGCGAACAAGTTAAACTTGTTCATGCAATACGCTCATTGCTGCAACAAACTCGGCAATATGGCGTCGATGAATATACCGGGAAGCCACCCGTAGTTTCTGATGTTGCGCCGAAAGAATTTAATAGAAGAGGCAATAAAGTCTCCCACCCTCCTATTTTGTTTGTTAATCAACAAATAATAGATGCGGTTGAGAATATTCAATCTTCTAGAACTGTATTAGTTAAAGATCATCAGTTAATGGATGCCCAAAGCATTTATGAGACTAATAAGCAAGTAGCTGCGCAATTAGCGAAAGAATCACCCGATGGCCAAATTGATCAGCAAGATATGTATACCATTGATCTTGTTGGTATTTTATTCGAATATATTTTGACTGACGAAAGCTTACCGGATTCAGTTAAAACGCTGCTGAGCCATCTCCACACTCCTTTCTTAAAATTAGCCTTTATCGATACGCAGTTTTTTGAAAAACCAGAGCACCCCGCTAGACTTTTATTGGACAGCTTAGCTGAAGCTGGCGCTAACTATGTTAATGATGATGGCTCTGCTTTGTATGACATGTTTGATGAGATCAAATCTGTTGTTATGCGAATTATCGATGAGTTCAAGAACGACGTTAGATTGTTTGCAGAAATCTTATTCGAATTCAACCGCTTAAAGAATAAATTACATCATAAGCACCAGCTTAAAGAACGCAATAATATTGAACGTGTTCAGGGTCAAGAACGCCTTCGCTTAGCCAAAAAACGTGGCAAGCAAGAATTAGAAAGCCGTGTAAAAGGTGTCAAGTTGCCATCGGCAGTCACTCAATTACTTCGTCCTTGGTTTACTTATCTAACACTATTACAGCTAAGAGACAGCGATAATGAGGCTCTCTGGAAGCAGGCATTAAGAGTCATTGACGAATTAGTTTATTTCTTTGATTTTAGCGACCAGACTGCCGATAGATCAGAGTTAGAACCGCGTTTTAACGGTATTTTATCAGCGATTAAAATCGGCTTTAATACGATGGGTTACGATCAAACTAGCTCTAAGAAAATTTTGGTCGACTTAACCGCGCTTAAAATTGCAACGGTCAAAAGATATGCTCCTGTTGCTTCAAAAGAGGACCCAGTTGATGGTAAGACAGAACAAAAACTCTCAGCTAAACCTTTACCGATTAAAGAGCCAGAGCCAATTGCACAAGTAGAAGAGCAAGCGACCAAGGAAGAAGAAAAAGTTATCGAATACTTAAAACTTATTGAAGCAGGCACTTGGTTTGAATTTGATAAAAATATTCGCCTTAAGGTCAATGGTTTTAGCTCTAAGCTTAAGAAATTTATGCTCGTTGATAGCACCAGTCAAAAAGTAGTCATGATCTCTCGCCTAGAGCTTGCAAGAAAAGTAATTTCTGAAGATGCAAAAGTAGTGGCTGGCAGTACTAAACCGCTATTTGAACGCGCACTAGAAAAAATCTTCCAACGTTTAGATGACGAGTCAAAGTCCTTAAAGTAATAACTATGAGAATGTTAAGAAGATGACGGTCTCTAATGCATTAGCCAATAGACGGCAACTAAGGCGACATAAGTTATCTGTAGAAATTGCGCTTCTCGATAGTGCTAGGTCAGAGACTATGGGTAAGCTTGTTGATATTCATCAAGAGGGTCTTTTACTACTTGGAAAAGCCTTCGTAATCGAGTCATCGCATCAATTCTCACTGATGTTACCCAACAGCATTAATGGGCAATTTTATATAGAGATTGGTGTAGAGTGCTTGTGGTGCCAACCTTCGATAGATAATGACACGCTTTTTTGGGTAGGCTTTACAATTATAGATAAGTCTAAAAATGCCACTGCTGGTATACAATCACTGATCAATATTACTGCACCATGAAGCTCTCGGAATTAACATAACTGTATTTTTACTTTACTCAAATCATTAATATAATTCATTCATTGATTAGATCTGATCTTTTAATTACGATACCACTCCATAAATGTATACAGGTTAACCCTCTTTGAACGATATTCCCTTAAGTATTTTATTCAGTATTCTTGGATTATTAATTTTTTGCTCGGCTTTCTTTTCAAGCTCCGAAACTGCAATGATGGCATTAAATCGCTATCGTCTAAGGCATTTAGAAAAAAAAGGACATATGGGGGCCAAGCGCGCATCAGATTTATTGAGACGACCTGATAGATTAATTGGTGTCATTTTAATTGGGAATAATCTTGCTAATAATTTAGCCGCGGCACTAACAACCTTAATTGCCCTAAGACTCTATGGCGAGCACTCGGTATTTACAGCGAGTGTGTTGCTCACATTGGTTGTTCTCATATTTGCAGAGGTGACACCTAAAACAATCGCTGCACTGCATCCAGAAAGAGTCGCTTTTCCTTTTACTTTACTACTAAAGCCCTTGTTATTTGCTCTCTACCCCGCGGTATGGATCGTCAACCATCTGTCAAATGGCCTAGCCAAATTATTTGGCGTCGATATTCATAAGGTCAATACCAATGATCACCTTCATCCAGACGAACTAAAAACAATTGTTGGTGAGGCCGGCGCCTTAATACCAGATGATCACCAAGATATGTTGCTCAATATCTTAAATTTAGAAAAATCGTCTGTAGAAGATATTATGATCCCACGCAGCGAAGTCAGCGGAATCAACCTAGAAGATGGTATTGATGAGATTATTAAGCAGCTTGAAGATACCGAGTATACAAGGCTGCCTGTGTTTGAAGGCAACATCAATAATGTCATCGGGATTTTACATCTACGAGCCACGGCCAAACTACTGAGTGACCCCTCGCCATTCACTCATGAAAAAATACGTGATCATATTACTGAGCCATATTTTGTACCCGAAAGCACATCGCTGAACAAACAGTTAATCAGCTTTAAAACTCATAAACGTAGTATGGCTCTTATCGTTGATGAGTATGGTGAAATTCAAGGACTAATAACACTTGCCGACCTGCTAGAGGAGATTGTTGGTGACTTCACAACAGATCTTGCCAATACTCGTGAGCCCGACATTACTCCAATAGATAATGAGTGGTATCTAATTGATGGCAGTGCATCTATTCGTGACGTGAATCGTAATTTATTCTGGGACCTACCAATAGATGGCCCTAAAACACTCAACGGCTTAATGATGGAGTATCTTGAAAGTATACCTCGTGGTCAAATTAGCTTCACGATTGACGGTTATGTTTTCGAAACTGTAAAACTTTCTAATACTATGATTGAGTGTGCAAAAGTGAAATGTTTGAACGAGATCATTTAAACATCTGACCTCAAACAGGTGCGATGAGATTTATGATGAGACCTTTGCACGAAAGCCATTTGACTTCCATCCGGGTTTACCCCTCAAGAGGGAACCGAGGAAAAACGTACTCAATCGATTATTTATCACACATAAACTCCCTCTTGACCTGCGTTTTTGCCTTGTCTGAAAGCAAAATTATCTTAGGTGCAAAGGTCTTATGATAAAAATGGATTAACTTTTTTTTCACGCTCATAGGCTTTTTGAATCACTTGTTTTTTTTGCAGGTTAGATAAAACACTCCACTGAGTAATTTCATCGGCGCTACGATAACAACCCTGACAAATATCAGCCTTATTTAATGCACAAATCGACATACAGGGTGAAGCAACTATTTTTTCCTCTTTCATATTACTTGATTATTCCCAACTTATTAGTTGTCTAATTGCTGTTAATATTTAGCATTGCTTTTTAGCTAGGTATTAGCGTTGCCTATTTCCAGAGCTTTTCTGGCGTATGATGCTTTCTTGGGAAATCATAATTAAAGCAACGCAATAATAGTTCTTTGATAACACCGGCCGTCATCCCCCAAATTTCATAACCCTGATAATAATAAGCCGGCGCCCAAAATTCCTTTTTATCTCTATGAAAAATATCTGTTCTTACACGACAGCCCGACCTAAGTTCGGTTAATGGAATCATAAAAATACTGTCGATCTCTGCGGGATTACAGATTAATGATAGCTGAGAAGAATTAATCACCCCAACGACAGGAATTACTTCCGTATTATTGCGTGTATGAATCGCTGGCAATAAACCAAGTACACTTACATCACCTGGATTTAATGCGATCTCTTCATCAGCCTCACGTAATGCGGTCCCCAAAGGAAATTCATCGCCTGGCTCCCACATTCCTCCGGGAAAAGCAACTTCGCCCCCATGATGGGTCATATTGAAGGCTCGCTGTGTCAATAATAACGACATAACCCCGTTATGTTTTATCAAGGGGACTAATATAGCCGCACAACCTAAAGGCTGTTTAGTATCATGATAAGAATAGTCAGCGCCATTTTTTAAACCAGAACTGATCATTTCAACGTTAAATGTCATAGAAAAATTTAATAATTAATAAATTGGTTATAAGGAAAATCTGTGTAATTTCGTGTTTTTCACAAGCTATAAACACCTAATGTTGACTTTGACACACTAAATGGTCAAATACTTCGCGAAAAAGCAAAATGTTTAATTTCAAATCTTATTTTTAAGAACAATTTATTCTAATAAAAGCTATCTACTTAGCAAAGCTTTTTTTGTAGTATAAGATTTGTACGTATCACCATACAATCAATACTAGCTATTGTATTTAAGGTGGGGGCCTTAGTGTAGCCTAGTTAAGATAGGAGTTTTATAATGTTTGAATATCCATCTTTTAATCATCTACTCAAATTAGCTCAAGAAGATCCAGAAGCTCTAGAAAAATTTCGTCAAGAACAAGTGGAGCTAATTATTAGTCAAGCTCCAATAAAAAACCAACGACGTCTGCGTGGACTTCAATTTCAGATTGATGCACAACGTGCACTTCACATTAATTCTCCTATGGGAGCTTGTTTAAAAATAAGCCAGATGATGCATGACTCTCTCGATGAACTGTGTTCTTGGCTGAATAAAATTACGTCTAGTAAAGATATTTTTCCTAACGACTTAAACGGTCACGGACACCACCTTCAAAGTAGCCAATGTAGCGCAAAAATAATATGCTTTACTAAGACGAGCCGCTAGACTCATAAAAACCCACTACGTATAATGATTACGTAAGTAAAAGGCGCAATAGTATTTTTTTAAAAACTTCAGTTGATACCAACTAAGTTTTTAGAACTATTGTGCCTTTTTTATTTGTTTTGATGGCTCGTTAGATAAATTCAGTTAATGGGCTTGTTGATTAAACGTTAGGGGATTGTATGAAGTTTTGCAGTATGTGTGGCGGCTCGATTAATTGGTCAATACCCAAAGGGGATAACCGCGAACGCTATGTTTGTAGTGATATAGAATGCGGTGAAATTCATTATCAAAATCCACGAATCATTACTGGTTGCCTACCTTTCTATAAAAATCAAGTACTTCTTTGCAAGCGCGCCATTGAACCTCGCTATGGTTTATGGACACTACCCGCTGGTTTTTTAGAGAACCAAGAAACCACTCAGCAAGGTGCTCAGCGCGAATCAATTGAGGAGGCAAATGCAAATCTCGATATTCAAGATTTGTATACTATTTTTGATATTCCACATATCAACCAAGTTTATTTTTTTTATCGCGCCGAACTTATTGATACCGATTTTAGCCCTGGAGTAGAGTCTTTGGACGTTAAGTTATTTAATTTAGAAGATATACCTTGGCAAGAGCTTGCGTTTCCAGCAATCAAAAAAACCTTAGAATATTATATTGAAGACACCGCAACCCAAGAATTCAAGTTTAGATCGGAGATATTAGCACCTACAAAGATCAGATAATAATCGTTAATAATTTTCAATGAGCAATGAACTTATAAAGACTGATAGGGTTTCACAAGCAAGAAAATTAATTAATAATCTGCTAGCTTCCATACTTCGTAGGCTGGCTCTTCAAAGGGATGGGATTGCCTAAGCGCTTTAATGACCTGCTTTACAGCAGCATCATTACAAACCATTTCAACTTTGTACTCATCAATAGTTTCTAATTTATCTTGTTGGCCTATAAATGGCTTGCTGCCTTTCATTGGTATAAACTGACCTTGACCTAAGACCTGCCAACAACATTGGTCATATTCACCCATTTTACCTGCCCCTGCTTTAAAAACAGCTTTTTTAGTTTTTTCGAGATGCGATTGAGGCACAAAAAAGGCTAATTTATACATACTGATACCTTTGCTATAAACTATCGCTGACCCCATTCATTAATAGTCCTTGTAACATCGCCTTTATTTTTTTTCACTTCAGCATCAAATTGACCGCGAAATGTCTGACCCAAATTAATACCATTTAGTATTACATTAATCATCTTCCATTGACCTTGATTATTTTTAGCCATTGAGTAAGAGACTTGATTAGCACTTGCACCACCACTAATTTCTTGAACAACAACAGTTCTGCGTTCTTCATCATTGATAGGGTTTTGAGGTGGTAAAACGGCGATCGCTAAATCACTAAAATTAGACATTCCACTTCCGTAAGTATTCACTAAGCCGAGCTTGAAAGATTTGGCAAATTGCGACACCTGCTCAGTGGTGACTTCTTTAGCATAGTTTCCCATAACACCACGAGCTATATAATCGAAGGCAATGACAGGGTCTAAAATTTTAGATAGCTCTTCAACAAAGATTTCTGGTTCGCCAACAGGATCTAAGCCCCTATTCAAAGCATCCAAAACAAGCTGTGTAGTATCTTGAACAACATTATGCGGAGCAGAATCAAATGTTGGCTTTATCACGTTCACTTTTGCCACCGCCATTGATGAGAGACAGACAAGAAATAATCCAACAAAATAAAACACTGATTTACTATGATTCATCTTCTTATAACCCTATTTTTACCTTATTTAAAATACTTACATTATGAGCTTGTATAACCAAGTTACGTCTTTACTTAGACACTCACTGCATAACCATAAATTTGAATATTATGGTCTGAAACTTGAAAAATCGCCTTTCTTAATTGTGGTGAAAACCTTTGTTCTGATGTCTCTTATATGGCTTTAACATAGAAATAGTTCAAACATTAATTAATAATTAGTTCGCAATTTTTACTGACAGCTTGAGCCGCACACTATAACATCCGCATGCTTATGCTGAAATGTAAATCCTTGCACAACAAGCTATTTATAAACAAATTTTCTGAATAACTCCAAAGTAATCACTTTAACCAAATATAACTGAACAGAGACTGAACATATGTTTGACATACTTCTTCCATGGATAGCCATACTTATTGGCTTTACGGGTCTCATTTGGAGTGCTGATAAATTTGTTGAGGGCAGTGCAAGCATTGCGAGTCGCTTTGGTATCTCAAAATTAATTATTGGCTTGACCGTTGTTGCTTTTGGTACCTCTGCTCCTGAAGTCGTTGTGTCAATAAGTTCTTCTTTAAGAAATGCAGGAGATCTAGCCATCGGCAATGCTATTGGCTCTAACCTTGCCAACATTGGCTTAGTTCTTGGTATTACTGCGCTTATTGCGCCACTACCCATCAAGACACATATACTTAAACAAGAATTCGTCATTATGTTGGGCGTCTTTTGTTTAGCAGGATTTTTTCTATTTGATAGCAGACTCTCTTTATTAGAGGGCATCATTCTTGTCAGCATGATGATACCTTTATTGCTATGGATTGCTTATTCAAAAAAACAACATCCAGAAGACGGAGAGGAGCTTCCTGAAATAACATCCATGAAAGCAGGAATCCTGTGGTTTATATTTGGCCTTAGTTTACTCATAGCAAGTGCAGAGATATTAGTTTGGGGCGCAAAAACGGTCGCACTTGAATTTGGTGTCAGTCCACTTATCATAGGACTAACGGTGGTTGCTGTGGGCACCAGCTTGCCAGAACTGGCAGCGTCTGTGATGAGCGCACTTAAAGGTCATCATGATATTGCTATCGGCAATGTTATTGGCTCAAATATATTTAATCTTTTATTGGTCATGGGAATAGCGCCTATTATCAACCCTATATCAATGGAGGCAGAAGTATTTAGTAGAGACTTTGCCGCTATGAGTATTATCGCTTTATTCTTAGGCGGCGCCATGCTGTTTAGTTACTTAAAAAGTAAAGGCAATAGTCAATTAGGGCGACTAACTGGCATTGGTTTGTTAATATTGTATCTGGCTTATTACACTTTATTATTTAAATGACGGCTATCTTCATGACACCAGCAGCGCCATCTGAGCAAAAGGGCTTGATCACAAGCAATGAAACCTTCATAAAGGCAGGCAAGCGCACTATTGCATTAGAAATTGCGGCTATCAAAGCTCTCGGTGATCGTATTGATGAAAATTTTGTCAAAGCTTGCCGTATTATTTTGGAGTGCAAAGGACGCACTATTGTCACAGGAATGGGGAAGTCGGGCCATATTGGCAAAAAAATAGCCGCAACCCTAGCAAGCACAGGATCACCATCATTTTTTGTGCACCCTGGTGAGGCTAGCCACGGTGATCTTGGAATGATTACTGCCAACGATGTTGTTATTGCCATTTCTAACTCGGGAAGTTCAGCCGAAGTCGTGGCTTTGTTACCGACTATTAAACGACTCGGCATACCATTGATTAGCATGACAGGACAACACCGTTCTCCTTTAGCACTGCAAGCTGACACAAATTTAGATGTCAGCGTCGAAAGTGAAGCCTGTCCCTTAGATTTAGCGCCAACATCAAGCACAACTGTCACACTAGTGATGGGGGATGCCTTGGCCGTTGCCCTCTTAGAGGCGCGAGGATTTACACCAGAGGATTTTGCTTTTTCACATCCCGGCGGCGCATTAGGCCGACGCTTAATATTGAAAGTTGGCGACATTATGCATGGCGGCGATGATCTACCTTCCGTGCGAGATAATACATTGTTACCCCAAACATTAATCGAAATGACACAGAAAGGCTTAGGTATTACGACCGTTATTGATAGCGACAATAAATTAACTGGCGTCTTCACCGATGGAGATTTACGACGCGCTATTGATAAAAATATCGACATTAACCACGCGCTCATTAAAGATGTAATGTCTGCAAATCCAACAACTATAAGTCCAAATATGTTGGCTGTTGAAGCCGTCGGCTTAATGGAGCGACAATCGATTACCGCATTAATTGTTGCTAATGAGCAACAGCAGCCGATTGGTGTCATACATATGCATGATATTTTACGCGCGGGTATTTTATAAAATAGTCATCGTTTCTGTTGGTCGATCATAAACAATCTATCGACTATTGAAAATCTTAAACGACAATAAAAATGCTTGCCACTAAACCTATTCATAATCTTGATAAAAAAGTAACGCGATGAAACTCTCAGAAATTAATTCTTCCATTATAGATCGCGCTCGTAAGATTAAATTATTGGTGCTTGATGTCGATGGCGTACTTACTAGCGGCCAACTTTTTTTTACCAACTCAGGTGAAGAGATAAAAGCATTTAACTCGCTCGATGGTCACGGTATTAAAATGCTCCAAAACAGTGGTGTAAAAGTCGCTATTATCACCGGTAGAACTAGCCATATCGTCGAAAAAAGAGCGGCTTCTCTTGGTATTAATATACTTATACAAGGTCGAGAAGATAAGCTAGCCGCACTCCAAGAAATTAGACAAGAGTACTCTTATGAAACAGAGGAGATTGCTCATATGGGCGATGACCATCCTGACTTACCGTTAATTAAAGCTTTAGGGCTTGGAATGAGTGTCGATAGTGCGCATTGGTTAGTCAAACAACATGCTCATTGGATAAGCCAATTTAAAGGTGGTGAAGGTGCTGTAAGAGAAGCCTGTGATCTAATTATGATGGCGCAAGGCACCTATGATGACTCAATTAAATCTTATCTATAGATATTATTTATATTACTGACATAAAAAACTATTTATAAAGAATCATTCTTAAAAATGAAGCACTCTAAAAAATTAATACTCACTATACTGTTTATCTTAGCGGCATTAGTAGTATTGTGGATGACATCTTCTAAAGATATTCAAGATACGTTTAACGATATTCTTAACGAACAACCCGCATTGGCTCTCTACCCTATTAGCTATCTCAACAATACACAAACACAACAATATAATGAGCAAGGTTTATTAAGCTACACCTTAAATGCCAAAATAATTCGTCAATTTGAAGTCGTTGACGTTTCAACTCCTGACTTAATTATCAATCAACCTTATCTAACAATTTACGGGATTGATAGTGACAAGACCGGTGCCAATAACAATCCAACACCTGAAAAAACACCTACTGTCAACTCTAACGCCTCCTTATCAACTGTGTCTGCTGATTTGGCAGAAGGCTTCGATAGCAACGAAAAACTAACTCTTAAGGGAAATGTTATTGTTATACAAACTCTTGCCAACGGTGAAACAAGCCAGCTACAGACATCTATTCTTTATTTGGAACCAAGTCGCCGTTACGCTCAAACTGACAAACCTGTTATTATCACCGATGCTAGAGGCATAATTAATGCGACTGGAATGAAATTATTCTTTGATGAGCAACGTATTGAGCTACTTTCTTCAGTAGTGAGTCGTTATTCCTCGCGTTAGGGCCTGCATTATAAATTTAACAATGAATATTGGAGTCTTTAAAAGAATAATTTTTACACGATAGCAAGAAAGTGTTTCTCGGAGCAACGGAGTCCACCAAGAGTAGACCAGCGTTCGAATTTAATGCTGACGTGATTATCGTTTTAAAGTTTCATTTATAGACTGGCATTAAAGGATCAAAAGAGTATTTATCAATGATGACCCACTTAATACACATTGCTACTCCATCATTAACTAGACTGTTATTTATGAGTCTATTAATGTTATTTAGTAGTTTAGCGCTTGCTTTACCCGATGACGCTAATCAACCAATCTCGATCGTTGCAGATTCTGCGATAAAAGATGATAAATTAGGGTTAACAATTTATGAAGGTAATGTCTCTATTACACAAGGTTCATTGAATATACTAGCTGACAAAGTAATGATTTTTATCGTAGCGGAAACAGTTTCAAAAATGGTAGCACTCGGCACGCCTGCCAGCTTTAAACAACAGCCAAATATTGATGAAAAAGATGTGATTGCAAAAGCAAACACTATTGATTATTTTATTGTTGACAAAAAAATTACACTGACCGAAAACGCATCACTAAATCAAGATGGCTCCATTCTTACCGGGCAAGTGATTAATTATGACCTCAATGGAGCAAAAGCACAGGCTGAGGGTGGAGTACAAGTGGTAATGCAGCCCGCTAAAACTAGCACCGTTAAAACAGACCCTATTAAAAATGACGTCATTGATGGCACGAAAAAAGGCGATCAATAAAACCATGTCCGTTCTAACTGCTAGTCATCTTGCAAAAAGTTATAACAAAAGACCCGTTGTCATTGATGTTTCGATATCCGTTAACAGCGGGCAAATTGTTGGCCTTCTTGGTCCTAATGGTGCTGGTAAAACGACTTGTTTTTATATGATTGCCGGGCTTGTTAATGCCGACAAGGGCAATGTCACTATCGATAAACGCGACATCACCTCGCTACCTATACATGGTAGAGCAAGAGCCGGCATTGGCTATTTACCTCAAGAGGCATCGGTTTTCCGTAAACTCACCGTCGCCAATAATATTTTAGCTATTTTAGAGACAAGAAAATCATTGTCTCGAAAGCAACGTCTCAAGAAGCTTGAATCTCTTTTACAAGAGTTTCATATCACCCATATTCGTAACTCTCTGGGTATGTCCCTTTCTGGCGGTGAGCGTAGACGCGTTGAAATTGCTCGAGCACTCGCAACAGAACCTACTTTTATCCTTTTAGACGAGCCCTTTGCGGGTGTTGATCCGATATCTGTTAATGATATTAAGCAAATCATTACCCATTTAAAAAACAGGGGTATTGGCGTCTTAATTACTGACCATAATGTACGCGAAACTCTCACCATTTGTGAAGTCGCCTATATTGTGAGCGAGGGACATATTATTGCCCATGGCGACTCCGAGGAGATTTTAGCGAATCAGGTGGTTCGAGACGTCTACCTTGGCCAACAATTTAGACTCTAATCGAGTCAACTTTGAATTCGCTTTAATTAACTGAAGTTATTTTTTAATCATTAGCCCCCTGCATTTTTTGTCATAACTATAGTTAACAACACTATACCTACATCGCCCGTGCAGCCAAGCTATACTAAAGTCGAATGAATAATCTTTTTAGGCATAAATTTTGCTTAATTGCCTTGCACCTATGGCTCCTCGTGACTAGAATTAGAGTCCGTGGTTAGCCAATAAAAGTAGGATTTAATGAAGCAATCATTACAACTGAGAATGGGCCAAAGCCTTACGATGACCCCCCAATTGCAGCAAGCTATTCGGTTGCTGCAGCTCTCTACTCTTGATTTACAAAATGAAATTCAAGAGGCCCTCGACTCAAATCCTATGCTTGAAGTCGGTGATGAAACGACCGATAAAAATGGCAACACAATCGAAGATGCTGTTACCTTTGAAAATAGCCAAAGTACTAGCGCTAGCAATTCTGACGCAACTAACAATAGTGATAGTGAATCAAATAGCTCATCTACAAACGACAATAATGACTCATCAATGGAGTCAAGCTCACAGCCTGACGATATGGCTAGCAACGATGAGTGGAGCCAGGAAATACCTGAAGACTTACCTGTAGATACTAGTTGGGACGACGTCTACCAAAGCTCCGCACCCATTGGACCATCGAGCAATGAGGAGGATGAAAATAATTTTGAAAGTCGTCGAGGCAACACAGAAACTCTGCAAGATCACCTTCTATGGCAGCTGAACCTAACTCCATTTTCTAATCGAGATCGTCTTATCGCCATGACGATTATTGATGATATTGAACCTAGCGGTTTATTATCCTCACCCATAGAAGAAATATATGAAAGTTTAATAGATCAACTCGATGAAATTGAACTCGATGAGGTCGAAGCGGTATTGCATCGCTTACAGCAGTTTGATCCTCCTGGTGTTGGCGGACAAAATTTAGGTGATTGTCTGCATATACAATTGAATCAGCTATCCCCAGAGACAGAATATTTAGCCATCGCGAAATCTATTGTTAAAGAGCATATCCTTTTGTTGGGCAGCAAAGATTATAAAACCCTCATGCGTAAACTAAGGATTAGCGAAGCTGAGCTCAGCTCAGCGATTCAACTGATACAGACGATGAATCCAAGACCAGGGGACGATCTCGAGGCAGACACAACTGAATATATTGTGCCTGATGTATTTGTTAAGAAACTTATGAATCGTTGGGTAGTAGAGCTTAATCCAGATATAGCGCCTAAACTGCGTATCAATTCTGACTATGCATCAATGGTAAAACGTGCAGATAATAGCAGCGATAACACCTATCTCAAGAACAATTTGCAAGAAGCGCGTTGGTTTTTGAAAAGCCTACAAAGTCGGAATGAAACTCTGCTTAAGGTTGGCAGCGCGATTGTTGATAAACAACAAGGGTTTCTCGATTTTGGAGAAGAGGCAATGAAGCCTCTAGTGCTACATGATATCGCTGAAGTTGTAGAAATGCATGAGTCAACTATATCTCGTGTGACCACCAATAAATATATGCATACCCCACAAGGTATCTTCGAACTTAAATACTTTTTTTCAAGCCATGTTAGTACTGATGGTGGTGGAGAGTGCTCATCTACAGCTATTCGGGCTATTATCAAAAAACTTATCGCATCAGAAAATACGCGAAAACCCTTGAGTGATAGTAAGATTACGGCTGTACTAGCTGACCAAGGTATTCAAGTTGCCCGCAGAACTATTGCCAAATACAGAGAGGTGATGAATGTTCCTCCCTCAAACGAGCGCAAACAACTAATCTAAAATTAGCAACAAAGTCTTAATACGAACTAACCAATAGTGAATAAAAGTCGCTGACAGATGTTAAGGCCACTTAAATAAAGTAAACTATATGTCTAACCTATCTTGTTAACTATTTTGTAAAGCCAACAAGATACTTTTATTGATTCCTACCTGATCTTAATATTTTATGAACATAAAATCACTGCTGTCTCTAGATTGCGTGCTTTTTCAGCATGAATGTGCAAGTAAAAAGCGTCTCCTTGAAACTATCGCATCACATATATGTGATCGCCACCCTGATCTCGATCCCGGCAATGTACTTAGTGCTCTGATCGCAAGAGAAAGATTAGGGTCAACAGGACTAGGCAAAGGTATCGCTATACCTCATTGTCGCATCGCAGATTGTAAAGATACAATTGGCGTATTGGTTACACTTGCTACACCGATAGATTTTAATGCTATTGATAACGAACCTGTTGATATTATTTTTGTGCTAGTGGTGCCTGAAGACGGTGATCAGGATCATTTAAAAACACTTGCAACACTTGCAGAAACTTTCTCGAATGAAACAAGTCTTCAAAAAATTCGTAAATCTAAGGATGCTCAAGAATTATATAATATTGTCACAGCTTGATGGCACAAGATCATAGAATTAAGAAACTCTTAAGCCGAGCATTTTACGCACCTAAATATTCATGTCATACATCAATACTATAATGTGACTACTTTAAATAACCAATTCAGGAGGAAAGAACTATGCGCCTAATCATTATCAGTGGTAGTTCTGGCTCAGGAAAAAGTACAGCTCTTCATGTTTTAGAGGATATGGGTTTTATTTGTATAGACAATTTGCCTGCGAGCCTACTTCCAGATTTAGTCAAACGCATCAACCAAAATGATGAAAAACAATATGCTGTTAGTATTGATGCCCGCAATTCTGCGGAAGATATCGGAAGCCTTCCTGTTTTAATTCAAAGTGCTGATATTGCAGCTCTTAAATATCGTGTGGTATTTCTTGATGCAGACGATAGTGTGCTTTTAAGACGTTTTAGTGAAACTCGTAGACGTCATCCACTGAGCAATCAAGATACAAATCTGCAAGCGGCAATTACTAAAGAGAAAAAATTACTCAAACCTATTATTGATATCGCTGACATCAATATAGATACTAGCGATATGGGTTTTCATGATCTACGTGATCTTGTTAAGCGCAATATAATTGCATTCAACAAATCTAATATCAGTATCTTGTTTCAATCTTTTGGTTTTAAATTTGGCTTGCCAAGAGATGCTGACTTAGTGTTTGATGTAAGAAATCTGCCTAATCCTCACTGGGATATAAGTTTAAGAGCACAAACAGGCAATGATGAAGGCGTCATACAATTTTTAGAGAAAGAACCTGATGTAATAGATATGTTTGATGATATTCGACAATTTTTAGAACGTTGGCTACCTTCTTACGATGCAAACAATAGAAGTTATATGACAATTTGTATTGGCTGTACAGGCGGACAGCATCGCTCAGTTTATTTATGCAACCAGCTCACCAAGCACTTCAAAAAAACACTCGAGGATGTTCAGTGTAATCATCGCGAATTAAATTTATGATTACTCAGCAACTCACTATCATTAACAAGTTAGGTTTGCACGCTAGAGCAGCTGCAAAGTTAGCAACGCTAACAAATACATTTAACTGTAATATTGAAGTGACTGCTAATAATAAAAGTGTTGATGGTAAGAGCGTGATGGCGTTAATGTTATTAGCTGCAGCAAAAGAAACTGCAATCACCATTGAATGCTCAGGAGCAGATGAAACTATCGCCATGGAAAAAATTTGTACGCTGATTAATAATTATTTTGATGAGGGAGAGTAACAAGTCATCGGAAAAAACTCAACGATGAGAATTATTTCTTAAAAAATATGATCCTAAACTTAGACAAAACATGCTTATGAATAAGTGTTCATAGGGATGTAATCAAGCAACATCATGATAATTAGCTAATTGAAATATTTTGATCTGTTAGTTCGGATAGATCGATATCAGATCAAACATTTTTATCGTAAAGATGTTGTTAAAAATATTTAACAAAAGAGCGTTATATGCAATCTAGCACAAACGAAGAACTAGATAAGAATCAGATAAATCTTTCTAAGCTATCTGAGATCCAAGAAAATAATGGTGAGTTGCGTATTGCAAGACGTATGCTCAGTGGCTTGACGTCTGTAGAAATTGCCAACTTAATTAACTCGTCGCCACCAAAAAATCGACGCTATCTATGGGAAATTATTGATCGAGAATCTCATGCAGATATTCTTCGAGAGCTACCTGAAGAAGTTGCTGCTCAGTTTGTCGAAACAATGGACAGCGCCCAAGTTGCAGAGCTAACAGAAATTCTTGACGTTGATGATGCAGCTGATATTTTGCAACATCTTCCAGAACAGGTTATGCAACAAGCTCTAGCTGCTATGAGTGCTCAAAACAGAGCACGGCTAGAAATTATTCTCTCTTATGAAGAGGATACTGCTGGCGGTTTAATGGATACGGACGTTATTACCATTCGTCCACGCTTTACATTAGATGTTGTTATGCGTTATTTGCGTCGTCATGAAGAAATTCCTCCCTCTACCGATCAGCTTATTGTAGTCAATAGCGATAATGTTTACTTAGGTATGCTGTCAATGAGTAAACTTCTAACAACTGATCCCAATGTTAGTGTTCGAGAAATTATGCGAACCGATGTTGAAGCGATTCCTGTAGACATGGATGAGAATAAAGTTGCGCAACTCTTCGAACAAAACAACTGGATCTTAGCTCCCGTAGTTAATGCCCAAGGTCAAGTCGTTGGACGTATTACTATCGATGATGTTGTCGATGTTATTATTGAAAATGCAGAATATTCATCAGTGGGCATATCGGGTGATGAAGATACCTTTGCACCTACGATGAAAACCACACCAAGACGCGCTATTTGGTTAGGCATTAATTTAGTCACTGCTATTTTAGCTTCATCTGTCATTAATATTTTTCAAGACACTATCGAAAAAGTCGTCGCACTTGCGGTTCTTATGCCTATTGTAGCAAGCATGGGAGGTGTTGCAGGCAGTCAAACATTGACCGTAGTAGTACGCGGCATGGCGCTGGGAAAAATAGGCGCAGCTAACAGGAAATGGTTGTTGTTTAGGGAGATTTCCTCCGGTCTTATCAATGGTCTTTTGTGGGCTGTGACTCTGGGCGTATTAACCGCTTGGTGGTTTAATGATTATAAAATAGCACTTATTATTGCTATCGCTATAATAATTAATTTACTTGTGGCTGCAATTGGCGGCACACTTCTGCCTTCATTACTTAAGCGCATGGGTATTGATCCTGCATTAGCCGGAGGTGTAGCGCTGACTACAATAACTGACGTTGTCGGATTTATGTCGTTTTTAGGTCTCGCGACACTTTTTTATCGCTAACGGCATTTTTATCGCTAACGACTTTTTTACATACAAACTTCTTCAACAGTTTTTATCATAAAAATAATATGATTCATAAACTTGGAATTAAACAATGATCGACCCAAAAAAAACAAAGGTAGACAACGATGAAGCAACCGAAGAAATAATCGTTAGTAAAACTTCGATCAAAAAAGCGATGTTTGAGTTGCAAGATCTTGCCGACGAGCTTATAAAATTTATTCCGAAAAAATTAGCTCAACTTCCGCTTAGTGAGATACTAATACGAGAAATCGAATTAGGCAAAAAATTATCAACAGGAAACAGCAGACGCCGACAAGTACAGCGTATTGCAAAGATTTTAAGGGCAGAAAACTTAGATGAAATCAAAACAGCTTTAGCAGATCAAGAATTAGATCATAGAAAAAATCATCAATCTATTAGTCCGGCTCAAGAATGGTTTGCCAAGTTGCTCGATAATGGCAGAGAGACCCTGTCAGAACTAATAACACTTTATCCAAATGCTGATACACAATTATTAGGGCAATTAATTCGCCATGCAAAAAAAGAAATAGAAAACGAGAAGACTACATCAAAAAAATATCAACAACGATTATTTAATGCTATTCAAAAAACGCTCATAAAAGAATAAAAATTACTGGTCATTACTACCTTTTAGAGAACTTACAGAACCTGCCTCACGATTAGCTTCAGAGTTTGCTGCAGAACTCGCTTTGTTTTTTTCTGTGCCAATAGTTGGATTATTTAGATCTCCAGTGATGTTGTATTTAATAGTAGAGGCGAGCTTAAGCTGCTTTTTAAATATTTTACTGGCAATATAAACCCCCGCTGCGACAGGCAATCCCGCCGTCAACGCAGCTATTAACGTTAGATTGCCGCCTAAGGGCAAAGAAGCCTCAAGATTTGCATCTACCGTTTGCTTAGGATAATCAATAACGCCAGACAATTCCATCAGACTTGATGGCCCCTGCATTTTTAGAGGCTGAGTTAACGTCATTAAACCATTATTGAAATATAATTGACCGCTAAGTTCATCAAAAGTAAAACCTTTTTTATAAATATCAGAAAAGTCTAGCCTTACACGACGAGCCCAAGAATTAAAATTTAATAGGCCAAAGACTCTCAACAAACCGCTAGAGTTATCAATATTTTCCTGACTAAAGACGCCATCTTCATAGCTATGGGTCATTTTACCCGTCAATGTCTCAAGCTCGATTGCTAACGGCGAACCTGGCCATGACAAATTAAAATCAATTTGAGTTTTTTTGCTTTCTAAAACAACGGGAAGATTCCATTGTTCGAAAAGCACTTTAGGATTTCTACCTATAATAGAGCCATATACAGAAGTAGATGCAGATGTTTTATCAGAGCTTGAATCCCACCTCAAAAAACCTCCATTTTTTGGTGTTACACCAACAAATTTAAATTCTGGTACCACCCCATAAATATTACGGAAATCAACCCCCTGTTTATCAGGTACTACATCAAAAGACCAAGCACCCAAAGACTTTCCGAGTACGTTCAAACGATTAACTTTAACTGCGATGGCAGGAAATAATGATGAATCTATGCCTTCGAGTGGGTCACCTTTTGTATTGCTAGCATCTACAGACTTATTATAATCAGGCGGCCAATTTAGGTAATCAAGCTCCAATCGCAGCGGTTTTTGGCTATTGTCATCGATAGTCAAACTACCTAAGACATCATTATTATCAACAATAAGCCGCCACCTACTCACCTCTCTCTCACCAGAAAAAATAATCTTTTTTAGTACTTGATCTTTAATTCGCATATTATTTATCGAAACAAATAAACTTGCATCAAAGTTCAATTTGTCAGTTTTAGTATTATTGCTAGATTCATTTTCAGCTGAAATAGATGTAAACACAGGCAACCATTCATCGACTGAAAAGTCTTCGAATTTTCCGAAGACTTTAATCCCTGAAGCAGGCAACTTAAGTTCTTTATCAACCGATGTGTCACTGACGCTAAAAAAAGCTGATATTTTATTATCCTTTGTTGACTGCCCACCAAAAGCAAATTTGGTGGCTAAATAGGAGCCCACTTGCAATTCATAGATAAGTTTATCGTCTGTAAAAGGTAGCATAAATTTAAGCGAGAGCTTGTCTTTTGCTAATTTTTTAAATGGTTTTGGTAAAGCACTAGTCACACCCACCATATCAGAAGTAATTGATAAAACTGGTTTAATTTTTGCCTGCATATTTAAGGGGATTCGAATATCAGCGTTATAATTTATATCGCCTTTCAAATAACTCAAAAACGGTTGATTCAACCAATCATTAATTGATTGAATAGAAGCGCTACCCTTACCTGAAATTATTAATGCATTGCGATCTTTAGAGTCTTCATGTAAATCAATGAAAAGTGGCTTCCCGAAAAAATTAGACTGCAATCCTTTTGATGAAAAGCCTTTATTATTTTCAAATCGTAAACTGCCATTAATGAAATTAAAATTTAAACTCTGTTTGTCGAATGATAAGACGTTATCTTTGAAAACAACTTCTACGTCTTGCTTGGATAACTGTGACATATTCTTTTCATTAGCAGAAGAATTTTCCAATGGAATATGTAGATTCACTTTAATATTCACATTACCTTTAGCGGATATATAATCCACAACATCACCTACATTATTCTTAAGAGCCGATTCTCGAATATATTGAAGCGCTGAGTCAGCAGGAGAAGAACCCTCTACATCTACTTTTAATAGTTTTTCTGAATCGACGTTCCAGCTTACTTTTCCATTAAAATTATCATTTGAATAGGCACTAGCATTATTAATGACAGCAAACAAATGATTATTGTCGATCAATAACTTAGCATTTAGTTGATTAACCTCAGGCCAGTTTTTGTCGAATTTCAATTTTCCTTTTTTAACATCAACAAAAACTTGTATGCTACGAGGAGACGTTTTAGCAAAACCGCCTTTATAAATAACCCCTGTATTTACTAACTCTCCATCTTTAATGGCTGCATCCATCCATGATAATATATTTTCAGGTAAAGTTTTAGGAACAAGCTGTGTGTGAAAACTTGCTTTTGAATTTTTTAAACCTAACTGGAGTATTATTTGATTTTTATGATTAGATCCACTCCAACTAGACTCTAATAAAAAATTACCTTTTGCATCCCCATAATCACCTTGCAGCGATAAGTCATAACCAAAAACAGTGACTTCTTTTTCACTATGATTAAGGGTCCAGCCAACAACACCCGTTGCAAGTTTAGCCACTATTGGCTGGCTATAAGTTTTATCAGGAAAAAGAGAGAAATCTTTTGCGTCGATAACAACAAAGCCACTTTCTCTATCACTCTCCACGTACCCACTGACGTGATCAAAAGCAGGGATATTTTGCCATACACCTGTTGTTACATTATCAAGATATGCGAATAGTTTTGTTTTCTTGGGATCATTAATATCAATAGTCATATATAAATTATTGACAGCGCCCTGTGGGTTTAACGATGTTAATAAATCTTTAATTTTAGATACTGAGAACTTATCATCATTAAAAAATGGCAGATGAAAAAGTTTATTTAACACCCATTCTTTTGAACGCTCCAAATTAAGCGCCTCAATGCCTACGTTAATTTTATCAGTATCTTTTAAATTTATAGTAAATGGTGCTACTGAAAATGACTCCCCTATATTTATGTTACGTAGGCCAACATCAAGACCTGTTGTCGGATTGTAGCCACCAACAATATCTGCACTCCAATTGTTACCCTTTTTATCATCATCTTGGGCTTGCAATTCATCAATAACAGAATTAACACCTTTTAAATCAATATGTCCATTCATTAAAAAACGGGTTGTTGATGCAAAATCAAACCACAATTCAACATTAGCATGTGAAGTATGGATCCATTCTTGTTCTATATTAAAACTAGTTAACTGACTAAATAATTGTGCTAATCTTTGTTCAGCAAAGTTTTCAAGTTTTACATACGCTTTGGCAAAAAATTTATCGGGAATTGAAGGATCGCCAACACCCTCAACAATTAATGTAAAAGATGATTCATTAGCAACAGAAGCTTTAGCTTCAAGGCGATGAAAGTGACCATTATTTTTAATGATCACAGAGGGTACTCTACTTTTTATCTCACGTTTATCACTAAAAACTAAAGTTAGACCGGCATCGTTAAGCTTTACATGTTGAGCAGCTAAAAATAACGAACCGGGTCTACGATATCGCCAATTTCGCTCAGTTGATTCTTCTTTAGCGACAGGGATTCCCAAGGACCAACCTCCATTTATATCCTGTAAAAGTTGAGCTGTAATTCCATTGGCTTCTACATCATGCCATACAGGGACCCAATAAAATAAACTTCTAAGAATATCTAATTCTAAACTAACATATTTTATGTCTAAAAAATTTTTATTACGATTTGATGCTTGATTTTGAAGAAATGTAGATTGATACTGAATGGATAAATCTTTGATGGATAATTTTGGCCTAAGCCCTTCCCAGCTCGCTGAAATCTGACCAATATCAATATTAGAGTTAAGTTGTCGACTTGCAAAAGCTTCAATGGAATCTTTGAATTGATTAATTGTTGGAGCTAACCATCGAGCGGTTTGAACAATAATAGCAACGAGAATGATAATTACCGCCAAACAATACCAGCAGTATTTGAATAATGATCTAATCGGTCTACTCTTTTTATCGCTCATTAATTAACAACATTGTCTAACGTGATCATATTGCGATTAAAATTCGTCACAACAAAATACTTGGATAAATATAATACTCGTCATATGTTTAGGTTCAAAATATTAATAAGTTATCACATTATTTTTTTTACGCTTAGCAAATTAACTGTTTACGAATCAAGGATAGTATTTTTATTTTTTAAGCGAATAACTCATCTATTTAGTGGCTCATCTACTCAGTTACTCTATCTCTTGTTATGCACCTCTACACACACATTATTACTTTATGTACGCCTCGATGAAAACGTTAGTATTCATAGTTATTATGAATTGCTTTAGTTAGCCTAAAACGTACTTGTATACTTTTCATAAACATTACAAGTAATGGCCATATAAGCGCGCTAGTAAATGCTGCAACAAAAAATAAAAAATTCCCCTCGCGGTCACTTACAAAACTTATGACCCAATTTGAGTACAAACCAAATACAGCAATAAATATAAAGATCCATAAAGATTGGTGCCAAAAAACGTAGTGCTTAATTCGAGCATAAAGCATATTCGCTAAGTAGGCGATAATCATCATACCAATAGCATTGATGCCTAAGGGCGAAAACTCTATTAAATCCTGAAAAAAACCAATGCACCAAGCAGAAAATAAACCAAAATATTGCGGTGATGTCATTGACCAATAGATAACAAGCAAAACAACAAATTCAGGTCGGCACCAGCGCCATTCGAAATCCACCGGTATCACCATCAATAAAAACGCAATACAAAAGCTAATAGCAACCAATAATCTCATGACTTCATCCGACTAATGGCTAAATAACTTTTGATAAAAAATTACTCGCTAAAAACTAACAACACGTGTCTGCTGCGATCTAATCGTGCAGCAGGCCTAGCAATAACAGTGGCAAATACTTCACCAGGATCAAATGTTATCGACTCAACTTGCGCTACCGGATAACCCACAGGAAAACGTCCGCCTAGTCCTGAGCTTACTAAAATATCGCCAGCCTTGGCATCCATTGTTGAAGACACATAGCGCAGGCGCAGTTCGTATAGATTACCGACACCCTCGGCAACTGTTCTGACATTATTACGAGTAATCTGAACAGGGATAGCATGTGAATTGTCAGTAATTAACAATGCTTGTGCAGTGAAAGGCGTAACCGAAACTACCTGCCCCATTAGACCAAACGCATCTAATAAAGGCTGACCAACATAGATTCCATCGTTGCTACCTTTATCGACAATAACCTTGTGCACAAGTGGATCGGGTGAAACACCAATTAGCTCGGCCACTAAGACTCGATCTTGTAGAATTTCAGATGAATTCATTAACTGCCGTAAGCTTAAGTTGTCGGCAACGAGTGCGCCCATTTGTTGCAAACGCGATTCTTGCACGCGAACCTTGTTGCGCAGCAATTTATTTTCTTCTTCTAGATCTTGGCGCGACAATAGTCGATCATCAATCCACACAGATACTCGTTCTGGAATATCGCTTGCCCAATAAAATGGCACCGTTAAAACATCTAACTTACTTCGGACTGGCTCAAGCCATTGCGTATAGCGGCCCACGACTAGCAAGGCAACAGCAATAACAACGAGCAGAATAGCTCGTGAGAAATACGAAGGGCCTTTTGTAAATAGGAGTTTAATAGAATTACCCAATTAATAACGAAAACAATAATAACGAACAGGTAATATCTTTTATATTATCTGCTCGTAAAAATATCTAACATCCCTAAAGAGGGCGTTGCTGCCTGACGCAAAATATTAAAATCTACTTACCATGCTAAAGCTTCGAACTCTCTAAAAATTTTTAGTCTTCTAAAAAGCCCATGGTTTTATTATCCATCCATTCCATGGCAATACCGCCACCGCGAGCAACACAGGTAAGTGGGTCATCGGCAACGATAACAGGCAGACCAGTTTCTTCTGACAGCAGCAAATCGATATCACGTAGCAAGGCACCACCGCCGGTTAGAACAATACCACTTTCAGCAATATCTGAAGCAAGCTCGGGCGGCGATTGCTCTAATGCATTTTTAATGGCTTGAACAATACCCGCTAGAGCCTCTTGCAAAGCCTCTAATACTTCACCGCTACTTAAGGTAAAGCTTCGCGGCACGCCCTCTGCTAAATTACGGCCGCGAACATCAATATCGCGCGCCTCACTACCAACATAAGCACAGCCAATCTCTTGCTTGATGCGCTCAGCGGTTGCATCGCCAATGATAGTGCCATAATTGCGGCGCACATAATTAACAATGGATTCGTCAAAACGATCTCCACCAATACGCACAGAATCTGAATAAACAACACCATTCAAAGAAAGTACCGCAATCTCTGTTGTGCCGCCGCCTATATCGACAACCATCGAGCCACTCGCCTCAGCAACTCGAAGGCCTGCGCCAATGGCAGCCGCGCGGGGCTCTTCAATTAAGCGAACTTCACGAGCACCTGCACCCATGCAAGATTCACGAATCGCACGTTTTTCTACCTCGGTAGAAAGACAAGGGACACAAACCAATACTCGCGGACTAGGTTGAAACCAACTGTTTTCATGAACTTGGCGCATAAAATGCTGCAGCATTTTTTCAGTGACCTGAAAATCAGCAATAACACCATCTTTTAATGGCCGAATAGCGGTAATATTGCCAGGCGTACGTCCAAGCATTCTTTTAGCCTCAACACCAACAGCCTCAACCAATTTTTGGCCATTGTGATGACGAATGGCAACAACCGATGGCTCGTTAAGGACAATGCCTTTTTCACGCACATAAATAAGTGTATTGGCAGTACCAAGATCTATCGCTAAATCATTAGAAAATAAGCCACGAAGGCGTTTGGGTATTAACATAGGAAGGGGTTACCTATTAATATTCTGTAAGTGTTAGTAAAATACATTGAGTTAGTT
>JAWUWW010000056.1:0-53821 GCA_034111645.1 Cellvibrionaceae bacterium
GAAAAACATTTTTTGCCAAATCAATACTAATTACGCTATTCTTATTCATGATGGACACCTCGCTTGTTATTGATTGTTTACACTTCTCAATATGGCACATTGTGATGCCGTATGGCGAGGTGTCCATCTCATCAGCAGTGAGTTATTATCATTAAAACTTATTGTCAAATGTTAATTAATGCGTCGATTGCTCTTGATGCAGCGAGTAGGCCAAAACTTGCGGTGATCATTGTGCTAGCGCCGTAGCCAGCGCCACAATCAAGTTTTTCTCCAGCGTCTATCCACTCTTTACTTGTAGATGTTTCACCTTTGTTATCTGGATATGTCATTGCCTCAGTTGAGTATATCGCTTCAATATTAAATAATTTTTTAGGATCGCGATTAAATCCGTGTTTGCGGCGTAAGTTATTTCTTATTTTTAAAAACATCGGATCGCCAGGTGTTTTTGTTAAATCTGCATAAGTTATTTTTGAGGGATCTTTTTTGCCGCCAGATGAGCCAATGGTAATAACTGGCAGATTATTTTTTTTACAGTGCGCAATAATTTCTGTTTTATCAATAGCATTATCAATAGCATCTATAACGAAAGAAAAATTCGACTGAATATATTTTTCAATATTACTTTTATCAATAAAATCATCAATGCAGTGAACAACAACTTCGGGATTAATATCCTTTAAACGTTTAGCCATAGTCGATGTTTTGGTATGGCCAATAGTATGGCATGTCGTGTGGATTTGCCGATTAGAATTAGTGATACAAATGTCATCTAAATCCATTAATGTAATTGTGCCAATACCTGAGCGAACTAGCGCTTCCGAAATCCATGAGCCGACACCGCCAATGCCAATAATAAGAATATGACTGTGCAATAATTTATAACACGCTCGTGAACCATATAAGCGAATAAGGCCACCAAAACGATGTTGGTAACTCTGAGTGAATGATGCTGTTGAAGGCATAGTGAGTTTTCAGTAAAGTTGATAATGAATTTGAACTAATAATACGCATTAGTAAAAGCGCAAATTTTTGACTAGAAATTTACGCTAGGTTGAGGCTTTAGATATTTATTTGGTAATTATTAAACGTAATAATTACCAAAGGTTAGATAATAGATTAAAAGAAACTCTACAAGCTTTCAAATATTAAAAGCTTGTAGAGTACAGATAAATATTAAATAGCTGTTCTTTTGTAAGGGCGATAATTAGGTTCCCAAAAATTCTCATCTATAGCCGCTTCAATTACTTCATCGCTAACCTCGGGAACCAAGTCATCAGCGATGGCTTGTTTGTATACAAACTTAGCAATAAATTTACTTACATTGCGGATATCATTTAAATCGGGTAGTAAATCGTCGATACTTTTGTTATGAGTTGCCGAATATTCAGCAAGTGCATAACTTGAAGCCATTAACATTTTGTCAGTCACTCGACTTGCTTTACTAGCAACAACACCAAGACCAACACCTGGGAATATATAACTGTTATTACACTGTGATATTGGATAAGTTTTACCGTTTAATTCAACTGGATCAAAGGGGCTTCCGGTTGCAACGATGGCGTTACCATTGGTCCACTTTAAAATATCTTTGGGTAAAGCTTCGACTTTTGATGTTGGGTTTGATAATGGCAACACAACTGGTTTTGAAGTGTTCGCTTGCATTTGCTCAATAATTTCTTGAGTAAACAAGCCAGATACCGTCGACACACCAATAATAACCGTAGCTTTAGCATGCGTTACAGTTTCTAGTAAGGTTGCGGTTTCGCCAGTGACGCCCCATTCACTCAAGAGTTCATCAGATTGGCACAAGCGCAGTTGAAAATCTTTAAGTCCGCTCATGCTGCCAATAACTAAGCCGCGACTATTGATCATAAAGATACGTTTGCGAGCTTGCATATCACTTAAGCCCTCAGAGACCATTTGCGCCACAATTTGCTCGGCAATACCGCAACCTGCAGAGCCTGCACCACAGAAAGTGATCACTTGATCTTTTAATGCCTCGCCTTTAGCTTTGCACGCGGCGAGCAAAGTTCCTACGGTAACAGCGGCTGTACCTTGAATGTCGTCGTTAAAGCAGCATGCTTGATGGCGATAACGGTCGAGAAGATTGTTAGCATTTTGACCAGCAAAATCTTCAAATTGAATAAGTGCGTCGGGCCAGCGTTTTTGGATAGCGCTCATGAAAAGCTCTACAAAATCATCGTATTCTTGTCCTGTTATGCGCGGATGCTTAGCACCCATATACATTGGGTCGTCGATTAAGCTTTGATTGTTTGTACCTACATCTAAAGTGATAGGGAGCGTATATGCAGGGCTAATACCGCCACAGGCAGAATAAAGCGATAGCTTACCAATAGGAATGCCCATACCGCCGATACCTTGGTCACCCAAGCCTAAAATACGTTCGCCATCGGTAACAACAATAACTTTGATTTTTTGTTTGGTTGCATTGCGTAAAATACTTCGGATTTTATCTTTATCTCCATATGAGATAAATAAACCTCTGTGACGACGGTAAATTTGTGAAAATTGTTGGCATGCCTCACCCACTGTTGGGGTGTAAATTAGGGGCATAATCTCATCTAAGTGTTCGGTGATTAGTTTGTAATACAGCGTCTCGTTAGTATCCTGTATGGCACGCAGGTAAATATGTTTATCCATATTTGATGTAAATGAGTTGAGCTGATGATAGGCGCGCTCTAGTTGTTCACCAATGTTTTCAATGATACCAGGCAACAAACCATCAAGATTAAAGTCCCGTCGTTCCTCTGGAGTGAACGCGTTACCTTTATTGAGTAATGGTGTTTCAAGTAATGCAGGGCCCGCAAAAGAAATATAAAGCGGTTCTTGGTTATTTATTGTCATAATATATGGGTCATCAATTTAAGTAAGTATGTAGCTGCCCTTTAAATATTGGCAACATCCTTTTTTAGTGGCTTGATTAAGCTTGCACTATGACTAATTTGACTAAACTCACCTTGAAATCAAAGGCTTTGCTAAACGCAAACAAATTAAACATCCAGTAAACAGCCATTAAGCTAATGGGTGCCGGCTAAAATAATAAGCTAATGATGATTAAATACTAGAGTTTACTCGGCGGAGAATTATACAGCAATAATAGGATAAATCTAAGATGTTTAGTGAGCCAGTATATTTTATCTATAGATATAAGAGGTTTTCCAAAATATGAGCCAGAATGACTGTTTAAGCCGTAAACTAGCTGGATAAGTATTTTAGTAGGTTACTAAGCGACACTAAGTTTGTATCTTGCCATGAAGAAAAAATCTAACGGGAGCTTGGCGGATAAATTCACGTAACGTTATCTTGAATCAAGTTATTTTTCGGAACTATCGCTGATAGTAGCCCTCTAAATTTTTTATAAATCATTATTGAGATTAATTAATGTCCATTTTTATTAAGAATTCAACGCGCTTTAATTCGGGTTTAACAGAGAATGATGTAACCGATGAAAATTTGTTTATGAAGCGCCGTCAATTTATTAAAGCCGGTATGTCTTTATCTGCAATGGCTTATTTTCCCCAGTTGGCAATGGCTGTAGCGCAAGATAACCCAAAATACTCCTCGATAAAGCGCACTATAGATCTCGATCTTGAGCCGTCTAGTTATCAAGATATTACTAGCTATAATAATTTTTATGAATTGGGTTATGGTAAAGATGATCCGATGAACAATGCTGCTGAGCTAAAGACCGACCCTTGGTCAGTCACAATTGAAGGTGAGTGCGAAAAGCCGGGCACTTATACACTTGAAGATATTTTAAAACCCCATGATTTTGAAGAGCGACTGTATCGTTTTCGTTGCGTCGAGGCATGGTCAATGGTTATTCCATGGGCGGGCTTTACTTTAGCCGATTTGTTAAAACGCTTTAATCCAACATCTAAAGCTAAGTATGTCGCTTTTGAAACAATATATGATGAGCGTAATCCATTGCCGGGCCAGCGTCGAGACGTATTAGAATGGCCTTATCGTGAGGGCTTGCGTATGGATGAAGCTATGCATCCACTGACATTTATGGCAACCGGTATATATGGTAAGCCGTTACCTAACCAAAATGGCGCGCCGTTGCGCTTAGTGGTGCCATGGAAATATGGGTTTAAAAGCATTAAATCGATCGTTAAGATACGGTTTACAGAAACTCAGCCAGAAACGAGTTGGAATCTTTCTGGACCTCGAGAATATGGTTTTTACTCGAACGTCAATCCAGAAGTAAGTCACCCGCGCTGGAGTCAAAATCGTGAACGCGTGATCGGCAAACTATTCAAGCAGCCTACCTTGAAATTTAATGGTTACGAAGATCAAGTGGCTGCCCTTTATGCGGGTATGGATTTGCGCAAGAATTATTAATAAATTTAAAAGTATTGCCCGTCTATCCTCCTAGGGCTTATTAAATGTTTGCAATGTAAAGGCTTAGAATTAATTGAGTGTGAATGTGAGTTCTAACGGGTATCTGCCATATAGTTTTTATAAAAAACAAAAGCTAAAAGTCATAATAGCGGTCAAGTTGTTGATTAGCATTGTTTGCTTATTGCACCTTGGATATTTTGTGATGGCTCTTTTTTGTTGTACATCATGGGCAAATCCTGTTGAAGAGCTATCGCACACAACGGGTGAATGGGGGCTGCATTTTTTATTATTAAGCTTACTTATCTCGCCCATGCGGCATCACTTCGGTTGGAGTGATTTGCTAAAATTCAGAAGGTTCCTAGGGCTCTGGAGTTTCTTTTATATTTTAGTGCATTTTTTTAGTTTCATATTGTTTGATCATTTCTTCGATTTAAATTCAATCATAGAAGATGTTATTGACAGGCCTTATATCGCAATAGGTTTTGTTGGTTTTGTTTTACTGGTTCCTCTAGCGATTACTTCATTTAAGCGTTTGCAAAAAAAATTAGGCAAGCACTGGTTTACGTTACACAAACTTGTTTATATTATTGGTGTTTTAGGCGTTATACATTATTGGTGGCTAGTCAAGGCAGATCTTTTATGGCCAATTATTTATGCGCTTATTGTATTTATATTACTAGCAGACCGAACAGTTGTTTTTTTCAAAAAACGTCGTGTTAAAAACATGCAATTTAAAAAGCAACTAGTTGAAAAATACAATCAATAAATGTAGTCAAGACCGCAATATATAGCCATATCAAATAAGTAATTATTAATGTGAAGATGAAGGTAACTTATTATTAATAAAAAAATAAGTGTAAATCATAATGAGTCATCACCTTTTGAGCGATTTTGCTTAGTGCTTGCTCAATTACCAAAAGGCAAAGTATGCAGCTATGGGCATTTGGCAGAGCTTGCGGGCTTGGGTAATGCTCGTCAAACTTGTCGATGGTTGCGTGAGTTGCCGATGGATTCAAAGTTGCCTTGGCACCGAGTCGTAAGTGCACAAGGTCGATTAGCTGATTTTTCAAACGCGTCTAAGCAGAGACGCTTACTTGAGAATGAGGGTATAATATTTAGTGTTAACGGGCGTTTGTCGAAATCTTATTATATGTAAAATATTACTGTAATCATTATCCCTTGATTGCATCCCTCTGAGATAATCTTTGATATAAGTGATTAACGACCCTTATCTAACTATTTATTTTTCTTAATGACTTTCTGATCAATGGCTCTCTTGGTTAAAAAATATACCCTTAAATAACATGTTTGTTTGGTGCTTATTTATTGCTATTGTTTAATATGTGCTAAGTAGCTTATATGTTGTTATTGGAAGCACTTCCTCATAAAGCCTGATATTTGTTTATGCATAAAAAGTATAAAAAATGACAACAATAAAACCGATTGAGGCAGATAAGCGTCTAGAGACGATTGAGCGGGTTAATCATTATATTGAATTAGCCTCTAGTCTTTATCATCAAGAAATCCCTACCATTGATGTAGTCTTTAATTTAAGGGGTAAAGCGGCGGGAATGTATCGTTGTTATCGCCCCAATAAAAGCAATGGCTTAAAAGTTTTGAATGTTTTTAAGGGTGCTAATTTAATGGCGAGCATAAATAGACAAATTAGATTTAATCCTTGGTTGTTCGCTAAGTATCCCAAAGACAGCTACGATAACACTATCCCTCATGAAGTTGCTCATTATATAAGCGACTACTTATACGGTTTAAATAATATTAAACCCCATGGTAATGAGTGGAAGGCGATTATGCGAGATTTTGGTGCAGTGCCAAATGTAACCGGTAACTATACCCTTGATGGCATTCCAGTAAAAAAGATTAAGCGTTATGATTATCAATGTGCATGTCGTCAAGTAGCGTTGACAATTTATCGACATCGTAAAATTGTACAGGGTGTTCAGCAATATTGTTGTCGTGATTGTAAGCAGATATTGGCGCCAGTTATTGACCATCCTAGCTAAGCAAAAAATATTTACTATTAGAACAATAATAAAGAGATAATGCTGTGTTTAAATTTACTTTTATTTTATTGATTGGTTTTATTGTTGGCGCTGTTGTTGTAGAAAATAAACAATATTTTACAAAAACTGTTGCCGTGCCCGTATCATTTCTACCTGATGGTGGTGAGTATGATGGTGAGCTTTTAAAGGGCGAGTTAAATGGTAAAGGTAGAATTGTTTGGCCTAATGGCAATAGTTATGACGGTGAATTTAAACAAGGTTTATTTCATGGCCAAGGACGTTATGAGGTTGCCAGTAAAATCTATACAGGTGAGTTTGTCAAAGGTGTGGCTCAGGGTAAAGGTAAAATAGTCTACAACGATGGCCGTGAATATGAAGGTGATGTTGATTTTGGTGAAGCTAACGGTGTAGGTACGTTAAAATTTGAAAATAAAAAATATACTGGAGAATTTAAAAATAATTTATTTCATGGCGAGGGTGAATTACTCGAAGATAATGGCGATATTTATCAAGGTGGCTTTGCTAATGGACTATCTAACGGTCAAGGCCTTGCTACCTTTGCTGACGGTAGAATTTATCAAGGTCAATTTATTGATGGAAATTTAACCGGCCAAGGGGACTATCGTGATGGTGAAGTAATTTATACTGGCGAATTTAAAAATTGGTTATTTAGCGGTAAAGGGCGTTATCAATTTAAAAAAATGATTTACGTGGGTGATTTTTTACAAGGTCGGTTCCATGGTGTCGGAAGCCAAGTTTTTGGTGATGATCTGAGTTATGAAGGAGGATTTATCGATGGAAAATATAATGGCAGTGGGATTTTACTCGAAAATGGAGATCGTTATGAAGGCGAGTTTCAGTCGGGCCTTAAGCATGGGCGCGGTATTTTAATTTATGCGAAAGCTCTCGATGGAATAAAAAAAATTGAGGGTATTTGGAAAAATAATAAATTGATTAGTGCCGATAACGATTTGGCGCAATATGATAGCAAAATAGTTGTCGAAGATGTGCTTTATAATCAAAGTTCACGCATAGAAAAAATGCTTGAATCAATAGAAGTGGAAAATCCAGATGCAATAGAAATGTATTTTTTAGGTATTGCTGGCGATGGCTCAGAAGCTGTTTTTCGACGCGAAGTTAATACAATAAAAAATATTTTTGATGAGAATTATGAGACGAAAAATAAATCCGCTCTATTGATTAATAGTAACGTTACTTATCAAAAAATTCCTTTAGCAACCACAACAAGTATAGAAAAAACCTTGCAAGGCATAGCTGCTAAAATGGATGCTAATGAAGATATATTGTTTATTTATTTTACCAGCCATGGCTCTAAAGATTTCAATTTCTCATTAGCGCAAGAGGGTCTAACTATTATGGATTTGAGTGCTCAGCGCATGGGGGAGATTATTCAAAAATTACCTGTTAAACATAAAGTGATTGTTGTTTCATCTTGTTATGCCGGAGGTTACCTTGAAACAGTAAAAGATGATACGACTTTGGTGATCGTTGCATCTTCTGCTGACAAAACTTCTTTTGGCTGTGCCGATGCAAAAGAGATGACTTATTTTGGCGAGGCATTTTTTAAAGATGCTTTGCCTAACTCAGCAACTTTTATTGAAGCCTTTGAGCGTTCTCGTTCGATTGTTCGTGGTCGTGAAGCAAAAGAAAATTTTGAATATTCAGAACCTTTAATCTTTAAGCCTAAAGCAATAATAGGGCATTTGGCAAAGTGGCGTGAAGAGTTAGCGGATAGAATTAGGCAACGTAATATTATTATTGAGTAGCATTTGACTCGTATTATTTTTTTTCTTTGAGCATTTTAGGAGCTACTCTTTGGAATCATTAGTTTTATATCAATTTGTGTTGATTGCGATTATTTTTATTTGGAGCGGTTTCGTGCGCTCTGCATTAGGTTTTGGTGGCGTCGCACTTGCCTTGCCATTTTTGTTGATTATCGATGATCGTCCTCAGGTTTATTTGCCTATTATGGCAGCCCATCTTCTAGTTTTTTCATCAATAACTGTTATTAAGAATCACCGCCTAGCAAAAAAAGGAGTTGCTGAGCCAACGGTTGCATGGTCATTTTTGGGCAAAGCGATGTTGATCATGATAATTCCTAAATGTATCGGTGTTTTTGGCTTAATTACACTGCCAACTCAAATTATTAATACCATTATTTTTGTAATTATTGGCTTGTATTCAATGACCTATGTACTCAATTATCATATTAAAGTAAACACAAGCTTGCCGATGTTTCATTTTTGATTGTTGGTGGTTACATAAGTGGCGCATCTTTAATTGGCGCTCCTTTGATTGTTGCGGTATTTTCTAAGTATGTGAGTCGTTACCAATTGCGCGACACCTTATTCGTTTTATGGTTTATTTTGGTGTGTATTAAGATGGGTTCATTCGTTATTGCCGATATAGACTTACAGCTTATTCATCATATATGGCTGTTACCCTGTGCAGCACTTGGGCACATTTTCGGCTCGCGTATTCATCAGTATTTGTTAGCTGCTGACAGCGTCAAGTTTTACAGAGTACTGGGTTCTGCCTTACTAATTACCAGTAGCGTCGGCTTAATTAAAGCTTGGATGTAATTTTAACTGGGTTTTATATCGATAAAATGATTTATTTTAATCAAAAATTAGGGCGTCAAAACCCCATAACTTTGGTTATGGAGCTTTATTGAATTTATCGTCTGATTTTAAGTTAATAAATAGTCAGTATTAAAATAGCCCTTATACTTACGCTAATTATTATAAATGATACATAAAGTCTCAATATTAAATATTATTGTAAGGGTATAGCTAAAAGAATATCGACCTTGTTCTGGCACATATTTGGTGTATCATCAGACGAAAGAATAATTCAATATCTTTTTTATGCCTATTTGTTATATTAAATCACTATTAATAATAGATTGATGGCATTATGATTGAGTTCAGATGGTTATCTTTTGAGAACTACCGATTTATAAAATCATAAAAAATAATGACTTAGTGGTTGTAATATAAGGTAAGCAGATTAAGTAGGACAAGGAAGTAGAAGGTATAGGATTAGTTTGCAGGTTTTTGGTTTTTTAGGCATTAGTGTGTTCTGATTTAATTAAAAATACCGATGCTAATTGCTATTAATATTAACTACTAAATATCTAACGTAAATAACACAATATCTAAAACTTGGAGAAATTAATGATTAAATTTTCATCCCTTATAGCTGGCGGTTTAACGCTTGGTTTAACATTAGGTGCGCAAGCTGCCACCTTAGAAGATGTTAAGGCACGTGGCGCATTATCTTGTGGCGTAAGTACAGGGCTTGCAGGTTTTTCACAGAAAGATGAGAAAGGTGTCTGGAGTGGTCTAGACGTTGATACTTGTCGTGCTGTTGCAGCGGCTGTTTTCGGTGATGCTGAAAAAGTTCAGTACAAACCATTAACTGCTAAAGAGCGTTTTACAGCTCTTCAGTCTGGTGAAATCGATATGTTGTCTCGCAATACAACGTGGACTCACACTCGCGATACGTCTTTGGGCTTAAACTTTGCCGGTGTTACTTATTATGACGGTACTGGTTTTATGGTTAATAAAAAGCTAGGCGTTAAATCTGCTAAAGAATTAAACGGCGCAAACGCATGTGTCCAAGCTGGTACTTCAACTGAGCTTGCTATTTCTGATTACTTCCGTGTAAATAAAATTGACTATAAAGCAGTAACTTTCGATACTTCTGATCAGACTCGCGCAGGTTTTGAATCAGGTCGTTGCGATTTCTTAACTTCTGACCAATCTCAGCTTTATGCATTACGCATAGGTTTAGCCGATCCTTCAGCGGCAGTGGTTTTGCCAGAAGTAATTTCTAAAGAGCCACTAGGCCCAGTTGTTCGTCAAGGTGATGACCAGTGGTTCAACATCGTTAAATGGTCTGTAAATGCAATGATCGAAGCAGAAGAGCAAGGTGTTACTGCGGCTAACGTTGATGATATGAAAGCTAACGGTAAGCCTGAAAATAAGCGTCTACTTGGTACTGAAGGTGAGTTAGGTGCAAACCTTGGCCTAAATGCAGATTGGGGTTATCAGATAGTTAAGCAAGTAGGTAACTACTCTGAATCTTTCGAGCGTAATGTTGGTATGGGTTCGCCACTAAATATTTCTCGTGGCTTAAATGCATTATGGAGTGATGGCGGTATTATGTACTCGCCAGCGATGCGTTAATTAAAGGCTAGTTAATGAAAGGGACGCATAAGTGTCCCTTTCTCATTTAATAATTTGCATTTAATTCCTTATATTTATCTCTGATTCTTTACTCAGACTTCTAAGTAGCAAGCTTTATGTTTAAACAAAAAACCACAGAGCAAATTAAAGCAGCCACACGTAAGACCGATTCTGGTGCACATGCTTTTTATAATAACCCCAAATATCGAGCAATGATTTATCAAGCCCTTCTAATTTTAGGCTTGGGTTATTTCTTTTATGCAATCATCAGTAATACATTAGGTAATTTAGAGTCCGCAGGCATTAAAAGTGGCTTTGGATTCTTAAGTAATGCGGCAGGTTATGATGTTTTAATGTCGTTGATTCCATTTGAATCGACCGATTCATACATGCGAGTCTTTATAGTAGGTTTTCTGAATACCCTACTAGTATCTTTTTTAGGAATTGTTTTTGCGACTATTTTGGGCTTTGTTTTTGGAGTTATGTATTTCTCTAGAAACTGGTTGATAAAAAAGCTCTCAATTTTTTATGTAGAAACATTTCGTAACATCCCCTTATTATTACAGATCCTTTTTTGGTACTCAGCAGTATTGGCGTCATTGCCAGGACCAAGAGATAGCTTAAGTATTGGTGAGGCCGTATTCTTAAATGTGCGTGGTTTATTTATCCCCGGACTTATAGGACAAAGCGGTTCAATCTTAGTTTATATCGCTATCGCTATCGCTATTGTTGGTATATTTGTTTTGCGCTCTTGGGCGAAAAAACGTCAAGATGCTACAGGCCTACAGTTTCCTGTTTTCAATGCTAGTGTCGCAATGATTATAGGGCTACCTTTCTTGGCCGCACTAGTGACTGGCTTTCCGTTTATTGTTGACTATCCAGCTTTACAAGGCTTTGGGTTTTCTGGTGGTATATCAGTCATTCCTGAGTTAATGGCACTAACTGTTGCTCTGTCGGTATATACCGGTGCTTTTATAGCAGAGGCTGTGCGTGCTGGCATCCAAGCTGTTCCTCATGGTCAAACCGAGGCGGCCAGAAGTATTGGTCTGCGAGAAAAGAAAATAATGTCGCTGATTGTTGTTCCTCAAGCTATGCGCGTTATTGTGCCATTGCTAAACTCGGAATATCAAAGCTTGGTCAAAAACTCGACATTGGCCGCAGCGATAGCATATCCCGACTTATTTAATGTATTTGTGGGAACAGCCTTGAACCAGACAGGCCAGGCAATTGAGACAATATTTATGGCGATTGTTGTCTACTTTGCAGTGAATATGTTGATTTCGTTTATCATGAATCGCTTTAATAACAATGTAGAATTGGTGGGGCGTTAATATGTCAAAGGTATTTAAAAGTAATCCGATTGAATTCAAGCCTGCACCTGCTCTACCTGCTCCAAGTTCGGCTGTTGGTATTGTTGCATGGTTAAGAGGAAGTTTGTTTTCTTCAATTCCAAATACTGTCGTCACAATACTCATTGCCTTAGGGTTGATTAATGTCATTCCTGATATGGTTGATTGGTTGTTTATCTCTGCAGATTGGACCGGAACGACTCAAGAAGCTTGTGTTAGCGAAGGAGCTTGTTGGGTTTTTGTGCGTGCGTGGTCACAGCAATTCTTTTACGGTAGTTATCCAACAGATCAAATATGGCGTGTCAATGTATCTTTAATTGCATTGTTTGCAGTCATTGTTTCTTCATTTACATTACCTCCTAGCAACCGATTAAAAATATCTATTCCATTATTTTTAATACTACCTTTTGCGTGCATAGTATTACTTAATGGTAGCTTGCTCGGTTTAGAACCTGTAAGTACAGATCTTTGGGGTGGTTTCTCTCTCAATGTGTTGATGGCAGCAGCAGCGATTATTGTTGCGTTTCCCTTTAGCTTTTTATGGGCCTTAGGAAGACGCTCTAATATGCCGTTAGCAAGATCTGTTTGTGTCATCTTCATCGAATTTTTTCGTGGTGTACCGGTGCTAGCTTTATTCTTTATGGGTTCGGTAATGCTTCCTTTATTTTTTGCCGAAGGTACTAACGTCGATAAATTAGTCCGTGTTTGGATTGTGCTAATATTCTTTATGTCTGGGTACATGGCTGAAGTATTTCGTGGAGGTTTTCAGGCAGTTCCATCGGGTCAATATGAAGCAGCTGATTCTATCGGTCTAAGCTTTTGGCAAAAAACGATATTAATAATTTTGCCGCAAGTGATTAAAGTTTCAATGCCAAATATTTTGGCAACATTCGTTATGTTGTTTAAAAACACCGTGTTCTTGTTAATTATTGGTATTCCTGAAGTTCTTCAATTATTGCTGACGGCACTTTCTAATTCAAATTGGTTAGGTGGTCATGCAGTTGAAGGCTATGTATTCGTGGGGCTTATATTTTGGGCTTCCTGCTTTAGCATGTCATTACTATCAAAGAGCATTGAGAAGAAATTAGATACTAGCCACAGAAACTAACAAATAACGATTTATAAAAGTTATTAACATTATTAAAAAAGATTGAAGGTTTACTATGAGTACAGAAACTAAAGCATCGAGTAAGGTTGAAGATACGATTATTATTAAAGACCTTAATAAGTGGTACGGAAACTTCCATGTGCTAAAGGACATCAACCTAACCGTTAAAAAAGGCGAAAAAATTGTAGTTTGTGGGCCTTCTGGCTCTGGTAAATCAACAATGATCCGTTGTATTAATCGTCTAGAAGAATTTCAGCGTGGCTCGCTGGTAGTTAATGGCGTAGAGATGGTTGAAGATGTTAAGAACATTGAAGCAATCCGACGTGAAGTGGGCATGGTGTTTCAGCACTTCAATCTTTTTCCGCATTTAACTATTCTAGAAAACTTAACGCTTGGCCCAATTTGGGTGCAGAAAAAACCTAAAGCAGAGGCAGAAGCCATTGCGATAAAATATCTAGAGCGAGTGAAAATTCCAGAGCAGGCCGATAAATATCCTGGGCAGTTATCGGGTGGACAACAACAGCGTGTTGCCATTGCTCGTTCGCTTTGTATGTCACCAGAAATCATGCTGTTTGATGAGCCAACGTCAGCACTTGACCCTGAAATGATCAAAGAAGTACTTGATGTTATGGTTGAGTTAGCGGGTGAGGGCATGACAATGATATGTGTAACTCATGAAATGGGCTTTGCTAAAAAAGTGGCAGACCGCGTTATTTTCATGGATGCTGGCGAAATTGTTGAAGAAAATGTACCTGAAGAGCTGTTTAATAACCCACAAACAGATCGTCTGCAACTATTCTTAAGTCAAATACTCGATCATTAATATGTGTTTGATTGTGTAAACCCTAGCTATAACGATAGCTGGGGTATTATTAATACCCGCCTATTTAAAATCCTTTATGAGCTTTACTCCCGCAAAAGTTATTGACTCGCCGCAATCTGATAGCCATAAAAATCTAAAAAGTATTGTTCGGAAACATCTAGACACAGAATTTAAAAAACCAATAACAGATTTTAGCCAAGCAGCATTCGATATTTTTTATCGGCAATGGCTAGCATTAGATAGCCCGAAAACAATTTTAGATAGTGCTTGTGGCACCGGAGAAAGTACACGTTTTTTCTCTGAAAAATTTCCGCAGCACATGGTGGTTGGTTTAGACCAATCGGCTAAACGCTTGCTAAATAATGATAATAAAATGCTTGCGGATAATGTCTTGTTGCTGCGCTGTGACTGTACAGATTTTTGGCGGATTGCCGAAAAATCACAAATAAAATTTGAAAAACATTTTTTATTGTACCCAAACCCTTGGCCTAAACCAGAGCACTTTAAGCGACGCTGGCATGGGCACCCCTCGCTACCAAGTTTGTTGGCAATAAGTGATTCTATTGAATTGCGAACAAATTGGCGCATATATTCCAAAGAATTTTATGAGGCATTAGATTTGGCCAGTCTTAATGCAACGTTAAGTGAGTTTAATCCAAAGATACCAATAACTGCCTTTGAGAGAAAATATATTTTGAGTGGTCATGAGTTATGGCAAGTAAAGGTTAAGGTAAGTTAGCGATTTAAATAAAGGAAGGGTTGGTTAATACTAAAATGTTATAGGTAAACCACTAAATTGCTACTTAATATAATCGAGAAGTATCGTACTTAACTTATGTTGCTTAAAGAGATGTTTTATACTCGGATATAAATTCATATTGTTATAGGCTATGACTAATATTTACAAGCGCCAGCATAAAAGTTTGTATTGATTATAAGTTATTATTTTTATTAAGTAGAGAAAGTATTAGATAAAAATAATAGATAAAAAACAGCTTAAATATTTAATTAATAATCAAGCTGTTTTTCTTATTGTATATTATTCGAAGTCAGACATGCTCGGGCAAGAACATATTAAATTCTTGTCGCCGTAAACATTGTCAATACGACCAACGGGCGGCCAATATTTAAAGCTTTTATCCATAAGGCTATCAGGATATACAGCTTGTTCTCTTGGATAATTTATTTCGCTATCGCTTTTAAGTAAGAATTCAGCAGTATGTGGTGCATTGCTTAGTGGATTATTATCTTTAGGAAACTCACCATTTTTAATTTGCATACATTCATCATAGATAATACTCATTGCTCTACAAAAGCGTTTAAGTTCATCTAAGCTTTCGCTTTCTGTCGGTTCAATCATAAGCGTACCAACTACAGGAAAACTCATTGTGGGTGCGTGAAAACCAAAATCAATTAAGCGCTTAGCAATATCGTCAACGCTAATGCCAAATTCTTTTAAAGGTCTAGTATCAATAATACATTCATGAGCAATTAAGCCATTGTTACCGGTAAACAAAATTGGATATTTATCGCTAAGCTCTTTGGCAATGTAATTGGCATTTAGAATAGCTACTTGAGTAGCCCTACGGAGCCCCTTCGCACCCATCATACGCATATACATCCACGAAATTGGCAAAATCGAAGCACTACCAAAGGGTGCCGAACTAACAGCAGCACCTTGACGATTTTTATTAATATTATCTTTAGGTAAAAAAGGTTCTAGATGTTTTCCAACACCGATAGGGCCAACGCCTGGTCCGCCACCGCCATGAGGAATACAAAAAGTTTTATGTAAATTTAAATGTGAAACATCACCGCCAAACTTACCTGGCTGTGCAACACCAACGAGTGCGTTTAAATTTGCACCATCTATATATACTTGACCACCGGCTCGGTGAATTAATTCACAAACATGAGTCACATCATCTTCAAACACACCATGAGTAGAAGGGTAGGTAATCATAATTGCAGCTATTTTATTAGGGTATGAGGCAATCTTTTGTTTTAAATCGCTAACATCGACGTCGCCTGCTTCGCTACACTTCACTACCACAACTTTCATATTGGCCATTTGTGCGCTTGCGGGATTAGTACCGTGGGCAGAGCTAGGAATTAAACAGATGTCGCGATCAAAATCACCACGAGATTCATGGTAAGCCTTAATTGCTAACAAACCTGCGTATTCACCTTGTGAGCCTGCATTAGGTTGCAACGACAGAGCATCGTAGCCTGTAGCAGCACATAACATTTCTTCTAGTTGCTTGATCATAATTTGATAACCAAGAGATTGTGAAGATGGTGCAAAGGGATGAATGTTGCCAAACTCGGCCCATGTCACTGGAGTCATCTCACTAGCAGCATTAAGCTTCATGGTGCATGATCCTAGTGGAATCATTGAGCGATCAAGCGCAATATCTTTATCAGATAAGCGACGTAAATATCGCATCATTTCGGTTTCGCTATGGTAACTATTAAAAGCTGCTTGGCTTAAATAATTATCACTGCGCAAGAATTCTTGCGGTAGGTTTATATCCGTTATTAATGTGTCATTAAGGCGTTGTAAGTCAGCACTATCAAGATCGACATTAAACCAAGAGAGAATAATTTTAAGATCTTCTAGAGATGTTGTTTCATCCAAAGATATTACAATGCTTGCCTGTTGTGGATTGATGTTATATTCGTCTTTCTCGGCTTTTTGTATAAGCGCATCTACATCATTACAGGCAATATGTAAGGTATCGAAATACAATTGATTTAATATAGTTACGTTATTGTTTGCGAGTGTTGATGCTAACAAAGTTGTAAGTTTATGTACCTTGGCGGCAATAGCTTTTAGGCCCGAAGGACCATGATAGCAAGCATAGAATGTGGCCATCATTGCAAGCAATGCTTGTGCTGTACAGATGTTAGAAGTGGCTTTTTCTCGACGTATATGCTGTTCGCGAGTTTGTAATGTTAAGCGATAGGCCGGTTGCCCGCTAGAGTCAATTGACTGACCAACCAAGCGGCCAGGCATTGAGCGTTGATATTTTTGAGTCGTTGCAAAAAACCCCGCATGTGGTCCACCAAAACCCATTGGAACGCCAAAGCGTTGCGAGTTACCAACAACAATGTCTGCTCCTAGTTCTGAGGGTGGTGTTAATAAAGTGAGAGCTAATAAGTCGGAGGCCACCACCAACATTGCATTGTTGTCATGAGCATCTTTTGACAAATCATTAAGTGTATATATGTCGCCATAGGTTGTTGGATATTGTACAAGTAACCCAAATACATCATCCCAATCACTAATGCTTTGAGTCTCATCAAATTCAATAAGTTTTATGTTGAGTGGTGCGGCCCGAGTTTGCAAAATTGTTTTTGTTTGCGGATGACAAAAACGAGACACCATAAACGTATTGTTTTTTCCTCTGCCTGAGCGGTGACATAAAGCCATCGCCTCGGCTGCTGCGGTACCTTCATCGAGTAATGATGCGTTGGCGATATCCATGCCGGTAAGTTCAGCAATCATTGTTTGAAAGTAAAATAAAACTTCTAGGCGCCCTTGAGATATTTCTGGCTGGTAGGGAGTATAGGCGGTATACCATGCAGGGTTTTCAAGCACGTTACGTTGAATGACCTTAGGCGTATATGTACCGTAATAACCTTGACCTATAAGTGATGTAAAAATTTTGTTTTGCTTAGCTATAGCGCGCAATTCTTTTAATGCCTCTTCTTCAGTTAACGCTTCATCTAATGCTAGCGGAAGGTTGTCAGCGATACTTTTGGGGACAATAGCTTGTGTTATTTCATCTAAATCTTTGTAACCTAATTCTTGCAGCATGAAATCAATGTCGCTTTGCTGTGGGCCAATATGACGGTGCTGAAATTGATAAGTTGGTTTAATATTCATGAAGGTTCTCTATAATTTTTTAAGATAAATGTTTAATAAATAAAAAATAAAAGTATTATCCAATAAATAGATTAAATAAAAGGATATTTAACGATGCGTGCATCGATTTGGTTTTGTCTTATTTGAACTTGAACTAATGCGCCAATATTTAAATCTTGGTCAAATTTAACGCGGGCAATAGCAATAGATTTTTGTAAGGTTGGTGAAAAAGTACCGCTAGTTATCTCACCTATAATATTGCCTTTATCAAGCACAGATTGGTGACCACGAAGCACACCTTTACCTTCGAGTATTAGACCAACTGTTTTATATCTTGGATGCGATTTTAATGAACCACTACCAATAAAACTTCGAGTATCTTTGTTTTTGTCATTTAAGGCTACAGACCAAGACAAACCCGATTCAATAGGAGTATGTTCTTCATCAAGATCAGATCCATACAGCGCCATGCCTGCTTCTAAGCGGAGTGTATCGCGTGCACCCAAACCACAGGGCTGAATATTATTATCTATGCATTGCTGCCAGACACTTGCAGCCATGGTGGCGGGTAAAATTATTTCTACGCCGTCTTCGCCCGTGTATCCAGTGCGACCAATAAAAATATCATCTGCAATATTTTGAGTAAAAGCACCTTGAAAACGCTTTAAGGTTTTAGTGGTGTTGGCGATGTCTTCATTAAAAGCAGATTGGATTATTTCAAGTGCTTTAGGGCCTTGTATGGCGATTAATGCGAGCTCTGGTTTTTCTGTCACTGTTACATCAGTAAATTTTGCAGCTTGTTGATGAAGCCAAGCCATATCTTTTTTATTGGTTGCGGCATTAGTTACCATCCGACAACGATCATCTGTTAAATAATAGACGATAAGATCGTCAATCACGCCACCACTTTCATTTAACATGCAGCTATAGAGCGCCTTACCTGCGAGCGATGTAACCTTATGAATGTCATTAGCGAGTAGCGTTGATAAAAACGGAAGCGTATCGCTGCCAGTAATATCAGAGACCGTCATATGAGAAACATCAAAAACCCCGGCATTATTTCGAACTGCTAAATGCTCTTCAACTTGTGATGAATAATTAACTGGAAGTGCCCATCCGCCAAAATCAACAATACGTGCACCGAGTTTTTGATGCTGTTCGTAAAGCGGCGTTTTTGATAAATCTGACATATGTGAATCCTTTATTAGTCTTTGATTAATACAAGATATTTGTTTTCACTTGAACTTAATAAGAGCCAGCTTCAAGGATTTTTATTTATCGGTATTTATAAACTAAGCGACGACTTATCCAATCTATTGGCTATGCTTACTTAGTCTTTATCAATCAATAATATTCGATGAATTATATTAATGGATTGACGTTAATAATTCTGACGAATACCAGGAAATATAGCATTATTCATATTCTATCTCGATATGTAAAATTAATAATATTAATGATTGGATTGGTATAGCTGATCAAAGGCATGATCGACAAAAGTGTAAAAAGTGATGAGCTTAAAATGGTTCGAGCGTTGAGATTATTGGGGTTGCCTTAGGTGTTGTCGAATAAAGCTGGTCAGTATCTGGCAGGCATCGGTCATTTGATCATCGGATGAAAGCAAAGCTATGCCCATAGTACCAAGCTCTTTGGAGTTCCTTGGTGGTGGAATTATTGTAAGTGAGTCGGGTACTGCGCTCTCCGCCAATACAGTAACCCCTAAGCCTTCCTCTATCGCTGCTTGCATGCCAGACATGTCCATGATTGTGTACACGATTTGCCAAGGAATATTGCTTTCATCCAAGTGCTTGATCGCTCTTTTTCTATATATACAACCTTCAGGAGCGACAATTAATCGAATAGGTTCTTCGTTATTTGTAATATATCGAGACGATGATACCCATACAAGTCGATCATCTTTGCTGTAGTGTTTGCGTTGGCTAATGTTGTTGGGTTTAGGTTTGTCGAAAGGATGATTTGCATCGAGTAAGGATAAAATCAGATCGTATTTTTTAAGCTTTATATCATTGTTTAAATTGCGGCTCAAATCGCACATAACTTCTAAAGTGATTTGAGGGTTTTCTCTAACAAAGTTCGCAACAATTTTAGGTAGCAGAGCAATAGCAAACTCACTAGGGATACCAAATCGGACTTTGCCCACCACCACTTTGCTGCTAAGTTCATTTAATGCATTGTCGTTAAGTTGCAATATCTGGGTAGCGTACTTCATCAAGATTTTACCCGATGAAGTCAGTTCAAAATTATGCCCTTTGCGGTAAAAAATCGATTGTTCTATCACCGACTCTAATTTTTTTATTTGTAAACTTATGGCGGATTGTGATCGAGCAAGTTGCTCCCCAGCTTGAGTAAAGCTCCCTAGCTCAGCGATTTTTACAAAAGAGCGCAAGGTTTCGATGGGTATATTTTTATTCATAGCGTTCAGATATTTTCAATATACTTGTGATCTCTTATTTGGTGATTGCCGACTGAGAGGTGATATTTAATGATTGTTCTTTTAGATTTCTATCGGCCACAACAGACTGTATGAAAGGAATGATAAAGTTCACCCCAGACGAGAGCGTTTGGCTGTATTTGCCCATGGTGTAGACGACAAATCCACAATTTTGCGGAACAAAGTAAATGGATTTTTTTATGGTATATAAGCCAATAATTGCCACCTAAACTAAAGGGCTAGTGACAAAGTTAAGTATGATTTCCATGGTGCAGAGCCTTTATGTAAAGTCTAAAAAGTTATATTTATCATATCAAGATATTTGTTAATTTATATTGTTAATCGATCTCTGTCGGTTCAGGGATGACAATCATTTCACTATCTTTAACTTCTTCCATCACCATATATGAGCGCGATGAATTAACATGGGGAAGTTCAAGCAAGGTCTCGCCTAGTAACTTACGGTAAGCCTGCATATCTTTGACCCTTGCTTTAAGCAGATAGTCATAATCTCCTGATACTAAGTGGCATTCCATAATCTCGGGTAGTTTTCGGACAGCAATGCGAAAATTACTAAATACATTGCGCGATGTTCGATCAAGTCGAAGTTCTACATAAGCGAGTAGTTTTGCATCGACAAAATTAGGGTTAATTTTAATTGTGTAATGTTCGATGCAACCTATTTTTTCAAGTCGTTTAGTTCTATTGAGGCAGGGTGTGGAACTTAGGCCAACTTTTTTGGACAATTCTACATTTGAAATACGACTATTGATCTGCAGCTCGCGAAGTATTTTTCGATCAATTTTATCTAAAGGATTGTTGTTTTTATCAGTCATGCCAAACTCAATTTACTAATATTTTTTATATTGTAGACGATTATGCTTTATTTACTATGAATTAAAGTCTAAATCACTAAAAATGGATAAATAAAAGATAAGTCAGCTCTCAGTGATCTTTATAATGTTATGGCTATTGTGAATAACAGTTATTGATGTAGTTAACGTCGCTAACGCTAAATTATTAAGGAGAATACAAATGAAAATTGGTGCACCTAAAGAGATTAAAAACCACGAATATCGCGTAGGTATGGTACCTGCTTCCGTTAAAGAGTTGACTCGTCGCAATCATCAAGTGCTTGTGCAAGAGGGTGCTGGGGTTGGTATTGGTTTTAGTGATGATGACTATATTGCCGTGGGTGCAACTATTACTGCAACAGCTGACCAAGTATTTGCCGAGGCAGATATGATTGTTAAGGTAAAAGAGCCGCTAGCTGAAGAGCGAGCAAAGTTACGTTCTGGACAAGTTTTATTTACCTACCTTCACTTGGCACCAGATCCAGAACAAACAAAAGATCTTTTAAATAGTGACGCGATTTGTATTGCCTATGAGACAGTAACCTCTGATTCTGGAATGTTACCTCTGTTAGCTCCAATGTCAGAAGTGGCCGGCAGAATGTCAGTTCAGGCAGGGGCTCATTCGCTTGAGAAAGCACAGGGCGGACGCGGTGTTTTATTGGCGGGCGTGCCCGGTGTAGCGCCTGCAAAAGTTGCTATTATCGGCGGCGGTGTTGTGGGCAGTAACGCAGCGCAAATGGCTATTGGTATGGGTGCACAGGTGACTATTTTAGATAATAATATTAATTCACTGCGCCGCTTAGATGCACAATTTGGAGCCTCAGCTCAAATGGTTTTCTCCACCAGTGAAGCTTTAAAAGAATATGTTCAAGCTGCAGATTTAGTGATCGGTGCGGTATTGGTGCCAGGAGCTGCTGCGCCTAAGCTGGTTACCAAAGAAATGATCGCAAATATGAAGCCAGGTTCCGTTGTTGTTGATGTTGCCATTGATCAAGGTGGCTGCTTTGAGACCTCAAAAGCAACTACTCACCAAAACCCTACTTATATGGTGGGGGATGTGGTTCACTACTGTGTGGCTAATATGCCAGGCGGGGTCGCACGAACATCTTCATTTGCACTTAATAATGCTACTTTACCTTATATAATTGCATTGGCAGAAAAAGGTTGGAAGCAAGCTTGTGCTGATGATGTGCATCTATTGAATGGCTTGAATATTTACCGTGGTCAAGTCACTAATGAGCCTGTTGCTAAAAACTTAGGTTATGAATTTGTTAACCCAGCATCACTAGTTACATAACTCTAAAATATACATAATGTTAAAAAAGGGTGCGCGTCAATGACAATAAGTGTTTTTGATCTTTTTAAGATTGGTATTGGCCCATCAAGTTCGCATACCGTGGGACCGATGGTTGCGGCGGCTAAGTTTGCCGAGGGCCTCGCAGCTCGTCATATCTTAAATAATGTGGTCAAGATAAAAGCCGAAATGTTCGGTTCTCTTGGGCTTACAGGTAATGGGCACGGAACGCCTAAAGCCTTAGTCTTGGGTTTGATGGGCGAGCGACCAAAGTCAGTTGATGTTGATAAGATCGATGCAATTATTGATGATGTAAAAGCAAATGATCATCTTTATTTATTAGGTGATCAGGGCAAAATAATATCCTTTTGTTTTGAAAAAGATATTGTTCTTCATCGCCGCAAGACTTTGCCCTTTCATGCAAATGGTATGCGCTTTAGTGCCTATGATGAGAATGATAAAGCGCTAGATGTCAGAGAATATTATTCCGTCGGTGGAGGATTTATTCTCGATGAATCAGAGGCCAAAGGTGGTGTCATTCTTGAAGATGACAGAGTCGAACCCTATGCCTTTAACTCTGGCGCAAATTTGTTAGCTTTATGCGAACAGCATAATTTAAGTATTGCTGATCTGATGATGGAAAATGAGTTGGTCGTTGATAGTCGAGAAAATATTAACGCGAAGCTCGATGAGCTTTGGGATGTGATGAAAGCTTGTGTCAATAGAGGTAACACGGCAGAGGGTATTTTGCCTGGAGGTTTAAAAGTTAAGCGCCGTGCGCAAGCTTTATATAAAAAATTAAAAGCGCGTGATAATAATGCCGATGATCCACTGGTAGTGCTCGATTGGGTCACATTATATGCGCTTGCCGTCAACGAAGAAAATGCGGCAGGCGGGCGCGTAGTAACAGCGCCACCTAATGGTGCAGCAGGTATTATTCCAGCAGTATTACACTACTATATGAATTTTATAGAGGGAGCTAACCAAGCCGGAGTAAGAAATTTTTTATTGACCGCGGCCGCAATCGGCATGCTTTATAAAAAGAATGCCTCAATTAGTGGTGCTGAGGTTGGTTGTCAAGGAGAGGTTGGCTCTGCCTGTTCTATGGCCGCTGCGGGTTTAACTGCTGTTATGGGTGGCAGCTGCAATCAAGTTGAAAATGCAGCAGAGATTGCCATGGAACATCATCTTGGCTTAACTTGCGATCCAATAGGAGGTCTTGTTCAAGTCCCCTGTATTGAGCGAAATGCAGTTGCCTCAGTTAAAGCTATCCATGCAACGCGCATGGCTTTAAATAACGATGAGTCATTCCATATTGTTTCACTTGATAAAGTTATCCAAACAATGAAGGCGACAGGTCGCGATATGATGACAAAATATAAAGAGACATCACGAGGTGGCCTTGCCGTAAATGTGATTGAAGTCCCCATCAATATAATCGAGTGTTAAAATACAAATAGTCATTTCTGTTAATTAATTGAATTTTCACTTATAAAATATTTCTATGGTAAAATTCTTTCCCCTTTTATTGTTAGGTACGCATTTTCGTGTCTCGGTTTATACTAACTTTTCTAATCTTTAATCTATTCTCCTTTGTCGGTGCTCCATCGATTTTTGCGCAGACAAATGCTCAAGACATCCCACAAATAAACACGTCAGACAGTGTGGATGATGGAGAAACTATAGGGTTAAGCTTCGAAGATGAACTGTCTAGGTTCTATGAAATATTAAAAGAAAAAGAAAAACAAAAGCTACAGCTGGTTAAGCGTTTAAGAGTTGAGACTTACTTACTTACCAAGCAGCAATTAACACAAGAGCTAGCATCAGTTGACGATGTTATTGTTGGTGTTAGAAATGAAATAGTAAACGTATCTACCGATGGCATGGTGTTATTTGCTAAACCACCGGTTGATAAAAAAGCGTTTAACTGGAAGCAAGACTTAGAATTAATTTTTGAACCATTGCTTGTGCAGCTAAGAGGACTTGGCGAACAGCCACGATTAATAGCAAAGCTAGAAAAGGATATAGTTTATTGGGAGACAAGAGAAAAAGAATTAACGCGCGCAGTTGTTAATTTAAATCAAAATTTGAACAAATTAACTAAATCAGACTTGCGTAAAGAGGTCAACGAATTGCTTGAGTCTGCGACCTCTAGAAAAAATACGGCACAACAAAAGCTGTCGTTATTAAATAAAGACTTAAAAGATCTAAGAGAGTCACAGGAAACAGTTTGGACCTCTCTCAAGGATATTTTTAAGAGCGTTATTGTTGGTATATTGTTACATTTTATGGCGGCTGTTGCCGCTGCTATTTTTGTTTATCAATGTGTGCGCATACTTTCATTAATACCGATCAAACTGATTCGTAGAAAAAAATCACATTCAAAACTTTTTGCTGAACGTGCCATTGTTTTTGGACGGATATTGATTGGCGTTGTGTTTATGATGCTTACATATTTTGTAGTGCTTTATAGTTTAAATGAATGGTTATTGATGGTGCTCTCACTGCTTATCATTGCAGGGATAATCCTCGCTTTAAAAAATACAGTTCCTACTTATATTCTCGAGATAAAAGCACTGCTTAATATGGGTTCAATTCGTCAAGGAGAACGATTAATTTATATTGGCTTGCCATGGCGTATTAGTAAACTAAACGTGCATACTCATTTAATTAATTCTGCTTTGGGTGGTAGCCTGCGTGTGCCTTTAGGTGAAATTATTAATCTAAGCTCTAGAGATTCTCATGCTAATGAACCATGGTTTCCGACCAACGTAGGTGACATTGTATTACTAGACGATGGCGTGTTTGGTAAGGTGGCACTACAAACTTTAGATATTGTTGAGATTGATTTCGGAGGTTCTATCTTTGCCTATAGTACTCTCGATTTTTTAACAAAGCGACCGCAAAATTTATCAAAAGATAGCTTTTCTATTTTTGAGATATTTGGATTTGATTATCAGCACCAATCTATTGCAACAAATCAAATGTTAAAAATTTATAAAGATGAATTGATAATGGCAATGAAGCAATCAAATTATAATGATTTTAATACCTTTTTGACGGTAGAGTTTAGTAATGCTTCAGCATCGTCACTAGACTTCAGAATAATTGCAAGTTTTAAGGGTGAAATTGCTTCTGATTTTTATCGATTAAAGCGATTTATTCAAGAGTCATCCGTGAATATTGCCAATAAGCATGGCTGGATAATTCCTTTTCAACAAATTACAGTGCATCACTTACCTGAAAATTAATTTATAATGCCCTTAAATTTACTGAATAATTACTAGGAGAAATAATTAAAAATGAGAATTATAATTGCTGTTTTTATATGGGGCTTAGTGGCTACTAGTCCCGCATTTGCAGAAAAGCTACTTTTGGAGTTGAAATATGGCATCGTTGAGATTGAGCTATTGCCAGAAAAGGCCCCCAAGCATGTTGCACGAATAAAAGAATTAGCTGAAGCAGGTTTTTATGATGGCATTATATTTCACCGTGTTATAGACGGCTTTATGGCTCAGACAGGTGATCCAACAGGTACCGGTAGAAGTGGTTCAGGTAAAAAAATAAAAGCCGAGTTTAATGATGAAGCGCATGCTCGCGGCGCAGTTTCTATGGCGCGCTCTAGCAACCCTGACTCAGCAGATAGCCAATTTTTTATTGTGTTGAAAGACTCTTTGTTTTTAGATCGACAATATACGGTATGGGGTCGTGTTGTTAAGGGTATGGAGTTTGTGGATCAAATAATAAAAGGTGAGCCGCCAAGAAATCCAGATGTGATTATCTCTATGCGTTTAGAAAAATAAAATTTCATTTTAGACGGTTTTATTGATAAACAATATTTTTTTGATGGGGTACTAGTCACGCTAATACCCTTTTCATTTGACGATGAGATAGGCCAGACTTTTTCATTGCACTAATTAGTAAGTCAACAGTCCCGTTAAAATCACCCTCAGTGATATTCATACAACGATGGACTTATCGCATATTGTCACCGGTATTTTCACAAGGCCCATCAGTTAATGAGCATAAGTGACTGGCAAAGCTTTTATAAAATCTATCGATGTTTGATTTTTCAAAGTATTTAATAATGATTTTATCATTACCAATTTAATCAACTGTTTTTTCACCACAAATATTTTCATAAAGTGTCATTGATTTATGGGCGCAGCCCAATAAAAAAGCACAAGAAAAAAATGATTACTTGAATCCAAGTGTCACTTATTGGTGGTCAATTATATTAAACCAAGTCTATAAACAAAATTTATTTTTATTGTGCGCATATTAATTTACTAAAAAAGGATAAGTAGGAGCGACAATCTTTAATATGTTTATTGATCAAACAATCATCATTACTAAATATAAGTGATAGTCGGTAATTTTGGTTGCATATATTGAAAAAATATTTGGATAAAAATTGATTAGAAGAGCAAAAATTAGCCCTCTAATCAACAAGAAATATTGCAGCTATATTATTTACTGCAATTATTTAAATTAAATTTTCTATACTTTAAATCTACCCGCTTTTGTATTGAGACTTTTAGTTGATGAACTGACTTTTAATGCAGCATTAGACGTATCTTCAGCAATTTCTACACTTGTTTTACATAAGGATTGCAATGAAGAAATATAAGCATTTATATTTTCTGTAGATTGATCTTGTTGTTTGGTCGAAACGTTTATGCGCTCCATTAGATTGCTGGTATCGTCAATAGAAGCGTTGACATTTTTTAAGGAATTTTTGAGAGTCTCAGATATATTGACCACTTGCTCAATTTGATTGTTGCCTTTTAGTATTGCATCAACTGCTTCACTGACTCCTTTTTCTAAACCGCTGAGCATGGTGTTAATATCTTCAGTAGATTTTTGAGTGCGGCTTGCTAGTGTTCTAACCTCATCGGCGACAACAGCAAATCCTCGGCCTTGTTCACCTGCTCTTGCGGCCTCTATCGCTGCGTTTAAGGCTAATAAGTTAGTTTGTTCTGCAATACTTTTGATCACATCCAAAACCGATATAATGTCTTGAGATTGAGCAGCCAATTGTTTGATGACCGTGTTTGCATGGCCAATAGAGCTTGAGAGAGAGTTTGTGTGTTCAACCGATGTGTTGATAGTTGCTAAAGATTCTTGGCTCAAACTTTTAACTGAGCTCATGCCCGAAGATGCTGTTTGAGTATTTCTTGATACTTCTTTAACGCTGCTGCTAAGTTTGTGCACAGCCGTAACAATACTATCAATGTTTTCTTTTTGTTCATTGACGACATTTACATTTTTTACAGATGCTGAATTTAGTGTGATTTCAGAATTTGTTAGTATCGATGTGTCATTTTTAATGGCGATCACTAATTGCTGTATGTTATCCATTAAGGCATTAAATACAGCAGCTAATTTAGAGATCTCATCTTTACCATCTTCATCTAAACGACTGCGAAGATCTCCGTCACCGCTACTTATCTCCTTCATGGCGGTCGTAATATCTCTTAGGCGATAAGTGACTAATCGAGGGCCAAAAATTATACAAAATATACTTGCCAAAATAACAAAGACAACACCAACTGAAATACTAAATATTAATTTATCGCTAAGTTTACTAGCTCTATCAGCAGTAAAGTCAGCACGGTTTTTTAAAAATTCGCCTACCCGATCGTAATTGTCGCGTAAAGTACCAAATTGTTTTAAGGCTTTGCTTGAATTTATCTGAAATGCTACAAAGGTATCACCCTCTTTGGACTTTTGTATGGCTTCTTTTGCGCTATCATGCCAAGCATTAAAGTCAGCATCAAAGGTACTTACTAAGGCTAAAAGTTCTGGAGAGTCTTTGGTAAGTTCTAGCGTTTTTTTCATTCGATCAAAGGCTTGTTGTACGTTTTCTTCAAAGGATGATAAAAATTTCGCTTTATCTTCGTCTGGCAGATTGCGTTCAGTTGCCATAAGGTAGTTTTGGCTAGCGGTGAGTGCTTGATATAGGTCGCGGTCAGCATTTAACGTTAGATTAATACCCTCAAGATATACATTGGCTATATCATTAGAATCCTCTGTGAGCTTTAAACTAACAGAGATGGCGCTAATACCCATCACTACAAATAGAAACGATATGAACACTAGTGGTATTGCAAATTTAAATCGAATCGTCAAATTTTTTAGAGACATTAGGTTTAGCACTCCTTCTTGCATGTTTTAGCTCGATAAATTGATAACTTTTTATCGAGCAAGAAAATCATTGATTGTTAATGTTTACAGAAAATGATGAATTTCGATAAACTCATTAAAATTAGTATAGGTCAGGATTTGAAGGTTGCCATTTAAAATAAAAAAATAGACGTGTTGGTGATTTAGAGATGTTCAAGTGGCTATGAAGCCCCTTAAAAGTTGAGCTAAAAGAAAGGCTAAGTAGTATTGATATGAAAATAGTGTTTGTGCATAACAGATTTTTACAGGGAGAGTAAAGCCATCTTAGGTTATGCTCTTTTAAGCTATTTCAGAGCTTGAAAATCCAGGCTATTTAAAATTATTCAATATAAAACAAAGGCTTAAGGGATATTATCTTACGGGCTTTTTTTGAAATGCTCTGTATTTGAGAGTATTTATTGAGTAGAGAAAGGGGCGTAACTATATTGGTAGCAAAAAAGCTATTCTCTCGTCCTAAAAATACGCCCTTTAACTTGTTTAATTGCCTAATACGTTAGTTTCAGATTTCTTTGATTTTTTTGCAGCTTTCTTTTCTTTTGCGGTTAGAAGTGGTTTCTTTTTAACATCTTTTTTATTGTCTTGTCCTTTGCTCATAATCTTTACTCATCATTAAAGTGTATTAGCCTAAAGTCTGTTTGAGCAAACCTGAGGAAGGTCTTTATATTTTGCTATCAAAGTTGATATTAAAATATGTCTACTTAGTATGGCCCTTAAAACCAATAACTAACAGAAGTTATTAGTGTTAAAAAAATAGCTAATCCTTGTGTCGAATATTAAAAAAAGCTTTAAGTGTTGGCTTGTTTTCACTAAATATTGATATTTTCTGTTAAGGGGTTTTATATAAGGATATAAAACAATCACTAATGATTTCAATATTGTATTAGCTTGAATTTGCTAGCTGAGCTGACGTAATTTTATAGGTATATTTGTAATTAAAAAATAATATATCGGTTTTATCGTAGACAAGATGTCTACATGAGCTCGCTATGCTAGAATTTTACCTCTTTATTAGTATAAATAAGTATTATCTATGGACATTCGTATTATTGACTACGAATCGACTTCTGCTGCGGGAATTAATATAGCCGCTCTAAGAGAATCGATCCAAACGCAAACCAGTGGGCTTCGCAAAAACGACATGCCCCACTCTTCGCTAAACACATGGATAGGCCGTATCTCACAAATAGATGATATCCAGTTAGGTCAATGGCAGAGTCGCAACAATGCGTTAGCAGCACTAGGATTTGAGCAGGGTAAGATTAAAGAGACAGTTAATCGATTAATAAAACGGTTTTCGAGTGCACGTATAGGCCTTGTGATGGGGTCAAGTACATCGAGTATTGACAGAACAGAGCTAGCTTATACTGACTTAACAAAAGATAGCCGTTTGGCTAAGGCTTACCTGCAGCCCCTAGTACATAACCCAGGTGCGCCCTCGTTATTTGTTGCTCACTATACTGGTATTACGGGGCCCGCACTCACTATAAATACCGCGTGTTCATCTTCTGCAAAAGTCTTTTCAACGGCGGCGCGATGGTTAAATAACGGTGTTGTAGATGCTGTTTTAGTAGGCGGTGTAGATACATTGTGCTTGAGTGTTTTACACGGGTTTGATTCTTTACAGTTAGTATCTCATAATCAATGTAAGCCTTTTGATCAGCATCGAGATGGTATCAATTTAGGCGAAGCGTCAGCTTATGCGGTTTTAATGCGTCCAGAAAATTCAGAGACTGATCTTGATTTAACCCTAAAGGGCTATGGTGAAAGCTCGGATGCATATCACATGTCCCATCCACATCCAGAGGGTTTAGGTGCAGATTTATCGATGCGAAAAGCTATAGAAATGTCAGGCTTAAAGCCAAATGATATTGACTACATCAATTTACATGGCACCTCAAGTAGAGTCAACGATTTGATTGAAGGTAAGTTGATAGAGCGTTTATTTCCAGCTTCGACTCAGTGTAGCTCTACGAAAGCCTGGATGGGGCATACGCTTGGTGCAGCAGGTATTACTGAGGGTCTAATTGCTTTAGATGTGTTACAAACGAATATTATTCCCGGCTCAATGAATTTAGAATTTTTAGATGAACAGTTAACTCTCTCGATACAATCTAAGAATAAAAGCTCAAAAGTAAATCATGTGATGTCAAATTCTTTTGGGTTTGGGGGCAATAATTGCTCTTTACTGTTTAGCCGAGTGAGCGCTGATATTAATTCAACTAATAAGAGAGGTGTTTAGCTTTGTCATCTAAATCTTTCTCTTGCAACGTGGTTGGTTTAGGTGCCTGGAGCGACTACTTCAACAGTTGGTCTAGCTTAGCCGAGTTACTACAAAATAATGATCTAGTTTCTGGAGAAGTACTCGAAAAAATAGCTGGGCCTAAACCGCAAATTATTCCGGCCAATGAGCGTCGACGCGCACCATTACCTGTGCGTTTAGCGGTTGAGAGCTCTTGTCAGGCATCTCAAATGGCCAATATAGACCCTAAAGATTTGAGCTGTGTTTTTGTTTCAGGTTTTGGCGATACTCAATTAACAGATTATATGTGTTCAGTATTAGCGAGTGAATCAAAAGAGCTGTCACCTACCAAATTTCATAATTCAGTTCACAATGCCGCTGCTGGTTATTGGACAATTAGTACAGGTTGTCAACAAGCTGCCAATTCTGTTGCAGGATTTCAACACTCGGTTGCCTTAACCTTAATGGAGGGAATATTGCAGTGTGTTGAAGAAAACAAACCTGTTTTGTTAACATTTTTTGATGCTCCGGTAACTGCAATGCTAACCGACATTCTTGGGCAAGGAAATTCATTTTCTTTTGCCCTAATTGTTGTCCCAGATAATTATTACTCTGGACACGATTATTGTAAAAAAATAAAGGCGACGATTAAATATCATCGTTGTGAGTGGCCAAACTTGGCCGCTCAAAATAATACGCTAATACAATATTATATGAATAATCCATCAGCCAGAATTTTGCCTTTTCTAGAAGTTTTATTAGGGCTTTCAAAAAGTAATGCGGTTGAATTTCCATTAAGTGAGCAGACGTCTCTTTCTTTAGCAATGGTTTGATTTTATGAATATACAAAGAACAGATGTTGTCATTGCCGGTGGTGGCCTTGCTGGCTTAACCCTAGCCAAACAATTAAAAATGGCGAATAACGAATTAACTATTGTAATTATAGAGAAAAGAAAATTTCCAGTGCCTGAGACTATCGGAAAAGTAGGTGAATCTACTGTTGAAATAGGTTCGCATTATTTTTCTGAGAAATTAAACTTAAAAGAACATTTTTTAGATAAACATTTAAAAAAAAATGGATTGCGTTGCTTTTTTGGCGAGCCCCAAAAAGACTATGCTCTTCAAGATGAGTTGGGAGTAAGTGAATCATTTGGTATTCCTACATATCAAATAGAGCGCGGTGTTCTAGAAAATTATCTATATCATGACTTGATGAGCCACGGCGTAAATATAGTTGATAATGTAACAACAATAGGGATTGATTTAGGGAATAAAGACCAAAGTATATTGGTTGATGCAAGTGGGGTTGAACAAACCTATTCAAGTACTTGGTTGGTCGATGCGGGTGGGCGTCAACATTTGATTAAAAATAAATTATCTTTAGATAAAGTTAATGCACATAAAGGCAATGCTATTTGGTTTCGCGTTGATAAACGTATTGTAATAGATGAGTGGACCAATAATGAAGAGTGGCAAGCGCGAATTAAATGCAAAAATACTCGATGGTTAAGTACAAATCATTTGATGGGGCCGGGCTATTGGATATGGATAATTCCTTTAGGTTCCGGAGCAACAAGTTTTGGTATAGTTATAGATGATCAGGCGCTTAGAGAAAGTGGTATTAAAAACTACGAAGATACCTTGCAATGGTTACAAAAAAAACATCCGCATTGTGCAAGGGCACTTATGGACACTAACGCAGTACCATTAGATTTTGTTGTGCTAGAAGATTACTCATCATCATGCAAACAAATGTTTTCTGATCAAGGTTGGTGCTTAACAGGTGAATCAGGAGCCTTCACTGACCCTTTCTATTCGCCAGGTAGTGATTTTATAGCTATAAATAATACGTTTATTACACATTTAATTTGCAATGATAAAAAAGGTGTTGATATTCGCTTGGATAGCGTCATCTTTCACAAGTTCTATGATTCGTTTTTCCAAAGTACTTTGTCATTATACTCGCATCAATATGGTGGTTTTGGCGATCGACAAATGATGGGGGTGAAGCTCGTATGGGATTATTCTTATTATTGGGGGGTATTGTCGCTATTATTCTTTATAGATGCGATGACGGATATAAACTTAATGAGAAAATTAAACCCTTTGCTTACGAGAGCGCAAACAGCTAATAAAAAAATACAAGAGCTTTTTGTAGAGCGTGCAAAATTGCGTTTGACTTTGCCTGCGAAAGGCGTTTTTTTAAATCAATATACGATACCTTGTTTAGTAAGATTTAATGAAATCCTCAAACAAGGTGACGCTATTAATGTTGAAGAGGCGTTGGCGGAAAATGTTTTCGTTCTCGAAGAGATAAATAGTTATCTTTCTGATATGTTAAAGCGTGATGCAGATGTAGCGATTACGGATAAAGAATATATATTGTTAGGCGATTATCGATCTAAGATTTTAGTATAAACTAAAATATTATTATCAAATGGGTTTGAAATTCTGTGAATGCATTGCTGAGTATTTTTTTTATTGTATTCCCATTTCTTATTTATTTTGGTTTAAATTATTTTAGCTCGTTTTTTTTCGCAATTCTTTTATTTGGATTGTTATTTATTCGTATTACTCTGATGCCAGCCAAAAATTGGTTGAAAGTGATTGCTTTAGGTTTGATTTCTATTTACTGCTTGTCAATTGGCTTTTCAGATGGCGATAAAATTTTACGTTATTATCCTGTATTGATGACGATATATGTTGCAATGTTATTTGCATTGTCACTGTTAGATGATGTTCCAATAATAGAAAAATTTGCTCAGCTCTCAGGTAAGCCATATCCAAATGGTGCTCGCATATACATGCGCACATTAACTAAGATATGGGTCTTGTTATTATTGGCCAATGCGAGTGTTGCAATTTATTCGGCATGTTGTCGATCTATCGAGTTTTGGACATTTTATAATGGCTTTTTATCATATGTTATTATTTTTGGATTTGTGGCATGTGAATGGATTTTTCGTCAATGGTATCGCCGTAAATATTTTCCAGATTTTGATTGATATTGCGCAAAAAATTGGTCTCTGTTTTACAATAAATATTACTTGGGAAAATATAAATGAATAGAGAGTTACTAAATACACTGAGCTTAACTGAAATTACCGCAGATACGGGAAGTGAAATTTTTGATGATCTCGAAAAAAAATGGCCAAAGTTCATAAGCTCAAAAAGAATTGATGATACCTTAACTCTTAGCTTACATATTGTTCAGGATATATATTGGTTCAACGGACATTTTCCAGATAAGGCGGTATTGCCAGGAGTAGCTCAAGTTCATTGGGCTGCTGAGATTGCGAAGTTATTAGTTGGTAAGTTAGCAAGGTTTAAATCAGCGAGAAATGTAAAATTTAAAAAAATGATATTGCCCAATGAAAAAGTAGAATTAGTTCTCGTTTTAAATACTATAAAAAACACAGTAGTGTTTACTTACAAAAATAAAGACAATATTTATTCAACTGGCAGCTTATTGTTCGAATCTAAATGAATTACTGTTTTGTTATACCTCACTATAACCACCACTTAGCTTTTTCTAAGTTTTTGCCTTTGCTGATAAAGTTAGATCTTCCATGTGTGATTATTGATGATGGTAGCCTTCCTGAAAGTATAAATGCGGTTAAATCCTTAATAGATAATTTAAAAAGTGAATACTATAGCCACAAACAAGAAGTAGGTGAAAGGCTTTATCTGTTAGAGCATAAAATGAATCGTGGTAAAGGAGCTGCATTTTTTACCGGGGCATATTATGCGCGCAGCCTTGGTTTTACTCATGTAATCCAAATAGATGCTGATGGGCAACATGATATTACCGATGTTGATGCTTTCATAAAATATAGCCAAGATCATCCCGAAACAATTGTTTCAGGTAAGCCTTATTTTGAAAGTGACGCACCGAAAGTACGAGTGTATGGTCGTCGAATAACAGATTTTTGGGTGGCTTTAGAAACACTATCCTTTAAAATAAAGGATAGTTTGTGCGGTTTTAGGGTTTATCCTTTATCGCAAATCGAGCGAATTCTGGATGCATATCATATTGGTGTTCGAATGGATTTCGATACGGAAATATTAGTTAAAGCAGTTTGGTTGGATATTTCTTTACATTTTTTGCCGACAAAAATAATCTATCCTGAAAATAGCATCTCGCATTTTCATTATATAAGAGATAATGTCTTATTAATTTATTTACATATAAGACTAATGCTCGGCATGATGATACGTTCGCCTTTTCTAGTTTTAAAAATTTTAAAAATTTAATCAGATAATTCTATGTCTTTTAGCGAAAATACAAAAAATAAAAATCATTGGGCCTTGTTAAAAGAATCAGGCACATATGTAGGACTACGATTTTTATACTTACTTAATAAATATTTTGGTAGAAAAGTATATTCTCTACTGATATATCCAGTAGCTTTATATTTCGTAGTATTTAACATAGCAGCTCGTAGAGCATCACAACAATACCTTCTAAATCACTGGTATAAAAATCCAAATGTTTTAAAGAGTCGGCCAAATATTTTAAATAACGTTATGCACTTTAAAAATTTTGCAGAGGCTATTTTAGATAAAGGCTTAGCATGGTCTAGCGAAATACAAGAAAATGTTTTTGAGGTCAGTTCAACATCTAATATAAATGAGTTAATGAATGATGCGCGCGGTCAGTTAATTATCGGTTCACATTTTGGAAACTTAGAATATTGTCGAGGCTTTATGCAACGATATAGGGAAAAGATAATTAATATACTTGTTTACGATAAGCACTCGACTAATTTTGTAAAAGTTATGCAAAAAATCAATCCTGACTCTCGTGTCAATGTTTTTCAAGTAGATGAGTTTGATATCGCTACAATTTTATTATTAAAACAAAAAACTGATGCGGGTGAATGGGTATTTATTGCAGGAGATAGAATCCCTTTAGCCGGCATAGAGCATACTGTTGAAGTTATCTTTCTCGACAAAATTGCTAGATTGCCAATAGGACCATATTTGTTAGCTAAGGCATTGGCATGTCCCGTTAAACTCATGTTTGGATATCGACATCCAAGCTTACAAGCTAATAAAGTATGTTTTGATGTGGTCAATTTTTCCGAGTGTCTAAAGTTCACAAGAAATAATAGAAGTGAAGTGATGCAGCAATACGCACAGGCGTTTATATCGGCGCTAGAAGGCCACTGCCTGCAAGCTCCATATCAATGGTTTAATTTCTATAATTTTTGGGCAGATGATATGTTGCCAGCGACAAGTGCTGATCATTGAGATCTTATAAAATTTGGCATTAATGTTTATCTAAAAGCTTTTTAAAAACGTAGATACTGAAACGATTAATTCTAAAAAGTGCTAAGATTAAAGGTATTTAGTATGGCAGAGAACCGCGAATATTTATCTAGTGAAAATTCTAGATACGATGCTAAGCTTTTTAGCTTGTTGCCTCATCGACCTCCTATGCTGCTCATAAATGATGTTGTTGAAGTGAATGAAAGCTCAGCAAGTGCTATAGCCTTTATTGATGATCAGGCTTCTTTTTTTCAAAATGGTAATGGTATCCCAGCATGGATTGGTCTTGAGTATATGGGTCAAACAGCGGCATTGATTGCAGGCTATCAATTAGAGCATAATTTAGTTAAGCCGCATTTAGGTTTCTTATTAGGAACACGATGCTACCAGACTGAAGTGGAGTTTTTTCTGCCAAATAAAAATGTATTAATTAACTGTAATGAGATAGCAGTTGTCGGTGATAGCTTGGCTACGTTTGACTGTACAATTCGTCACATTGATAGTGATAAAGTATTAGCAAATGCTAATTTATCAGTTTATCGACAATTTGATAGCAAAGCCTGAGGTATAACATCTATCCCATGAATAATTGTCAAAAACTAATGCCAAGAGATCAGTAGTTATGGGTTACATACCGCAGCGAGTTGTAATTACCGGAGGAGGAGTAATATCTTCGTTAGGTAATGATTGGTCTCAGGTAAGTACTGCCCTAAAAAATAAAAAAAATGCCGTATGTTTTATGGATGAGTGGGAACAGTATAGCGATATGAAAACGCGCCTAGCTGCACCCGTTAAAAATTTTTCACTGCCCGATAACTATACTAAAAAGAAAATAAGAAGTATGGGTCGAGTTGCTAAGATGTCGGTTTTAGCAACAGAGAAAGCACTAAAGAGCGCAGGTTTATTTAAACATAACATTTTAAGTTCGGGTGATGTTGGCGTGTCTTATGGATCCGCAACGGGTAGTAGTGATGCCGCAATGGAATTTTTTCATTTGCTCGGCCAAAAATCGACAAGTCAAATGAATAGTACAACCTATTTAAGGATGATGAGTCATACCGCAGCGATAAATATTAGTGTCTATTTTGGTACCCAAGGACGAATGCTGACAACATCAAGTGCTTGTACCGCCGGCAGTCAGGGAATAGGTTATGCCTATGAAACAGTAAAAATGGGAAGACAAAAAATTATGATTGCCGGTGGCGCTGAAGAGCTATGCCCAACTCAAGCGGCCGTTTTTGATACAATTTTTGCAGCAAGTTGTGCAAATGACACTCCTGAGACTAGGCCGCGACCATTTGATAAAAGTCGTGATGGATTAGTTTTAGGAGAGGGTGCTTGTACTTTAATAGTGGAGTCTCATGATCATGCAGTTGAACGTGGGGCTCCAATTTTGGCAGAAATAATAGGTTTTGGTACGAATACGGATGGTGCTCATATAGTGCGACCACAACAAGATACTATGTCAAAGGTGATGGAATTAAGTTTGGCAGATGCAGGAATTAGTGCCGATGATATTGGTTACGTTTGTGCTCATGGAACAGCAACTGAGCATGGCGATATTGCAGAATCATTGGCTACTATGCAGATTTTAGGAGCTAAACCAATTAGTTCTTTAAAAAGCTATACAGGACATACCTTAGGAGCTTGCGGTGCTTTTGAAGCATGGGCAAGTATAATGATGATGAATGAAGGGTGGTTTGCACCTACCATTAACCTAGATAATATAGATTCGCGCTGTGGCGATCTTGATTACATAGTCGATGATTGTCGTAAAATAAATACAGATATTATTATGAGTAATAACTTTGCCTTCGGTGGTATCAACACATCATTGTTGTTTAAGCGAATAAGCTAAACAATAAATTTTAAAACATACCACCGTTTACATTTATAACTTGCTTGGTAATATATCTCGCTCCATCGGATACCAAAAAAGCAGCGGTAGCGGCTACATCTTCTGTATTGCCAAAGTGACGTAAAGGAATCATTTTTAATGTCTCTTCAGCGAAGGCGCCCGCAATCATATCTGTTTCAATTACTCCAGGCGCTATGCAATTTACGGTTATTTTTCTCTTTGCTAACTCAATAGCAAGTGCCTTAGTCGCTCCTATAATTCCTGCTTTTGAAGCGCTATAATTAACCTGACCGCGATTACCTGTTACACCGGCTATGGAAGATATAGTGACTATGCGTCCACCCTTGCGAAGCTTAATCATCGGCATAATGATTGGGTTTAATACATTGTAAAAACTGTCTAGATTAGTATGAATAACATTATCCCAATCTTCTCCAGACATCGCGGGAAAGGCATTATCTTTAGTAATTCCGGCGTTGCAAATAGCACCATAATAAGCCCCATTATTTTCAATATCTTGTAATAGTTGAGTTTTTGTATCTTCTCTATTCCTAACATCAAAACAAATTAAGTTGGCAGTGCCACCCATGATGTTTATTTCATCGATAACTTGTAAAGCGGCTTCCTTATTTGATCGATAATGAACAGCAATCGAATAGTTATCCCTAGCTAAATGTAGAGCAATACTTTTACCAATGCCACCGCTAGCGCCAGTAACTAATATACGTTTTAATGCTTGCATTACTTTTCCTTCGTAAGGGATGAAATTAAATGCCTTTCTAAGAGTAGACCATAGACTAAGGCGCTAAAAAAATTAATGGTGTTGCCAATTAATAATGTCAAACCAAATGCTTTAGCAACGGGCACAGCACTCAAGGCCAATAAGCCAAATGAAAATAGGGTTGTAATGGCTGAAAATAAAATAGCGTTTAGAGTGGTATCGTGAGTATTACTATTAACTATAGTCTTTTTGTTAGATGACATTTCTTTAATAAATATACCATAATCCATGCCTAATCCTAATATTAAAAAGAAACCCATTGAATGAAATAAAGTAAAATCAATGTTAAATAATTTAAAAATTAAAAGTGTAAATAAGGTGCCTGTCAAAGGAATAAATAATAAAAATAAAATTTTATAATCACGATAAAGAATATATAAAATAACTGAAATTAAAGCGTAAGCAAGTACTAAAAGGTTGGACGAAGATGAGCGTTGTTCTGCTAAAGCCTCTTGAGATAAAGATAATGTATCAAAATATTGGATGTTGTCAAATTCGAGACTGGCCTTACGTATATATTCTAAATTAGAGCCTTTCTTAATTAGCATAAAGCTAATGTGAAAATTTTTACCATTACTTGACCATAAAGGGGGTAAGTTATTATTGCGGTTGAATAATATCTCAGGGCTTAATTCTTGATTAAAATTTTCAGAGTAGTCAGCAAATAAATTTATGGAGATATCGTTAGGGAATCCTAAGGATGTGAAAAGTTTTTCTGCAATCCCGGAAGGTTCATAGATCTTATTTTGTAATTGATAATTTTCTTTTTGTATAGTCGGACTTGGGATAATTTCCATTGGACAAAAAAAACTAGTGTTACTGCTAGTGTTACTAATAGTTCTATTGTGGGCTGATGAAAAATACGCTAAAAATTTATTGTGAGTTGCATAAATTTCAGATATTGATTCTCCTGATAAAATTAGATATTGACCAGGTTCAAAATTTTGATTGAGTTTGGCAGCTATTTTTTCTTGTTCGATTAAATTTTTTGGGGGGTTAAAAAATAATCTAGGGTTGTCATTAGTTTTTATTGGAAAAATAGTTAATATAAATACGCTTAAAAAAAGAATCAAAGCCCATAGTGTATAAGATAGCTTGAAGGATAGTTTAAATATTATTATCAATAATACTTTGATGAAATATGTATTTATTTTTGTAAAAAAAATATCATTTATAGAATAACTATTAATATTAACAAAACGCCCTAAGGTAATAACACTTACCCATGATGCTAAAATTCCTCCACAAGAAAATAAGGCAATTTTTTTAAGAATGTCTAGATTTGAAAAGCTAAGTGCGCCATAGCCGATGACAGAGGTAATTAGACTGAAGAGCATGGCCCTATAAAGTGGTGACGAAAGTGTGAATGATCTTTCTGGTAGGGCTATAGCGTCTGAAGTTTTGATATGATAAAAATAATGTAACGAATAATCAATAATAATACCGATGAGACTTGAGCCAAAAACAATAGTTAATAAGTGAATATAACCGTAAAAATAAAAATTTATTGATATGGCAAATAAAATACCGATACAAATTGAAAGAAAAGGAAAAGTTAATAATAGTAGGGATCGAAAAACGATTAATAATAAACAAATAATAGAAATGCTAGAAATAATAGAAATAAATTTAATGTCAGATTCGGATTTTTTAGCTGCATCTTCAGCAAAAAAGAAAACGCCACTTTTTAATATATTGGCATCATGTTTTGATGATATATGATCTTTAATGAGGTTTATTTTTTCGGCAAGAGCTGTTTGATCTTTGATTGTTAAATCATCTTTGATATAAACAGAAACAATGGAAAATAGTGGATCGCTTGATTTCTGAGAGAAGTCATTATCAAGTAAATAGTTAATGTAGTTGCCAAATGTATTAAGTGGATCATCTTTAAGTCTTGATACTGCTAATGAATTTTCTATTCTAAATAATTGACGTTGTGTTTTCTCTAAAATTTTATCAGTTGAAGAAGTTGTGAGATCCACACGTTGCTCTGGAGACAATAATTGAAAGCGATAAGGTTTTAATGTAGCTAATATATTTACAATAGATTCAGTATTATCGATAAGAACGTGCCTATTTTTTATTAGCTCAGCTTTAAAGTAATTGGTGGCTTCTTCTATATTTTTTTTTTGTTTACTTTTTATGACAATAATGAATCGACGCTGAATGTCATCGGATAACTTTGATATTGCTTCTTGTGTTGTTATATTAGTTGAAAGCTTGGGGGACAATTCGGTTAGTGAGCTACTGAAGCGAAAGTCACCATTATTTATGTTCTTTAATATAAAGAAGACAGTAAATAATATAATAAATGTAAAGGTTATTCGACTGATTGTTAGCATTTTTATTCTCTCTAATTACTAGAGCCAAAGCTTATATATTTTTTTGGGTTTTCTAATATTTCACAAGGACTGTCGATTGTAGATAATGTTTTTAAATGCTTAAAGCATAAATTTCTAGACATTTTAAATCCATGATCTGTGGTAGTAAGATACTGTATGTTGCGAATATCAATTTGTGTGGTCTTTAAGCTTTTGGTTTTTACTAAAATAGTGATTGAATTTTGTTTATTATATACAGCCTTTTCAATATCGATAGATGCTAGATATTCCGCAATATTTTTATTTTTTGGGATTAATATAATTGTATCGTTTTTTATCTCTTTTGGTGTTTCTGCATCTATTTTTTTATGATCAATTTGGTTTTTTGATGAAGTCGATAAGTGAAAGTCTTTTTCGATAGCATCAATATCGGCACTAAGTATGTCTAGCAATAGATTAGATAAATAGATGTGTTGCTGGCCGTTTAATTGTTCTAGTGGCTCATCTGAAATGAAACGAAAGTTAAAGCCGGAATTTGTATAAACAGTATCTTCCTTAAAAGGTTTAACATTTCTCCAGATTAATCCCTGTTTACAATTAAAAAATAATTTACCGCTAGATAATAAAGGCAAATGTTCAGTCTCTTTTTTTTGCTCAAAATCTCCAGTAAATACACATGTTTTTGGAAAAAAATCTTGTATATTAGAATTTACTTTTTTTATGCTGGTTTCTTCAGAAAAAGCTAATGCTGCATAAATTAGTGCCAAAGATAAAAATAATATTTTTATATGAGATAAATAAATAATCTTATTCATGATTTTTGCATTGCTTTATTTATTTTTTCAATAAGAACTTTAGGTGATTGATATTGAGTTATATGATCAGATATAGAAATTGCAACTTGTGAAGTGTGTCCTTTGGTAATCTTTTTCTTAGTTATCGTATCAGTGATTAAATAGTCAATAGTAAGTTTATTTTCCCAGTCTTTTATAGTGGCTTTGATAGTAAACTTTTGGTCAAACAATAATGGTTGAATATACTTTATATTTATATCAATAATTGGGAAAAAATAGCCAGATTTTTCCATGTCGTCATATGTATAATCTATTGCTTGAAGAAGTTTACATCTGGCAATTTCAAAATATTTAACGTAATTTCCATGCCATACAATACGATAGCTATCCACTTCGTGAAATGCAACGTCTAGCTCGATAGATATACTGATTTTTTTCATGTTACAAGTTGTAGACGACATCGATGATATCACCTAATGTTTTGGCGTCACTAAACTTTTCTGGATCAATATCTTTTTTGGTCTTTTTCTTAATTTCAATTAACATTTCAACTGCATCAATACTATCAATGTCTAAGTCTTCATAAAGTTTTGCGCTAAGCTTAAGATCTGCTATATCTAGCTCAAATAACTCTACCAATAATTTTTTAATATATTCTTCAAGTTCAATTTTATTCATTTTCATTATTTAATTCTTATATGATTATCTTTCATTTAGTTTTAGTAAGATGCAAGCGATATAGCTCAACAAGGTAATGTGTTAATCGTCGGTATTGTAATGTTTTTGATGAGTCGTTATTGATGTGTTTTTTAATCTCTATTGTAGATAGCACATCAAAAAAAAAATGGGGCGCTACAATTGGCAGACTATAAAATTTTTCACCTTTTTGCATAGCCCGAGGACTACATTTAATAATCACAGGAATAATATTGCATTGACTTAATATAGCAATATTAGCGGCGCCACGTTTAAAATCTAATTGATCGTCATAATGATTGCGTGTGCCCTCTGGAAAAATAAGTATATTTTCGCCTCGAAGTAGTCTTTTTTTCGCCTCCGTAATAAAGTCGTTACAGTCATTAGGTATATAGTCTGCCATACGCACAATTGAAGCGGTAAAAGGATTTTTCCATAGTGCACTTTTCGTAATGCAGCATAAATTTTTGCACATACTTAAAATAAATAAAGCATCGAGCAATGACGGATGGTTAGCAATTATTAACTTGCCACTTGTAGAAATTTGTGGAGCTGGTTTTATTGAATAGCTTAATAATCTGAGCGAGCTCATTGTATTAATGAAGAGTCTACAGGATCCACTAATAGCTGTTCGAGTCCAATATCTTTTCGATGCTTTTTTAATGGGGATGAAATTAAATAAGGCTAAGCTTATACTTAGTAAAGGAGCGAATAAACCAAATATTAAGTAACAAAAGATGGTGCCCACTAATCTATAGAAGGTATTAATGGGATGACTTTTAACCGCATAAGATAAAGTATTGGTTTGACTATAATTATCCACAAAAACACTCTATTTCAATCATTAGGTCAGATCGACAAATATCTGCATGTATATAAATTATTTCCTTTGTCGGTAATAAATCATTTAATAGCTTATGTGTTTGCTCTAAGTCATCGGCAAAACGCAAATAAACCTTTGCAGAAATAATGCGGATTTCTCTATTATGCTGACGTTCAGTTTTTAATAAATGAGTAATATTTTTAATGGTTGTTTTAATTTGGCCAACTATATCGCCCTCTGCAATCGTTTGATGACCGACAATACTTGCTGTTCCAGATATTAAAAATAAATTTTGACCATTTAAAGTGAGTTCAGTTGCGCGTGAAAATGATGGGCTGCTTGCGCCATATTCTCTAGGATATTGAAAGGCATTAGTTTGCAGTGAGTTACGATAATGTGTGCCGGGTTTTTTAGCCGATAAAACATAATAAACAGCGCCATCAGCGTGATGACCTAGTGCGGAAGCTGATGGATACTCATCAACTGTTAGCCCAGAGCGCCTAAATGCGTTAAGTCTTCCATTGCAAAAGAGTTTATATTGCTCTTTATCATTGTCACCTAAATTAATGTTTGGAATATAATTCCAAAATCGAAATGGATTAGGGTAACCTTCAGACCTTATGAATTTTAAAAGTTCCGTATAGGCAACTTCGGTCTTATTTTCGATATCAAAGCATTCTTCTTTCGTTAACCATATAGAAGCTGATATGAGCGATTCTGTCTTATTCCAATGGCACTTGCCTGTAATGCCTCTGGTTACCTTATCAGAGACAGTCCAAACCTCGTTAATCAGCTGCTTGTGAGGTGGTAATGCTGTAAGTCCAGTATTGATAATACCCGGCGAGGTAGGCTCGCATAAGTTACCGTAGGGTAAAATCATCAGCGTTTTTGAGTGTTCCAGAAGCGCTTCGGCGGATTCCTTTGAAAAGTAATTGTTGAGGTAGCCTAGGGTATCGTGATGATAAAAAGGTTTGTTTAACATATTTTTAAGAACTAAAGGAGTCAATCAAAAGATAAATATCAGCTAGCTATTAGGAGGTTGTCAGAATCTATTTATAACTAAACATAATGCTTCTACAGTAATTAATAACATTTAAATGGGTTATTAATAGCCGTTAGTTAGTTTAAACTAGGCAGGCTTGGAAATAAAGCAACTAACATCTAACATATTGAGATTTAAGGAACTTATTAATGCAATCACCCGCCGAATTGAAAATGGCTGAATTACTTGTTGAAGCATTAAACTTAGAAGATATTGAAGCGAAAGATATAGATCCTGAAGAGTTATTGTTTGGTGATGGTTTAGGATTGGACTCTATTGATGCGCTCGAAATTGCCCTCGCTATATCTCAAGAATATGGAGTTCAGGTTAAAGCTGAAGATGAATCTACCAGAGACGCATTTTCTACGCTTAGAAGTTTAAGCGCATACATTGAATCTAATAAGAGCTCTTAAGCTTTGGTGCTCAGCTTTTGGATTTTTAGGTTCTAGTTAATGAAAAATCACCTTAATCATAATTGTTATCCTTTAGTTGATAGGTCATTAGACAGTTATATTGCTATTATTTTAAGTCTTTACTCTCCTCTTAAATTAAACACCAAAGTAAATATTAGTCAATTTTTGGGTCATGTTTATGCAGTAGCTGAATTATTACCTCCCCATAAATATGCTATTAACCTATGTGAAAATAGATATTTATTTATGGTTTCGTTTTGTGCGCTACTTATAAAGAATCAGATTAACTTGTTGCCACCAAATAAAAAATTAATGACGCAACAATGGTTGATAGAAAAGTATAAGGATGTATACGTACTAGATGATAGCAAGTTAGGCGAATCGATAAATTTCACTTCTGTGTCAGAGTCAGAGGCGAGCGGCAAAGAATCTAAGCAATTTGTAGTAAATATTTTGAAAGCTGATTTTGTCAATGCTGAAAAAATAAAAAACATACCAAATATACCATTAAATCAACTCGCAGCTATTGCTTTTACTTCTGGATCTACTGGAGAATCTAAGCCAAACGAAAAAACTTGGCAAACAATCGTTGAAAGTAGCCAAAATAATGCATTAAATATGTTGGGCAATCGTAATGAATTGATGTATCAATTAGCCACTGTTCCGCCTCAACATATGTGGGGCCTAGAAACGTCAGTTTTGTTACCACTTTTTACTTCTATATGTGTGGCAGACGTCAAGCCTTTATTTCCTCAAGATATTTATGATGCCCTTTATGCACTGCCCAGTCCAAGGATGTTAGTGTCTTCGCCTATTCATTTGCGAGCAATAATGAAGTTAAATATATTAAGTCCTTATGAAGCCCCAATAAAAGTTGCTTTAACTTTATGCGCAACCTCTCCACTGTCTAAAGATTTAGCAAAGGATATTGAAATATTATTTTCTTCAACGTTAAGAGAGATATATGGATGTAGTGAAATAGGCTCTATGGCTGTGCGTGAAACTTCTAAAGAGGATGTTTGGCAATTATTTGAGGGTGTTGATTTTTCTTATCAAAAAAATAATATGATAATGGCAAGGACACAGTATTTACCCCAAAAAATAGAAATCTTCGACGATGTTAAATTAATTGATGAGAATCATTTTATTTTAAAGGGACGCTCGAGTGATATGATAGATGTGGCGGGCAAAAGGGGATCATTGCAAGAAATTAACAATGTATTATTAGGTTTTCCAGAGTTAGTGGATGGCGTTATTTTTATTCCAAAAAATAACTCGAAAGTAGAAAGGTTGGTTGCTCTAGTAGTACTTCCTGATTCTATTGAAGTGGCTATTTTAAAGAATTATTTGAAGAAATATTTAGATGATGCTTTTGTTCCGCGAGTGATATTAAAAACAAATTCTTTACCTCGGCAAGAGAATGGAAAACTTCCTCTTGCCGAAATTAAAAATATTTACAAGGATCTATTGAAAATTAAATTTCAATAATTATAAAGTTTTTTTAAATAACTTTATGAATTAATATAAATTTAACATTTAAAAATAAGTAGAGTAAAAAATACAAATAATGTCGGATTCTAGAGTTTAAAGTGTTTCTTTCCCGGGTGTGGTAACAAAAGTTAGGTCGCGAAAATCATCATATTCATAATTAATTCTGTCCCAACTAAAGTTAATCTTACTATTATTAAAAAAGTCATATTGACTTCTTATAGTATAAGAAAGACTTAAACCAAATTGAAGAGCCGAATATTTGCTAAGCTCTTTGTCTCTGCCATAAAATTCAGGCGTCCCGTCGACAGTAAAATCGAATAAATCTTGGTTGTAAAAACCCTCTTATTTTGATCGTCGGCACGAGTTCTGAGCTCTACTAACAATCGATTACCAACGTAACGACTGTAGCGAAGCTCAATATTATCTAAATCTAGATCCCAGCTATCTTCATATTTTCTATATTCGGCACGAATACTTGACCTATTATTAATAGCATAAATACCTCGAAGCGCAATCGCTTTGCTGTTTCTTATGTTTGGATAATTTTCAGGGATAAAATCATATCCACGATCACCTGGATTAACTATGGGAGAGACCTCTCTGATCTGTCGATAAGGATTATTCAAAAAACCCTCATCGAAAACAGACTCATAACTAATTGAGGCAATGAAACGTTTTGTTAATATCTGAGAAAAGTCAACGCTGAAATATTTGCGTTCAGCCTGCTCTTCAAAATAGGTCGCACCAGTTTGCTTGACGGTATCGTCACCGAGCGCAAAGCCAAGTGTTAGTGTTGATAAATCACCAAAAAACTCTTGGCTTATAGAAACACCAATGGTGTCCGAAATGTAATCACTTTCAGTACTGTTTGTATAATTTAAGCTAAGGATGGTGCGATCATTTAGATAATCGACACCAAGACTATATTCTTTACGTTCTTCTGTATATGCGCTAGCAGTTGTCATTACATCGATTTATGCGCTTGTCACCATGCCGACGTAATAATTTCCAGTAAAAGAAAATATGTCAGCAACGTTTTTTTTGACCAAAAAAGATGGGCCATCGATAACGACACCGCCACCGTCATAGCTATGATAAAGAGCATCGGCTCGCTCTACGGCTAAGATTGCGCTATGGCTGGTCGCACTTGCTAGTAGACATAAAATAGTAATGCGAACAAACATGCTGTAAAAAAAAGCATTGAACTTAGTTACAACTACAATCGCCTCCAGCATTAGCTTCTGCGCCGCGCGCACCTTCCTTAGATTAATACACATGATTAATATAGCGGGTGCTGACAGGATCGCGCTCAAAAGCCATAATCGAGCTTAATAATATTTCGCACTCATGTGCTTTTACCCATGTTTTAATTGGTTTTATGGTGAGGCGCTAATTATGAATAAGCTAACTAGCAATAATATTATCTTCATTGTTGTCACCAAAGTTATGATCTCATCGCTATCGGCGTATTTTTTCAAAATAATTTAACGCATAAATTTATTCGCTAAGTAATATTTCAATGACTTTTTCATATTTATTTTCATCTCCTGGCCTATAGGCCTCATGAAAAAATCGAGCGTTGCCATTGCGGTCGAGGAAAATAGTTGTTGGCATGCCCATTCTTTTATTTATAAAATCCTTTTCAATTATAGTTGTCACCTCTTTGTTTAAGTCGTATAAAATAGGAAAAGAAAGGTTTGTTTCAATAATGAAATCTTCAATTTCTTTGCGTTTTTTTACATTGTTACTGTTCTCAATATTGATGCCTAAAATTAAAAATCCAGAATTTTTATAACGCTGATAAAGTGTCTCTAATTCTGGCATTTCTTGTCGGCAAGGACCACACCAGGTTGCCCAAAAATTCATCATTATAACTTGGCCTTTTAATTTGTCTAAGCGTATGTCAGGGCCTTTAGCTTGTGCTAACGTAAAGTCGGGCATTTTACCGGCAAGCTCTTTAGCTTGTATTGCTGTGCTAATACTTAGACTAATTAAAATGCTACTAATAATGGCTATAAAAATTTTCATTTTCTTTCCCGCTAAAATTTTAATAAAACGTAAGCAACAAACTATGTGATAAGAAAAAATAAAATATATAAGTGGTGCTGTAGAACAAAGCAATAAAGCTAAATAAATAATATCAAATTAAGAAAAAATTATTAATCTAACAATTTTTTATGAAGTGTTTAGTCGAAATAAAATGACCAAGGTTTTGGTTTTTCGATAAAGTGGCCTTGTAAGTAATCAACTTCGATATCAGTAAGCAACTCAACTATACGCTCGTTTTCAACAAACTCAGCGACAGTTTTTATCCCCATTGCTTTTGCCACATTGGTAATCGATTCTACAAAGGTATAGTCAACCAAAGAGTTATCCATATTCTTAACAAAGCTGCCATCTATTTTAATTTTATCGATAGGTAGTTTTTTAAGATAGCCAAATGACGACATGCCTGCACCAAAATCATCTAAAGATATTGTACAACCAAATTGTTGCAATTTTTTTAACAACACTTGTGCAATTTCTATATTTGTCATCATATGAGTTTCTGTGACTTCAAAACATATTTTTGATGTATCAGTCTCGTTACGCTTAAAACATTCTTCGATAAAATTACCAAGCTTAGGGTTAGATAAAGTATTTCCAGATAGATTTATAGCGATCGAATCTATCACGTTTGCACGTTTATCTAATTTTTTAATTTTCTTACAAATATTCTCTATCATCCAACAATCTACTTCGAAAATAACATCGTAATTTTCTGCCGCTGATAAAAAATTAGTGGGCATAATCAGTTTATTGTTTTCATCATTCATGCGTATTAAAGCTTCAAGCGATAATTTTTTATTGTCGGGATCTAAGGGCTTTAATAGTTGAAAGTGCGGTGTAAATTGGTTGTTTTTGACAGCTTCTTTTACCTTATGTACCCAGCCCATTTCGATTAAACGTTGTTGAATAAATGGATTATCTTGCTCGACAAAATAATATTGATTGCGGCCATTTTTCTTTGCCTGATAGCAAGCGTTATCAGCGGTGATTATTGCATTGTCGACACTTGGGCTTATTTTGTCTAGCTGGGCAATGCCGATGCTGCAATTAACTTCATAAACTTTGTTCTCCCATTTAAATAAAATATTGCTGACGATGTCGTTAATACTTTGAGCTAAACCTATGGAGTGTTGTTCATTGCTGCCAGATAGTAATATGGCATATTCGTCGCCACCATAACGATAAATAGTATAATCTATATCTGTGCATTGATCTTTGGTGCAATATGAAAGGCGCTCTGCAACAATGCGTAATAGGCGATCTCCAGCAAGGTGACCACAGGTATCATTAATAACCTTAAATTGATCGAGATCCACAAACATTAATGTATGTAGTTGCCATGTTTTATTATTTTTTGTTTCTAATAAAGTTTCTTCTAGGCAGCGTCTGTTTTTAAGGTTAGTTAAAAAATCAAGGTGAGTAATATTTTTTAAAATATTATTTGATTCTTGTAGCTTTGTTGTCTTTTCTTCGATTTCACTTTTTAATTGTTTTTCTTGCTTAGATGTTTTTCTTTGACGGCATTTTTCAAGTTCACTATAGGTTGTTTTAGTCGACGCATATACTGTTAATGTTACTCTAGAGGTACCATCTTCAAAAAACTCACAAGCATCACTTGCCCAACAGTTTTGGCCAAGAGCTTGTTCAAAGATACCAATCATCTTACCTAATAAAAAGGGGCAGCCCCAATGTTTATATTTTGGTAGGTTTTTTTGTAGTCGAAGTTCCCATGGATTGTTGATGATGATTATGGCATGACAATTTTCGGGCTCATAAGCTGATAATTCAGTGCTACCCCAACCAGTTAGAGCTGCTATTTGACTCCATGTCGAAAAGCCCTCAGCAAAAGATTTAGAGCCTGAAGAGATAACCTCTTTGTAATCTTTATTAGTGCTACGAATAGATGAATTAGCGACAATTAACCTAAACAGATCAATGCCTAGTTCATCTGCTATGGGCGCGAGCATATCCTTAAGATCAGGATCTGTGGAGATAATGATTTGCTCATTACCAAAGCATTGGAAATAGCCCTTCTCAAAATCCCAATTGAATGCGCCACGTTCTCCTACAAGAGCTTCATTGTTTGATGGTGCGGTCTTATTATCGGACATGTTAAAGTCTATTTTTAAAGTTTGATGTAAATAATAATGTTAAGATATACTACAAAACACACTCAAGAATTAGTTATAGTTACAGGCTAGCACAATGAGCGATAAAAAAATCTTAAATTCTGAAGATCAGGCTAGAGTCGATTCTTATTTGAGCAGTCCCAATCATCAAATTGAAAGAAAGCCATTCAGACCTTGGCTGATGATGGGTGGGGTTGTGCTCGTTATGATCTTTTTAAGTATTTTTAGCTACATACTCGCATACCTTCATGGCGTAATATGATTATTGATCGATTCGTTATCGGTAAGTTGAATATAGCTTGATTCATTTACCGGGTAATCTTTCATACCCATCAGCGCTATTAATTTAAATAATATACAAGGCAGGCCATAGATCCAAGCTAAAGCAGCAAGTTCTTGAGTGCTATTAGCTCCATTCGGATCAAAGCCAAAAAAATCTAATAGAGGGAAGGCTAAGCCTATTGCAAGTGCAAATGCTAATTTTGTTGTCGTGCCCCATAGGGCAAAAAATAAACCAGGGCGTTTGAAGCCGGTAGTGGCACTGTCCCATTCGACAAGATCGCCATTCATTGATGAAGGAATAAATAAATCACAGCCAGTTGTAAAGCCTGTACCCACTACAATAATAATAAATATCCATAATGAATCTGGCCCTAAGAAAGGCGTCCAAACAAAAAAGCTACAGGCAACAATAATAGACAATCGCCAAGTTTGATACTTTCCAATCTTGTTAGCGAGCTTTGTCCAAAAAGGTACAGAAATTGCCGCGCAGATAAAATATAAAAATAACAAAGGGCCAATATAATCAGGTGCTTGAAGTACGTGGGTGGTATAGAACAAAAATAAGGTAGCAGGAATTGCATTCGCAACGCTATTACTTAAAAAGCTCGATAGTAACGTTCGGAAGGGTGAGGGTTTTTTAATCAACAATAATGCTTCTTTTAACGGTGCATCAGGCAGTTTAATTGAGTGTTGATCTGGAACATTAGTGAGTAGTGCTCCAGAAACTACCAGTGTCACAATTACTAAAATAGTAATACTGAAGAGTGTCGAACTTAGCGTAGTAGATTCTCCCTCGCCTAAAAATGCAGGTATAGACAATGCTACCAATGTGCCTAGTAAACCAAAAAAAGCACGTGAACCAGTAATGCGGTTGCGCTCCTTATAATCGTTTGAAAGTTCTGCTCCCCATGCGCTCATTGGCACTATTGCCATGGTGCCGGCTATATATATAGCAAGCGTCCAGAATAACAGATAAAGAGCACTTGCCTCTTGTGTTGGGTTAAATAAAAAATATGTCGATACGCAGATTAAAGGGATACTAATATAAATCCAAAGTTTTCTTCTGCTCCAGTGCTGTGGTGTTTTATCTGAAAGTAATCCTACAATAGGATCAGTAATCGTATCCCAAAGGCGGGCTACTAAAATTACAGCGCCAATGGTGGATAGGCTAAGAGTTGTTATGCCAGCATAGTGGGTTGGAATAATTACTTGTAGGGTAATGAAAGCAGCAGCTAAAGGGAATGATAAAAACCCGTAGGCCGATAACATGGCGAATGAAAGCTTCAAATGATGTCGAACCTTTAATTTAATGGTTAATAATAACTAACTATAAGTTATTTATAACTAGAATGGGTTTAATAATCTATAAAAAATTTATACGTAATCTATTGTTTTGTTAGATGAGTATCCAGATACTAATAAACTATTGTTACGTTTATGTATGTGCCTATTTAGGCATCTCAGGCCATCAATATAAATTGTCATTTTTCTGTAATAAAGCCGTAATAAGATGTTTCTTGGGTTAAGTTGTTTTTAATGATAACAATATATTGGCAGAGATAGTATTTTAAATAATGACGCTAGAGAGAAAGTAAAAATTTTTATTAGGCAATATAAATCTGTGACAGGAGAGGATTTATCGTTATCGGAGATGATGAGAAATAACAATAAATTGGATTCATATCTTGAATTCGCTATCAATCAAGATGATCAAGTCTTGAAAAATATTGCTAAACAGATTAAAAAAATAAATCAGCAAAAATCAAATGATAATCCAGCTATAAAAAAATATGCTAGTGTTTTAAAAGCTAAAATAGGCATGCTTCATATTACTTCATCACATCGTAAAGAGCTTGATGAGTTAGCCTTAAGTAATGCATTAAAAACGAAAGACATAATTTTAATTGAAGAAAAAATTCGTAAATCTTTTGGAAGAGGAACTCTTAATTGGGAGAATGAGCTACGTAGAAGTATACGAAAAATGTTGGATGAAAATACAAATAAAAATAAAAAAATAAAAAATTCAGAAAAATTGACTCTAGAAAATATATATGGTGAGTCGGGGCGATTATCTTTATCTCAAATAGAGAAATCTATTATAGAAGAGCAATATAGGATTCAAGTGCTTAAGCAGGACGCCTTTTCTTCAAAAACAAACAAAAGAAAGTGGTTTTTTGGCGCTACTATAATTTTTATTGTTATTGCTAGTGTTATATTAAGCAAAAGACATTCTCAGCTAGAGAGTAAAGATATTTTAGTTGATGATTCTTCTGAAGTTCTGTTTAAGAAAAGTATAACTGTTAGTGGCTCCATAACTTACGATACTACTTGGAATAACAAGACAACGTATGTGTTGAGTGGACCCGTTTTTGTTGAGGGAAAAGCAATCTTAACCATTGAGCCAGGGACTCTTATTCGTGGTGGCTTTGCCTCGGGATTAATTATTACAAAGAATGCCAAAATATATGCGCGTGGAACAAAAGATGCTCCAATTATATTTACGAGTGCAAAATCAGAGGGAGAAAAAGAGAGAGGTGACTGGGGCGGTATTGTAATGCTTGGTAATGCAATCATTAATCAAGAGGTGGGAAACATAGAGGGCATTGATCAGAATGATGTTAGAGGCGAGTTTGGCGGCAATGATGATAGTGATAACTGTGGCGTGCTTGAATATGTTCGCATAGAGTTTGCCGGCCTCGAAGTTTTTAAAGATAACGAGCTTAATGGTTTAACTATGGGGGGTTGTGGTGATGCAACTAGGGTTAATCATGTACAAGTTCATCAGGCGTTTGATGATGGGATTGAAATGTTTGGTGGTACTGCTGATTTAAAAAATATTATTATTACCGGTGCCAGAGATGATTCTCTCGATTGGGATATGGGGTGGCGAGGTCGTGTGCAGTTTCTGGTGGTACAACAATATGATGACGCTGCGTATTCCGCTCAAAATGATCACTCTCTGCCCCGCTGTGTCAGGATTGTTGTCGCCTCATTTTTTAATTAATGGAGGCAATAATGCCGGCATATAAAGTAGACTTAGAAACTAAACAACAAGGTCAAACGTGGTTGTTACCGCCTTACCTATATTCACTTCGGCA
>JAWUWW010000057.1:0-7412 GCA_034111645.1 Cellvibrionaceae bacterium
ATACAAAATCAGTAAAACGACAGGGATACCTAACAAAGCAGTGATCGTAAAGAACCATGAATAACCAAGGTTTTCTACCATAGTGCCAGAATAACCCCCCAACAGTTTAGGAAACAAAGTCATTAGCGAGCTAAAAATAGCATATTGTGTAGCCGTAAATGAAACAGATGTTAAGCTTGATAGCCAAGCAACAAAAACGGCAACCGCTAAACCGGCACTCAAATTATCGATAGCAATCACAGCCGCTAAACTTTGAATAGATGGCTCGGCAAGATTAGATGATAAAGACAATCCAATAAAAGCAATATTGGTTAGCGCTGATAATATTGCACCTAATAACAATACCTTAAAGACACCCCAACGCAGCACTAAAAAAGCACCGAAAAAACTGCCAAAGATAGTCATCATCACACCAAACACTTTTGTCACGTTGGCGATTTGTAATTTATTGTAGCCAAGATCTTGATAAAACACGTTGGATATTGCCCCCATCACAATATCAGAGATACGATAGAAACCTATTAATAATAAAATCCAAATAGCTAAGCGGCCATAGCGATGAAAAAATTCTGCTACTGGTTGATAGTAGTTTTCTAATACCATGTCGCGATCGGCCAAACCGTATTTTGCCCCCAGAAACCCAACCATAATGGCTACCATTAATGACAGTGTTAACTGACAGGTACCTACCAAAAATTTAATTAAAACTTGATAATCATTCGCAGGAATAGTGATTTTAGGAAATAAATAATAAGTAGCAATCAACATACAAACCGACAATAAAAAAAGCATAAAAAAACGTACATAACTCGATGTTGAATAGGGATATGTACTTTTGCCATCAGTGGTGGGCTCAGAAATCAGCAGAGTCGTTAAAATACCCACCCCCATAATCAAAGCCATTATTAAATACGTTTTTTGCCAAGCCTCATAAATATAGGTATCGGGGCGAGTACCAAAAAGATACGCCAAATATAAACCGCCAGCCCCCGCAACTACCATCCCAATGCGATAACCCGCAATATAGCTTGAAGATAACAAGGCTTGTATTTTTGGCTCGGCGCACTCGATACGATAAGCATCAATAACCACATCTTGCGTGGCGGATGAAAAACCTAAGGCCACAGCACCAAAAGCCATTGCCGATAAACCGGCGATTGGATCTACACTCGACATCCACAAAATTGATACAATAACTGCACACTGAGAGAGTAAAAGCCAGCCGCGTCTTCGACCTAAAGCTTTACTTAAAAAAGGCAAAGGTAGTTTATCGACGATAGGCGCCCAAATAAATTTGAACGAATAACCAAGCGCTGCCCAGGCAAAATAAGTAACGGCCGATTTACTGACACCAGCTTCGCTTAACCACAAAGACAGTGTAGAAAATATTAACAGAATAGGAATGCCCGCAGAAAAACCGAGTAGCGTTAGGGTCACTATTTTTTGTATTGGCCAGTCTTTTTGTTGTAGCGTTAACTTTAAGGCATTAAAAGAAGTGTTCACGGTGTTTTATAACGAGCTATGCATAGCAAAATTAATCTCTAAAATTATTAAATTGCAGGGGCATATCTAACTCTTCTGCACGTAGCATTGACATCACTTGCTGCAGATCATCACGTTTTTTTCCCGTTACGCGCACTTGATCACCTTGAATTTGCGATTGTACTTTCATTTTTTTATCTTTAATTAATTTAACTATTTTTTTAGCCAGTAAAGACTCTAAACCTGTTTGAACAGTAATCTCTTGCTTGACTTGTTTGCCTAAAGGTTTCGAGTCGCCTACTTCTAGGCATTTGATATCTATATTATTTTTAACTAACGCCGACTGTAAAATATCTAGCAGCTGCTCTAACTGAAAATCCACCTCTGCCCAAGTGGTTATAACAAAATCTTTACGCTCAAATTTAGCATCGATACCTTTAAAATCAAAACGCGTACTAATGACACGATTAGCTTGATCAACTGCATTAGTTAATATGTGTTTGTCGACTTCGGATACAATATCGAATGATGGCATAAAATTCTCCGCCTTGACTTAAGTGCGCGCCTAACCATGAATTTTGGGACGCTATTAATATTTGAATGCTTTAATTGACTGCTGCGATTAATTTTTATAATTTAATTTTTACTTAACTATTTTTAGAACTAGGTTTTGCATTTTGCTTACAATTTATTAGCCAAAAACAAGATTTATAGGTTTCGAATAACCGCTAGTTTAACTTATTTGCGGCCAACAATAATACCTAGGCTTTGAAATTGATGGTTAGTTAATTTATTGCCAGTAATCAACATTAAATTGCGTCAATAACTCGATGGTCTCAAACAAGGGTAAACCAACTATTGATGAATAGCTCCCCTCTATCTGCCGCACAAATATGGCGCCTAAACCTTGAATACCATAAGCACCCGCTTTATCGACAGGCTCGCCCGTCTGCCAATAACGTATCGCCTCTTGCTCGTTAATTGCTCTAAATTCAACGCTACTTGAATGAACACGTGTTTCACAGCGTTGATGGTGACAAATACTTACCGATGTAATCACTTGATGCAAGCTATCAGAAAGCAACATCAACATAGCTACTGCATGGTCTTGATTTTTAGGCTTTTCGAGCACAAGGAGCTCTTGTCGCTGCTGCAAAACGACAATAGTATCAGCGCCAAGCACGGGCTTATCATTAAATAGCAAAGCCCCCGCTTTGGCTTTTGAACAAGATAGGCGCCGCACATAATCTAGGGGTGATTCATTTATTTCTCGCACCTCTGGAACATCTACATCAATGACTTTAAAGCGCACACCTATTTGGCTTAATAACTCGCGTCGCCTTGGAGATTGAGAGGCTAAATATAGATCTGTCATTATGATTCTAACAACTCATAAAAGCGCTGCCAGCAAAATGCTGCACCCGGATCTGTTTTTCGCCCTGGGGCAATTTCATTATGACCCGCTATACGCTCTTTAGTGATGCCTGGATAAAAGTGCATTAACGCTTGGGTGACGTTTGCCAGCACATGGTATTGCTCATCTGCATAGACAATATTATCTGCACCTTCTAGCTCTATGCCAATAGAATAATCGTTGCACTCGTCACGGTCTTTAAAACAAGAGCGGCCGGCGTGCCATGCGCGGCTGCCAAAGGGCACAAATTGAATAATATTGCCTTGCCGAGTCACTAATAAATGTGCGGAGACTTGCATATTTGCAATTGTTTTAAAGTAAGGGTGGGCATTTTCATCAAGTTGATTACAAAAAAATTGCTCGATATATTCTCCACCAAATTGCTCTGGGGGCAAGCTAACATTGTGGATGACGAGTAAATCAATATCATCTTCGCCCTGAGGTCGCTCGTTAAAATTTGGCGAGCATACAAAACGCGCTGACGATAGCAGGCCATTGCTTATTGATAACGGGCTATTAGTAGTTGGGATTGATGTAGACAAAGCTCACCTAAGCGTTAAGTAGTATACGCTATAATACTAAAGGCTTAGGCTGAATGGAATGTAAAAACTAGCAGTTATTTTGGCGAACGTAAATTGGTGATTACGGATTCTAGAGCTCGATCAAATAACATGCCGTCATCTAAGGTTCTTAATTTACCTTGTTGCAATAGAACGGCTAAGGTCTCGCGAGTTTCTTCGGCTACTTTAACGCCAGCGCGATTAACAAATATATACTTACTAGTGCCACGAATAATGGCGGCTAGACGACAACGGTAAGAGACAATGTCATCATCTTGCTTTTCAAACCATACGCCAACGGTAAAGTTATCCACTAAATTAATATATTGCGCATCCGCTTTTTGGGGCTCGGCTGCTCGAGCTTGAGCAACTGACTCTATATTATCGCGAGGAGCTTCATTATTAGGAGACTGGCTCGTGGGTACGGCTTCTTGTTTAAGCAAAACAGAATTTTCTGCATCGCCTCTAGCCTCGACGCCATTGTTAATATTGGCGTCAGCGTTAGCATCGACCTCATTTCTATTAACTGAAGTGTTATTAACTGGGTTACTGGTTTTTAACTCAGCCTTAATAGGGGCATCGGTTTTTGCCTCGGCAAAAGGCTTTTGGCGATATCTTTTGAATAATGATGCGTAATGCTCATGAAAAACTTCTAGATACTGAGCCTGTTTTGCAGGATTGAAAGAAATACTTTCTAAACTCTTTTTAAGTGCATTATCTAGGCGTGGAAGCAACATACTTAGCTTAACTTTATGCGTATCATCCTCAATTGGAAGAGCGCTCCATACTAGCTCGGAAGCAATTTTTACCGCATTTGACCATTGCTTGCTATCAAGCCCCTGGCGCATATAAATAAGAAATAATATGTTTGCCCACGGCCCCACTATAAAATCTTTAAAGCTTTTAGGAATATCTTTATCTTTAGTCAGCTCGGCTAATTTTTTATCAACTTCTTTACGTCCAATTTCTGATTTAGCTTTACCCGCTTCTGCATCAACGGCTCGCTTTTCAAACAAAAGTACGCGGCGACGCTCTTTTTCCATAAAAGCAATAAAGTCAGTGAGCAATAGCGTGAATATTTCAAAATTTGTATCGAAGTCTTTTAATATTCTAGATACCGTTGACTCTATTTTATTGAGCAAGGTATCACGTTTTTCAGCACCGACATCACCTGTCCAGCCGATCGAGGCCATGGCCATTTCATTAAGCAAACGTCTTGCAGGATGACCTTCTTTCTTGAAGAAATCTTCATCCGCTAAAGCCACCTTAATAAAAGGTATTTGTAAGCGCGCTAATAAAAGCTTGATCGGATTTGGTAGATTATTATCTTCCAAAATAAACGTGAATAACATATCGACTAGCTTCATCACATCTTGTGAACGCTGATCAACTAAAAGCTCGCCACCAGACGATTGAATAGCGGTTCTAATATTACTAGCAGATAGCAATGTGGGTTGCACCGCTCCTGATTGAGCAGCACCTAACGAGGGTGCCTGCTGAACTTGTTGTTGTTGAATCTGCGAAAGCGCATTAATTAACGCTAATGATACCTCTGTGACTGCATAGTTATCATAGGAGTTATTATGCGAATTGTTGGTATAAGACGTGTCAGAAAAATCTGCACGTTGCTGTGACTGCGCAGGCGCAGCTTGAAGTAGAGATTGCAAAGTATGATATAAAGCTGCCGAATCTGGCTGCGCGCCATTGTTATCTCGCTGCTCACGACCTAATACCGCACCGTTACCATTGTTAGCGTGCTGATTATTTTGAGCGGAAGAACCACGAGATCCGCGCTGTCTATTTGGTAAAGGTGACGCAACGATGCCGTGCTGTGTTAATGACTGCTCAACTATTTTAAACAAACTCGGCAGCTCTTGAATCACATAGCGATCAAATAGCTTAAATAAAACTAATTTCGCTTTGATATCAATGCTAAGAACAGCAACAGCATTAACAAAACTGTCGGCCAAGGCACGTGGTGTTAATGGACTATTGTGCTCAGATAAACCTATCGATACGACGGTATTAAGTCGAGCTGCCAACGAGGCAATAGCCGTTTTATTTTTTAACTACGCTTTTTTAACCAAAGAATCAATAGCGACTAGCTCTTCTAGCTCTTCATTAGCAACTAAAGAGAGATCATCTATCTCAAGATCATCATCTTGATCAGATTTCACATCAGTTTGACGGCCACTTAAGACATCGACAAAATTTGTAGCAATATTACGTAAAAATGTTTGTTCCATATCGCGACGATGAATTCGAATTTCTCGCATCGACTCGAAGAATACGTTTTGCTCAAGGTTACTTTCAGCACGATCGGCTAATTCAAATAAAGAATCATCGACATGGTCAAATAAATTTTGGATAGTGCTTTTAAAATGCGACTGGGAGCGTTCGAAGATTAATTGAATAGAGGGTGGGAATTGTGCCAAGCATTGTTTCATATTGACTTCATTTTGAGCACGGCTCGACTGCCTAGTTTGTAGAGTCACTACATTTGATTCACCGGATAAATTAGCCATTGATCAACCTACCTTTAGTCTAGACATTAACAATTAATAACTCCACTTTTTAAAGCCACTCAAGCTGTTTGACACACAACTTAATACTACTAACATCAATTGTAAGCAATAAATTGATCCACTGTAGTATTAAATTGTTATATCGAGAGACCCGTCACAGTTCAAATCGCTAAACAGTCACGTTTTAAGAAATAGAATAAGACTCTGATTTTTATACCTTTTTTTTAGTTATCTGAATATCCAAAAATAGTCTAAAGCGATATAAAAAAGACAGTTACACAGATTTCATCAACAATGAGTTAGTAAATGCACTCAATAATAGGCATTTATAAAAGGCACTTCATTTTATAAATCCACATTTTTGAGGACCACAGACTTTTTTACGCATAGCTAGTTGAAACACCACTGACAACTGTATAATGATGACGATGTTATTTGAACTTATTACAGATACACCCACTTTAAATATGGCTAGTTCCGATAGCTTTTATTTAACCTATTATTTACATCCATTTTTTAAGCCTTTAAAACTGATGCCTCACTATGCCTACACATTCTTCATTATCGACTTCTTACCTAGACACCCTTCAGCAAGATATTACAAAAATGGTGGCTATTGCACTTGATGAGGATATAGGCGATGGAGACATAACCGCAGAGCTTATCCCTGTATCTCAAATATCCACTGCCAAAGTTATTACACGAGAAGACTGCATTATTGCGGGGCAAGCATGGGTCCAAGAAGTGTTTAAGCAGCTTGATCATCAGTTCAATACTAGCACTGAGATTATCTGGAATGTAAAAGACGGCCAACGCGCAGCGGCAAACAGTTTACTGTTTGAACTTAAAGGCAATGCGCGCGCACTTCTTACGGGCGAGCGCAGCGCTTTAAACTTTTTACAACTATTGTCAAGCACTGCCACAAAATGTCAGGTTTATGCCGATAAAGTTAAACACACTAACGTGCGCCTACTCGATACCCGCAAGACAATCCCAGGCCTGCGCACCGCGCAAAAATACGCCGTTACCTGTGGTGGCTGCTATAACCATCGCATTGGCTTATACGATGCCTTTTTAATTAAAGAAAACCATATTGCAGCCTGCGGCGGTATTACAGCCGCTATACAAACTGCCAAAAACAACCACCCTAACAAACCCGTAGAAATAGAAGTTGAATCATTAGATGAACTACAACAGGCCCTAACGGCCGGTGCAGATATAGTAATGCTCGATAATTTCACGATTGATGAGTTAAAACAGGGGGTGGCATTGACCAAAGCCTTTAATAAACGCGAGGGCCGCGAAGTAAAACTAGAAGCCTCGGGTAACATTAATCATGAAACATTGATAGCAAACGCAGAGACGGGGGTCGATTTTATTTCTATTGGGGCTTTTACTAAGCATTGTGTGGCTGTGGACTTGTCGATGCGT
>JAWUWW010000058.1:0-21895 GCA_034111645.1 Cellvibrionaceae bacterium
GCTTTTAGCTGCTGGAAAACGCGAACAGTGTATGATGAATCAAAGTATTTAGAAGCCCTGAAACAACGGGGTTCACCGCTGCTTCAGTATGCTGTTAACAGTTAAAAAAGATGTTGTGGTCCACCTCAGGGCGTGTTGTTAACTCTCCTAACGTCAAACAAAATGGCCTCTCGCCCAAGAATTGCGGCCCCAATTACGCTTCTTCAGTCAACAAAACACTCAAATAACTTACTTAATGGGCGACCTTTAATCAGGCGCATAATTTTACTTGAAGCTTTGCTTGGTGGCGATCATAACGATAATCCATCGATAATCTGCAACTTTGACAAAACACTCTCGTAGCTGAAGCTGTAACTTCTCCAAACCTAGATAACCAATACGTTGATTATATGAGTAATAAAATGTTCATACGGCGAAAGAATAAAGCTTAGATAGGAGTGGCTTGCAGGAGCTAGACTAACCAAGCTTATAAAAAGACTCGAAACTTTTCTTTGTCTTGGAGGGAATGTTAGTGTTGACGCAAGGTGGATTCAGAACAATTTAATTTACCATCAAAGACCTTGTTTTTTAGGTCAGTGATGACATTGCCCTTTGTATTTGGCTTTATATCTTTCTTTTCAGACAGACTGACCTACTCGTAGGTTAATCTGTCGTTCAGGCTTTCAATGCCATTAATAAATATTGGCTTGCTCATAGTCATGAAGTTATAACTAATAGCGACTATTGTGCACTGTAAGGTAAAGATGAGTGATGGAGTATGATACGTATATCACCATTGTCGTCTTTAATGTATCCCCATGTTTTATCAACGGTAGTGACCTGACCCGCTTTATCGGTAAACATTACATTGCCCATCGTCATCGCTGTCGCACCGTGAAGTTGTATAGCCGTGTTGTCACTTTTTACTTGCTGCCAGCCTTTTAGCGCGAATCCACTGTCTGAAGGAAACGTCGCATCACCTCCTACAAAGTAAGACAGCGCGCCTTTTTCGGTGGTCCGAATATTGACAGGTAACGGCGCTAAGGTTGGCTTAAATAATACGGGGCCTAAATTGTAAGCGTACGTTTTATCAATAATGTCAGCAGCTAATTCTCTAGCTTCTGCGGCACCCTTATTGTCGTAAGTTTTGCCAATGTTGACAATGGCGTCGCCCCAAGCTTGCTGTGCAGCAAGTACTTCGGCTTGGGTGATGTTGCTGGTGACTACGCTGGTTTTAGCAGTAGCAGCAGCAGATAAAGCTAGGCCTAAGGCTATGGCAGATAGTTTTACTATGCGTTGTATAGATGACATGATTATACCTCTTTCGTTAGTTTTAGTTGTTGTCTTTTGCTTAACAACATTATGGCTAACGTAGATGAAGTGATAGCTGTCAACTTTATGAATATTGAGGTGACTAAACATTAACAAGAGATGAATAAACGCCGGTCGTGATGGTTTACTCATCTAAACTGTTTTTCATTCTAGCGCTTCGAGTCGATAGCCTAGGCCTCTCTGGGTATGAATGAGTGGGAGTTTATTATCCGTATCAATTTTGTTGCGCAAGCGACGGATGTACACGTCGACAATATTCGTCAGTGGGTCTTCGTTAAGCCCCCAGACATTCGATAAAATGCGTTCGCGGCTAAACAGTCGACCTGCTGAGCGCATCATCAGTTCTAGTAGAGCTAGCTCTTTGGCCGTTAGTGAAATTTCTTCACCGCCTCGAAATACGCGCATACTATCGAGATCTAGGCTTAGGTCGGCAACATTCAGTTGCTTAACACGTTGATTTTCGGGCGTCACAAAACCTCTGCGCGCTAGTCCTTCGATACGCGCTAATAATTCCTCAAAGTCGAAGGGTTTGCCTAGATAGTCATCGGCGCCAGTACGCAAGCCAGCCACGCGATCATCTGTTTCATTTAAGGCGGTAAGCATTAGGATTGGTAGCGGAAAGCCTTCGCTACGCAATTGTTGGCAGACTTCTAGTCCATTCATTTGTGGTAGCATTATATCCAATATAACAAGGCTCTTTTCAGAGCTATCGCGAAAGGCTTTGTGTAAAACCCGTGCCAAACCCAATCCAGTTGCACCATCTTCGGCTAATTCTGTTTGGTAACCTTCTGCTTTAAGCCCTCGCTGTAAAAAACCGTGAATACGAGGATCATCTTCTATGATGAGTATTTTCATACTTTGTCTCCGTTTACTATTTCGAGTATTGGTAGGGTAATCGTTAGCTCTGTATACTCATTTTCAGCGCTATTAATACTAATGTTACCCCGGTGGGCATGCACGATGGTTTTCGCTAGGGCTAACCCTAAACCGGAACCATCGGGTCGGACGGACTGTGCGTGAGCACCTCGAAAATGGCGGTCAAATACTCGGGATAGTTCTTTCTCACTAACTCCTGCGCCTTCGTTGCGGATTCTACAGGTAACATAACCAAGCCCTTCTTGATCGTTACTCGGCGTTGCATCGACCTGTATACATGTATTAGCGGGGCTATAGCTTAATGCGTTTTCTAAACCAATTCTTAAAACTTGTTCGAGCCGCTGGCCGTCACCGAGTACCCAGGCGTTAAGGTGTTTAGGTTTTTTTAGTTGTACGAACTTGTTTTGTGTTGCTGCATGGCTATTGGTCACTGCTCGTTGGCAAATATCATAAAAACAAATGGGCTGCCTATCCAACACAAAGGCATCAATATCACTTCTTGCTAGTGTTAGCATATCGTCAATAACTCGACTCAATGCATGGGAGTAATCGACGATCTTGGTTAATGTGGTTCGATAATCTTCCAAATTCGAGGTGTTATAGCGTAGGGTAATCTCAGCTTCGCCTCTGATAGCCGTAGTTGGTGTACGAAGCTCGTGGCTAATATCAGCAAACATTTGTTTACGACGCAAATCAACTTTTTCGAGTCGGTGCAAGGTTTCTTTAAAGTCTCTGGTACGTTCTTCAACTTGGGATTCAAGTTCAGACTTGATCTGCTTTTCTTTAGCGCTTAACTCCGCAATCTCACTGGCCATACTATTCATGCTCTGAGCTAAGTTAGCAAACTCATTTTTCCCTAAGTGTGGGATTCTATAAGCTAGATTACCTTGGCGTAGCGCTGTTGCGCCCCGGACCAGCCTATCGATAGGACGGCTTAACGCCAAGTAAAAGTACCATGCCAGCGCAAACATACACAGGATAAGAGCGCTAGTAGCTACTAGCATTACGCTATTCATAAACTGTAGCGATACATCTGCGGCCGTGCGGTCTCGGGCCGTTGCTAGACGCTCACGGCTAATGCTTTGCAGTAAAGTAGCTCGCAAGTCTTCTTCGTCGGCGATATCAAAAATATCAGTCAACAACATGAGTTTTTCTTCGGGGGAGGTCGCGCGACGACTGTAGGCCTCAGTTTCCATAGTTTCCCCTACTTGAAGCACGCCTTTACGCAAGAGCTGGATGCTCTCTAAACGCTGCTGGTGCTCAGGCTCTTTAGACAAGTCATTGCGATTCAAATGATGAGTTTCTATGGCCAGCGTATCCAAATTATCTAGAGTACGCAGCATCTTGGCATAGAATACCTGCCGTTGCTGGGGGTCGTTGTTAATACCGACAATCGCATTAGTTAGCCCTAACCGGAGCTGATGTTTTTGTGAGAGAAGCTCGATAAAACCAGCATATAACTCATTGGCCAAGCGTCCCCGCTGCACATTATCGTTAGCCGTTTTCAGAGCGAAAGCGGTAATAGTACCTTGCGCTAAAGCCGCTAACCCTAATAGTAAAAAGGCCATTAATAATTTGTTACGGAACATGCTCGAGTATTGCCTCGTTTTAAACGTTGTTAAATTAATTAATCTAGGTGAGTATACATTTTGATTTGATCGATGAATATCCCGCTAACGCGACCTACTTTTTTATAGGCTACTTAAGCAAAGGGTGGCCATTGAACCGGTAACTTACAGATATATTTTATATGTAGTTGAACTACATATAATTGAACTACAAAATAATTCAAAAAGTGTTTTAATAACTATCATATCTTTGCCAAATTCTTTTTGTTATGCAAGTTACCCAATCTCTTGTTCAAAAACAGTCCTATCTAAGAAAGTCTGAACTCAATGTCGCTGGCTTCTTGTTGGAACGTTTGAGCGATGTGATTCAACTTCGCATTGCTGAACTAAGGTCACAGATAGACGTTAGCGAGGCTGCCGTGATTAGCTTTTGTAGCGCGATTGGCTGCAATGGCTTTCAAGACTTTAAAATGACCCTTGCGCAAGAGCTCACCGCCAGTCCTAGTTTTGGCCAAATTACCGCAAGTGAAACTGATTCCACAGCGATCACCATATTTCAAGAGACTATTTTATGCTGCGAATTAATGAAATAAAACTGCCGCTGAATCATAGCGATGCTGATTTAACCTCAGCTATTACTCAACGCTTACACATTAAGGAAGACGATCTATTAAGCGTTTCACTATTTAAGCGCAGTTATGACGCGCGTAAAAAAACTAATATTTTTTTAATTTATCAAATAGATGTTGAGCTTAGAAAAACTGTAGAAGCAAATATTTTAGAAAAAATTGATCTTAATAAAGATGGCATTAGAAAAAGTCCCGACACTGACTATAAATTTGTTACTAATAAATTTACTAACTTTCCTCAAAAAGGCCAACATCGTCCTATTATTATTGGTTTTGGTCCCTGCGGTATTTTAGCCGCACTCGTACTTGCACAAATGGGCTTAAAGCCCATTGTGCTAGAGCGTGGGCAAGATGTGCGTACACGCACGAAAGATACTTGGGATTTATGGCGTAAACGTAATTTGCATACAGAATCAAATGTACAATTTGGTGAGGGTGGAGCTGGAACTTTTTCTGATGGAAAATTATGGAGCCAAGTTAAAGATAAAAATCATTTAGGCCGAAAAGTACTAGTAGAATTTGTAAAAGCAGGAGCGCCAAAAGAAATTTTATTTGTCAGCAAACCGCATATTGGCACCTTCAAGCTCGTCAAAATGGTTGAAAACATTCGTGCTCAAATTATAGCCCTAGGCGGTGAGATTCACTTTGGTCAAAAAGTAGAAAAAATTCATCGGGAATCAATTCAGAACGAAAATTATGAAGGTCAAATTACAGGCATCACTTTACATGGTGGCGAGACATTAAATAGCCGGCATATTATTTTAGCTATTGGACATAGTGCTCGTGATACCTTTCAAATGTTATTGGACGAAGGCATATATTTAGAGCCCAAACCATTCTCAATTGGTTTTCGTATTGAGCACCCCCAATCATCAATTGATAAAGCACGTTTTGGAGAAGCAGCAGGTCACCCAATCCTAGGGGCTGCTGATTATAAGCTTGTACATCACTGTGCAAATGGCCGTAGTGTTTATAGTTTTTGTATGTGCCCTGGAGGCACTGTAGTTGCTGCCGCATCAGAGGCTGGTCATGTTGTCACTAATGGTATGTCGCAGTATTCACGTAACGAGCGCAATGCCAATTCTGCAATTGTTGTTGGTATTTCTCCCGAGCAAGATTACCCCGAACATGTATTAGCGGGCGTTGATTTGCAGCGTAAATTGGAAGCTCTCGCTTATACTTTAGGTGGCGAAAATTATAATGCGCCCGCTCAATTAGTGGGTGATTTTTTAAATAATAAGCCCTCGCAAACACTCGGCAGTGTTACTCCATCATACAAACCAGGCATTAGTCTTGGCGATCTTTCAAAAGCATTGCCAGCGTTTGCCATTGAGGCTATTCGAGAAGCAATACCTGCTTTTGATAAAAAAATAAAAGGCTTTGCCTTTAATGATGCTATTTTGACAGGGATAGAAACACGAACTTCCTCACCAGTTTCTATCAAACGCGATAATAGTTTTCAAAATATAAATACAAAAGGTTTATATCCAGCAGGTGAGGGCGCAGGTTATGCGGGTGGTATTTTATCGGCGGGCATCGATGGCATTAAAGTGGCAGAGGCAATTGCTCTTGATATTGCAAATTCTATTAAAATGTAATTCTTTTATCGGCCGCTTTTACAAAAACTCTCATTAACTTTTACGTTTTTTTATAACAAAGGCAATAAATTATCCCAAATATTTTTCAGTAGCTGTGGTTGAGCGACAGCAGTCGGATGAATGCCATCGGACTGCATCAATTCGGGCTTTGTTGCAACCGCCTGCAGAATAAAGGGTTCGAACTGTATATTACTATTAGTTGTTGCTAGATCTATAAATGCTTCTCTAAAAACTGTGGTGTAACGCAAACCATAATTTGGGGGTATTTCTATACCGGCGAGTAAAACTTTAGCATTATTTTTTTGGCTAAGATCAATCATAAGTTGAATATTTTTTTTCATTAATTTTACAGGGTAACCTCTGAGCCCGTCGTTACCACCAAGCTCGATAATAACAATAGTAGGTTTGTACTGTTTTAATAAATTTGGCAAACGACTAAGACCATCGGCAGTTGTATTACCACTGATACTTGCATTTATAACCTGATGCGAATAACTTTTTTCCGCTAACTTTTTTTCTAATAAGGCAACCCAGCCTTCACTTAATTCTATGCCATAGGCAGCACTTATGCTGTCGCCCAAAACTAAAATAATGGGCTGCTTATTCGATGAATCTTCTAGCAACTGCTCTTTCGCAGAATTCTCAGCCGCTATTAGTAAATTAGCACTAAATGAAAATAACACTATTAATGCTATTTTAATAACTTGTATACCCATCAATAAACTCTTTTTAGTAAAGTAAAAAAACATAGCTACATCTTATGTTTGCACGCAGACCCAAGCATTCATCTATTTTGAGCAAAGTCAAAATTGCATTAGATGATCAAACTAAACCTACTACGTTTGCGTAAATTATCAACAGAGGGTATGTCACCATATCTATGATGATTCTTGTTACAATGCGCAAAGGACTAGTTAAGTTCTAATATGCGTTCAATTAATCATTTTAATATTATCTCACTTTATTAATACGTTTGTTTTTCTATCAGGTATTTATCTATGATTAAAGTCTCTAATGTCTCAAAATCTGTCAGTACTGCTGAGGGGGCACTAATCATACTCGACAAAATCAATTTATCGGTTGATAAAGGCGAAAGCTTAGCAATTGTCGGGGCATCTGGCTCAGGAAAATCGACGCTATTAGGTATCCTCGCAGGACTAGACTCACCGAGCACAGGCGATATTTCTCTTGCTGATCATACTATAAGCTCTATGGATGAAGAAGGTAGAGCAGCTATAAGGGCAAAACACGTTGGTTTTGTTTTTCAATCTTTTCAGCTTTTGCCCGGTCTAAATGCCCTCGAAAACGTCATGTTGCCTCTAGAGCTGCATGGTGTGGCTGATGCACAACAAAAAGCCCAAAATTATCTAGAGCGTGTTGGCTTAAAACAACGACTCACGCATTATCCAAAACAGCTCTCTGGCGGCGAACAGCAGCGCGTTGCTATTGCTCGGGCTTTTGCAAATACACCCTCTATTTTGTTTGCCGATGAGCCCACCGGTAATTTAGATGCCGTTACAGGCGCAACCATCATTGACTTACTCTTTGAATTGAATGAAGCACAGGGAACAACATTAATACTAGTCACTCATGAGCAGCGCTTAGCTGAGCGTTGTAGGCGACAAATTACTTTAGAGGCAGGGCTGCTAATTAGTGATTCTGCCAACGCTCCTGTGTCCGCAGCTCAGACATCAAAAAAACCTAAACTACGTGTTAGCAATTGAGCTCTTCACTAACACTAAGATTTTATCCGATCCACACTAAATAAATCCTTTTGACCTCACGCCCATGAAATCACTGCGTTTTTTATTATCTTGGCAATTACTTCAGCGCAATTGGCGCAGTGGTGAATTGAAAATTTTGGCCACAGCTCTCGCACTTGCTGTCGCTATTGTTAGTGCTATTGCTATTTTTTCGGATCGACTCGACCAATCAATTACTCGTCAAAGTAATACCTACCTTGCGGCAGACCGAGTCATTTCTAGTCGTTTTGCTATTCCCCCCGAATGGAATGACAAATCTCAAGAGTTTGCTTTAATACAAAGTCATACCACTGAGTTTAGCTCGATGGTATTTGCAGGCGATGAGATGCAATTAGCATCGGTAAAAGCTGTAGGTGATAATTATCCTTTGCGTGGATCATTAACTGTTAGCCAAATACCCTTTGCCATCGATGATGAAATTACGCTTGCTAATGGAATTCCTAATGCTAGCGAGGTCTGGATAGACTCACGACTTATGCCTTTAATGAACATTCAACTTGGTGATAGTTTAACCATCGGCAATAAGGCCTTTATCGTTAGCAATATTATTATTAGTGAGCCAGATGCAGGATCTGGCTTTTCTGTATTTGGTCCCAGAGTGTTAATGAATGAAAGCGACCTTGCCGAAACAGGAGTAATACAACTCGGTAGCCGCGTAACTTATAAATGGTTGTTGGCGGGAGATGAAGATAACTTAGCCCAATTTGAACAATGGTTAGAACCTAATTTAGGCGACCACTATCAATTTATTACTATCAAAAATTCTCAAAGAAATATTAGCTCAGCATTAGAGCGGGGCACACAATTTTTGATGCTCGCTGCTATTATCGGTGTTTTGCTCGCAAGTGTTGCTATTTCTATTGCTGCCCAGCAATTTTCTAATCGCCATATTGACCAAGTTGCTTTATTAAAAAGCCTAGGTGCTAGTGCGTTTTTAGTCAGACAACTTTATTTTTTCCAGATTATTATGTTAGGCGTATTGGCCTCGTTAGTGGGTATTGCCCTTGGCGAAGTTTTACAACGTATTATTGCAACAAGCCTTAGCTTTTTATTTAATATTGCATTGGTGAATGCCTCTTTTAGCGCTTATGGTGTTGGCTTGATGACTGGATTATTGTGCTTGGCCTGCTTTGCACTACCGCCACTTTGGCACTTACCTAAAGTTTCGCCACTTAAGGTATTACGTCGAGAACTCTCCGTTGATGCTTTAGGTAGTTGGCTAAAAGGCTCTATTGGTTTTGGTGCAATCATATTATTAATATGGATCTATAGTGCCGATACTTTGATTACCTTAACCATTGTTACAAGCCTTATTGTCATCATACTTATTAGCGCACTACTGGCTTTTGTGTTATTAAACTCTTCTAAAAAGTTAGGCTCTCAGGCTGGTAGTTATTGGCGCTTAGCCTTATCAAATTTACAGCGCTACCGAACTCAAAATATCACTCAAATTTTAGTTTTTGCCTGTGCAATTATGTTGCTGATGGTTTTATACTCTGTGCGCACAAGCTTAATTAAAGAGTGGCAATTACAAATACCTGAAAACGCACCCAACCATTTTTTACTTAATATTTCGGCAGCAGAAAAAGACAGCGTTAATGCATTAATTACACAACAAAATTTATCGCCAAGCCCGCTTTATCCGATGGTACTTGGCCGTCTAACTGCAAAAAATAATATTGAATTCACCGAGCAAGATAAACAAAAATCAAATTCACTGCGACGTGAATTAAACCTTAGTTGGTCTGAAAATATAGCTGCCGATAATACTATTATTAAAGGTGATTGGTGGGACAACTGGCAAAGCACATCAGGCTTGCCTGGAGTCTCAGTTGAAGCCGATCAAGCCGAAGAGATCGATTTAGATATTGGTGATGTGATTAGTTTTAGCCTGGGTGGCCTTACCCTCGATGCCGAAATTGCCAGTATTCGAACGGTTGATTGGAATGCCATGACGCCTAACTTTTATTTTTTATTTAGTCCTGGCGCTCTCGATGATTACTCGGCTAACTTTTTAACGAGTGTTTTTATACCTAATCAGCAGCGTGCGTTGATTGCCACGCTACTAAAAGCATATCCAACCATCACGGTGATTGAAGTTGGTAAAATTATCCAGCGCATTAAAGCCATTATTGATCAAGTTAGCAAAGGTATTGAGTTAATGTTGTGGTTAGTGTTATTTGGTGGAGTTTTGGTATTGATAGCTGCCGTCAATGCAAGCATGAACTCACGTATGAAAGAGACTGGATTATTACGCGCGCTTGGAAGTGGCAAACAACTCATCCTGCGCAGCTTAACACTAGAATTTGCGACACTTGGATTTATAGCCGGTATTATCGGTGTATTTGGCGCGGAGACATTATTGTTAGGGCTACAATATTTAATTTTTAATGGCCAAATAAAACCCCACTATGAGCTTTGGATTGCCGGACCTATATTGGGCGCAGCTTTAATTGCAGGTATTGGCTTGTTGTCTTGTCGCAAAGTGGTGTCAATACCACCAAACATTGTCTTGCGAGAATTAGACATGTAACAAACTTTCGGCCCTATTGGCCTTTATTATTCATCTTCACTTGCGGCGTAAACCTCTACCTCGCCACTGTCAAAATCTGCCGTGATTGTTAAAATGATGGGCCTACAACACACAAAACAATCTTCAATATATTGCTGATGCTCACCCGCTGATGGTTCCACTACAATTTCTATTATTTCACCGCAACAGGGGCAATGTATCTTTTTTGTCTCTAACATTCATTAAGCTCCATTTAATTTTTTAACGTACAATGGTGTTATCTATAAAAGATGGCATGCCATTACGAAAACTACACATAATAATTCTGAAAAACTGTTGAAAAAACTATGAAATACAAAGGCCAAAAAGACTACTCGCATAAACAGCAACCTAAAATTGGGGTACTTATTGCTAATTTAGGTACGCCGACAGCGCCAACTTCAAAAGCGTTGCGCACCTATTTAGCCGAATTTTTATCCGACCCCAGAGTGGTTGAGGTTCCTAAAGTAATCTGGATGTGTATTTTACACGGAATCATATTGCGTATCCGCCCAAGTCGTTCTGCAGCTGCTTATAAAACCGTATGGACTGATGCAGGCTCGCCATTAATGGTACATACGCAAAACCAGGCCATTGCACTCAAAAAAACCTTGGGTGAAATTTATGGGGATAATATTCACGTCGACTTTTCAATGCGCTACGGCCAGCCCTCTATAACAAAGCGCATCGAAGAGTTTCAGCAAGCCGGTGTTAACAAATTACTAGTTCTGCCCTTATATCCACAGTATTCCGGCGCAACTAATGGCTCAACGTTTGATGCCGTCGCACATGATTTTCTTAAACGCCGTCGCCTACCTGATCTACGTTTTATTAGTCATTACCACGATTATGCGCCTTATATAGATGCAGTTACTGAAAGTATTCGAGCTTATCGCGAAGTTAATGGTAGTGCTGATAAATTATTATTTTCTTATCATGGCGTTCCCTTGCGTTATTTGAAAAATGGCGATCCTTATCACTGTGAATGTCACAAGACCTCGCGCTTGATTGCTGAAAAACTGGGTTTATCTAAAGACGATTATCTTGTTACTTTTCAATCGCGCTTTGGACGTGAAGAATGGCTACAACCTTATACCGATGCCACGTTAAAGTCTTTACCGGCGAGCGGCGTCAAATCAGTTCAAGTTATTTGCCCCGGCTTTTCAGCCGATTGCCTAGAGACCATCGAAGAAATTGGCGAGGAAAATAAAGAGTATTTTATGGAGGCAGGCGGGGAAGAATATAATTATATCCCTGCACTTAATGACAGCGACTCTCACATTTTTGCATTAACTGAGCTCATTAAGAAAAATTTACAAGGTTGGGACTTGCCCGAATTAGATGCAGGAGAGCAAAGCGACAAGTATTATCATGCTTTAAAGGCAGCGATTCAGTAAACTAAATACTTTATTACCCGTATATGACTTTAATAAATATTATGCCTCTTTAATTAGGGCTTTCTCTTAGCAATTACAATTGTTGGTTCACTACGACTGGTTTATATTATGTTTGGATTTTTAAAGACTGACCCAAAGAAAAAACTACAGAAAAAGTATGAAAAACTACTTTTTGATGCAATGCAATACCAACGCAACGGTGATATCAAAAGCTACTCGATGATGACAGCCGAAGCTGAAAAAGTTCGCGAAGAAATAGAAGCTTTAAAGTCTTAATAATCTTTATAAGAATTAATTAGTGGACAATACACTGATTACGACCACTTTCTTTTGCTTTATACAAAGCTTCGTCGGCTCTACTAAAAGCCGTCTCTGTTGTGTCTTTCTCTGTAAATTGAGACATACCAATAGAGACTGTTAATGAAATTTTGTCGTCTTTATATTTTAGCGGTTTCTTGGCTAGATCTTCGCGGATACGGTTAAGCAATATTAACGCGCTGTCTGCATCTGTCTCTGGTAATAAAACAACAAATTCCTCACCTCCGTAGCGTGCCATAAAATCAACTTCCCGCAATAATTTAGCCACGGTCATTGCTACAATTTTCAATACTTTGTCACCTATTTGATGACCATAGTTATCATTAATTTTTTTAAAAAAATCTATATCAACTACGGCTATTGTTAGGGGGTTTCCGTAGCGTTGCCAACGCTGAATTTCTTGATGAATGCGATCGTTATAAGCCTCTCTATTTGGCAAATCTGTCAGTGTATCGGTCATTGCGCGCTTAGTTTCTTCTTTTAGTTTATCCCTCATAGATTTTTCATTTTTTTCCAGTTTTTCTATTTTTTTGGAAAGACTATGTAGCTGTTTTCTTAAACTATCCCCCTCATTATTTGGTGCGGTCTGCTTAGAAAACTGAGTTAATGCAAGTTGCAGTTGATGAACATGGCTTTCAACTGCCTGCTTAAGGGCATCTGTATTATTTTCGCTCAGCGCCTGGGTAATATTTTCAACACCTTCACTAACGTTTTCTTGCAATGTATCTGCGGCCAAACGCATCTGCTCTTCTGTCTTAATCGATACTCCTAAGGCTGATAAAATATCTGATAGTTCTTCATATAGATGCTCTAAATACTGCTGATATTCTTTGTCAGCGCCAATATAGGCCTGTAAAACAAAATCTCTTATATCCTCAAGAGTGGGAACAAGCTCAAACCAACGCAATCCTTGTGCAATTCGCTTTCTCGCTTTAATGGCTTTTTGCTGAGCCGCAGGAACCGTCTTAAAATGATCTAATAACTCAACCAATATGACTGATACACGACTAGGAACCTCGGGTGAAGTTTGTTGGCCAAGTTCTTCTCGCAGTATAGCTTCCGGTATATGTCTTTCTCGCTGATAGCCAACATCAACATCCTCTTTAACATCAGGATCTTTAGCGAGTAATTCTCCTGAATGAATAAGCTCTTTACCTAAAACACTTTCATCGACTTCTTCCCAATTTTCATCGCCAACCGCCGGTATAATTAATTTTGGTGATGCTTCTTGTGTATGATTTTCATTTTCTGAATCTGCATCATCTGCATTGACAGCTTCAGGCTTTCTCGATTCAGTAACCGCCGCTGCTGAGTTATCATTGAATAGTTTTCCAAATAATCCTGTTCTTGATTTAGGCGTCTGGCTAATGGCTTGTTGTTGAATCTGACTAAGCTGATCAAGATATTTTTTAACTCCCGCGGCCATTACAGATGGCGATGACTTGGGGAGTTGTTTTTTAAAATTATTGATAGCTGATTTGAGGTTATCCGATGGCGTTTGTTTTTGTGTTTGAGAAGCAATAGCGACCATCAATGCTGTTATTTCTTTCCAGTGTTCTTGCTGCCTCTTATCGGCCTCTTCAGTCACTCGAGGTAAAGACTTAAGCATGCGGTCTAAACCTGCTACATCGTTGCCTTTAATGCTCGAGATGATGGCATTTAGACGCTCATCTAAGGTTATATCTTTACCATCTGCTGCAGCTGACAAATTTAGCACAGCGCGAAGCAACATAGTTTTTTGTGCTTCTACGGTGCCTTCCAGTCGCTCTTGTTCTGCAAGACTACGGCGGTATTTATCTCGCCAAGGGTTATTTAGCTCAGTCATAATTTTTTTCGTTTGACTCTTTAGTACTGCGATAAAAACAATATTTCCCTGAGTATAGCCGCTGTCAGAAAAATCGACGACTAAGAAGGGTATTAATTGATTAATAAAGAATATAGGTCCATCAAAAAAGCCGTTAAAGATAACTTTAACGGCTTTTTTGATCTTACAACGGTACTAGTATTAAGCTAAGATTTGAGCGCTTTTTCTTTTTCGATTAAATACTCAATAACTTTAAAAACATTATCAGCAGAACCAGCCATTCTTGCAGAAGTTCTATATTTACCGTTGACGATAACCTCGGGCGTACCTGTAATACCATAGCTACGTGCGCGTGCATCGGCTTGCTGAACCAAAGAATTAACACCAAACGATGAAAAAACTTTATTAAACATCTCTTTAGATACGCCTTGTTTTTCAAACAGTGTATAAATTTCAGCTTCTTTTACTAGGCGCTTTTTTTGAATATGCATCGCATCAAATATGTCTTTGTGCATGTTATCAAGGATTCCTAGAGTCTTTGCCGTATAAAAAATACGTGCATGAACGACCATAGGCTCACTCCACATAGCAGGTGATTTTTCGGTATAAACCATGTCATCTAACTGTTTTGCCCACTGATCAAATACTGGCCTAAAAGTATTACAGTGGGGACAGCCATACCAAAATACTTCGGTTACTTCTATTTTGTTGGGATCGGCGGTTCGGACAGGTTTATCAATGACCTGATAATGTTCGCCTTCGATAAACTGTTCTTGCGCCAAAGAACCCATTGATAGCATCGATAACAATGCAACTATTAACCACTTAGACATATGTCCTCCTAAAAGTAAATTTCACTATAACTTGGCTTTAGCTTTAAATAAAAATTAATAACCCTTAAAGCTTTATTTTTTATTGAGTTTTGTCTTAAAAAACAACAAAAAGGGCGACTAAGTCACCCTTTATACGTTAAACAATATGAATCAATACTGAATGATTGATTTAATTTAATCCTGTCTAGTTCAGACCTGCAATAAAGTTAGCAACAGAATCAATTTCTGCATTTGTCATATTTTTAGCTACTTTATTCATGATTAGATGCTCGCGCTCACCATCTCTATATGCACGTAGTTGCGAGGCAATATACTCTGAGTATTGGCCGCTAAGTCTTGGATAACCAGCGGGTTCGTTACCCAAGCCTCGCGGCGAGTGACAGCCCATGCAAGATGGCACGTTGGTTTCTAAATTACCTGCACGATATACACGAGCACCCAATATAAGACCATCAACTTTTATACCTGCATTAACTAATACTTCAAGTGGCTTTGCACCGGATAATTGGATCGTTTGAGAATTATAAAATGCAGCAAGATCTTTAAGTTGATCATTACTGTAGTTATCAACTAAACCTGCCATTGATGCAATAACACGATTACCTTCACGCACATCGTATAACTGTTTGAACAGATATTTACTTCCAAGCCCGGCTATTTTTGGAAAAGTAGGCACAGCACTATTTCCATCTGCACCATGGCAGCCTGCGCATCCAGATGCACTTGCAAGCTCCTTACCTTTATCAGGATCGCCGGCATAGATTTCTGTGCTCGCATATGCGTTGCTAACCCCAAAAAAAGTAGAGAAAACTACCACCATGGCCGTAAATAGAAGCTTACTATTGTTCATTTTTTAACCTATCTTAAGTCGTTGTAAATACAGAATACTTGGATATAAAAGCGAGTCATTATGACGTCTATACATTGATTTTACTATTTGCTCGTAGAATAACTAACTTAAACAACTAATAAATTCATTCGCGCAATAATTAGCAGGTACAATGCGCAGCATAATAAGGCTATAAAAAAGAATTATAACCTAATCTGATAAAAACACATATGCTTACGCAAAAAGGTTTGAGAATGTCGTATCAAAACAGTTATCAAAAGGCAGAGTTTTTATATAGTGCGCCCGATTTAGCCCGCTGTCCTGCTGAGGGTGGTGCCGAGGTAGCATTTGCTGGACGCTCAAATGCTGGCAAGTCGAGCGCAATTAACACCCTTACTGGAAATAAGAAGCTTGCTAGAACCAGTAAAACTCCTGGACGCACTCAACTAATTAATTACTTCAAAGTTGATGATAACCGGTCTTTAGTTGACCTGCCAGGTTATGGTTATGCCAAGGTTCCCCTGTCTGTTAAAAAGAAGTGGAACGCTAATTTATCAACTTACTTACACGAAAGAAAATCTTTAAAGGGTTTAATTTTATTAATGGACATACGTCACCCCATGCAAGAATTTGACACTATGATGTTAAATTGGTCGATAGAGACTGAAATGCCGGTTCATATCTTATTGACCAAGGCCGATAAACTTAAAAAGGGGCCCGCTAAAAATACTTTATTATCAGTACAAAAAAACTTAGCAGAAGCCAATGTCACTGACCTTGTTAGCGTGCAACTTTTTTCATCACTTAAACGCGATGGCGTAAAAGAACTTGTTAATGTGCTAGATAGCATGCTTGTCACAGATGATATCGAAAAACAACTGGAACAAGACCTGGTTGATGATCAACATCATGTAAGTGCAAATGATGCAAATACAAACGATTCATAAATAACACTTAAATAATTCATTTTATATATGTGCCAAATGTCTCAATCACCAACTATTTTTATTTGTGTTTTATATTAAAATCACAAAGCTGATAGGTTTGCATATTGCAACACTAGCCATTTGCTGCCGTCATTATCAAAATTTACTTGCACTCTAGCGGCGCTGCCTTGACCTTCAAAATGAATAATCACGCCATCGCCAAACTTTTTATGCACTACTCGCTGACCCAAATGAAAGCCTTCTTGCCGATTATTTTTTTCGATACCGTGGTATGAGGTTTTATTTCGATAACTTGAGTTACTGTCACCACCATAGCTAATGGGTCGTTTGACCTCTGTTTTTAAGCGAATTTCGTGAATACATTGCTCTGGTATTTCTTTTACAAAACGCGAAACGCTATTAAACGTTTCTGTTCCATGCATACGCCTTGTCTCGGCATAACTAATAGTTAATTTTTCCATCGCGCGAGTAATACCCACATAACAAAGTCGACGCTCTTCCTCTAAGCGCTCGGGATCTTCACTCGACATTTTATGCGGAAATAAATTTTCTTCCATACCTGCAATAAATACACAGGGAAACTCCAAGCCTTTAGCAGAATGTAAGGTCATCAGTTGAACGGCTTCATCATATTCATCAGCCTGCGATTCACCCGCATCTAATGACGCGCTATCTAAAAACTGCATTAATAGTGATGGCTCATTCTCGTCATCGGATATTTCACTTTGATCAAGAGGTGTGGCTGCATCTGCTGGATTAAAAACTTTACACGCGTTAACAAGTTCCTCTAGGTTTTCTACTCGCGCTTGGCCTTTTTCTCCTCTTTCGTTTTTATGAAACTCTAACAAGCCCGTTAATTGCAATGCTGTGTCTGCTTGCTCATCTAAAGGTTTTTCTGCGTTGCTTTTTTCGAGCCTATCAATTAATTCTATAAAGCTAGCTACTGCATTAGCCGCTCTCGCCGTTAAGCTTTTATTGAGCACTAATTTTTGTGCAGCTTGCCAAAGTGAGCAGCCTTCTGCACGAGCGTGTAGACGAATATTATCAACGGTTTTTCCACCAATGCCTCTTGTGGGCGTATTAATAACGCGCTCGAAAGCCGTATCATCATCTCGATTTACGGTTAAGCGTAAATAAGACAGGGCATTTTTAATTTCTAAGCGGTCATAAAAGCGTTGCCCACCATAAATACGATAGGCAATATTTTCTCGTAATAGAACTTCTTCTAATACGCGAGACTGTGCATTAGAGCGATATACAATCGCACAACTATCGTAACGGTTACCTTCTTTGACCCATTTAGAAATGCTGTTGACAATAAAACGCGCTTCGTCTTGTTCGTTAAACGCCGCATATAAACTTATGCGCTCGCCGTCATTGCCATCGGTCCATAGCTTTTTTCCTAGGCGGCCATTATTGTTACTGATCACACCATTGGCAGCTTCAAGGATTAAACCCGTCGATCGGTAATTTTGTTCTAACCTAACGGTTTGCGCATTACCAAAGTCTTGCTCAAAACATTGGATATTTTCTATTTTTGCACCACGCCAGCCATATATTGATTGATCATCATCACCCACGGCAGATACTGAACCCGTTTTACCTGCAAGCAACCGCAGCCATGCATATTGAATCGTGTTGGTATCTTGAAATTCATCAACTAATATATAGGGAAACCGTTGCTGATAATGCTTAAGAATATCGGGGTTATTAAGCAACAGCTCATGGGCACGAAGCAGTAATTCACCAAAATCAACGAGACCAGATTGGCGACAAAGAGCCTCATAAGCGATGTAGACCTTGTGCATATTTATCTCATAAATATCTGCACTTGGCTTGATATATTGCGGACGAAGGCCCTCATCTTTTTGATGATTTATATACCATTGAGCTTGCCGCGGCGGCCAACGTGTCTCATCAAGCTGTAAATTTTGACAAATACGTTTCACTAAGCGTAACTGATCATCGCTATCGAGGATTTGAAAAGCTTGAGGAAGACCGGCATCTTGCCAGTGTGTTTTTAGTAGTCGATGTGCCAGACCATGAAAAGTACCCACCCACATACTGCGAGTGCTACCCACAAAAGTGCCCACCAATAATGACTCTAGTCGAGCCCGCATCTCTTTAGCTGCTTTATTGGTAAAGGTAACTGCCATAACTGAATAGGGCGATACATTCTCAACTTGAATCAACCATGCGATACGATGAACTAATACGCGCGTTTTACCACTACCAGCCCCCGCTAATATAAGCTGATTTGCGGGCTTTGCCGTAACGGCTTCACGCTGAGCATCATTTAGCCCATCTAAAATTGAAGAAACATCCATTGAAGGTAAACCTAGGTGACTGTATAAGTATTTATCAGCCTGCTATTCTAACAACACTGTAAATATATTCAGCTTATATAGTGAAAATACTCAAAGCAATGTTGAATTATTTAAACTTAATGCTTTTAGAGTCTCAAATAAGCCTAATTCTCATTAAATATTGAAGTTTTACAATGAACTAAGGTAATTTGCTAATAAAGTGGCTTTTACTATTATTGTCTGATTTTTATTTTTAACACTCATATCTACAGTTGATACCAAGATAGTCTTGTTGGTTGATTGATCAATTAATCTATAGTTCTAGAGAAACTTTATCTAGTATTTTATTTATCTATAAGAAATGATTCTCGACTCCTTATAACTCTATTTAGAATTATTTTGACAGTAATTCGGTCGTCGATACCCGATATTAACTTAACTTTATATTTTTTTAATCTTGTTAAATGAGCCAATGGCACTTTGCTTGACATTCATAGATAAAAAATTAATATCCGAGCACTTAAACCGGGCAACATCGTTAACAGGCGCCTTCTTTTTTAAATAAAATTAAGCGCCTTATCGTTGATAATCTTTGCCATCGAGCGGTTAATATTGAGTCTCTTAAAAACGCCCATTATTAGTTTATTATGATTGATAGCGTCTTTAGCAATTAATAGCGATATTAGTTGAAAATAATTTATCGTAATCTCTCTATTGGCTTAATTCTTTATAAAAACAAGTCGATTGTTCTTAGTAAGTAAAATTAGCTTTATAAAGCACAGAGTATTCACTCTAAACACCATGCTTTTATCTTCAAGGTTTGATCATAAAGTATTAAAACGCCCTTAATCAAACTTCATTCAACGAACTAATGCGCAATTCAATCAACGCACGAAGCGCTGGATATGGTAATGGCTACAAGAAAGTCCAACGCAATGGGCTGACACGAAAGGTGCCATCGCCTCCATACGTTTTTTTGTTTCTGCGTTAGCTTCTCCCAGTCTCTCTGCGGCTGCGGCTACCTTTGAACGAAGTTTATTATAGTCAAAACTCACAAACTGACGATCTTTGAGTACCAAGCGACCATCGACCATGACATTTTTTACCGCGCTTGAATCTTCACAATTAACAATTTGATTTGCTGTATTGTTCAAAGGAACAAAATTAACATTGGCGAGATCAAGAAACACTAAGTCCGCTTTAAATCCAGCTGATATTTGACCAATGACCCGTTCCATCCCCATCAATTGAGCGCCACCTAATGTCGCGGCATGCAGCACATCCCAAGTACTGAGCCAATTTTCAGGATCAGCTGAGTGCATGCGAGATACAAACGCTGCTGCGCGCATCGCTTCAAACATATTTTGATTATCGGAAGATGCCGACCCATCTGTACCAATGCCAAATGTAAGACCCAAATCGCGCATCTTGGCAGCCGGTGCAATACCAGATCCTAGCCTTAGATTACTACCTGGATTGTGAGCAATAGAAGCGCCGCGATCACGCATAAGTTTAAGGTCATCATCATCGAGCCAAACCCCGTGTGCACCAACAAATCTTGGACCAATCAGCCCAAGACTATCTAGGTGTGTTGCAAGTGTTTTGCCATAGCGAGTAATTCCTGCTGTGGCTTGTACTTTCGATTCAGCCAAATGCATTTGTATGCCCGCATCAAAATCTTTTGCAAGGTCACGACAGCCCAGCAAAAACTCATCCGAACAATGCAGCGGAATTGTTGGCCCTAGTGCTGGGCGCGCCCAGTTTCGGTCATGATCCCACGCGTTTAGCATCTCCGCACAAGCGGCTATATGCTCCTGATGAGAGGCAGTAGACATAGCGCTAGCAAGCTCACGATGTGGCGCAGGCATGCTGTCGAGTAGTCCTGGAATAGCTTGATAAAACGTCGTATCGGCCATCATTGGAGCTAGCTGAACACGGACACCGATTTCATTATAAGCGCGAGCCGCAAGTCGCAAGCCCTCTTTAGAAGGCGACGGGAATTCAAAAAACATATCGTAGGCGGCTGTACAGCCTTTGAGAATCATCTCAGCAGCATTTAATTGTGAGCTATCTCTTTTTCTTCGAGAGTAAGCCCTGCTCCAGCCCAAGGCAATGCATTTAAGAGTAGCTCTAACGACCACTTATCTCCCAATCCCTTGCCAAGACTTCCATGACCGTGGGTATGGGCGTTAATTAGACCGGGCATCACAATGCAGTCCGTCGCATCGATCACATCCGTTCCTTCTGCAACGTCCATTCCTGGAGCTCCCACTTCAACAATAGAATCATTGTGGATAAGGATGTCCTGCAAGCTCACTTTTCTCGCCACAACATCGAGCACCAGCCCACCGCGCACAACCTGATAATTTTCGTAATTTGTCATTGTTGATATAACCTATTAATGGCTTGCCATGTGGCGTCCAATTTCGTGTCGATCGGCGTTTTTGCCTGTTGTTTTATAAACTATACGTCCTTCCGACATTACTAAGATCTGATCCGATAGCTCCATAACTTCATCCAGATCTTCACTCACTAACAACACTGCAACACCTAAATTTCGGGCATCCATAATACGGTTTCTTATTTCTGCCGTGGCATTAAGATCTAATCCAAAACATGGATTTTGTACAATCAAGATACTAACGTCTCCAGACATTTCACGAGCCAATACAGCCCGCTGCACATTGCCGCCGGATAGAGTTTCAATTTTTACATTTGGGCCTTGTGTTTTGACTTTGAATCTCTTGATCAAATCAACAGCACGAATCTGCATCCGCGTCCGGTTGACGAATAGCCGACGATGTCCGTCATCGCTGCGGTCAAAATCTCTAATCGCCATATTTTCGGCAACAGTCATTGTGCGTACGCAAGCATTTGTGAGCGGTTCTTCAGGTAATAGAAAAATCTTATGGCGGTTCATTTCTTCTCGGCTGTGGTGAAACAGCTCCCCGTGAACAATAATCTCCCCATTTGTCAATTCGCGCTGGCCCGCCAAAGCCTCCACTAATTCTTTTTGGCCGTTGCGTAATTATATCCCAAGCCACTGCCTTGCGCAGTCTGAATCTGGCACCAATAGCAGGCGCAGACTGCTGAGCAAAGAAAATACATTTTGGTCTTTTTTATCTCAAGTGTTAGACGCAGATGGGGGCTGTAAAGAAGTGGTTA
>JAWUWW010000059.1:0-8355 GCA_034111645.1 Cellvibrionaceae bacterium
TAATGTGCCTCGTGTGGTGGGTAGGCTGTAATCACTCCCAGTTACGCCTAGTGATATAGTTGATTCTACGGTTAGATCATTGACGATCCCTGTTGGTGAATAGACACTGCCAGATAAATACAAGTCCTTATACCGCTTTGTTGTACTCCCAAGACTGACGAAGTTGTTATTGGTTGGAATCAAAGACCCAGTCAGATCCAATTCTATATCGCCAAGAAATGTGTTGTTCCTGAGAATTACGACGCCGCTATCGTGCACCAATCCAGCACATACCGCATCATTATTGTCTAACATCACTATACCCTGACTGGCTGTAGCTTGAGGGTTCGAGGTATCCTTAAGAGTAACTTGGGGGTTTATATCTTCACAGTTTAAGGCGCCACCAAGAACCGTGCCAGAGCATGTAATGTTCTTCCATTTACTCGCGCTTGTGCCAAGACTGACAAAATTGTTATTGGTCGGAATCAGATTTCCCGTCAGATCCAATTCTATATCTCCATTAAAAGTGTTGTTTCTTAGAATTACGACGCCGCTATTATGAACTAACCCAGCACATATGGCATCATTATTGTCTACCATCACTATACCCTGAGAGGCTGTAGCTTGAGGGTTCGAGGTATCCTTAAGAGTAACTTGGGGGTTTATATCTTCACAGTTCAAGGCGCCACCGAGAACCGTGCCAGAGCATGTAACGTCCCTCCATTTGCTCGTGCTTGTGCCTAAATCAGACGTCATTGAAATGTTTGGAATAACAGCTCCCGCCCCTAATATGATATCGGCGCCAGATTGCTGGTTCAAAATAACAAGGTCTCCCGTGTCGCAATAGATCGCCGCACAGGAGACATTGAAATAATCTCTAATCTCAACTTGCCCGCTAACTTTCAAATCCCCTCCCAAAATAGCATCTTTGAAGCGGTGCGTTGAAGCCCCCAGGCTGACGACGTTGGTGGTCGTCGGTAGCATGTCTCCCGTGATATTAAGCTCTAGATCGCCGCCAGCAGTTGTGTTCGCGATGGTTAATTTGCCAGCATCACTTAGAATGTACGCGCATGCTGCGTCGGTGTTATCCGTCATGACAATGCTTTGTTGGGCAGATGTCTTAACGTTTCCGATGTCTTTCAATGTGATAGTAGGATCGTTGATTTCCGAGCGCAGGTGGCCGCCCGTCACAGTCCCTGAGAATAGACCATTTCTCCATTTATTAGTAGCTATGCCCAAGTCGCTTGCCTGTGATATGAGTGGTATGACATGTCCATTATTGGTGCCAAGTAAAATGTCACCACCCGAAAATGAATTCTCCAGCGTTACGGACCCAGAGCTGTATGACAAATTCGCACATAAGGCAGAAGCAGAATCACTAAAGATGATGTCTTGGTTCGCACTTGCCTGTAAATTATTTGAGTCTTGTAGTCTCAACAGTGGACTGGGTGCCAAGCATTTCAGCTGGCTTGAAGCCTCAATGATTGGACAGTTTATCGTGCCGCCAAAATGACCGTCTTTAAACTGTCTTGCGGTGCTCCCCAGATCGCAACTGTTGTTAGCACCAGATATAATCGTGTCCAATGCTGCGTTGCCTATCACACACTCATTGTTCGTCGTTCCAATAGCGTCAGCACCAATGACAATGCGGTTTTGGGAGTCGGCAGATCCTGCCGACGATGACATACCAATACATATGTTGTCAAATCCTGTGACAATATCAAACCCAGACAAAACACCCACAGAGGTGTTGCGGTAACCTTGGGCAATATTATATAAACCACGCCATCCAATAGCCGTATTTTGATATCCTGTGGTTGCTAATTCCATAGAACTTGCACCTATGGCGGTGTTATTACTACCCGATGTACAGACACTATGCGCCAATTCCCCGAATACTGTATTATCTGCGCCAAGCATGGCACCAACGTTTCCAGCATTTTTTCCACAGATTGTAGATCCAGAGGTGGCTAGATCATCCACAGTCAAGACCACTTTCGCAGCCCACGAAGAAACACCTGCCGCGTTAATTGTTAACACCTGTTCGTTAGTACCTCTAGTATTCGGCAAAGTGTAGTCAGTAGCACCCGTGCCCATGGATACAACGCCTACAAGATTTGAAGTCTGGCCGACAACAAGGGAGCCTTTGATTTCAGTTTGGACGCCTAGTGCCGCCAACTCCACTACCGTCGCCGTGGCTTCGCCAATCTTTAAAGCACCACCAACCACAGCATCGATGGTGTTTGCTAGAAGTGATTGGGTTTTAACAGTACCAGACGTATGAAGGTCGACAAAGGGTGTCGCACTTGTACCCAGAGAGACAGTACCCACATAAGGATACAATGCGGAATTCAAAGCATCTAGTATTATTCCTGTTGTGTTGTTAGAAACTATTCGTATCCCTTTCCCGGGAACGGCGTTGGTCAAATTAAAATTATCACCGAACGTTGTTAAAGAACCAACAGACTGCCCAGTAGAATTTTTTAATGTAATTCCAGAGTTAGATCCCGTTGTTCTTGTAATCGTCAAAGTCGGGGAGGCGCCAGCAATCGTTACAGGGCTGGCGCTATTGTCATATACATCTTGGAGCGTCTGTGTGCTAATTGCGTTATCTACATAGAGTTTGTTTACAAGATCCCCATCGACCACAGGGACGTATGTACTTGTTATTTTATTTGCCCCCATAGCAATCGGACAACCAACGATCATGCTGTCCGCCACAACTTGAACATTTCCAACGGGTTTGGTGATGTACATGTCACCACCTGTCACCTGTATCAACGCTGCCACAGCGTTGAGATTATCTGTGAATGAGATAATGCCAGTTGCGCTGGCTGGTGTGATAGCATCGGTGTCCTGTAAGTGGAATAGTGGACTAGATGATAAACACGTTATATCACTGGATGCCTCAAATACCGAACCACTCACAATTCCGCCAAAATAACCATCCTTCCACCGCTTTGTCGACTCTCCAAAATCAGTGACTACTGTGGCATTGGGTCGAACAACGCCAGAACCACTGGTTAGTAATACTATATCCCCACTATTGGAGTTCTCAAGAGCAACGGCGCCACTACCATATTTAAGACTTGCGCACGGGGCATTGGCGCTATCCACCATTATAATCTCATGCGATGCTGTTGAGACGGTATTATTGGAATCCTGAAGAAATATTTGGGGTGTTGTATTGAGTATTGTTAGGCCGCTCACGAGTGCATCATATGCCACAATATTTCCCAGTCCGTCGACCTCGAATGTCGTAGTTCCAGCCCCATTGAGTACGCTTAAAACGCTAGCATCGTCGCCGCCTGTTGTTGTTCCTCTCCGTATTTCTAAACCACCAGACGCGTCAGTTGTAGTTATGCGAGCTGGTGTCGAGGCATCATACACCTCTTTGAGTGTTGAGACTGGCTTGGTAACTAAAAGGTCGACGCCATTCTCGTCTCGAAGATACAGATTGTCATCTGATTTGACGTATAGTGTCTTTTGTGTCGCAGATGGCTCATATGGCGTGACCGATTCATTGAGAACGAGCCCGTTTGCGAGGCTGCTGGTGTTGAACGCGACGTCGTTTGTGGTGTTCAACAATTGATCGAATATGTTATTCTGTATGTAGAACGTCACACCTACTCTCTCGTCTTGTGTAAAGTTGGCGGCATTGCTCTGTGATTCGATAGTAACTGTGATATTGAACCACGTTAGGTTATCTATGCTGTCGGAGATGGTGAAGAATTTACAATTTGACATGTCCCTGTTACAGAGAAAGACCTGATCGCCGAACGCCAATGTGGATAGCAATAGTCTGATATCGTCTGCGTTTTCATTCATGGTGCTGAATGCCAGCTGCGTGATAGACGCAGGAATTACGTTGTTGGTTCTAAGATAACCGACTGGTGGGATACCAGATATCAGTGTACTAAATGTCCACGGAGTTGAATTGCCGCAGCCACCTAGCCTGGTTTCAATACCAAAGGATGTGCGGTAGTAGAGCTGGTTATCCGGCTTAGCATATACCGAGATGGCTCCAGCAGATGGGTTAGACGGTGATATTCCAGTAATCAACGTTTGGCTATTCATTGACACGTCACCCACGTCGGAAACTATTACTGTACTATCTTTGAACTCCTGCCCGGATGTATTAGCAAATCGTGAGATTGCATTAGTCGTACTTGTCACTGGTCCGTACGTGCTGGACGAATCGATGAAATCGATAGCATCCTGGACATTTGTGCTTGTGATGGTCACGCTTGGGATGAAATTGACATCCGAGGCATCGGTATTGGTGTCGATTATATATTGAACAACATCCCGTATCCCTTCCACCCTCTTATCTACTTTGGCTACTTCCGAATAGGAATTGACGCTATACGAATGAGGATTATTGAACACCCCACCATTTTGATCGGCCATCTTCTAGTATATAGATATTTGTATATATGGCTGTGGTGTCAATATAAAACATATACATGGCTGCCAATTGGTGGTACTACTTCTCTTTAAAATCGCCGGTATGGCACACCACAGTAACTAATATAGCAGCCCCATCGGCCATATTTTTGATATATAAACATGATTGACTCATTATATAGAGCACAATGTCACACGATGAAAAGGTTGACCAAAGTATCCCCAACTTCGGCCATCTAGAGGTGACTGATACAAAATGGGAGGAACACGACGTCAAACTTATAAAGTCGTTAGGCATGATTCGCATCAATAGTATATCAGCTATTGTGGGAGACAAACGCCCCGGTAGATGGTTCAAAAAGGTAGATACTAAGAAACTAGTGGTTCGTCTGGCTCACCAATATAACATACCAATCGGCCAAATGTATTACATACAGAACGGAGGCAACAACCGTGGCTCATGGGCACACAAGATTCTAGTGGCCCACTTCATCGCCGACAAATGCCCCGGCATTAAAGACACCTTCATGAACTTCTTGGCCGACATTCTCATGAGCCAGAAATCGGACGCCTTCCACAACCTACTTGAAGATATGGACAGCATGACGGGCGCAACAACGTCTGTCAAATCCATGAAATCCTCAGAAGGTGGTGAGCGTCACACTGAAATCATAACGGTTGGCGACGTCGTCACATATGAGTCACGCAAATTGATAGGAAAGATCCAACACAACACCATGGCATACGACAAAGATGGCAACATGATTAGCGGCGCTGTCATCTCCCATGGTGTAATTGATCACGACAATACGACAGAAGCCCAAATGGGCATGAGTAGGCTGGGTGGCATGATGACAGAATACCACGACAACGTTGAGTTTGATTCATGCCACAATATCCTCCTCACAGCCCAACGAATATTCCCAGCAATCGGAACTGCTTCAACCCATCGCGAGCTCGCAATCAAAACTCTCCAACAGCACATCGAAGAGAGCAACGAAAAGTCTCAATACATAAACCTCCTACAGAGCAATTGTACTACCCCCTCTCCCCAAAACACCGTTCCAGACATGTCTTTTCAGTTAGGGTGGGACATAAATGCCTACGACGAGGGGGTTTTGGAAAGGGGGCTCGCCCCCTTTGCTCCTTATGATGAGCTTAGTGTGGAGGCAAGTGCCGATATTGATGGGTATTTGGCGAAAGGGTTTGAGATGGACGTTTTGGAGGACAAGATTTTGCGATATTGGGCGGCCGATCATCGCGGGTATATTGGCCGCACTCGGCCCGCTGAGTTTTCGGGAGAATGGGTAGGTGGTGAGTTTGATATTGGCGGAGATACTGTTTATATAAAAGTCGACGCTCGCATGGGTCATGTTTGTGTGTCGGGACTTACTGGTGTTCTTGGTATCAGCAACATGATACAATTCCTATATTCGCCGCGCATCCTACTTCAACTCACCAAAATATCTATGGCGGCGGATGTACCTCAAGAAGATTTGATATGGCGGGCGCAAGATGATGAATGGTACGCTGCGCCGATTGCTCTTGGTGTTTTGGCGGGTGATCTGTGGGATGATGTTCGCGCCGCTGTTCAAAATTTGTATGGTCGGAAGAAAGGATCCGAACCATCATTCCGACCCCCATCCGAATCTGTGCTTGTTAGAGATGATAATAGTGGGCAGCACCATATCGAGTGGGGTGTTGGATCTCTCAACAATCTCGCGGCAGAAGTTGGTGGGTTCCCATACCAGGATTCGGCTGCTGCTACTTTGCGCCTTCTAATTGAAGAGCATGTGCGCCTGAAGAATATGGTGGCACGCAGTTTGTAGCGTGGCTATATAAAACTGATTTTTTGGCACCATAAACAGAGTGCCTTCCAGTACCCTACCCAACGATATACTATATTCAACATGCAATATACATTTGGGAGCGCGTCAAGAGCTATGAAGACGGCGGCGGGAGTGATAAGGGATGCGGCATCCGATGCCATTGACACTGTTGGCAAGAATACCATGGTGGGAGTCTTGGCTGACTTTGTGTCGGGCGAGCAGGAAGCCAAGGACCACCTTGGTCGCGACTTCGGAGTACCCACGATAAACAACGAATGTGAGTTTGACGACGAATGTGGTATGGCGGGCGCCACATACGATACCAGCAGTGGACTAATTGTAGTTGCTGATAACTTTGCGAGTGCCACGCCCGTTGTCAATATCGAAGCCCCTCCCAACATTAAGGAGTTGCGTGGAACTGTTATCCTCGAAACAATGATTGTAACTCACACTGGGTTGGTTAAATGGTGTGAGAAGACCCACGGACCGTGCCAACGTTACTTCCACTTCTTGGGCGGCTTCATGGAACTAACTATTTCGGAGGTGGTTGAGTTTGGCAAATACCAGAAGGACGCAGCAGAGGCAATAATTTGTGACGCAAAGAGATATCACTTTGGCAGAGGTCGCGCGCTCAATGACCCCGATTCTGCCAAAGTATTTCCTCCCAAATCGTTCGGGCCCATGGTTATCGGAAACTTCAACTTTCTAGTGAAGCTTGTCTGTGTTAACCTCTTCTTACATGGCGGAAGAAGAGTTGGCTTCAAAAAGGAGGTCATTGACGCCATGACAAATGATCCATTTGCCTACGCGTGGGATAGTCTGGCGGAGGGTCATTGAATTCACTTGGTGCGGCACCAAGTGAATTTTATGCCCACACCAAACGACGCCTACCCAGATGTGGAAAGGATTGCTGACATTGTTGAGTATCAAACTACCAGAGCTTGATATAATTCGAGCCAGGTTCACCACAGTATTTATGCTTGGTGCTGGAAGATGGTAGTTTGGTAGCCTGTATTTTTGTCTACAGAACCAAGACGCGTCCATAAAAAACTGAATATATATACGCATATATAGCAAGATGACCTGTAGTTGGTGCGATAGGTCTCTGTGTGTGTGTGAAGAAGAAGAAGGAAAGGCCGATAGTTGGGATATGGTCTTGGATGATGAAGCCACCATCCACATAGATCCGCACGGTGGATTTGACTTTGGGAACGTTCGCTCTGATAAAATTGGGAAGTTGTTGGCATATCGGAGAAATGTCCTTGGGATCAAGACTGGGCGGTCCACCGGGGAAAACTATGGACTGCCCCCAATTCAACAGACTCTCAATGCTGTTCGAACGGTTGGCGGCGGTACCAAACGTACAACGGTCGAGTTTGGTGGGTCTGGTTTCCCACTACCCATTTATGGATCGTCCGATGCGCACAAAATTCACATGAAAGAATCTCAGGCTCGTCTGGAAAATATGAACCGTTGGATACTTTTGGTAGACAGCAGCAAAAGTATCCAACGTAATATTTCCAGCCTGGGCAAACGTTACCAAGATGGAATCGATCGGTTTGAGAAAGAAAGGGATGTGGCTATTGAGGAAGCAACGGCGCACCGACGTAAATGGTATGCCGAATGCTTGATCATGAAAGTTGGTGGATATTGGGAGGAACGGCCAGCCGTCGAATGGGAGAACCATTTGGATAAGTTGAAGAAGGAACGAGATCGCTGTATTTTGGATGATATCATTTCCAAATTCGGATACCCAGAAGAATCACTGCTGCGCATGGCCAAACTACGCGACGACGAGCTAAAATTATACGAGGAACAGTTGAGCAAAGAGCGCTCCGAAGGTATTCCGATTGTATTACGTCACACGATCCGAGACAGTGTGACTATTGACATCGTCCTCCAATACATCACAGCATGAGTGTATATTTTTTTTATAATACCGACCAAACCAATGCCACACACTACCCACAATCCGCTCCACCGGCCAACGCCCTGAATAAATCTTGATTAAATACAAGATATAGCAACGACACCCACGGTATGTCAACGCACCCAAAACAGATCATTCTCGACGAACTCTCATGCCACAAAGTTCCGCTTGACATCTCAAACTTAATAACTGGATTTCTGGGAGAATGTA
>JAWUWW010000060.1:0-7567 GCA_034111645.1 Cellvibrionaceae bacterium
GTGCAAAATAGACAACAACCTAGACTAGAAATTCTAATGAATATTGCAGATATACTAGACATAGACGTGAAGGAATTGATAATATCTAACAAAGAGAAAAAATAAATGGCAAAAACTGACAATACAAGTTTTGAACAAAAACTATTCAAAGCAGCAGATAAACTAAGGAAAAATATAGATGCTGCCGAATACAAACACGTAGTTTTAGGACTCGTATTTCTAAAATATATTTCTGAATCTTTTACAGAACTGTTCGATAAATTAGAAGCAGACGAATATTCCGACCCAGAAGATAGGGACGAATATATTGCCGAAAACGTATTTTTTGTACCAAAATTAGCAAGATGGAACCATATTCACGCCAATGCTAAACTGCCAACTATTGGGCAAACCATTGATGAAGCAATGGAAGCCGTAGAAAAAGAAAACAAAGAACTAAAAAACGTTTTACCGCAAGTCTATGGTAAAGCCAATTTAGACAAAACTTCTTTGGGTGAATTAATTGACTTAATTACCAATACTGAATTACAAGCCGAAAATCATAAGTCTAAAGACCTTTTTGGTAGAGTTTATGAATACTTTTTAGGGGAGTTTGCAAATGCAGAAGGAAAAAAAGGAGGACAATTCTACACACCAAAAGCCATTGTAAAACTAATGGTAGAAATGATAGAACCATACAAAGGTAGAGTCTATGACCCTGCAAGTGGTTCTGGTGGAATGTTTGTAATGAGTGAGAAATTTGTAACTGAACATAGCGGTAGTGTAAAGGACATAACTGTATACGGACAAGAAAGTAACCAAACGACTTGGAAACTGTCTAAAATGAACCTTGCTATTCGAAATATAAACTCAAAGTTTGTGTCTTGGAATACAGAAGGTACATTTTTAAAAGATGCACACCCAGACTTAAAAGCAGATTTCATATTGGCAAACCCACCATTTAACCAAAAAGAATGGGGAGTTGATATTTTACAAGAAGATGCAAGATGGAAAAACTACGGAATACCACCCAACGGAAACGCCAACTTTGGTTGGATGCAACATATGTTGTATCCCTTATCTCCAAATGGCGTAATGGCAACTGTTTTATCTAACGGTTCTTTAAGTTCTAACACTTCTGGTGAAGGCGATATACGTAAAAACTTGATACAAGAAAACAGAGTGGAATGTATTGTGGCTTTACCAAAGCAACTCTTTTATAACACAGGTATTCCTGCTTGTATATGGTTTTTACGCAGAGACTCAAAAAAAACGACAGATGTTTTGTTTATAGATGCTTCTGAAATGGGGTATTTGAAAGACCGTGTGCATAGAGATTTATCTGATAACACTTTAGAAGATAAACTAGGAAACTTTGATGAAAATGGTTTAGGTGATATTCAAAAAATAACCAACACATACCATAATTGGCGTAAAAACGAAAACTACAAAAACATAAAAGGCTATTGTAAATCTGCCACTTTAGAAGAAATACAAAAACATTCTCACGTATTAACTCCTGGAAGATATGTAGGCATACCTGACGAAGAAGATGACGGAATACCATTTGAAACAAAAATGACAGATTTAACCGCTACTTTAAAACAACAAATAGATAAAGAAGCCGAATTAAATAAAGAAATTGCTACACAACTTGCTAAAATTGGGTTTACAATATGAGTGTAGATAATAACATACCAAATGGATGGTTGAAAACTACTTTGGGAGAGGTTGTTGATTCAGCAAATACAGGGTTAGATGCTATTAAACGTGCTCCAATTGTTGAAGAAGAAACTGGAATTAAATGTTTTAGAATACAAGATGCTTCACAAAAGAAGAAATACAATAATTGGGGTAATACTAAGGTTGAAGATAAAAACTATCAAAAATTTAGATTAGTAAAAGGAGATATTCTTATAGCAAGAACAGGAAATACTATTGGTGTTAATCATTTAGTCAAAGAAGATATTAAAGCCGTATTTAATAATGGATTAATACGTCTTAGAGTTAACAATAGTTGTGATTATACATTTTTATATAAGATAATTGAATCAAGATTATTTGATAGATATGTACAATCTATAGCATATGGTACTTCCACTCAGCCTAATATGCAAATTAATGTTTTGTTAGGTTTCGATTTATTATTACCACCTATAAAAGAACAAGTCGCCATAGCAAACATACTAACTGCATTTGACGATAAAATAGAAAACCTACAAGCCCAAAACAAAACCTTAGAAACCACCGCACAAACTATTTTTGCAGCATGGTTTGGTAAATACCAAATTGGTGATGAATTGCCTGAGGGTTGGAGAGTTGGAACTATAGGAGATTTGACTGAAATTAAAAGAGGTGGCTCTCCGAGACCAATAAAGGATTACATTTCAGACTCAGGATATAGATGGCTTAAAATTTCTGATGCAACTGCTACAAATTCACCTTTTATATTTGAAATAAAGGAACACATAAAAGTGGAAGGTTTAAAAAAAACAACTCTTAAAAAGGCTGGAGATTTAGTACTTTCAAATAGTGCAACACCTGGAATGCCTAAGTTTTTAGCAGTGGACACTTGTGTGCATGATGGATGGATGCATTTCCCAAGTTCAATTGTTTCAAATGAATATCTTTATTTACTTTTTTTACACATAAGACCAACACTTGTCAAGCAAGGAAGCGGAAGTGTTTTCGTAAATCTAAAAACAGATATTTTAAGGTTTTATGAATCTGTTATTCCATCTAAAGAAGTCTTAAAAGATTTTGATGATTTAATTAAGCCAATTTTTGATAAAATATATAATAATTCAATCCAAATCCAAACCCTAAAAAAAACAAGAGACACATTATTACCAAAATTAATGTCTGGTACAATGAGAGTAAATGGGTTTAAAAGTAAAGTATGAGAGAAAAAGTAGTCTTTGATACCAATCAAGTTAATAACTCCGCTGGAAATAACTTATTAGGCAATAGAGAAGAACTTAATAAATTTGCTAAAGTAGTAGAGATTATTATACCAGAAATAGTTCTTGAAGAAATTAAAAACAGTAAAAAAAGGAATTTAAAAAGAAAGCAAAGCTCATTTTTAAGTAATCCTTTTCATAGCTTAAGAGGTTTAGTAACTCAAGAAACAAAAGATTTTGATATTGAAAAACACATTCAAAATTTAATAGATAATGAAGAATTTAAATTTTCAATTATTTCATTGAAAAATAATGATGCATTAAATGAAATAAAAGATTTAGCTTTAAAAAAAGAGCCTCCTTTTGAAAATAAAGATAACACTGATAAAGGATTTAAAGATGCACTTATATACTTTTCAATTTTAGAGTTTTTAGATGAAATACCAGATAAATATATATTTGTTTGTGTAGAAGATGGCCGTTTTAAAGAAGCATTAGAAAAACATGATAACATTATCGTTATTAAAGATTTTGATGAATATACAAAACATCGTATTGCTCAATTTCAAGATGACTACTTTTTAGGAAAAGTTGATGAGGAATTAGGGCTTGAGTTTAAAAAAAATGAGGTGCTTGATTATTGGATAAATATTAATAAAAACCAAGTTGTTCTATTTGAAAAAGAGGGAATTGCATACGTTATAGAGGTAGATACTGGTGAATTAATAACTGTAACAAACAGAGAAGAATATTTAGATACTATCGAAATGTTGATTAATGCTTCAAATTTCGGAACTACGCATGAAGCAATTGAAAGGTTAGAAAATTATATTCAATTTTTATCTGAAGAAGAAATTGCAAGAATATTAATTGCGTCTTTTCAAAATGACCAAGTTCGTTGGATTATAAATGATGAAGATGTAAAGCAATTTATAGGTAAATTATTTAAATCTCATGATGAGCTTGAAGATTTAGTAGTACAAGGATTTTTAGAAGAAATATTTGATTAAAACAATGAACAACCAACCAAACATATTTAATTACGCTACAAGCGAGTTAAGTCAAGATGCTTTTATTGCTTGGTTATTAAGCTGGTCAAACAAAGAGTATAAAACAGAAAACAAACAATTACATCAATTAGGTTTAGATTTTCTACAATCGTTATTGGCAAAACAAAATATCGTAATAAGTGAGATTTCAAATTTAGAAATTAAAACACAGTTTTATAAAATAGATGTTTTTGTAAGTTTTCAAATGGATAACAGACATTATGGAGTTATCATAGAAGATAAAGTACATACTATAGACCACAATAATCAATTAGAACGCTATATAAATAAGATAAAAGAGCTTAATAGTAAAACCGTTATTGTTCCTGTTTATTTTAAAACGGGGTATCAACATTGTTATAAAGATGTAATAAAAAATAAATATCACCCTTATACCATTAAAGATTTCATTGAGGTTTTAGATAATGGAAAGAATATAAAAAATGCAGTTCTTAGTTCTTATTATCAATATATTTTAGAGAAAGAAAAAGAATATAATCTTGCAGAAATATCATATAAAGAATATAAAAACCAACCCATAGAGAAGTGGGATTGGTGGTCTTGCACAGGTTTTTTTGAAGACAATGAAAACAAGTTCAATGCAGGATGGGGTTCAGTAGGTAATAACAGACAACCATTACTCGCTTTATGGTGCGAAGGTACTCCTCTAAATATAACTGATGCTGATACGGGTGAAAAATTAAATTTAGTTCTTTATCTAGATATTATACATTCAACAAGCAATTTAAACATCAATTTTAGAATAGGTAATCTAAATAAACATCCACAAACTAACAATCGCAATAAGAATAATATATACGGCCAGTTTTCAACAGTATTGACAACAAACAATATAAAACACAGAAAGCCAAATTTTAAAAAATCTAAAAACACACTTTGTTTAGCACAAGTATCAGAAATTGACATGACGCTGAAACATAATGATTTGATTATAATACTTGAGCAGTATAAAGAAATATTACATCATTTTGCTAAAAACTACAACGATGCTTAACGAAAACACCATAGAACAATCTTTCATTAACCAGTTAATTAGTCAAGGCTATACCTATTATAACGGTACAGATATTTCACCTATTAGCGACAACCCACAACGTGAAAATTTTAGTTCAGTAATTTTAGAACAGCATTTTAAAGATTCATTAAAAAAACTAAACCCTACACTTCCAGAATCTGCACGGGTTGAAGCCTACCAAAAGGTAATCAATTTGGGTACAGAAGATATAATGGAAAACAACGAACGTTTCCATACATTACTAACTAATGGCGTTACGGTAGAATATACCAAAGACGGCAGAACAAAAGGCATTAATGTAAATTTATTAGATGTTGAAAATCCTGAGAACAACAGTTTTTGGGTAGTAAACCAATTAGTTGTAAAAAAGAACAACAACGAAAAACGCTTTGATGTTGTAATTTTTGTAAATGGTTTGCCATTAGTTTTTGTAGAATTAAAATCTGCATCAGACGAAAAAGCAACTACAAGAAAAGCCTACACACAAATTCAGAATTACAAAAAAGCAGTACCAAGCATATTTTATTATAATGCTATTTGCGTAATTTCAGACGGAATAGACGCTACAACATCAAGCGTTTCTGCTCCTTTTTCTCGTTTTTTATCTTGGCGAACACCAAAGGAAATAAAAAATGAAATTCGTACAGAACTACAAATTCTAACCGAGTATATGCTCAACAAAAAAACATTGGTAGCGTTAATTCGCTACTGTACCGTTTTTGAGCAAGAAGAAAAGAAAGATGATAAAACAGGTTTAATTTTTCAAGTAAAAATCAAGAAAGTGGCTGCTTATCATCAATATTATGCAGTACAAAAAGCAGAAACACAAACACTCCGAGCAACCAATAATAAAGAAGGAGACCGTAAAATTGGTGTCGTTTGGCATACACAAGGTTCTGGTAAATCGTTATCAATGGTTTTTTATAGCGGACAAATTATTACACATCCGCAAATGGAGAATCCAACCATTGTAATGCTAACCGACCGTAATGATTTAGACGACCAATTGTTTGGCACATTTGGAAACTGTATTGGTTTGTTAAGGCAAACACCAGTTCAAGCAAATAGCAGAGAACACATTAAAGAATTATTAAAAGTATCTGGTGGTGGCGTAATATTTACAACCATTCAGAAATTTGCTCCAGCAGAAGGCAATGTGTATGATGCTTTATCAGACAGAACAAATGTAGGTGTGGTTGCAGATGAAGCACACAGAAGTCAATATGGTTTTGAAGGTCGAGAAGTTGAAATAAAAGACAAGGAAGAAAATATAATTGGTTCAGAAATAAAATATGGTAATGCTAAGTATTTACGTGATGCTTTGCCCAACGCATCTTACATAGGTTTTACAGGAACACCTATAGAAAAAGAAGATAAATCTACACCAGCAGTTTTTGGAGACTATATAGATGTTTATGACATTAAACAAGCAGTAGATGATGGAGCAACTGTACAAATTAGTTATGAATCTCGTTTAATTAAAATTAAATTAGATGCCCAAACGGCTAAACAAATGGATGATGAAATTAATGATATTTCAGATGCCACAGAAGAACAATTAGAAAAAGCCAAAAAGAAAACAGCAACTATAGATGCTGTAGTTGGTCATCCAGAACGAGTAAGAGATGTTGCCAAGGATTTAGTAGCACATTTTGAAGCAAGACAACAAGTATTTGAAGGAAAAGCAATGATTGTAGGAATGACACGAAATATTTGTGTGAAACTTTACAATGAAATTATTAGTCTAAAACCTGAATGGCATAATGATGATTTAGACAAAGGAGCCATAAAAGTTATAATGACAAGTACGTCAGATGACCCAGAATTGTTTCAACCACATCATACCACAAAACAACAAAGAAAAAATTTAGCAACTCGAATGAAAGATGCTAATGATGAATTAAAATTAGTGATTGTTCGAGATATGTGGCTTACAGGTTTTGATGCTCCAAGTTTGCACACAATGTATATTGATAAAAAGATGCAAGGAGCAAATTTGATGCAAGCCATAGCAAGAGTAAATAGAGTTTATAAAGATAAACCAGGAGGTTTAGTAGTAGATTATATAGGTATTGGTCAAGACCTTAGAAATGCAATGGCTACTTATATACAAAGTGGCGGAGAAGGTTCGCCAGTAGTAGATATAAAAGAAGCGGTTGCAGGGATGAAAGAGAAATTTGAAATTGTAGAACAAATGTTTAACGGTTTTGAATTTAAGTCTTATTTCAAAGTAGATACAGCAAAAAAATTACAAGTTTTATTAGGTGCTCAAAATTTTATACTTTCAGATGTAAAATTGAAAGAACGGTTTTTAAAAGAAGTTACGCTTCTTTCAAAACTATTTGCAATGTCTATTCCAAGGCCAGATGCAAATGCAATAAAAGATGGAGTTGCGTTTTTTCAAGCCGTAAAGGCACGAATAAATAAGTTTACAGGAAGCGGAGTAAAATCAGATTTCCAAGTAGAAACAGCCATAAAACAAATTGTAGATGATGCTTTGTCAAGTGGTGGCGTAATTGATATTTTTGAAGCAGCAGGAATAAGTAAACCGTCCGTAAGTATTTTATCAGACGAGTTTTTATTGGAAGTAAAAAATATGCAAC
>JAWUWW010000061.1:0-12279 GCA_034111645.1 Cellvibrionaceae bacterium
GGCATGAGTGTTGCTTTTATTCTCAATAAAATCTTTGTTTTTCCTAAATCAAGCAAAGCATATCATAAACAAGCACGAGATTTTATTATCATTAATCTATGCTTCTGGCCTATTGTCTGGGCGGCATCGATAGAAATTAAAATATTATTAGAATATTTAGGAGTTATTACCGTCTATGCTGAAAACATAGCTCACCTTGCAGCACTTAGTTTACCTATATGCGCTAGCTTTTTTATATATAAATTTTATGCTTTTAAGTAATAATAGCACTGAAGGCTACACCTCCAAATTTTAAAATAACGACCTTATGATAGACATATTGCTGGCGACATATAATGGTGAAAAATATCTAGAAGAGCAATTAAACTCCATTCTTAATCAAACTTACCAAGACTTTAAAATCACTATTAGAGATGATGGCTCAACTGATCATACCGTTGCTATCATTGAAAAGTATCAACAAAAACATCCAAAACAAATCTCCTTTATAACGGATAAAAAGAAAAATTTAGGGCCAGCGCAAAACTTCATGGAACTATTCAAATATAGCAAAGCGGAGTATATCATGCTATCTGACCAAGATGATGTATGGCTAAGAGATAAAATTGCAATTACACTATCTGCAATGCACGAAGCTGAAAAAAATTACCCCAATAAGCCATTATTGATTCATACAGACTTGCAAATTGTCAATCATCATTTGCAAGAAATCGCACCTTCATATTTTCGCTATAAAAAATTTAACTCTAAGAACTCCGCTACACATCAACTCATTATGCAAAATATTGTTACAGGTTGCACAATCATGATCAATGCAAAGTTAAGAGACAAGATCAAACCTAATGACTGCGTCATAATGCATGACCATTATCTAGCAATTATTGCCTCCCTCTTTGGTAAGATTATATGTTTGAATAAAACAACGATGCTATATAGGCAACATGCGAATAATGTTGTTGGTGCCTCACCGCACAACAAATATCTAATATCTTACTTGTCAAAAATTAAGAAATTTAGAAACAACCTATTGTTAACATGCAACCAAATCAAAAAGGTTCATGAAGAATGTACAACAGAATTATCACCTCAACAAAAGGAAATGCTTATTACAATCGGGAAAGTAGAAAAATATGGCTTTTTCCGTAAAATCCAAACAATTATAAAATACCGCCTATATGAATCATCCTTTGCGCGTAATTTAATATTGTTATCTCTGAAGCAATGACAACACAACAAATTGCCATTACAGGCTTTATCGGCAGAAACTTAAAAAAATATCTCGGCACAAATAAAAATATTACACTTCATCTAATATTAAGAGAAAATTCAAATTTAAACATATTAGAAAATAGATATGAATATAATATATGCACATATCGCAATGATTTCGCCTCTTTAAATGAGTATTTTGCCGAACATAAAATAGACACTGTAGTACACCTTGCCACTTTATATCTCTTTGACTATGAGCCACAGAATATAGATGATTTAATTGATTCTAATATACGCTTTGGCAGCCACCTTCGTGAGGCTATGGCACAAAACAACTGCTTACACTTCATTAATGCAGGTTCATATATACAAAATTATTTTTCTGATGATTATTATGGCTCTTGTTTTTACGCAGCAACAAAACAAGCCATGCAAGATATAATCGATTTTTATACTGCCAAAAGGAACATAAAAGCAATCACTTTGAAGCTATTTGACATCTATGGAGCTAATGACACTCGTGAAAAATTTCTTAATCTATTAGTTGATATTTGGCAAAATAATACTGTTCTCGACATGAGCCCTGGTGAACAAAAAATTAGGCTTACCCACATTGATGATGTTTGCAAAGCATTTTCAACAACACTAACTTTAATCATAAAAAAACAGTGTTTTAACAAACATACGATATATTATGTAGGAGCAGAACAATATAGCCTGGATCAAATAGCAAACATGTTTGAAAATGTTATCCAATAAAAGTTACGCATAAATTGGGGAGCATTGAAATATCGTAAGATATCAGCCGATGGAATCATACATAGGAGAAGCATTGCCAAACTGGAAACCAAGTATTGCCTTAAAGCAAGGCATAAAGGAAATTATTCAACATTATCAATCATGAAATTTATTCCAACTAAATTACCTGGCTGCTTTATTATTGAGCCTGCTGAATTACTTGATAATCGTGGCTCATTTGTGAAGCTGTATAATAAGACAGTATTTACCAACCATAATATAAACATTAACTCCTTCAGAGAGGTCTTTTACTCAACATCGCGTAAAAATGTTATCAGGGGAATGCATTATCAACGTGACCCATTTCAAATAGCAAAACTAATTACTTGCACCGAAGGAGAAATATTAGATGTATTTCTTGATATTCGCCCTGAGTCAAAAACTTACGGACAATTTGATAGCCATATTATTTCTGAAAAACAAAAAAACTATATATATCTACCAGAAGGTATTGCACGTGGCTTTCTGGCCTTAAGCGATGTTTCCAAAGTATTTTACTTGCAATCTGATGAACATAACCAAGCAGCAGATAGTGGCATTTCATGGAATTCCTTTGGTATGGAATGGAAACTCAAGAACCCCATCTTATCTGAACGTGACCACAAATTCCCTACTTTTGATAACCATATTAAAAACCCACAATGACTAAGAAACCTACAGTTAGCATAATATTACCCTCATATAATCAAGGACAGTATATTGCTGAAACAATTGATAGTGTTTTAGCACAAATATTTGATGATTTTGAGCTAATTATTATAGATAATGCATCCACTGATAATTCAGCGAAAGTAATTAAACAATATAGTGATAAAAGAATCCACTTCCTTGCAAACAAGGAAAATATAGCATTAGTAGGGTCGCTCAATAAAGGCATAGATCTCGCCAAGGGGAAGTATATAGCGTATATATGTGCTGACGATAAATGGCATCGTGATAAACTCACAAAACAAGTACAATATCTTGATACTCACCAAGATATATCTGCTATATTTACAAGGGTACAAGTTATCAATCAAAGCGGTAACAATGTTAAGATAATACACCCTTATCAACGTGTTTTCTCACAAAAGCTACCAACAACAGCGACCGCATGGCTACAACAATTTTTCTTTAGAAGAAACTGCCTATGCTTTCCATCTATTTTAATAAGATCTGATATACAGAAAAAAGTAGGAAAGTTTGACCCAAGACATCAAATCCTCTTAGATTTAGACATGTGGGTTAGAATATTAAAGAACTATCAAATAGATATATTAGAAGAAAAATTAACATATTTCCGAACTGGTGCATCATCCTTCTCAAGCTCTAGTATTGCTTATGATATTTGTTTATTTGAATCACCTCTCATATATGCACATTATCTTCACATGGATGATAGTCTATTTGCACAAATTTTTGATACAAAAACTAATTTAACATTAGAAGACAAAATTGTATTATTAATTAATAAATCATTAGCAACGAATCATGAATTTCATACAGAATTTGCATGTCAATTATTTTACCAATATCATGATAAGCTTATTAAAAACAATCCTGCATTTGCTGGAATATTTTTTAATAAGAGAAAGGTCGCCTTACAAAATAAAATAATCCGCCAATATAAGAAGTTAGGCTTTGTTCAGAAAGCAAAGATTAAATTTAAGACCTTAATTAAGAACCATATACTTTAGCTCACTATGCCTCATAACCAGCCTAATATAAAAGAACCTCTAATTTCTGTAATTATACCATCTTATAATCACGAGAAATATGTTCTAAATACAATTGAATCAGTTATTGCCCAAACATATCAAAATATTGAGCTTTTAATTATTGATGATGCTTCAACAGACAAAACATATGAACGCATTGTATCAATCACCAATAAGATAAAGAGTAGATTTAACCATTATAAAATTATACGCAGCGATCGCAATATAGGAACAGCCCAATCCCTCAACCATATTGTTCAATATGCTAATGGAGAATATATCTATATCATTGCGTCTGATGATGTTGCATATACACACGCAATAGAAACATTGTACAATTTCTTAAATATGAACATCGGCTATGCACTTGCTGTAGGAAACAATGCTCTCATAGATAATAGCAATAAAATTATCTATTGGGATAAAAAGCGTAATTCAACATCTGTAAAAAACAGAGCTGCATATTTAACCTTTTGTGATTTATTGCAAAAGTGCCATCCTCATGTTAACTTTCTCTCAGAAGAGTTTGGGTCATATAAAAGCTTACTTTCTGGTAACTATGTACCAAATGGATATCTAATACGTCATGATGCACTAAAACGCGTTAATTACTGGTGCGCACCAAAAAACATTCTAGAAGATTACCTTTTAGTACTAAAACTCTCTAAACACTATAAGTTAAAATACATAGATCAGCCTTTATTAAAATATAGATGGCATAGTCACAATACTATTAAATCATCACGTAAAATTATTGCATTAACTATATCCACGCTCAAATGCGAAAAGAAATATGCAAAAGAAACAAAGTGCTTATTGATATATTACAAATATATGATCCACCTATATTTTACATACATGATTGTTATATTGCGAAATTACATTCATAATATCTTTTCTTTACCATGGTTGTGATACCCTCCACCCTTATCCAGTCAAAATCCAAAGGGACCATTGCACCACATCAGATTTTAGAAAATTTGATTTCGAACAATCCCAATTGGTGTTAAGAATACGCCATAATCAATCAAATTGGATCTTGACTCCTAGATAGAAATCACTAGCTTTGCGGGAATTACACTCCCAACTTTTATAAAACACCAACGATATCTTACAAATGACTCTTGCTAAAATTTTTGACATAAATTTAATAGGGTCAAAACTTTTTACTTCTTTCAGGAGTGTTTTTTCCGATAACTCATTAATTTTTTTAGTATTAATTTTCTCCGCAATATATTTACCTCACGCGTTTATTCTTGTAGAAGACATAGGCTTAATAGTGGCTCACGAAGTTGACCCTGGCAGCCATATAATAGCTATAGAGAAGATATTAGAAACTTACAATATGAATGCAGGATATCACAGTAAGTACTATGGATGGACTTATTATGTAATAAATTTCATCGCACTGTCACCTGTAAAGCTCTTTTGCTCAGCTTTCGGCATCAAGTCAAAGTTTTACCTATATTTTGGAATTAAATTTATTTTATTTTCTATTGGGCTCGCATCATTTGTAGCCTTTTACAAAATTATGAAGCGCTTATTTAGCGAAAAATATATCGCCATAATAGCTAGTCTTTTTTATATCATAAGCAATGTTGGATATACCTACTTCTACTTTATACACCCAGAAACAACGGGCATCATGTTTATCTTTTTTGCCATATTGTGCCTACTAAGATTCATTGACGAGCCGTCCCGATATAAATTTTACTTTTATGGCCTGTCATGCCTTGTGTTAGCATCCCTAAGTAAACAACTTTTCTTTTTTATATCCCTGCCGATTCTAGGACTATTCTACCAAATTTACTGCACACATAACGGATTGCAGTATTGGAAATTTATCTTTTCAAAATATTTTGGAAAAATATTAGTTATTACCAGCCTAATCTCTGTTGCAATATTGTTTATAATACATCCCTTTGCAATTCTAGACTTTAGCAATTCCTTAAAATACCAACAGGATCTCAGCGCCTTTACGACAGGAAAGTACAGCCTGTCTCTAGAAAGCGCCTTTGTATCTTGGTATGCGTCTCTATCATCCTCCCCAATCATTGCACTATCCCTCCTCTTATCTCCATTGAGCTTGATAGTGGGAACATTTTACTACCTTAAGCAAAGACAAAACTATCACTACTTGCTATATATTTACAACCTAATAGGTATCATTGTAATAACCCTCCTCATACTATTCGTTAACCGCCTATTTATTTCACTTTCTTACTTTCAACCACTTTATCCATTTATCATTATTAATATCGCAGCTATTTATGTTTTCATCAAAAACATAAATAGCTCCAGGTTAAAGATCGTGCAGTTTGCAACAATTATATTCCTAACGTACTATATTTTCTTTTCTTTCTGTAGGTCTGTATATGTCAATATACCACATATCTTTAATAGATTGGAATACAAGAACTCTGTGTCATATATTACATATAACTATATAAAAAATCATATCACATCCAATGACAAGCTTGTCTACGACCACTTTGTTGCGCTCCCTTCTGCCATGAAAAATGGATGTCATTACTGGCATGGTTGTGGCACAGATTATATTGACACATTCAAACCAAACTACATTATGTTCAACGCTAAATATAGCGCAAACGGTGGGCCATATCTAGAAACTGAACGACTGAAAAAGTATATAGCTAAAAATAATATGTATCTAATAGAAACATTACATAGCCTGGATGCTGATAATATAGCAATCTCTGTATACAAAAAATAACCTACTCATGCCTATTAATAAAAATCATACCATGCCAAAAACATTAATTTCCATTGTTATAACAGCCTACAATGAAGCAGCCTGTATTAATGCACTAACAAGAAGACTAACCCAAGTCTTTGACTCCCTTCCTAAATACAACTTTGAAGCCTTAGTAGTCGACAACGGATCTACTGATAACACTTACACTAAATTACTGGACAAGAATAAGCAGGATAGGAGATTTAAAATCATCAAACTATCTCGTAATTTTGGCGCCCAAGGGGGTATAACAGCAGGTTTGCAATCTGCCACAGGAGAAGCTGCAATATTAATGTGCGCAGATCTGCAGGACACACCCGAATTAATACCCTCCTTTCTCAAAAAATGGGAAGAAGGGTATGATAATGTCTACGGCATAGTCAAGAAAAGGATTGGTACTAATATTATTCGCAGAACAAATGCAAAAATATTCTATTGGATATTAGAGAATTTGACTGGAAACCTTATTCCACGCAATGCTAGTGGTTATACTTTAATAGACAAAAAAATATATACACTACTAAACCATATGCATGAGCGCAATAGAATGATCCGTGGATTAATAGCATGGGCCGGATTTAAATCAATTGGAATAGAGTATGACCGTGAGAATAGACATGCAGGCAACTCAAAAGCAAGTACATTAGTTGTATTAAAGTTAGCCATACATGGTATCTTTGGATTTTCATACATACCACTGAGAATTGCCACCTTCCTTGGAGGGGTAATATCTATATGCTCATTTACAATGCTGTTAATATTGACTGGTAAATTTTTACTGTTTGGAGTACCATTTCCTGGATTTGGCACCATAGTTTCACTAATGCTTCTTCTGTTCGGCTTCTTGTTCGTTTTATTGGGTATTATAGGAGAATATATTGCCATGATATTCGAAGAAGCTAAAGGCAGGCCAAATTTTGTGGTCAGTGAGAAAATAGGTGTAATGTAAATTCAGACAACACTACCCTCTGAAATCCTATATCTATTTTACAATATCATCACAATGAAAACTTATTTTCATAAATTTCTTAGCTTACCAGAAAAATGGCTCTTTCTAATAGCAGGATCTTTTAATACTTTATTTGGACTCATTACCTTTACTGTGCTATATATGATCACTTCTAAATATATTCACTATATAGCAATTCTCTTCATTAGTAGCTTTCTATCTATTCTAGTAGCTTTTTTGTCATTAAAATATTTTGTCTTTCAGACTAAGGGTAACCACGTAAAAGAATTAGTACGCTGTTTCATTACTTACCTAACAATTTTATTGGTAAACTCATTTTTATTATATCTCTCCATAGAAAAGCTAAACTTTAATGCAATTGCATCTCAATTTATCATTACACTAATATTGGTCATATGCAGTTTCTTAAGTCACAAACACTTTTCTTTCTCTCCAATAAAAAGCAAAGAAAACAATTAAACATAGCAGAACACATTATTTCGAAGCTATAGACACCTTCCATAAACAACTCGATTCTTTTATTGAAATTACACAAGCAGAAACAAGGAAAAAGAAATACCTCCCTCAATCTTTAAAGAATATAACACTGAATAGGCAAGAGAAAAAGATATTCAGATGAATTAGAGTTCCCCCCTCTTTTGGCAATTTCCACCTCATTAACATTGCATTTATCATGACTTGATAGGCAAATCTCAACACTCCCCCTTTCTTGATTTACATCTACTAATGGGATCCACGTTACTAAGCCATGAACGTGGTCAATTACATGGTCCGACGAAAGAAAGTTTTGGGGTGCCATCCTAAATTATTTTTATCATCCTTAGGTATGTCCATACGCACAATAGTATGAGCTATAATGTGTTCATTAACTGGCTGACCAGAAAGACTAGATATAAACAACATCATTTGTTCGCTTGATGCCAATGCAGAAATCACAGATGATGATTGCATCGAATCATAAACTCTACCAGCTAATATTGGGCTATTCCTTTTAAAATTAATAAATGCTTTATGAAATGCAGGGTTTGATAAGATATTGTGTTTATCAATACTCAAAAAATTCTCTGGATCATACTTACAACACAAAGCAAGAATCGTCTGCGCTATATTATTGACTTTGTCATTGGAAATTACCTGCTTTAAATGTATATACCCCTGTTTTGTAAAAAAATTTTGCTGCTCTTTTGTAATCATTGCTAAATATTTTAAATATGACTATAATTTCATTGTAACAAAATAACGTGCTACCTCTTTATAAACATTACCATAGTAAGGTTGCCAAGTTACTACCCCTTTATTTTCTATTTCACATAAAGGAACCCTTTGTACTTCTTTAAAACCCAAACGACTATATAATGAGAGAGCACGCTCATTATCAGATAATACTCTTAGATATATATTGGCAATACCAAGAGTGTCTTGGGCAAAATTCAGGATAGTTTGGCAAGCATATTTCATTATGCCTTTTTCTACATTACTCACTCCCCTAATCACATTATCTAGCTCACATAAGTTTTCCTTAAAGTCAAACCTATATAAGCCAACATGACCTATTTTATTGCCATTATTGTCCAAAACAAAATATAGCACTCTATCTTTATCATCGAAGAGTGCCTGCTTAACCCATTTTTTTGTGCCTTCAAATGTTACTTTAAATTGAGATGGGAACCACTTTTGACTCTCTGAACGCCACTCTTTCAGAAGATGAATGTCTTCTTGAGATATTTCTTTTACAATAGGGACTAATAATCCAATATTCTGACCATTATCATTTTTGATTGGCAAGTTATTGCTACTCGACTCAGATGATTTGATGTTATGAATTTTACTCCAAACTTCTTCTCGATGATTAAGCCATCCCCGAATTACGTTACCTTTCCCAGCATTGAGAATTAACTTCACTGTCCCACAAATATAATCAACCTCTTCTTCTGTAAGGTTATGACCACTAGGCAAGTTAATACCTCTGTTGCCTATAAAATAAGCATTAGGATTATTAGCCTTGTCAAACATCGGGAAGCCGCTTAAAGGGTAGAATATTGGACGATTATCAACATTATGCTCCTTCAGCTTTTGCATGAACTCATCTCGTGTATCCGTAACTTTTTCGGAAAGAATTATAGACGTCATCCAATATATATTTTTTGCCCAAGACTTTTCTACATTAAGAGAGATAAGGTCAATCCCACCTAATCTTTCCTTATACCAAGAATATATTTGACGTTTCTTCTCAACGATTTCTTCCACTCTTTCTGTTTGAGCCAATCCAATAGAAGCCTGCACATTAGACATTTTATATTTATAACCTATCTCAATATTAAATAATGCTCTATTCGGGTCCCGCCCTTGATCACCTTTAAATTTCGCACGCTCAAATAAAGCTTGATCTTTACACAGCAATATTCCCCCTTCACCAGTTACTAGTGCCTTAGCACCTTGAAAGCTAAAAGCAGCCATATCACCCAAAGAACCAGTTCTTTGACCTTTATATTCAGCTCCTATTGATTGCGCAGCATCTTCAATGATTTTTAAATTATGCTTTTGTGCTAATTGCCATATTGGCTCCATATCGCAAGGATGACCATATATATGCACTGGCATAATTGCTTTTGTCTTGGACGTAATAGCTTTCTCTAAAGATTTTGGGCACATCGTCCATGATTCTTTGTCAACATCACAAAACACTGGAGTCGCACCAACATATGTCACCACAGCAGCAGTCGCAACCCATGTAATCTCTGGCACAACAACCTCATCCCCAGGGCCAATGCCAAGTGCCACCAGAGCCAAATGCATTGCACCAGTGCAACTAGATGTCGCCATGGCATAGCTCGCACCTGTGTAACTCCTAAAAGCCTCTTCAAATTTCCCTATATAATCGCTATGATGGCTGTTCCATCCATCTCTGATAGCATCTATGCCATATGCAACTTCCCTTTCCGTAATTGAGGGGCCAGCTGTTAAAATTAATTGCTTGATATCACGCATCTGCTTCCCATTATTATAATTATTAATTTTAAGTAAGACATTTTTTACAAAATATCCTATTTTGCAAGTGCAGCCTTCATATTTGCTACTGCTCTCTCAATTTTATCCACGCTGTTCACATAACACATACGCACAAACCCTTCTCCATATTCACCAAAATTTGTTCCCGGCAAAAGGGCAACACCCGCTTCATGCAAAGCAAATTCAGCAAATTCTTCACTTGTCATGCCAGTGCCTGTAATGTTTGCAAAAGCATATATTGCACCCGATGGCTTTACACAGCGTATACCATCTATTGAGTTTAACCCATCAACCAATATTTCTGCTCTTTTTGCATATTCTTCTTTCATAGCAACAACACTGTCTTGCTTACCCTTAATGGCCTCTATTCCCGCCACTTGTATAAAAGGGGGCACACAAGACACAATGGTTTCAAGCAATAGTGCCATTTTCTTAATCAAAAAATTAGGCCCTATGGCAACCCCTAAACGCCAACCAGTCATGGCAAAGGCCTTACTGAAGCCATTAACAATAATAGTTCTCTCTCTGCATTGATCAAATATAGCAGGACTAGAAAATTTATATTCGCTACTAAATACCAACCGCGCATATATTTCATCACTAAGTAAAAATATATTATGCTTTGCCGCAATTTTATAAACCTCCTCTATTTCTTCAGGTGTCATCATAGCACCAGTTGGATTACTCGGCGAGTTGATGATAATTAGTTTTGTTTTAACTGTAATAGCCTTCTCAAGATCGCTTGGATCTAGCCTAAAGTTATTTGCCTCGTCAAGTGCAACATTGACAACTTTTGCACCACAAGCTTTTATAGCAGAAAAATACGTCGGAAAACCAGGGTTTGGTACAATAACTTCTTCGCCAGCATTAACTATACATTTAATCGCAAAATAAATAATAGAATTAGCACCCGGAGTAATTAATATTTGATCAAGATCAGGTTTGAACTTCCTTGTTCTAAAAGTCGCTTCCTGAACAACTTCTTTAAATTCACTTATACCTCCCGAGTTAACATAATGTGTATTCCCCGCTCTCAGAGACTGACATGCAGCATCAGTAATATTAGATGGAGTGTCAAAATCTGGCTCGCCTAATTCGAAATGTAATATTTCCTTTCCAGAACGCTCAAGCTCCTGAACTTTAGCCAACATCTGGAACATTGGCTGGCCACCTATGTTATCAGCAATATGAGATAGCTTGTTTTTCATACAAAAATGATTTATTGTCTTTTATATTCAATATATTTATTTGCCCAATTTCCCTCTTCTTCACTAACATAAGGGAATTGATCATGTAGGGGACGTCCCATTTCCAATTTGGGTTCAATTAAAGTATTCTCATGTAACACAAGATCAATAATAGCAGGTTTTTTACTGGCAAATATATCTTGAGTGATTTGATTTACATTGTCTATTCTAATATAGTCTAAATTATAAGCATCTGCAATTTTAGCAAAATCTGGCAAGCTATACCCTTTACCAGTCGCTTCATATCTACTGCCAAAATAACTATCCTGAAATTGTTTAATAATGCCATAGCCATAATTATTAAAGATAAATATTTTAACGTTGAGTTTATAATGATCTATCGTTTGCAAATCTTGTATATTTACCTGCATACTACCATCTCCAATAAAGCAAATGACTTGTTTGTCAGGCTTATGCAGAGCAGCACCCATTGCTGCTGGTAATGAATACCCCATTGGTGACATTCCGCCCGCCGTATATAACGTTTGCCTAGTTCTAAAAAATATTTGGAAAACCCAACAAAGGTTTGCACCACAGTCAGCAATTACTATTGCATCATCATCTATTACGCCATTGATAGATTTAGTTGCT
>JAWUWW010000062.1:0-10397 GCA_034111645.1 Cellvibrionaceae bacterium
TAATTCCCCAGCTTTTACACCAGAAAGACCTGAAACAGAAGCTATACCATCCATAATACTTAAAACTCTCCCTATGTTTTTTTTTTTCATTTTATATAATATTAAAACAAACTACATACCAAACAAATAAACACACCCAACTTATAGACAAAGGACATAAGACTTTCCAACCTATTTCCATTAAATGATCATACCTGTACCTAGGGAGGGCCACTCTGGCCCAAGCAATAAAAAATAAAAAAATACAAACCTTCCAACCAAATAAAAAAGAACTTATAAATAAACCTAAAATTGAGGTAGGGGTAAAAAAAGGTACTAACCATCCACCAAAAAAAAATAAAACGATTATAACACTCATAAAAATCATATTACCGTATTCTGCTAAAAAAAATAGCGCAAAAAGCATGCCGGAATACTCCACATTATAACCAGACACTAATTCCGATTCCGCTTCAGGTAAATCAAAAGGGTGCCTATTAGTCTCGGCTAAAACAGATACAAAAAAAGCAATGAATATAGGAAAAAGGGGTATAACGAACCAAACATCTCTTTGAAAATTAACTATCTCAATAAAATTTAAACTCTGACAAAGGATGATAGGGACCATAATAATAAAACCAAAAGAAATTTCATAAGATATCATTTGAGCTATTGTTCTTAAACTTCCCAATAGAGCGTACTTGGAATTACTGGACCAACCTGCTAGCATTATGGAATATACATTTAAAGATGATATTGACAACATGAATAAAACTCCCAGATTTAAATTTGATATAACGAGGCCATTACCGAAAGGGATTACCGACCAAATAAATAAGCCCAATAAAAATAAAAGAAAAGGGGAAAAAACAAATAGAAATTTTACAGAAGGTGCTACAAAAATCATTTCTTTTATAAAAAGCTTTAACCCATCTGCTAAAGGTTGTAGAAGTCCTAAAAAACCAACGACATTAGGACCTTTCCTTCTTTGTATTGTACCCATTACTTTTCTTTCAACTAACGTAAAATAAGCAATACTTAGCAATAAAACAAGAACAACTAGAACTATTTTACACAATAAAATAAAAATATGAAACATACTTTAAAATAAATTAGTTCTTATCGTCTTTTTTCATAAATATATAGCACACATTTAAAATAAAAACTAGACCACCTAAAACAGAGACCTTAGAACCCATAGAGGATAAATGATTCCAATACGCAAAGGCATCAGGATAATCCGGAACTCTACGAGGCATACCCGCTAAACCTAGAAAATGCATAGGGAAAAATGTAAGATTCACACCTATAAAAAATAACCAAAAATGGATATGCGCCAAAATTTGACTATACTCCCTCTCTAAACTTTCCTCAACCCAATAGTAGAAACCTGCAAATATCGAGAAAACAGCCCCCATTGATAAAACATAATGAAAATGTGCCACAACATAGTAGGTATCATGTAAAGCTATGTCTATACCAGCATTTGATAAAATAATCCCTGTTAAACCACCTAAGGTGAACAAAAATATAAAACCTATAGCCCAAATCATAGGTATTCTGAACTGAATGTTACCTCCCCACATTGTAGCTAACCAACTAAATATTTTTACCCCTGTAGGAATAGCTATAATCATAGTAGCTGCAGTAAAATAAGCACGCGCATCTATATCCATACCAACTGTATACATATGGTGGGCCCATACTATAAAACCTAAACCGCCGATAGAAACCATAGCGTAAATCATCGCCCTATAACCGAAAATCGTGTTACTAGAATATGTTACCACTATTTGGCTTATAATACCAAAACCTGGTAAAATTAGAATGTACACTTCTGGATGGCCAAAAAACCAAAATAGGTGTTGAAAAAGTATAGGATCACCACCCCCACTAACCTCAAAAAAGGAAGTATTTAAATTTCTATCAACTAAAAGCATGGTGATACCACCAGCTAGAACCGGTAAAGAAAGCAATAATAGGAACGCAGTAACAAAGACAGACCACACGAATAAAGGTAGTCTAAACCAAGTCATACCCGGGGCTCTCATATTATATATTGTAGTAATAAAATTTATTGCACCACCAATAGAAGAAATACCCGCTAGATGCAAACTAAAAATAGCATAATCCACAGAGGAACCCGGGTGATAGGTGGAACTACTTAAGGGTGGGTAGACGGTCCAACCGGTCCCCACACCGATCCCCATTGTAGAACTTATCAATAAAAGTAAAGCGGGAGGTAAGAGCCAAAAAGCTAAATTGTTAACTCTAGGAAAAGCCATATCTGGGGCACCTATCATAGGTGGGATAAAAAGATTACCAAAAGCGCCAATTAGGATAGGCATAACCATAAAAAAAATCATTACAAAAGCATGAGCAGTAATCACAACGTTATAAAGTTGGTAATTTCCATGTAAAACAGAAATACCTGGGTAAGCTAACTCGTTTCTTATAACAATCGACAATAAGGTGCCTAAAACACCAGCCACACCCCCAAAAATTAAATACAAGTATCCAATTATTTTATGATCTGTAGCACAAAACCATCTTAAAAAAAATACTTTAGCAAACTCCATAATAAGGTATTAAACCTCAACTAACCCCTGAATCCCAATGTAAACCATTAAAATATCTTAAAAAGCAAATAATATCAATAAAGCCATCATAAGGGCAAATAAAGCAATAGCTTCAGTAAAAGCAAAACCAATCATGGCTATTTTAAACAATTCTTGAGATTGAAAAGGGTTTCTTGAGGTACCTAAAATTAAAGCACCAAAAATAACACCAATCCCAACACCCGTTCCAGCAACCCCTATTGTGGATAAGCCGGCCCCTACAAACTTTAAACCCTGTAACATTTCCGGTAAGGGCCGAATTGCTCCTGTATTCTAGCGCAACAGCGCAGTAATGACCAGGGCCTATAATACGTTGTGCAGAATAGCATTAAATAACTTTGTGTACACTACAAACGAAACCTTACTAAAACTTTTCAGATAAAAAATATAAATTAAGATAAGGCAGATTTAAAAAGTCATTAGGGCACAAACCTATATAAAAAATTAAGATAAGCAAAGAAAGTAATATAAAAAGCTCTAATCCTCTTAAGTCATATACCCTTATACCGCTTTTTAAAAATAAAATACCTATATTACCAAACGAAACCCTATTAAATAACCAAAGAGAATACACACTGCTTAGTATTATACCTAGAGCACAAATAAAAGTAACATTTTTGTTTTCAAGAAAAGTTCCAACAAATATTAAAAATTCTCCCAAGAAATTGCAAGTACCAGGCATAGAAATATTACCTAATGTAAAAATAAAAAAAAAAAAAATTAAGATAGGAGTTAATTGTGCAAGACCCCCTAATTCCTCAGATATACGAGTTTTTAATCTAGAGTAAATCATACCAATACAAAAAAATAAACCTCCGGATACTACCCCATGACCTAGCATTAAAACCAAACTACCTTCTAAACTATAGATGTTAAAACAAAAAATACCAAAAACTATTACATTCATATGGGCTACAGAAGTATAAGCTATTATTCTTTTCAAATCTATCTGCCGAATAGCATTTAAAGACCCATAAACTACTGATAAGGAGACTAAAAAAAAAATTAAGGGTATAAAAAAAAAACTTGCTAAAGGGAAAAGAGATAATGAGAACCTAATTAAACCATAAGAACCCATTTTTAAAAGTATGCTAGCCAATAGCACTGACCCCCCAGTAGGGGCTTCAACATGCGCCTCCGGTAACCAAATATGAAAAGGCACCGAAGGCACCTTTACGATAAAAGACATAAAAAAACCGACCCATAATAATTTTTGAATCTCGTAGCTAAACTCTATATGCTCTAAAACAGTATAATCGAAGGTACCAACTGTTTGATAAATATACAAAATTGAAATGAGCATAAAGATAGAGCCAAATAACGTATAAAAAAAAAACATATAGGACGATCTTATTTTCCTACTACCTGACCCAAAAATACCGATCATAGCGAACATAGGTATGAGTATACTTTCAAAAAAAATAAAAAATAAGAATATGTCTAACACAGAAAAAACCAATAGAAGTAAGAATTCAATTACTAAAATAAAAAATAAATACTCTTTCATATATCTACTCCTAGGAAAAAAAATCAAGATACAGAAAGGTATAAAAAAAGTTGTTAGTATTATAAAAAATAACGATAGCCCATCAATACCCAAAATAAAATATAGATTTAAGCTACCTGACCATTCTATTTTATTAAAAAATTGAAAAAAAGTTGTGGACTTATCAAAGTTTATCCATAAAAATAAAGACATTAAAAATACGGAAGTTGACGTTAACAAAGCTATAAATCTTATCAATAAAATCCTACTGCTGTCAATAAAAAAAACAATTATACTTCCAACTAATGGTAACAATACTATGGTTAACAATAGCATTATAGAATATATAAAGATAATTTAAAAACTAATAAATTTATAAAATCTAAAAAATAAAAAAAAAAGAGAATAAAAAAAAAAGAAAAAGAAACTACCAAAGATTTCTCCCTACCAATGCATTCTGAATTAAATTCAAATGGTGATTTTATTTTAACATCAAAATATAATATTTTTATGAACCTAACATAGTAAAAGGAACTTACCATACTTAAGATAAGAATAAAGCAAACTAAGAAAAGATATGAGGCTTTAACTACAGACGAAAGAACTAACATTTTTGCAAAAAAACCTCCAAAAGGGGGTATACCCGCCATTGAAAAGAAAATGAAAGATAGGATGAACCCTAACGTCTTATTCCTATTAAAAATGAAGGATAAATCTGAAATATACCTTATCTGAATTTGATTATTAATAGATTTCGATATGAGAATTGTCCAGAGACATAACGACATTGATAAGTAAACTATTAAATAAATAATAGAACTCTGAAGCCCCTCTATCAAGCAAGTGGATAACCCTAACAAAATGAACCCCATATGCCCTATAGAGCTATAAGCAATTAATCTTTTTACCCTTTGTTGATAAATACCTACGAAACAACTAACAAAAATAGAAAATGAACTAAGAATTAAAATCGAATATTGCCAGTACTCTATTAAATCAAAAAACGTTATATAAAAAAATCTGATAAAAACTGATAAAAACGCTATTTTAGGTAGGGTTGCAATCGCAATAGTAGTGCAAGTGGGGGACCCATCATACACATCAGGAACCCACATATGGAAAGGCGCTATAGCCATTTTAAAAAGAAACCCAGAAAATATAAAAATAATGCCTACCCCTGCAACTAAAAAAGAGTCAAACCCGCCATTGAAAAGAGAAACACCCGAAAAAAACTTTAGTAAGTCTTCAAAATTCGTTAAACCTGTGTAACTATATATAAAGAATACACCTAACAAAAATATTCCAGCTGAAACTGTCCCCGTAACAAAATATTTTAAAGCTGCTTCAGACGAATACAATGAGTTTCTTTTAAATGTTATGAGAATGTAAAAACAAAAACTTTGTAACTCCATATTAAAAAACAATGATACCAAATCATAAGAACTAAGAAAAAAGAAAATACCAAGTAAGAGCATACTTAAAAGTATGAAAAACTCATCAATAGGCAGGTTATTCCCTATTAAAAAATCTTTTGCGTTAAAAACACACACTAAAAACGTTACCAAAACTATTATTTTAAAAAAAGAAATATACTCATTATAAACTAAAGTAGAATTAAAAATACTTACATTTATAAAACCATTTTCCAAATTTAAAAAAATGCAAAAAAAAACTATTTGAACTAGTATCCAACTTAAAGTTTTAAATACATAAAATCTAAGCTTAAACCTGGAATACATAAGGATACTAGTTACGACTAAAAGTAGAATACTGAAAAATAAAAAAAGATCTGCTAACATAAAATGTATTTCATTTATATAGTTTAAATGAGTGTTGCTAATTGTCATATTGCTGCAAAGGGCGAATAGGGGGATTTGAACCCCCAACCTATGGAATCACAATCTATCGCTCTACCATTGAGCTATATTCGCCAGATTAAAAATACAAGTCTAGTACCCACCCCAAATGTAAATAAATAAGTATAAAAAAAGCCATATTACATCAACAAAATGCCAATACCATGTAGCAAAGGTAAAAGATAAATGATACCTTGAAGAATAAAAATTCATATCCAAATTATGTAAAATATAGCACACAACTAAAAAAGTGGTGCCTATAATGACGTGTATCCCATGAAAACCTGTCAATAAATAGAAGTCCGAAGAAAAAGAGCTGTCCCTCATAGAGAAGGGTGATTCAGTGTATTCCATAAATTGAAAAAATGAAAAAATGAAAGCTAAAAATAATGTAACTAAAAAAACACCTAACGTCTTCTTTTTATTTATTATACCGCTATGAACATAATTTACAGTCAAACTTGATGTAAGCAATATAAGTGTGTTCAAAAAAGGTATACCAAATGGGTCCAAAAAATTTATGTCAACAGGGGGCCAAACCTTACCTACCCATATAGACGGAGAAAGGGATAGATGGAAATGGCCCCAAAAGAAAGAAAAAAAAAACATAACCTCAGAAACCAAAAATAAGATCATACCTATTTTTAAGTTCTCACGCATTTTTTCTGTATGGCCGCCGGAAACTGACTCTTTTACCATCTGGGCAAACCATGAAAATAAAATAACAGTGAGCACACCAAAACTAACAATAACGCTATGTACTAGAAAAAGACCATGAAAGTACTGAGCTATAGAAAAAACAAAAACCCCAAGAGACAAAGACATAACAAATGGAACAGCACTAGGGGCCAAAGCCTGATAAGGGTTTCTCCTTAAACCTGAGGACACTATTAAAATAAAAACTAAATTTCGCACAGTGTGCTCATAAAGAATGAAATTTTTGACGATAAAGGAAATAAGCTCTTATGGTTTTTAAAATCTAACTTTTCAAACATATCAAAAAAATAATAGGCATTCCCTACTTTTATAAAAAATAAATTATTTTTTTTTTTTATATCACCCAAAGAAAGGCTATCTACCATAAAATTATTAGCATCCACCTCCCCCATATTCACCGAAATAAACGATCCGCGCATTAAGAAAAAAATAGGATCATATTTTTTTATAGTACCTTTTTTTAAAATAACTTTTTTTAAATATTTTGAATCCACTCTCCGCAGTAACACGGAAGGGTAACTTTTTTTAAAGTAGGATAGAATATCCGATTTCTCAACTACCGAAAGATCTTTAAACAAAAAAATTATTGAAATTCTACTTTTAGAAAATAAATTAAAAATCTTTTCACCTTTAAATTTTTTTTTTTCATTTAAACTAATCATAAGCACACGCACCCCGCTATAATAAAATTCTACCGATCAACTTCACCAAAAACAATATCTAAAGTCCCAATAACAGTTACAATATCCGCTATCATATGGTCTTTTGACACAAAGTCAACCGCCTGTAAATGATTAAAACCAGGAGCTTTTATTTTACACCTATAAGGCCTATTTGAACCTAAAGAAACTAAATCTACCCCAAATTCACCCTTTGGGGCTTCTGTAGCAGAATACACACCCCCTTTAGGTAAAATAAAACCTTCTGTAAAATATTTAAATTGATGAATTAAGGACTCCATATTTCTTTTAGTATCAGATCTCGAAGGTTTTTTAAACTTAAAAGAAGACACACTCTGTACCGACCCATAAGGGATCTTGTTTAAACACTGAGAAATAATACTTAAAGATTGCCGCATCTCCTCCATACGGATAACATACCTGTCAAAACAATCCCCATTTAAACCGCAAGGGACATCAAAAGAAATCTTATTATATATTTCATAAGGTTGAACTTTCCTTAAGTCCCAATAACAACCAGAACCTCTGAGCATAACACCACTAAACCCCCAAGAAACAGCATCCTCATAAGTTACAACACCTATATCAACTAGTCTCTGTTTCCATATCCTGTTATTTGTTAGCATTTCTTCGAACTCATCCAATCTTTTCGAAAATCTCGATATAAAAATGAAAATATCATCTAAAAGCTGAGAAGGTAAATCCCCATTAACACCACCCGGCCTTATGAAATTAGAGTGCATCCTTGCACCCGAAACTCTCTCATAAAACTCCAACAGTTTCTCCCTTTCCTCAAAACCCCAAAAAAAGGGAGTCATAGCACCAACATCTAAAGCATGGCAGGATACAGCTAACAAATGATTTAGTATTCTGGTTATCTCTAAAAAAATAACACGAATATACTTAGCCCTTTCCGGTACTTTAATGTTAGCTAGATTCTCTATAGCTATGCAAAAAGTATGCTCTTGCGCCATCATAGATACGTAATCCAATCTATCGAAATAAGGTATATTTTGTATATAATTTTTGTATTCAATTAATTTTTCCGTACCCCTATGGAGCAAACCTATATGGGGATCCGCCCTTTTTATGACTTCCCCATCCAATTCCAAAATCATACGCAAAACACCATGCGCTGCTGGGTGTTGAGGACCAAAGTTTATTGTGAAATTTTTCATTTTTTTCCCACTCTCCTCCCTATAAATCATAAAGTGATTCTATTATTAACTAGTAACTAAAAATGAAACAAATTTTTCAATTTTTTTACTTTCTAAAGATACGTTTAAATGGGGTAACGAGAAATTCTGAATAAAATTAAAAAAAGATACCCCTTTTATAAATTTTTGGATATTAAGTAAATTAAAAGTTCTCCTCTCCCCCCTTAATATTGATATTTTTTTCAAATAGGAAGAATTCTTTGCTGAAAAATTGAAAAGGAAGTTGTCTAAAAAAAAAAAATTCTTCCTCTTCCCGAGACACGACAAACAACCAACAAACATACCCTTCCTTATTCTTAAGTTATAAACTGATTTTTTTGATTTCCTTATAGTGGGGCAATCCCCTATTATAATTTTTAAAATATAACAACATAGAACTAATTTATTTGGGTTATCGGCCGAATCTTGAACTCCAAAATTGAAAAAGGTTTTTCTAATTAATCTGTATTCGTAAATGTTCTTATAATTAAATTTAAGTATAGACTCCTTTTTAAGAACATTTTCTATATAACTTGTTAGCATATTATAAAAATACCGAACTTACAGATAAAAGTTTCATCATTTTTTTATTTCTATACTCTTTAGCTATCGGGACTAAAACCCTAGTGCCTATCAACTTCTTACTTTTAAAAAAGTCGGTGAGTAACACCACTATATTGCTAGAGAAAAGAACTTTTCTACCATCATTCCTAGAAATAGGTTTCTTACACGAAACAATTAGACCCTTAACTACATCACCTTTGTTTAAACGAGATTTAGTTTTTTGAGATGACTTGCTTTTCGACCTCACCGAGATTTTTTTAACTGAAACAACAACAATTTTACCGTAGAAACCAACATTACCACCTAAAACTTTTATGCATTTAACGGATTTTACCCCGGAGTTATCGCCTATTTTTAACTTTGAATGGGACTGTACCATTTGTAAAATAAAATAAAAACACCCCTATAAACTATTTTAAATATTCAGAACTCCTTCGATTTCATTTTTTATATCAGCATCTGTCTTATGTTCAGATAAAAAACCTGGAGCTATGTCCTTAAATACATTAAAAACATCATTAACACCCATTTTCGTATTTGAACCGGAGATAATCATCCCAAAAACCTGTTTTCTTGATATTTTCGCAATACTTAAATCTATTTGAAACTCTACATCACTGTTCATAAACTTTAAAGGCGGTATAGCTACAGGGGCATGCCTTAAAGCATGCACAATACTTAAATACCTATGTAAGGAAAATGATGAGGGGGCAGTATCACCCCCAAAGTAACCTATTTTAAGACCCTTACCCCCCCTTAAAACAATAGGCAACACGTTTTCCATAAAATCATCTGTGATTTCATCATAAGTTTCCCCTTTACCATAGAAACATAAGTAGCAATTAGAGGGGTTATCCGTTATTTGATTGGTTAAGAAGCTTTCGTATAAAATAAAATTTTTCATCCTAGAAGTCCAAGGTCTATAGAATTCATGTGAAAAATTTTCATCAAAATAGGATAAGTAGCAATGCCTAAGTGCTAATAACTTATCGGTAACTGGACCCCTCTCCGGTAAAATGCTGCTACTAACAGTATTTAACAATTTTTTAGTAGAATCTTCAATAAAAAAATTTTGATAAAAATCATTTCGGGAAACACCTTTAACACAAATTGGCATAAACCCATGATTAACTCCACATATTTCTGAACACTGCCCAAAAAAATTCCCTTTTGTATTTAAAAATAAACTTGCCGAATTTATTCTACCAGGTATAGCATCTACTTTTATACCAAGCGAAGGAACAGCCCAACTATGGATAACATCCTTAGAAGTTATATTAACCCTTATCATCGAATTAGTA
>JAWUWW010000063.1:0-7114 GCA_034111645.1 Cellvibrionaceae bacterium
AACATACATATTAGTAGGTGAGCTATTAGCTATGATCCTATAGATGCAAATGTTGTGCGCTCATATGAGCGATTTTATGCATCGATATAAAAACGAGAACACATCTATTAACCGGACACTAACGGGACACACCTATGAAAAAATCTTATTTATGGACGGCCGTCAAAGCCGCCTTATTACTACCAACAGTCGCAGGTCTTTCTATGCAAGCCCATGCACAGGAAGCAGCAGTCGATAACGATATGGAAGTCATTCAGGTTCGTGGCTTAATTAGCAGTCTTAAACGTTCGTTTTCAGATAAAAAAGAAGCTCTTATCGTGTCTGATGGCATTTCCGCCGAAGATTTAGGTAAGTTTCCGGATACTAACGTTGCAGAATCCTTGCAGCGTATTACCGGTGTGGCCATTGATCGCAGTGGTGGTGAAGGTCAACTAATTTCGGTACGTGGCTTTGGCCCTCAATTTAACTTGGTCACTGTTAACGGTCGCCAAATGGCTTCAGAAAGACAAGGACGTGAGTTTAGTTTTGATACCCTCGCATCAGAACTGATTGCCGGTGCAGATGTTTACAAAACCTCCAATGCCGCAAACCAGGAAGGGGGCATAGGCGCCACGGTTAATTTAAAAACGGCCAAACCCTTCGATATGGAAGGCTTTCAAGCCTTTGGTAGCGTTAAAGGAACCTATGACAGTTTATCAGAAAAGACGACTCCCGTTTTTTCTGGACTCGTTAGCGATACTTTCATGGATGACAAATTGGGTGTTTTGTTATCCTTGTCTGTTCAAGAACGTGACGCACAGGTCAATCAAGCAGACACACGCGGCTATTACCGTGTTGATCGTATTGCCACGACTGATTTCGATGAAGCCGCCGGAACAGGTAAAGAAGCCTTTAATGTATGGGTTCCCCGTAACCTTGATTTAACATCAAACGTTGAAAATCGCACTCGTACCAGTGGTACCGTAGTGGTGCAATATGCAGCAACCGAAGAGTTAACCTTATCATTTGATGGTTTGTATTCGAAGTTTGAAGTCGACTCTCAGGTTAATAACTATGCTAACTGGTTCACTCCTGCAAATGATGATGGCGTTTCTAATATACGCGATTTTGAAGTGGATGAAACTACTGAAACTGTCGTATTTTGGGATCATACTGCCTTTAATGATCCAACCGGCGGTGGTTCAGGTGCGACGGACTTTGTACAGCAAGGCTTAGATCGTAATGTGGAAATTCAAGCCTTTGGTTTTAATGCGGACTGGAATATTCGCGAAAATTTCAATGCCAATTTTGATATTTCAACCTCATCAGCTGAAGATTTAAGTGGCGACCAAAGCCGCGTATTCACCGTAATGGGTTATGCCAACGGCTATACCTATGATAACACGACAGGAGGTGGTGTTCCGGGCTTGAACTCAGATGGCATATCTGGCCCCTTCACTGACGCAGACGCCAGTAAATTGCGGGCCCACTATGTTGAACGTGGTGGCGATGAGCGGGAAGATGAAATCACTGAATTAAGAGCAGATTTTACCTATTTACCCGATAGTGATACCTTTACCCAGTTGAAATTTGGTTTGTATTCTCAAGATAGAACTAAAAGTGCCAAGGTATTCCAGTCTCCAAGCTTGCCTAATTGCTTCTATTGCGGCTATGGTACCGATGTTCCTGATGAATTAGGTCAACTGGTTACACCTAATGATTGGTTCGACGGTATCCCCACATCATTCTTTGGTTATGATGTTGATCAATATCTGGCCTACCTGGAATCATCAGAAGCGATTACTGCACAAACCCCCGTTAGAAATGTCGGAGCACTTGCAGCTCATACTAAACTCACAGAAGACTCTATAGCTGCTGGTATAGATCCACCTCCTCCATTTATTCCTGAAACCGTTGAAGGTAACATTGCAGCATTCGCATCGTTGAACGGTTATACTCCCGTTGAATTGGGCACTAGCTTTTCGATAGATGAAGAGATTATTGCAGTTTATGCCGATTTTGTGTTTCAAGGGGACTTAGGTGATATGCCCTGGACTGTGAATATGGGGTTCAGATACAGTGAAACCAAAACAAGCGCTTCCGGCAGGCAAGATACTTTGTTGGATGTCAGGCAAAACCCACTAGACGGCACCATTCTCGACCAGTTTTATGAAGTGGATTTAGATGGACAGAGGACATCAACGCCCGTGACTCTAGGGAATAGCTATACCAATTTACTACCAAGTCTTAACGTAAAGTTTGAAATCGAAGAAGACATGTTATTACGGATGGGGTATTCAGAAACGTTGACTCGCCCTACCTTGGAAAGCATGCGTCCGGTTATGAATATCGGCACGACTAGACCAGATCTGTTGTTGGCCACTGGTGGTACTGCGAGTTTAACTCCGTTTTTGTCTACTAATTGGGATTTCTCTTATGAGTGGTATTATGACGATGCCAGTGCAGTTTCTATTGGTATTTTTAGCAAAGAAGTTGAGAGATTTATCACGCAAGTGCGTGCGCCTGAACAATTTTCATTAGCCAGTGGTATTTTTGAATTTCAGGTGACTCGCCCACAAAATGGTGAAACGGCCAAAGTGGATGGTTTGGAAATGGCTTGGACTCACACCTGGGAAAATGGTTTTGGTTTTCAAGCTAACGCGACTATAGTAAACAGTGACGCGGCAATTGATATCAGCAATAGCAGCCAAACTTTTGCTCTTGAAGGATTAGGTGATTCTCAAAACATCATTGCCTTCTATGAAAAGGATGGTTTCCAGGCCAGGATAGCATTCAATAATCGTGAAGCATTTTTACAGAGTCTGACCAATCCTGATACGGGTGAACCCGAGTTCGTAGACACTTACGGTCAATGGGATGTCAGCGCGAGTTATGAAATTAACGAAAACTTCACGGTATTATTTGAAGGGGTTAATATCACCGACGAATATACTGAAAAACACGGTCGTTTGGCTAGTCACTTTACCGAACAAGTACGCTCTGGTACGCGATACTCTGTTGGGGTAAGGGGGTCGTTCTAAGGCTATAAATAGCTAATTAGAATAGATGAAAAAAGGGGGGGCTCTCCCTTTTTGTGTTATTTTCCAGAATTATTTACAATATTGATTAAAAGGAACGTGTTCTTGTCATCATCGGTCAAACGTATAATTGTATTAGGCGGTGGTACAGCAGGTTGGATCACGGCCGGGCTGTTAGCCAAAAAACATGCGTCTAATACGGTCGGAAGTGGTATCAATATAACCCTGGTTGAATCCCCCAATATCGCAACCATTGGCGTAGGCGAGGGCACCTGGCCCACCATGCGTCAAACATTGGCCAAATTGGGTATATCAGAAACTACCTTTATTCGTCGCTGTCAGGCAACCTTTAAGCAAGCCAGTAAATTTGTTAATTGGGTTAGCCCACAGAATAACAGTTATTATCACCCCTTCAGTGAACCACAGGGTTACAATCGTCTGGATTTAGGTCCATATTGGCGAGATATCGCAGCAACGGGTAGTGCTTTTTCTGAAGCGGTTACGTTTCAACATTATCTGTGTGAACAAGGGCTCGGCCCAAAGAATATAGCCAACCGGGAATACGAGGTGGTGGCCAATTATGGTTATCATTTAGATGCCGGTCTATTTATTGAATTATTGCGTGAGCATTGCAGCGCTACACTTAATGTTGAACATATTTACGACACCGTTGAGCACGTCACTTGTGCTGAAAACGGTGATATTGATACACTGATGTGCAAAGACTTGGGGCCGCTTAGCGCCGATCTTTATGTCGATTGCACAGGCATGCGCAGCACCTTGTTGGGGAAAACCCTGGGTGTTCCCTTTGTCCCCTGCGATCAGGTGTTTTTGGCCGATACTGCTTTGGCAACACAAGTTGCCTATCCATCACCCGATTCACCTATTGCCTGTCATACCATTTCAACTGCTCAGTCGGCCGGATGGATATGGGACATTGGCTTGCAGCAGCGCAAAGGCGTTGGCTACGTATATTCGAGCAAACATTGCGATGAACAGCAGGCCCGTGAGACCTTGGCGAGCTACATTGGCGATGCCGAGATAGTCAAACAGGCTAAAAAAATCCAATTCACTCCCGGCCATCGCAAAGTATTTTGGCAAAACAACTGTGTCGCAGTGGGATTGTCGGCCGGGTTTTTAGAACCCTTGGAAGCCTCAGCACTGATGTTGGTTGAGGCCTCGGCTAATTTTATTGCCGAGCAATTGCCGGTTAATGTTGCGCACATGCCCTTGGTGGCAGCACGTTTCAACACCATGATGCATACAAAATGGCGAGGCGTGATCGACTTTTTGAAACTGCATTATGTGCTCAGTCGTCGCAGCGAACCCTTTTGGCAGGAAAGTCGTCAAGCTCAGAGTATTCCAGATAGTTTGGGGGATTTGCTGCAACTGTGGCAATATCGTAACCCAAATGAGAACGACTTTACTGACACCGTTGAAGCGTTTAGTGCAGCAAGTTATACCTATATTTTGCATGGTGGTGATTTTGACCAGGACCTTAGTCCTATGCAGCATCTATACACGCAACACAAAGCCGCCGGTAAATTACTCACGCTGAATCAAAAGCGCATCGAACAACTGAAATTCACCCTACCCCGACATCGAAAATTGCTCGACAAAGTTGTGGATATCGGCTTTTCCAGCATTTAACCTTTATTTTATTGAGACCCAGTTATGCCCCAGTATGTTTTGCTCGATCCTAAGCAGCACCAAAAGATAAAGATTGTCGCCCACGACACTTTCCGCCACACGGCCGCTCAGCACCAAGTGCCCTTAACTGTGAATGAATTTGGCCACGCCAGTAGCAGTTATCCTGTGGTATTTATGAAAGATATGCAGCAGGGGAAACTCCGTTCGGTGGCGATGCTCGGTCTACTGCAGGACAAGAATTTATTTTATAGCGAACAAGAATGGCTGGGCATACATGTGCCAGACGCCATTATTAGAGCACCCTTTGAACTGGGACCTGATCCGACTCAAGATAAAACCCTGACCTTGTTTATTGACGAGAAAAGCGAATATGTGAGTAGCGAGCAGGGAGAGGCTTTATTCGAGGGGCAGGAGCCGAGTCAGTTGTTACGTCAAGTGCAGCAAAAAATGACGGATTATTATCAAAATGAACTGGCTACGCAACAGTTCACCGAGCACTTAATTAAACATAAATTATTACATGAAATTGATTTTTTGTTGGCCTTCGATGATGGTAAAAAAAATCGACTCAAGGGTATGTACACTATAAACGAAGAGGCCTTACGGGAATTGTCCGATGACACCGTTCTGGCGTTTACCAAACTCAATTACTTTATGCCAGTGCATGCTATGCTGGCATCACTAAATAATCTTAACCGCCTGATAAAACTGCATAATAGTTCAGACCAGCCAAAGATTACCGGTATTAAAATGCAGTTAGTAAACGAGGAAGTCTAAATGTCAGAAAATATGATCCAAATATCGGTATTTGTATTAGTTACAGTATTGATTGCCTTTCTAACTTATATGCAATGTAAGGGGAAAGGCCCTAGGTCAGGAGCAAGTGAAGGCCAACAAAATAAGGAACTCTTTTTGGCCGGCGGGGGACTGAAATGGTATTTCATTGCGGGCTCGATTACGTTAACCAACTTAAGTACAGACCAACTGGTAGGCACCAATGGCACACAAATGGCGTTGTTGGCCTGGTGGGAATTTGCGGCCTTGTTGGGGTTGATTCTCTTGGCGAAGGTTTTTCTACCGGTTTATTATAAATATCAATGTACTACCACCACCGAACTGTTAGAAAAACGCTATAACAACAAACATATAAGAGCGGTTATTGGTACCTTGTTTTTCTTGAGCAGCGCATTGATTTTTTGTCCTGCGGTGATTTACTCCGGCTCGTTATTCATGAAAACCATGTTTAATGTGGATATTCCCTTGATGTATATCGCCACCGCGTTTGCGACCTTAGGCGCCATGTATGCGATTTTTGGTGGATTGCGCGCAGTAGCGGTATCAGATACTTATTCAGGTGTGTTGCTTTTGACTATGGCCATTGCAGTCGTGTTCTTAGCACTCAACGCCATTGATTATGATTTCTCTGCTATTCCTGCAGATAGGCTCACGCTTATTGGTGATAGCGAGTCAGCCATTCCATGGCCTACCTTGTTAACTGGTATGATTTTCATCCAAATGTTTTATTGGGGAACCAATCAGGTTATTACCCAACGCGCTATGGCCGCACCTAATCTTAAAGAAGCACAAAAAGGGGTGTTTGCTGCAGTCGGTATCCGTCTTTTAATCGTACCCGCAATCGTCGTTATCCCCGGTATTGTCTCTTTTCAACTTTATGGTGATATTGGCGATGCGGCTTATGGGCGAATAGTGGGTGATTTACTGCCAACTTGGATGTCTGGTATTTTTGCAGCAGCCATGGCCGCTGCAGTGCTGTCTACTTTCAACAGTAATTTAAACTCTGCTGCGGCTTTATATGTGTGTGATATTCATGAACCCTACATAGGTCATACTAATAATGTACCTAAATTAAGTGCTTGGATCACGGCAGGGATAACTGTGGTCACTTTGTTATTAGTGCCCGTTTATGCCCAAGCAGAAAGCATCATTAATCTGTTGCAGCAGTTGTGGGGCTTATTCAGTATGCCAATTCTCTCAATATTTATAGTCGGTTTAGTGTTTAGAAATGTACATGCCAATGCCGGTATTGCTGCGGTAATTTTCGGGGTGTTTTTATATGGTTCACTATCATTTGAGTTTTCTCCATTCCATGCCCCTTTTGGATTGCATTACATTCATTTAATGTTTGTCACCTTGGTTTCATGTGTGTCGATGGCGCTGCTTATCAATAAGGTGGTTTATGCTCAAAATGCAGAATTGGCCTGGGGCAGTGACGATGGCATGGAAAACCCCTCTGAAGCGTAATTTACTAGCATTAACGGAACATAAATGAACAACCTTAGAAAAAACAATATTGAAAAACTACCCAACAGCACGTTTGACGTGCTGATTGTAGGTGGAGGCATTAATGGTGCAGTTTCGGCTGCCGCCCTTGCCGCTAAAGGGGTGAAAGTTGCTTTAATTGATAAAGGGGATTTTGCTGGCTTCAC
>JAWUWW010000064.1:0-7085 GCA_034111645.1 Cellvibrionaceae bacterium
CTTGCTTTGGGCTTGTTAAGGTTTTACTTCTCTGACAATTTTTAACTTGGGACGCCTCACAAAAATTATTACTTTTAAGTTCTTAATAAACTAAGCAAACGCACCATACAGTTGTCATTATGCCCAATAATGATCTGTGAGCGCAGCAACTTTCCTGAAAAATAGATTATAAAGCTATCGCATAAGTTGGCTATAAAGATGGAAAACACAAATTATACAAATCTATAATTAAATCACTTTATTTATTAATTAATTAAACCAATTTCGAAGCAGTAAAATTTATCAAGTCAACATTGTCATATAACAAGTCATTCGCTGTAATTGCATGCACAATATCAGCCTTTGTTCCCAAATCTTCTACAGGTAACCCTTGATCAATACCTGTGCGAATAGATCTTCGCATTGCAACATTAAGACCGATTCCTTTTGGTAATAAACCAACGTCCATATTTCCAACTTTTTGAGCATAATACACCAATGTTTCATAGGGCCAAACATTCGCTCCTCCTGCTCCCGTTCTTGGGTCTACTCCAATAATTGGCCCTATATTATTATCCTTAAAATCTGCTGTAACAAAATCTGCAGTACTGTATACCAATGAATCAATGATAAGAGCTGCTTTACCCGGATATCTATATACTGGTAAATTATCAAATGTTGATAAAGGATAATACTGAGAAAAAATCGCTCCGGTCTCTTCCATCAAATCTAAAGATCTTTTCCACCTTGAAAAATCCTGAATACCACCAAATCCTTTAGTAGAGGGAGTATTTCTAAATGCAACAGGAGATGGTGTTATTTGATTCTTGGTTAATAATTGTACCAATCGCTCTCCCGAAGGTATGATTCCTCCCGGATTACCTCTTATGTCAATTATTAGCTTTTCTTGTGGTAACGTCTGTAAAATTTGATCCATTTTTGTAATAAACGTATCTACATTACCTACTTCAAAAGAAAATATTCTCAAATATCCAGTGTCACCTGAAGTTGTATTTATAATACCATACTTCATAATAGTTCCATATTCTTGGAGTGCATACTTATTGGCAATTCTCTTTTTCAATAATTGTTTCCCGAAAAATTGTTTCTGAAATTTCATATTGGCCAATTGCTTTCTGTCCAAACTCACATTATTCACACCATCTCCAATCTTAGAATTTACTGAACCAGAGGTTGGGTTAGCAGCAGAAACTGGTTTTGGAGCATTATAGTAAACCCTCCATGGAAATGAAAAGGTTTGAATTTCTCCTGCTTTATTTACACAAGATAAAACAACCCAATCTTCTTCAGGTGGAAATGAATATGCCAATGAGCGAATTGTTAAACTAGATAATGTTAGTTTCGAAGCAGCAGATCTATTGGCTCCTTGCGAAGTTTCTGATAAAACTTCTATATACTTATCTATCTCTGTGCCGTTCCAATGGGTTATCCGCAAACCGTATTGCATTTCTTTGTTTTCGTAACCAAATAATTTTTTAGTTACAATGTACACAGGCATATTATTCTCGTAATACCGCTCAATGACTACAGGGATAAATGCAACCAAATCACTCCAAGGTTTTGGCATTACCAAGGTAGTATGTCTATCATTTAATTTTAAAAATATACGTTGTAGTTTTCTTAAAAAAGACATGTTATTGTCTTCATCATAGCTAGCTCCTTCTAAAAGCCTTAACTCCTGAACAGGATCAATTGCAAACCCTTTTTCCTTTATCGGAAGGTGTACATAATAGTTTTTAATTGTGTTTATCAAAGTAGTACAGATGTACTTTCTTTCTTTTGCAGTAAGGGGAACATCCCAGTTTCTAATGGTTGCTAGTGGTGGTGATTGATTATACATAATTTCTTAATTTAAAAGTGGTCTTCCTATCATAAATTCACCTACAGATCCTTCTTCGAAGTAATTTAAACCTGTAAGCCTACTAAATCTTTCTGTGTTTCCTACACCAAGTCCGCAAGCTCCAATACCCATTGAAGTTGCTACCAAATACAAAGTCTGATAAATGGCTCCAATATTTTTAAGCTGTGCAGCATAAGACATCGAACTATACTTCCAATTGAATCGATTAAATCGATTGGCTAGAGTGATTAATATTTGTGGCATTCCTTGCAAGGCAGTTGCCATGTATGCATCATACAAGAGTTTTTCCATTTCATCGTTTGGCTCTGATACTAAACTTAGAATATGCTCTTTGGGATCATAATAATATACCCCTCTTGGTACACCTGCACAGGTATTGATGGTTATGTAAAATTCTGTTTCATAATTTGCCCCACCACCAGGGTATGGTTTACTAATAAACTCCCCATAATCACTAGAATATTCATAACGAACTCTTGCACTGCGGTATAAAAATTCACCTAATTGCTCTAAACTTAATGGAAGTACTCCATAATTTCTAATTGAGGAACGGGATTCCAATACATTTGTAAATGGCTTATCATTAAAGTTTAACCATTGTAAATTAGGTTTAGGAAGTACAATGCTGTTGTCTTTCCAAACATTCTCTTTCAACGGTGGTTGAGGAGGTAGAACTCCTTTAAATCTAAAAGATCCTCCAATGTCTTTTTCAGTACGACCAGTTCTACTCATAGAATGGAATAATAAGTCATGAAATGCCCATTGACGAAGTACATCATTTTCACTCTCCTCACTAACCTTCTCATCTGAACAAGGCGAAATAATTTCGGCTTCGATAAAAAAATCAATGATATTACTAGGAATATCTTTGTACTTTCCCTCAATTTCATTTCTTGAAATGGGTGATTTAAAATCGTAAAACAGTTTCATTACCAGTTCATCATGAATCACTATAAAACAATGTGCCTTAGAATTTCGAATTACAAATTCTTCATTTTCAAAATGAACATAAGAAAATCGAGATACCTGCCAAAAGTTCGATTCTTTTTTACCTTTGTTTGAAATATTAAAAGACTCACTACAAGACCTTAATGTGGCCTTTGGCTTTTCAAGATTATCTTTAAATTCAATTATGCGAAAACCTGTCATGTCATGAATTAATTCTTTGGTTACTTTATCATTAAAGCCTTTTTGAAAAGCTCCAGATTTTAAAGAAACTTTGATTCCCCCATTTTTTAGCTTGGCAAAAACAGAAGCAATATCTATCCCTGAATATTTCGGAGACACATTATAATTTTGTTCATAAGTATCCAAAGCCTTCACTTCGCTTAGCTTGATATATACCTGATTATTATTTTTATTCATAACTTATATCTTATAAAAACATTGGTATTGGATTTAACTGACTTTCGGTTTTCTTCTTTTTCAACCACCCCATCTTAACAGGTACATCATACAATCTTCCATCATCGAATCGAGCCCAAAAATGTCTTAATCCAGGAACTACTACTTTCATTACAGGCAAACCAACATCTGGTCTGGTCTGATTTAAAACCAACATCTCAAGGCCTAAATCGACCACTGCTTTTATACAAATTTCTAATTGCTCTTTAAGATCAATAGTTTTACAAGAAGGCAATTGATCAATATGGATTTTTCCCTTTGCAGGAACTAAATAGGGTTGATTTTCAATTGTTGCTGTTTCCCACCAATTGATTGCTACGGGATCGTCAAAGTGGTATTGAGAATCTCCATTATCATCAATATTTAATACTGCAGGAATAAATTGATTCATCTCAGTTATGGCACGATTAATAGCTATTCTCGAATCAACATGAGCACCGAAGCCCATTATTATATCTTCTTGTTTATGATTTGTTCTTCTGTTGATCGCAACAAACGCTGGAATCCCAGTATCTGCAGTTAAGTCTAGCACCCAAAATTCACGATTCATTCCTTTATAAAATTCCTGTAATTCATTTACAAATGAATCGTTTAAGGAATCTAAATCAACTGCTTTTCTATTTATACTATTGTACCACCAAAGTGCAACAGAATCTCTTTCTATTAATTCGAGAAAGCCTTGAAGGATAGCATCCTCATTACAACTACCTGCGGCATTTCCATTAGAATCTCCCCAACAGAAAAACTTTTCATCACTGTCTTTAAATCCAAAATACAAATAACTAGTTGGGAGATATTTAACTTTCTTTTCAGTCATAGACCACAATGGAGACCAGCTAATTTTAGAATCCTCTTTAAAAGCTTCAGGTACCACTTGAAAACGCCCCTTATTTAACCATTCAACTCTTTCTTTATATTGTTTCTTACTATAAAGCAGCACTGTTCTAGGATCAATAGCTTTATCTCCTAAAGCTTTGTATGTGCTCATCAATTGTTCCTCTTCTCCTCTAAACACTCCTGAATAACGTTCTAAAGCTTCGCATAAAGCGCTTGTCTTTGCTTGAGCATCTGTTCTTCCTTTTCCTGAACTATTTGATCTTAAACCATCTTTAATGAAAAATATATCGTCATTCTTTAAGGCAAAATTATGCCCTGCCATGTATACTTTAATTGGACCAATTCCATTCCAGGCTGCAGGGAAGATTCCCTTTACAATTCCTGTCAATTCACTTACATGGTGCTGATATCTATTAAAAGTATTTTCAGCTGTTTCCATTCTGCTACCATTGCCACTTTTACCTAATGCTTTTTTAGAATTAATCTGAATAGGAAGTGCCGCGTTTTTAGCAACTTCAGGATTACCACATGATACACATTGAGGTCTTTTAGTTACATGATGGTACTGTGTAAAAGCGGTCATTAAATCAATAGTCATGATTTTAGACTCTAAACTATTGTGAAATCCTTTTGCTAGCCACTGTACCATTTGCATTGTTGCTATTGAAACAACTTGTAATTCAGCAAGTGGTATTTGTGTCTTGGTAACCGGAAACGGTTCTGTCTTATTTGTTTTCTTCTGAATGTATGATTCAACTTCTTTATTGTGACGAAGTCGAGTATCCAAACATTGCCAGCATGCTGTTTTATATGGAGAGATAAAAGGCCCAACCATTAGTTTTAATCCAGTTGACTTTACCATAACCCATGGTATTTTATAACGTAACGAATAGTTATTAATTTCAGCAATTCCAGAGTGTTGATAGTCATCAGTAATAACAACCATTAGTGAAGGTGATTTGGTTAAATCTTGACTAAAACCAAACGAATCAATTGCAGAAACAAATGAGTTTGCACTTACAGAGCCAAAGGTCTTCACATGAATATTTGTATTATTTGTTAAGGATTTAACCTGATCTGAATTCATTCCAAGCTCTGTCCAAAATGCCTCAAATTGCTTCGGCATGTTGTTATCTTTTTCAACCACATGACCATTGCTAATCAAAATATTAATAGCTTCAAGAGCCAAATTCTCTTCTAATTCCGGGCTTACTTTTTGAATAATCTCTTGCCATGTGTTATTTCCATCAATAAATGGAATTATTTTTTCTAAGCTATGACCTTCAAGTATGTGGTTTTCATTTTCCGATAGAAGAAAAATTCCATCACCTGCAACTTGCTCAATATGATATTTCTCTTTAAATTTTGGTGTAGTGATCATGATATATTCTTAAAAGATTGAAAAAAGATTCACCTCATCCTTAATTGGATGAAGTGAATCAGAATTACATTAAATACTGGCAACTGTGCCACAAATTGTTCCAACTGTTGCTGCTCCTGCTGAACCAGCTCCTCCTGTAGAAAGCGGAGAAGATGCTGCTCCTGCTGTTCCAGCAGTCCCTGCTGTGGCAAATGATGCCGCTGTTCCACAAACAGTTCCAACACTTCCAACACTTCCAATCGAAGCTGCAGTTGAACCGCTAACTTGAGAAGAAGCTGGAGCAGATGCTCCTCCTAATGGAGAAGATGCTGCACCTGCACTTCCTGCAGTACCTGCAGTTGCAAAAGAACCAGCAGTTCCGCAGAATGTAGCTACGCTACCTACAGTTCCTGCACTTCCTGCTGTTGAACCAGATACATTCTTCCCTGAATCTGCAGCTCCTCCTAATGGAGAAGATGCAGCTCCTGCTGATCCTACTGATCCTACTGTCATTGCTGACCCCGCGGTTCCACATACAGTCCCAAAACTACCTGCAGTACCTGCAGAACCTGCAGTTGAACCACTTAGATTTGAAGAGGCTGGAGATGCTGCTCCAAAAGTTCCAGCAGTACCTACTGAACCGCATACGGTTCCTATACTACCTGAAGTTGAACCACTCAAATTCGACGAAGTAGGCGATGCTGCTGCAGTTCCTACAGTAGCTGCTGTGCCACAAATTGACCCTACAGTTCCCGTTGTAGATCCACTTAAATTTGAAGAGGTCGGAGCTGCTGCTCCTGCGCTTCCAGCAGTACCTGCTGAACCTACTGAACCTGCTGTTCCGCAAAAGGTACCAACACTTCCTGCTGTACCACCTGAACCCCAAGTAGATCCAGAAACGTTTTGATCTTTTGATTGATCTGTTTTCATGATAATTGATTTTATTAAGTTATAGTATCCAGTAAACTCCTCTAGAAACTGTTCAAGAGGCATTTTCAGGAATTGATAAGACTTCATAACCAACTCCGGAGACTTTTGTACTTTCAAGAATAATTTCTTGTCAATTAAAGCCTCGTTAGATAAAAGAATCATTTTCATTTTTACTAAAAAAGGATCACTTTCAATTAGAGGATTATTTTCTATTGTTTTTTTTGCCATTGTTCATTTCCTTATAATGTGTTTCCAGATACTATAATCATTGTTATATTCCTACTCTATTTAAAATAGGCTTTTCGGATTTCGCCTTTGTAATCGAATATTCGTTTTTTAATTATTTAACAAAAGTTTGATTATTTTGTAGATTATACTAGCGTATAAATACCTGTTTTTACAATTGAGTATTTATACTGAACCTGTTATCTTGTCTCATCAGACAATCCAAAATTGAATAAATTAATGAATTGAATTCTGAAAAATGTCATTACCGCTTGATATTTTTACACCAAAGCAGCACGTATTTGGGGTATAAAAGAAAAAGGGCATAACACGGTATATAAAAAATAGCAGGAAATTGCAAAATGAAAAGTTTGTGCTTTTTTACTATCTTTGTTTCTAAACGTAAAGTAATTGCATTTCTAACCTGCTACTTTTCATATACAATCACGTTGGCAAACATAAAACACA
>JAWUWW010000065.1:0-9514 GCA_034111645.1 Cellvibrionaceae bacterium
CTGCTCCATAACTTAATTCAAGCAGCTTTTATTCTGTTTCACACACGTAATATTCTACGATTGCGCGCATTATAAGGCATATCGTCAATTTAAGGCTTATAACGATATTCCTCCGAAGGCTCAGGGTTTGATAATAAGTTATCAAGCAAATCTTCCCATGAATCAAATAATAAGAAACGAACGGTGACTCGCAAGTTTTCCCATAACTGTCTTTTAGACCCATAAGTAACTCTACAGGCTCGATACTTTTTATCCGTCAGTTCAAATATCTGATGAAAATAAAAGGCTAACAGAGTTAAAATGTACATGTTGTCGCTGAGATATTCTTTACCATGACCATAGTTATGAGTAAGGTGGTACCCTTGATTTTTTAGGGTGTTAAAGCATTCATTTTCGATCTTCCATCTACAGCGCCCTGCATTAACCAATGTTTTAATATTATCTCTCGTGACGTTAACGTCAGTGACCCAGCTATTTTGAAAGGTAATTTTACCTTGGCTATTCGTGAGTTGATATTCCAGCCAGTTCACCTCTACGGTATTCTCTTTTCCGTTCAGCGGTATTTTGTTTTGCCAACGATAATTGTGTGTTCGTCCTTTATCATCTTTATATTGATAGCTAGGAATTTCTTTGTAGGCTGATATCCACTCCATCATATAGGTGTGATCGTCGGGCTTTGCGACATAAAGGTAGTGCATGGCTTGTTTGAGGGTTTCTTCTATCATAGGTTGATGAGAAAAGAGTCCGTCACCACAAATCATTAATCCTAATTTTGGGTGGCGTTCTCGTAATTGGCTTAGAAAGCGCTTGGTTGCATTGAGCTCACAATCTTGTTTTTTTGTTCCGTCTTCGTTTCTTATAATTTCAGGCATCATGGGGATAACTTGGCGTTGTGAAGGGTGCATGATAGCCCCCTGTAATACGCTATGGCTGTAACTTGTCACCCCATTTTGATGTTGCTTAGTTAGGCAATGCTCACAACTGACTTTTTTTGAACTGTGGTATTGGCTGCCATCAACTGAGCATAAGTATATCCCAGGTATGACTTCAAATTCTTTAAGATGATGATGACGCCTGAGCTGTTCAAATATATGACTAAAAACATCACTAAAATTTTCAGTGGGGATTTTATCGAGAACGTCCCTTAATTGCGTATCTTTGGGAATATCTTTCACGTCAAAGAGTGTTTTAAGGTTACTGCTTTTTAATTTATTTTCTAAGCGTTGCTGAAATGCCAAAAAGGAAGGGTCTTGAAAATACATACAAGCAAAGGCACTCATGACAATATCGTGCTGGCTATAAGTAGATTTATTTTTATCTCTTGTTTCAGGTATTGCTTTGAGCACAGCGGAAAATGATTTCCTCAATGCGTTAAAACTCAGATGTTTCTTGGGTTTAGTGTGTGTAGTCAAATGTGTGCCAGATAGATAGATATATTATTGGTTTTGTTTTTGATCTGATCTTAGGTGCGGTAAAAAGTTCAAAAAATATAAATAATATTTCTGAACGGGTAAAGGAGGGTAAGTCAGCGCGACAAAATATTTTTCATGTTCGTTCTGAGACACTGTTTTAGTGGGATTCATTGATTAGCGAGAACTACTGATCGGTCTGGGTCTATGCCTGTATTAAGTAAGTATTTGTGCAGTGCCCACGGAGTACCAGATAATCCCGCGACAACCTCAGACATGCGCTACTCAGAACGTTCTGATTGGGAATAAATTTTTGTATGTTTCAATATTACTCACCATAGCACCAAGCTTAGGAAAAATAAAAAAATGAAGGGTTGGCTAACATCAAGACTTTTAAAATCGTTAGGACTTGATCCCTATCAATAAGACATAAACCAGTTGCTTTTTTTCAAACAAAATTCGCTTATCTTGGGAGAACTCATAATAGAGCCTATGGGTTGATTAGTTAGTGGTTTGAGTATGGCTTTTGTTGGTTCACTCAACAGTTTTATTATTTACCCACTAGGCCGTTCACAACATTTTTATTGAACACACTATCCACCACAGTGCTAATGTTTGTGTGATTAAAGTGGACATTTTATTTTGTATTAATACCAGAATAAACCGCTAATATTAATACATTAAATAGTACAATTTTTTTAGAATGTAGGCGTTGCCTAACTTGTTACACTGGTTCAATTTTCATTATTATAGAAGTTTGGGCAAGTGTGTTATATACGGGAATAAAGGAAAATACTGATGAAATCATTAACCTTGTATAGCACCGAATCTATAGATAGATTAGTGTGGCCACAAGAGCAACACTCTGTATCTGCAAGAACCCCTGCGTTGAGTATATTGACCGACTTTCGTAAGCACAGTCCTCGAGTCATAGATGAAAACGTTAGGGCAATAGAACTAGAGAACTTGATGAAGCTCTCTCATGTGAAAATGAAATTGGTACTAAATCCACATAATAAGTTCATTGGCATTGTGAGTTTGTATGATCTTTCTGAAGAAAATATCTTAAAAAAAGTTAATAAAAACACTCCTCGTGGTGAGCTTTTAGTCAGTGATTTTATGCATCCGCGTGAAGCACTAATGTGTTTTGACTATAACGATCTAGCCAGAGCCACGGTTGAGGAAGTACTAGAAACCCAAAAGCATAATCATCAACAACATTGTTTAGTGATTGACCGCGAGCAGCATGAGATACGGGGACTTATTTCTGCAAGAGATGTTGCTCGCCTGATTAATCACTCGGTAGACATCGAAGCACATATTTCCTTTGAAGCATTATTCAATGAACTAATGGGATGATGGCTTCTATTTCCAACATAATGTAGCTGATAACCGCCTAGTTTGAGTTTATCGAATGACTGTATCAACTTGCAGCTCTGTACAATTAACGACAGTCAAATCTGGCATTGCTATAAATATAATCAATATTTATAAGGTTGTCGTCCCTTTGATTGCTGTAAACATTAACTAGAATACTTTGGCTAAAGTAGTCATTAGAATGACCAAACGTTTTTTAATCGACTATTATTTTGCTGACGTCTTAGCCCAGCAAGAAAACCTGCTTCCACCCTAGCGTTGTGTAATTTCTATCAGTGGTAGTCTTTAACTTCACAGCTTCAGATCATCACCCATTAAACTGCCTTTAACAATCCTAGCCGTAACAATCTGTATTTGTTAGGGTTAACACCTAGATTATAAATCACTATCAATCATGGAAACGCGCAACGATGTCTGAGCTGAATACTTTTAAAGCTGTACTGGTAGAAGAAACTGCTAATAAACAATTTACTGTAAATGTCGTTAATCGACTGGTGAGTGATTTACCTGAGAATGACTTACTTGTTAACGTTCACTATTCATCATTGAATTACAAGGATGCTTTATCTGCTAGCGGCAATAAACGGGTCAGCGCGCATTTTCCGCATACTCCTGGGATAGATGCAGCAGGTGTGGTGGTGAGCGACAAGTCCGCTACCTTCTCACCTGGAGATGAAGTAGTCATATTTGGATATGATTTGGGTATGAATACACCTGGCGGCTTAGGGCAGATGATTTCAATTCCCCCTAAATGGGCAGTCAAACGCCCAGAAAATTTGTCTTTAAAAGAAGCCATGATCTACGGAACAGGCGGTTTAACCGCGGCTCTTTGTGTCCAAAAACTCGAAAAGATGGGCGCACGCCCTGAAGATGGTCCCGTTGCGGTGACAGGTTCAACAGGCGGTGTAGGCAGTATCAGTATCGCACTGCTTAAGCAGTTGGGTTATAGCGTAGTCGCCTTTTCTGGCAAACCTGAACAAACTGAACATTTAAAGTCGATTGGTGCCGATGAAGTATTGCATCGTGATGTGATCAATGAAATGGCTGATTTACCAATGGGTAAAGAAAAGTGGGCTCATGGAATAGATACATTAGGGGGTGATTATCTGGGTAACCTGTTAAAACAAATTAAATCAGGTGGCGGCGTATCAGCATGTGGTTTAGCATCTGGTGATGCATTCTCCTCCACTGTCTACCCCTTTATTATCCGAGGCGTGTCTTTACTGGGTGTGGATTCGGTATATATCCCACTCAGTGATAAACAGCATATTTGGCAACGCGTCGCCAGCGATATGAAACTACCTAATCTTCAAGACCTCTGTGAAGAAATAACCTTAGAACAAGCACCCGAGTATCTGCAACGTTTTATGCAAGCTAAGGTTGTAGGCCGTTATTTGGTTAACCTCAACGGTCAAAAATGAGCTTACAATTAAAATGAGCTAAATTTAAACTGCTCTTAGCCGCTTAACCGCTTAACCGCTTAACTAAGAGCAGAACAGAACATTCACACCTACCCTCTAGTTTTATTCTCAACAAAAAGGCACTCCCCCTACCGTGATACCACCACCGGTGACCGGCGCAGTCATATGATCTTTGAGCCCTTGAGTTTTATTGCTCGTTTAGCGGCCTTGGTACCCAAACCCCGCGTAAACCTCACTAGGTTTCATGGCGTATTTGTGCGGTGCCCCCTCCGCGGGGCGGCCCACCACCAAACAGTCGGCACCGCGTGACAATAACACCAGCAAAACAAAATAAGGCAAAAAAAGGCATTGCCCACAGGGCAGGAAAAAACACGGATACAAAAACACCAATCGATAACCTAGGCACAAAGACTTAAACGGGTTTTTGGGATAAAAATAGAAACCTGTGAGCAATGCGGTGGTGGCAGGTTATAGCGAGCATCGACAAATCGGTAGGAAAGCCGATTTGCACAGCGAACGCTGCCCAAAGGGTTATACACAGGGATGTGTCTAATGAACATCCATTGGTTATCCAAAAGATACTCAACCACCTGAATACAAAAAATCACGAAGTCGTCTAATTCTTGCCCCCACAAAGTCGAGCACCGCCTCAGATAAGTCTGTTTGAATAAAAGCCGCTCCATCATAAGCAAAACTGGTTTGCACAACAGCGGGATGCGCTTGTCTTGAATTCTGAATTAAGTAGAAACAGTTGATTAATCGACGAAAAATAACCGACTTTCATTCCCTTAAGAATATGAAATGGGTGTGGTTCCTTTAAAACGACGCCCTGTTTTACAGCACATTATCTAAATTTACCCATAAAGGCGATTTTTTGACCGTTGCTTGTGAAACAACCAGTAGTCATCAAAATGCCCAATGGATTTTAGGGATCTTAATTTCAGTAATGCTTCGGCTCCCTCCAGACACCAACGCGCGCCTGTGATGGCGAGACGATCGTTAATCAAATGCCGGCAAGCACCTTCAATTATGCCGCTGGCGATGGGAAAACCTGATGATAAGGCGACATCATACCTGAGCCTTTTTGTGTTATTGAGTAAATATTTAGCACAAGCATCAACGCCTGTACGGTTTAATAACTGACGTTTAGTGGCACTTTGTTTAAGGCCTTTAGCCACTTGACTGCTATGTCCCTTGAGTATTTTCATTGCGTATTTGCCTACCCAACCCTCAACGGCTTCATCTCCTTTATCAAAGAAGCACCAGGCGGCTTTCCATAGGTATTCCAATACGTGAATAAAGTCCAATACGATGGTGATGTTTACCTTGAATTGTTTGGCGGATTTTTCAATCATTTTGCGTTGGCCAGGGTGTCCATCAATTACCACTACCCATGCTCTGTCTTGTTTTGGATCCCGTTGTAATGCTTCTTCAAATGCGTCCTGAATAACAAGGCGAGCGTCTCGCTTGACGCTCGCCCAGACTCTTTTATTCCTCGCCGGGACCTTGAGTGTGTGAACCTTCTCCTCATCTTCCATTTTCATGACCGACTCAGCACTGCGCAGGTGAGGCATGACAGTATAAACTGAAGCAACTTGCGCCATACGTTTACGATCTTTTTTCTCACCCGCGCTTAGCCGGGAATTGAGCTTTTTAGCATTTTGCGCTTTCTTTTTTGTACACGCCCTCAACGACTCAGATCGCATCACAATACCTTTACCATCAAACGTGAGCACCAATAGATCGTTTGTCGCCTCGGCCTCAAGGTAGCGGTTTTGCTGATAGTAGCCTGCAAAATCCTGTGCCATATCTTGCACGAGTTCAAGGCATTGACGTTTGGCAATTTTACCCCCCGTGGTGTCTTTAATATGCTCAACAACATGATCATAAGCACAATGATTTATCTGCGCCGCAAGCTGTAACCTTAACCCATCAGAGCATTGATCTTTTGCTAAGTTAAGCTGCGTATCTAACGGAAATACACTTTTAGTTTGTCGCTTGTTATAGCCATTACGTGTCACGGTGACCTTGCCAAACAAGCTGTTCAAGGATGTGGTGGTATTGGCGCGAAAATGCGTTAGCTGCTCTGCTTGAGGATTGACGACATTATCTTGCTTAACTTCCTCATGCGCCCTGAGATCAAGATGACCTTGAAGTAAACGCCTAAGCAGCTCATGCCCTTGTTGCTGTATATACTGCTCAATAGCACCATGCTCATCAGATAACGGTAGGTCAGAGCAAAGGAATTCGAGCATGTCATTGAGCTGTTCTTTTGCTGCACAAAAGAATGAAAAATCATGGGAATTAACATAAGCTGTGTTCATAAGAGGCCTTTTGGACGAGTTATTGTGTTTGCTAGCTTAATAACTATCACAAAACGGCCTCTTTGTCACCTCTTACATAGCTTAACTTGTTGATATTAAAAGAATAATTCATTTTTTTCGTCGTTTTATAAGATCTACACCCTTTCTCCAGTTGTGTTTTCCTCTTGTTTGTGCCTTATTCTCTTTGAGTGAACCTAATAGCGATCCGATTACTTGTTCAGCAACACGAAATTTTTTTTCAATTTGCTTATCAGTGCGAAACTTTTTAGTTATGGCAATTTGTATCTTAGTATAGTTTTTATCCTCCGCCATTAAATCCAGTATATGTTTGTTTCTAGCCAGATCAATAAGTCCATCTAAATATTTATGTCCACGTGTATTCTGTTTAAAACCATGTTTAACACTTGGATCCTTTATTAATTCCATGAATTTGAATTTTGCCCCATCATTTCCAAATTTTTTGATTGAATCATAAATCTTATCTTTGTCGTCGCCCCAACAATCAGCTACTGCTGTATTGACTGTACCCAAGAGTACTTCCAATATTCTGTTAGTGTTGTCTTCTTCTGTGACAGGTACCAATTTGTTTCCTTCATATTTTTCGTCTCCAAGAGCTCGTAATGCTTCATCTGATGTAGCGGAGTTCATCTCAAAAACTTTTTCGTGTTCGATTCCTTTTAAGAGTTCAAATACACACCAAGCTCTGTCATAAATTTGACCGCTCGACACTGCCGATGTCTTTCCTGTGTCATCATTCCTATAGCTTCCCGGTGTTAGTATGGTATTAATAACTTTGGTGCTAAATTGTACAATCACATTTTCAAATGGAGATATATCAAGCTGATCCTCTATCGCTGGTCCTGCCGGTTGTATCCCTCGTTTTATTTTTTCATCTTGTTGCTTCCTATTAATCTGATGATTTGCAAAAGCACAAATCCATACAGCGTCTGTATCTTGAATGTTTGTAGATTGATTTATGGCGCTCATAAAAGCACCAAAAGTTTCACTCCAAGCGTGAGAAGTCATATGTTTAGCTACTAATCCATCAGGATTCTCCTTAAGAGCATAACCTACTCCAATGTTCATGTTTTCGCTTACGGTCTCTTTTTTAATAATGTCATCTACAACATCATACATACTCTTTTTTGCTGCTTCTGGATATTTAGTTAAAAAATCGTTTAGTTGGTGCTTAGTTAAGGATTGCTGGAATGGTTCAAAAAAATTCCCGTTCGATTCCTGTAAACCTTTGTTCGGATCTGGTAGTTCGTCGCGCTGTACAATGTTGCTAGGCAATGGCTTAAGCATTTGTCGCTGTATATTTTTATTTTTAGTTGCTGAATAGGTATTGTTATTTTTCAAAGCCTTCGCCCCCGTCACACTTGCCTCCTTCCCTAATCTATCATCGCCATTTACTTTATGGGTCATGGACCGTAATTGCAGTGGGGTGTTCATCATGCGGTCTGCTGCTGCTTCCCGGGTGGCATCTACCTTTTGGCCATTAACCACGGTATCTCCCTTGGGTGTACCGTTTATGGCATTGTCGATAGCATGACCTACTTCATGTTTTATGTTTTTTGTACTGTCATGACCAGGGCCAAAGTGAATCTCTTTACCTTGTATGGTAGCCGCAGCACCCACCGAAGCCGGAAACGATGAGTTGTGTTTAAATGTAAGGGCAGAGGTATCTACGCCGTGTTGCTGCCCCATAGCTTGCGCTATTTCTCCCGATTTACTCGGTTGTCTTTGAACAGGGGACTGTTGTTGCTCAGAATGGTGATTAGCCATCGTCTGTAATTGTACGGCTTGGTTAGCCTGAGAGCTGTTGTCAGCCATATCCTGAAAACCCCTCAATTGCGCCACCGCCTCAGGCCGATTATCGACAAACTCAAAAGTAGCCGTACCATGGCTTTGTTTTTGCGCCACGGCATTGTTGGCCGACTGGTTTTTGTTTACTTGTTTTTTTTCTGTATGAGTATTCATAACTTCCTCTTTTCAAATATTTTTTGGGTCAGTATGTAACCAGGAAAACTGATAACTGGCGAATTCAACCCATAAGTGCACCACCCATTAACTCAACGACTATGGACTGAAAGTCCATAGTCGTTGAAGCAAAGAGGACTAAAAGTCCTCGCCAGCCTCATCATTCCAATATGATATTACCCGTATCTCCATTAGACGGGTCTCTATGATGCTCCAAATACTCTTGAACCATCTCATCTGTGATATTACCTGTCGACTATACCCCGTAACCTATCGCCCAAAAATGCCTGCTCCAGTATCGTTTCTTGAGATCAGAAAATTCATCCTGCAACCTTTTTGATGTACGACCTTTTAGCCGTTTCACCAAATCACTGACCGACACTCTCGGCGGATATTCTATGTGAATATGATCATTACTCACAACCCCCTTCAATATACGCACATCCTCAGCATCACATATTTGAATCATCAATTCACGACAGCGTGACTGAATGCTTCCTGTTAATTTTTCACTGCCGCTTTCTGGCTGTGCTTTCTTTTTATAAAGAGAGCCGAGGGACTTATCAAACACAGGTTTCAGATTGCCAGCGCGAACCTGTGTAGCTTCCTTACCGAGATAAGGGTGGCCACCTCCTAAGAGTTCGCCTGCTATTATTCCCAATGCATAGATGTCATCCCTAGGGTCAGGCTCGTCATATTCAAACATCTCTAGGCTAGCATATCGGGGGGTTAGTGCGTTTAAGTCACCCGCGTCGAAATTATCCTTATACAACTCACTATTAAGTGCACGGGCAATACCAAAATCAAGTACCTTGATTTGCCCCGTTTTAGTATAGAAAATATTCCCTGGCTTTAAATCAGAGTGAACAATGCCTTTGGAATGCGCATATTCAAGCGCCAGCGTGATCTCTCTGACGATTTTCAAGGCAGATTTCGGATCAATACAACGTCTGTAGAGCCGTTAATAATTGCATCAAGAGGGAAGCCGTCCAGCTCTTCCATT
>JAWUWW010000066.1:0-8981 GCA_034111645.1 Cellvibrionaceae bacterium
GACAAGTGGGACGCTGAAACGCTAGCAATTCTTTTTCAACAAACCGATGCATTACGTAAAGCAGAACGTTTTCAGCAACTACTGACCACTGCCCGTGGAATTCATCGTCATCTAAGAGACGACAATACATTTAATCAAGAACGATTATTACTCGAAGCACTCAGCATTTACAAAGACATTGACCATCAAGCATTAATCAAACAAGGCTTTCAAAAATCTGCTCTGGGCGACGCGATAAAAGAAAAAAGACGGGAACAACTTGGCGAATGGTTACTCATAAAAAAGCCGGAGCTAGGCTCCGGCTCTATGACTCAATAGGCTTACGCCATATAATGAGAACCTCGATAAACGTGATCACATACTACATATTTAAAATTAGGCAATTGTAAATATGCAATACCCCGGCAAACCTTTTCTATACGATTGTGTTTAACGGTAGTGTTTTTATCGCCGTCTTTCGCGTATGTAACGCCTCTACATACATAATATTGTGCCATAACACTTCTCCACTGAAACCAAAAAGTTTCATATTGGGGATAAGTGGACTTTTAACGCATGCTCAATGCGTGGTATTTTACGCATACCAATACGTCACTTAATTTTAACACGACATTTCACTATGACAAGCCGATTTATATTAAAAAACTATTTACCGAAAAAGAAATCACCGATTTGGTGCGCGATTTTGGTTTCAAACGCATGGGCAATGAAGAAATTGTTTACACGCTACAATCTGCATTTTCAGATTACATTATTGGTGCACTTTCTGAAATGAGTGGCGACCCACAAAACGACCAACAATTATATATTGAAGCCGGATACCATTTAAATAAAGCTAGCAAACTACTGGAAGGAATGCCACACCCTGCAGGAAAAATGTCTTTTCGTCTAGGGAATATGATTGGCACATTAAAACAGCTACTAAGAAAGGTCTTCAGCCAAGGTTTTAGCGGCTAAAGCACCCGCCGCTATCGCACTCACCACACAAGGGAACTGCGTGTTACATATATCACCCGCAGCATAAATATGACGCATACTGGTGCGGCCTTTCTCATCGACAATAAGAAAATTATTCTCGTCACAATCAAAAAAATCACTTAAGCCTTTCTCGATTAAAGCCGAGACACTCGTCAAATTAGAGCGATAACCAGCCAAAATATGTAGGCGATCTGCCAACACTTCATGCTTAACATGCCCCGCAACAAGTAACTGTAATTTATCGCGATACTGCGCCACACTTTCTATACATGCGCCTTCAATCAACGTAAAGGAAGCATGACCAAGAACCTGATCTATAAATCTTTTTTGTGCCTTAGGCTTAGAGCGCGACACCATAACTACTTGGCATTCTTGCTGCAATAACATCAAAGCATTTTCAAATGCATTATCACCAGCCCCCACAATAACTACCTGCTGCCGACGACAATTATCTAAGTCCACAAAACTATGCGGCCCCTCAATAATTTGATGCTGATTAACGCCATCACACTCCGGTAAAATTTCGCGCCCCACATAGCGAGTCCCATTCGCCAATATAATTGCATCACAAGCTAAAGAATCAGCCGACTGAAAACATAAGTGATACGCACCATTTTCAACCGACAACTCAATGAGCTTATGCTGTAAACGAAAATCAATTGCCTCATCAACGATATGCTGATGGAACCGTTCTGCCACCTCTACGCCTGTTGCAGAGACTTGCCCCAACACCCAATCATTGGTTAAGAAATTAAAATTTTGCATCCCGCCCGTTTTCGCTTCTTTTTCAATAACGATAGGAATCATGCCTAAATTTTTCAACCACAATGCAGCAGACAAGCCTGCTGGACCACCACCGATAATTGCCACTCGAAGCTTATTCATTAATATTTACTCGAGATCATTTTTTCAGAAAAAATAAAACTTAAATCACTAAACATGGCGGGCTCACAGACACCAATTGATCACGCCACACAAAATCAATCGGTTCTAGCACCTGCTGGTTACCCTTAATGCAAAACAGCTCCCACAAACCCCCAAAAGAATGCCCCAATGTCGGGTGCACGCTATCAGGTAAACAATCGGCTAAAGGACGCAGAACATAAGCGCATCTGGCTATATCATCATGAGGCAAGCTCACACCATCAACCACGCCAACTTGATCGTCATACAACAATAAATCAATATCCATATCCACATCACTTTTCATGCGGTCACGCCCACATAGCGCTTCAATGTTGTGTGCTATCTGCTGAACATCGGCAACCGTTTTTTCGGTAACAACACACACCACAGCATTGTAATAATTTGCACTCTTCACATCATCTACTGGCTGACTTTCATAAACGGAAGAAAAACGTAGCGCGCCAAAATGATCTGCTAGAGCATCAAAAGCGCGCGCCAAATTCACTTCTCTCTGCGCATTAGTCCCTACCGATAAAACCACCTGATGCAATTGAGCCTCAAACATACTTATACATCTCCGCGCTCAATTTCTATACCTACTCGCCGCACATTCGTGAGCACATCCATCTTATAAACGGCGAGACGTAAACCACTAACAGAAAACTTTTCTTGAATCATTGCCGCTACTTCTTCTGCCAAGGTTTCAATTAATTGAAACTCTCGCTCCTGCACCAAAGCAGTCACCGCTGTGCAAACAGCCGAATAATCAATAGTGAATTGTAGATCATCATCTCTTGCCGCTTGACGAATATCCGTTATCAAGTCAATGTTCAGCAATAGCGTTTGCCGCGCGATACGCTCCCACGCATACAACCCCACAATAGTTTCTATTTTTAAATCTCGAATAACTACCTTATCCATCACTTATCTCAATATCGTTATTATCACCTACCGCGACTAGCGATTAGCCACTGGCAACAAATCTTCTAAATTCCACCTAGGTGTCACTTTAATCGCAAGACCATCGTGCTGCTGTGCGAGTAAACGCTGACAACCAGCATAAGCGATCATTGCACCATTATCTGTGCAAAATTCATGGCGGGCATAAAATACACTCGCATTCATTTTACCCAAAGCCAGTTCTAAACGCTCTCGTAATCGAGTATTCGCTGATACACCACCCGCAATCACCAAGGTCTTTAAATCTTCCTGTTCCAAAGCGCGACGACACTTAATCACCAAAGTATCCACTACCGCTTCCTGAAAAGCACAAGCAATATCTGCGCATGTTTGATCATCCGGCAAGCCATTCGCCTGCGCATGTTTTGCCACTGTGTTTAGCGTAAAGGTTTTCAATCCACTAAAACTAAAATCCAAACCCGGCCTATCGACCATCGGCCGAGGAAAGGTAAAACGCCCCTGCTCACCCTGCTCCGCCAACTCGGCAATTAACGGCCCACCCGGATAATCTAAATCTAGCATCTTGGCGGCTTTATCAAAGGCCTCACCCGCCGCATCATCCAAGGACTCACCCAGTAAACGATATTCGCCTATCGCATCTACACGCACCAACTGCGTATGCCCGCCCGATACCAACAAGGCGATAAATGGGAATTCCGGCGGCGACACTTCTAACATTGGCGCCAACAAATGCCCTTCCATATGGTGCACACCAATAGCAGGCACACCTAAAGCCAACGCCAGAGCGCGGCCCGTGCAAGCACCCACCATTAACGCTCCCACCAATCCAGGACCCTTGGTATAAGCGATACCATCAATATCCGACTTATTCAGCTGGCACTCGGCCAGCAGCTCATCCACCAACGGCAATAATTTACGCACATGATCTCGCGAGGCCAGTTCAGGTACAACACCACCATATTCGCTATGCAAAGCAATCTGGCTGTACAAATGGTGGCCTAACAGCCCTTTTTCACTGTCATATAGCGCCACACCGGTCTCGTCACACGAGGTTTCTATTCCTAAAATACGCACTCAAGTACTCTCTATCACTAAAATTCAGGCGTTATCATACCAGACAGAAGAAAAATACCACATCAAACACTTGTGATCGTCGGCCTGAATGTGTAGAATTTGCGCCCCTTGCACTAGCCACAACCAATACGGTTCTCGCTAGACTAGATTACTAAACCGAACATACCGAATTAACAGGGTTAACTATGCCTTTTGTAAAATTGAAAGAAAACGAGCCATTTGATATTGCTCTACGTCGTTTTAAGCGTTCTTGTGAAAAAGCAGGCGTTTTGGCTGAAGTTCGCCGTCGCGAACACTATGAAAAGCCTACCACCGTTCGTAAACGTCAAGCAGCAGCCGCTGTTAAACGTCACGCTAAAAAAGTACAACGCGAATCGAAAAAGTTTCAACGCCTGTATTAATAGCGAATCTCTAGGGTTGGCAATTTCGCCAGTCCTTTAAGAGCATACCGAAAATGGCAAAAAGCGAAATACAGAGTCGTATATACGACGCAATGAAAGCCGCTATGCGTGCGAAAGATAAGCCGCGTCTAGGCGTTATTCGTTTAATGCTATCTGAATTCAAACGTATCGAAGTCGATGAACGTATTGAACTAGATGACGCACGCGTATTAGCTGTACTCGATAAGATGATCAAACAGCGCCGCGACTCTGCCAAACAGTACGAAGACGCTGCACGTCAAGATCTTGCTGATCAAGAGCACTTTGAAATAAGCGTGATCACCGAGTACCTCCCCCAACCATTATCCGCGACTGAAGTTGCTGATCTTATTGATCAAGCCATATCTTCTACTGGTGCCAACGGCATGCAGGATATGGGAAAAGTAATGGGCGTTCTGAAGCCACAGCTACAAGGCCGTGCCGATATGGGCGCAGCCAGCAAAGCGATCAAAGAGAAGCTCTCTTAATCGCTTTGTAATAGCTACATAACACCCACCTATTTTATCCGCCATTTAAAAACCTCTATAAACTGCACTTCGTAAGCGGTACACTTTACTTATGGCTGGATCGATACCTCAACCCTTTATTGATGATCTTCTCGAACGCATCGAAATTGTCGACGTGGTAGATAGCCGCGTAAAACTTAAAAAAACCGGCAAAAACTACTCTGCCTGCTGCCCCTTCCACGACGAAAAAACCCCCTCTTTTACCGTTAGCCCAGACAAACAGTTCTTTTACTGCTTTGGTTGTGGCGCCAGCGGCAATTCTCTGGGCTTTGTTATGGATTACGAGCGAATTAACTTTCCCGAAGCAGTAGAAAGCCTCGCCAAAGTCGCAGGACTAGAAGTCCCCAAAGAACAAACCAAAGACCCACACAAGCGCGCCCAAGAAGAAGCGCGAGAAAAAGCGCGAAAAAGCTTATACAGCCTCATGGAAAAGGCAAACGACTTTTACCAACTACAGCTGCGCGAACACCCTCAAAAACACGTCCCTGTCGATTATTTAAAACGCCGTGGATTAAGTGGACACATCGCAAAAGATTTCGGTATTGGTTATGCGCCCCCAGGCTGGGACAACATCATCAAGCATCTCGCCACATCGAATGAAAACCAAGACCGCTTACTAGAAGGCGGCATGCTGATCCATAACACCGATAAAGGCCGCATGTATGATCGCTTTAGAGAACGCATCATGTTCCCTATTCGCGACAGTCGTGGACGCATCATCGCCTTTGGTGGCCGAGTTCTGAACGACGAAAAACCCAAGTACCTGAACTCGCCAGAAACGCCTATTTTTCATAAAGGCAAAGAACTTTACGGCCTTTACGAAGCTCGACAGGCCTACCGACAACTACCTCGCGTACTAGTCGTAGAAGGTTACATGGATGTAGTCGCCCTAGCGCAATATGGCATTCGTTATGGTGTTGCCACGCTCGGCACCGCCTGCAGCGAGGAACACCTCATTCGCGCCTTCCGCTTCACCAACGAAGTCGTATTCTGCTTTGATGGTGACGAAGCGGGCCGCAAAGCGGCTCGGCGCGCGATGGAAAACGCACTACCTGTCATGGAAGACGGCCGACAAATTAAATTTTTATATCTCCCCGAAGGGGAAGATCCCGACACATTAATTCGGCAGATTGGCGAAGAAAAATTCATTCGCTTAATCGAAGGCGCCTCGCCTTTAGAAAATTTTCTGTTTGAAGAATTAGGGCAGCACTTCAATACACAAACTATGGAAGGCCGAGCCAGGCTCTGCAAAATAGCCGCACCGATGCTCGACCAACTCCCCCGCGGCATCTACCGCGAGCTCATGTTCAACCAATTAGCTAACCGTACCCAGCTCAGCATGGAAGCGCTAATGACCTTGCTCAATGAGCTACCCACAATGGATAGCAACAGGGCTCCCGAACATATCCACGACAAAGCCCCCATTGAAAGCAACCAATATTCTGAGCACGAACCCACACCAGAAGCCAATATTGACAGCGAAAGCTATTACGCCTCCGCAAGCCATGCCTCAACACAACATGTATCATCAACAACGCCTAGCCATCGCCAAACGAACGATCGCGCGGACCGTAGCAACCAATTATCTGCCGAAGAATTAGCGCTTACCCTTTTGCTCTTTCAACCCAATCTGGCACAACAGGCGCAAGACTACGAAGACCTGCGACATAGCCAGCGAGCAGCTATTACATTACTGGTTAACTTAATAGATTTACTCAAGCAGCGCCCCGACTTTACTAGCGGTCAAATATTAGGCCACTGGCAAGGTACTTATGGTGCAGATGCCACACAGACATTACAGTTATTAATCGCTAAAGCATCACGCTTTCGTCACGCCAAAGAGCTCTCCGGCGAGACAGAAAACCACACATTCAACCCCCAGCAAGAATTCTCCGACACGCTTGAACATCTCGCCCAACAACAGCAACAACAAGACTGTGAAACCATTATCCAGCAACTCAATAACAAGCCTACAAGCGATTGGTCCGACGCTGAAAAGCAACTCTACCGCAAAGCCATCGTCGCAAGAGCGAATTAACGCACACTATCTATTGAATTATCTAGATTACCCCCCATATTCCCTAGCACAAAAAGCAATAAATCGACTATAATTACTGGTTTATCCCCAAACACCATACTAGTATCTCAAATAGTCATGGTGGTGGCTTAAAGTAGGAACCTACGTTTCCTCACAAAGCACCCACAATGACTTAGAAATACCCTGTGCAAACCTGGAGCTTGCATGTCAGACAATAAACAACAATCCCGTATCAAGGAATTGATCGCGCGCGGTAAAGAACAAGGCTACTTAACCTACGCCGATGTGAATGATCACCTCCCTCAAGATATTTCTGATCCTGATCAGGTAGAAGACATCATTCAGATGATCAACGATATGGGTATCCGCGTATATGAAACCGCGCCTGACGCTGAAGATTTGTTGATGTCCGATGGCGACGCCTCTGCCGATGAAATTGCCGCTGCAGAAGCCGCTGCAGCACTCGCAGCAGTAGAAACCGAAGCCGGACGCACCACTGACCCCGTCCGCATGTATATGCGCGAAATGGGCACTGTTGAATTACTCACGCGCGAAGGCGAAATTGCCATTGCCAAACGCATAGAAGAAGGCACGCGCGATCTGATGCACGCACTTGCCTGCTGGCCAAATGTTGTCGAAGCGCTTATTGCCGAATACGAGCTTATCGCCAAAGAAGAACGTCGCATCCCCGACGTTATTGCAGGCTGGCTCGATCCTGCAGACCATGTTCCTGCAGCAGGCCCAGCCGCTCAAAAAACAGACAAAACTGATAAAGACGATGACGACGACGAAGTCGATACCGGCCTTGATCCTGTAGAAGTTAACGATCGCTTCGGAGCATTAAAGAAACAATTAGCAAAAGCCGATAAAGTGATCGCCAAACATGGCCGCAATAGCAAACAAGCCGACAAAGAATTGTCCGCCGTGGGCGACATCATTAAATTCTTTAAACTACCGCCGCGCCAATTCGATCCCATGTATCGCCAAGCACGCGGTATTTTAGCCAAAGTACGCCGCGAAGAAAAAAACATCCTGACACTGTGCGTTAGACAAGCCAAGATGCCGCGTAAAACTTTCATTAAAGAATTCCCAGGCAACGAAACGTCGCAAGACTGGATTCCTGATCTCATCGACAAAAAGCGCGATTATTCAGAAAAACTAGAAGAATTCAAAGAAGACATCATGCGCTCTCAGCGCAAGCTTAATAACATACAGAAAACCGTTGGCCTTGAATTAGCCACTATCAAAGAGATTAACCGTCGCATGTCGATTGGCGAAGCTCGTGCCCGTCGCGCCAAAAAAGAAATGGTTGAAGCCAACCTACGCCTAGTGATCTCTATTGCGAAAAAATACACCAACCGTGGCTTACAGTTTCTTGACCTTATTCAAGAAGGCAACATCGGCCTAATGAAAGCCGTTGATAAATTTGAATATCGTCGCGGCTACAAATTTTCGACCTATGCTACTTGGTGGATTCGTCAGGCGATTACTCGCTCTATTGCCGATCAGGCGCGTACCATTCGTATCCCAGTACACATGATAGAAACGATCAACAAACTCAATCGTATCTCTCGTCAAATGTTACAGGAAATGGGTCGCGAGCCTACGCCAGAAGAACTGGGCGAACGCATGGAAATGCCAGAAGAGAAAGTACGTAAAGTCCTTAAAATCGCCAAAGAACCTATCTCGATGGAAACACCGATTGGGGATGATGAAGATTCACATCTAGGCGACTTTATCGAAGATAACACCATCGTATCTCCAATAATGTCAGCCACCGATGTAGGCCTTACCGAATCAACACGTGACGTGCTATCCGGCCTAACCGCCAGAGAAGCTAAAGTACTACGTATGCGTTTCGGTATCGACATGAACACGGATCACACACTAGAAGAAGTGGGCAAGCAGTTCGACGTGACTCGTGAGCGTATTCGTCAGATCGAAGCCAAGGCCTTACGCAAACTGCGTCACCCAAGTCGCTCAGATCATTTAAGAAGTTTCTTGGACGAATAAGAAAAAGTAGGTATCATACGCGCCTCTCAAAAAGGAAGACGAGAGGCGTTTTTGTTTGCACTCCAAACAGAAGCGTCAAATAGTTTAAGAAATAAACATTACATA
>JAWUWW010000067.1:0-12891 GCA_034111645.1 Cellvibrionaceae bacterium
TGCATATACTGGTTGGGAACAACGTATATGGGATTTGACTTATACCATGCATAGTAGTAAGAAGTATAGAGAAGATGAACACAACAGGAAAGAACTCTTGTTGTTAAACTATGACACCCCTACCCCACCTACCCTAGAAGATTTCTTCGGATAAAAAAAAGGGTCTCCGAAGAGACCCTTAAAGAACGGTGAGTTACCTCACTCTTCTTATTACAGACTTATGTCAAGATGTTAGTAACCTTGAAGATTCTGTAGTACTGGTTAGTCTTAACAGTAGCAAGACCGTCAGTGACAGAAGTACCAACGAATGGGTTTGAAGCCATACCGTAACGAGTTTTGAACCCGATACGTGGTTGGAAGTCATCTTCACCAACTGCTTTAACCATTTGTAACGGAACGTATGGGCAGTAGAATACACCACTGTCATATGGGTTCTGTCCTTTATAACCAACAGTGATATAATCAGTGTTAGCATAAGGGTCGATGTATACACGGATACGTCCGTTTAATACACCAGCAAATGTGTTACCAGTATCGTCAACCTGTAGGTTGTTCGAGATAGCAGGACTATAGTCCAAAGTACCCGCAGCAGCAAGTGCAGTAGCAACATCTGAAGAACAGATAACTACGTTACCTTTTCCACGTCTTGTTTCTTTTGCAATTACGTTTGCTTCACGGTCAATTTGTACACCAAGACCTTTGAACTTCTCAGCACTCCAACGACCATCTGCATCAGATGACATGTTAAAGATACCTTTAGCAGTTACGTTAGCTTGTTGAGCACCAGTTTTTGCTTGACTGTTTACAGTACGGATAACTTCTCTGTTGATTTCCGCAAGGATTTCAGTAGAAAGAATGTTAGCAAGTTCTGTTTCAGCGTCAAGACCATGAATCGCTTTAAGGTCTTGTGCAAGTTCTAGTGTGTATTCAGCTTTAAGAGCACGTGACTTAGCAGTAACAGTTTGACGTTCGATTGTGAAACCCATCTCGTTGAAAGATGAACCACCAGTACGTCCAAGTGCTTCTGCGTCTTCAGTTGGCATTCCTGCAGCAGCAAGACTAGTTAAACGAGCGCCTTCAGAGTCAACACCGTTCCAACCAGAAGAGTTATCTGAATCGTGAGTACCAGAAGAATCACCAGAAAACTGAGTTTCAGCTTCGTTGAATAATGCTTCACGGTTTGATGTTGCTCCACCTTGGTATCTTGACTTCATAGCGAAGATAAGACCAGTAGGGCCGTTCATAGGTTGTACACCACATACGTCATAAGCGATGAGATTAGGCATTGCTCTACGTACTAGTGAGATTAATACTGGGGCAAAGTTGTTAACTGAACCAGTGTTGTTAGCGCCAGATGCAGCGTTTTCTGTCATGAATCCACGAGATGCAGAACGCTCTTCAGCGATTGCTTTCTCTTGGTTTTCCAGAATTGCAGCAGTAACAGCACGTCTGTGGGGGTCGGTAATTTTACCGGCAGACTCTTCGTTTAGAACGGGAGCCCACTTTTCGATTAGTGTATCGTAAGATTGCATTTTATATTTCCTTTATGATTTAGATGCGTTTTTACGGATAGTTGCAAGGTATGATTCCATTACAGATGATACGTCAGTTGTTACGTCTGCATCTTCTTGAACGGTTTCTACTTCGTCACTACCAGTGATTTCTTTTGTGAAATATGACTCTTTGACAGTTTTTACTTTAGAGGCGAATTGTTCTTCGTCTTCAAAATCAATACCTTCAACGAGTGATTTCAATTTTTCTACTTGAGTTTCTGCAAGGTCACGTGACGCTTCACGAATAATCGTTTCACGCTTGTATACTTCCAGTTCCTCGCTTGTGTCTATAACTTTCTGAGTAGTTTCGTTGAGACGTGTCTCAAGTTCTTCTACTGATTCAGCAAGTTCATCAACTAGGTCAACCTTAGAGGCGGGAACTTCAATGTAAGACTCTGTAAAGAGGTCTTTCATTTTGTCCATGAAAGTCTCGGCAATTTCAGTGCGGAGTCCGCTCTGGATTGCAACTTGATTTTCTTCCATCCAAGATTCAACTACATAATTTAGGTAGCTGTCTACTTTCTCTACAAGTTCTGATTTAGTAGAAGAAATTTCTTCTGCCAACTCTTCCTTGTACTGTGCTTCAATTCTATCAACTTCTTCTGATAGTTTTGATTTCACGGCTGCTTCAAAGATTACTGCGGTTTTAGCTTTAAACTCATCACTGAGTGTTGCTTCAGACTCGACTAGTGCGTCTAATTCAGCAGATGTATCAATCTGTGTTTCCACGATTGCATCCACATTATCCATATCTACTGAATCTTTAAAGTATGCGGCTTGAATATCTGCCTTCTTCATACTTTGCAATTTCATAGACATTGCATTAATCATGCCCGCTTTGGTCTTTGGTGCAGGAGCTTGTTTTGCTTTGGTTGCGTCTGCTGCTTTGTCTACAGATGCGATTGACTCTTCTTCGTCAGTTGCATTTGCATCAGGTTTCCCTTTGGGAGCAGGTTCGCTTCCTTCTTCGAGAGTATCTTCCACAATGTCGTTAATATCTTCATCGTGAAGTTCAACTCCGACTTTGGTTTCTTCAGTCATAATTGACTCCTATATTTTAGATTTAATTAACGAGAGGAAATTTTTATACTCTCGAACACTTGTCTCATATAAGACAGTTTTCGAAGCACTTTTAATTTCAGTCTCCATTTTTTCAATGACTTGAGGACACAAAACACCGTTATTCCAAACCCAGTCTACTCCTTCCATTATACCATTAACGAAAGCTTCAGGAGCGCTAGGGTCTTGTACGATGTCAACCGTACTAAGAATAAAGTCGTCTTTAACGACCATGGCACCGTTTCTTGTCTCAAGGCTACCCATACCACGAGTTGAGACACCTAGTTGTACACCACCATCAAGTAGACCTTTTACAATCTTACCCATCGGAGTATCCAATATTTGTGCCTTTCCAACCACATCATTTCCCTCAAACTTGAGAGAGGTGATGAGATGTGAAACTTTGTCTAAGTTAACTGTCGGCCCTTCGGGGTGATTTAATTCCCCAACCGAACGTTTCTTAGAAATTTGTTCTTGGTCATATTTTGCTACCGCTCTTTCCATAATAGGTTTAGGGTAGACACGACCATTTCTGTTCTTTTTATCTGTTTGTGCGAAAATGCCTTCAATAACATAACTCTTTTCACCATTTTCTTTCTTCTCTACCAAACAAGATAGAGAATCATTATCAGTGAATTCTGTAATTAACTTCATGTTAATTCCTTTATTACTTTTATTGCAGACTTTTCTGCGTCCTTTTGTGATTTGAAGGAGTCTAATTTGTCCCCATCAATATATACCACAAACGGGTTAGTCCCCTTTTCCTTAACAATAAGGACTGGGACTCTATTAATCTTTTTGTTGAAGACAGTTTCACCCTTGGGTTTCTTTGCTTCGTTTAATTCTGAAAGAATTTCTTTATAAGATTTCATAGTATTATTTATACAAACGATGATTTTGAGAATGCATTATTATGCAGTTTCTACTTCATCATCGTCCAATTCTGATATGATTTCTTCAGATTCTTCAACTTCGTCTTCTTCGTCTATCTCAACATCATCATCTGCATCGTTAAAGATTGCTTGTGCAGTTGCAATGCGTTGTGCTTCTAGTGCATCTGCCATTTTATCTTGCACAATACTCTTAAAAGAACCTTCTGCATTAGTCAAGTCACCACTAGTAATTTGATTAATTAGTTCATTGACAGCACTTGGTGCTTCTACTACTTCACCTTCTGAATTTTCTATTTCACTCATTCTATTTCCTCATCGTCTTCGTCTACGGTTGCGTTCTCACCTTCGACTTGTTTTTTCATTTCTTCAATGTCTTCGTCAGACATCATCATTACGTTCTTCATTGCCCACTCACGTGAGAAATACTCACCCACATACTGAGATACTTGGTCAAGGGTCTGTAGTCTGTTCTGTAACAGTTCTGCATCTTTCAACTCAGTAAAGTGGTTGTCTCTTTGGAAGTCAACAGTAATCTGACTCTTCCACTCTTCCCAATCACTCTCAGTAATAATACCTTTAAGTACAAGTTGTTTCTTTAGAATACCAATAAACAACATTGAGAAACGTTTACGTAGACGGTCAATAAACTTCTGGAACTTAACTTCGTCCCTAGAGATTTCGGTTGACCTACCTAAACTAAATTGGTTCTCTTGTTCCAGACGGTTGACTGGTACGTTCAATGAACGATACAGTCTCTTCTGGAAGTAGATGATGTCATCTATCTGTCCAAGGTTCTCACCGCCAGGCAGTGTACTAATCTCAGTACCACGACCACCTTCTCTACGTGGTAACCAAAAGTCTTCCAACATAGACATGTGTTTACGGTCATCTTTAAGTTGACCAGTACTTGAGTCATATACAATCTTGTTTCTGTAACGAGACATGATACCTTGCATGTACGCTTCAGATTTATTACGTGGCATGTTACCCACATCGATATAGAATATTCTACGTTCGGGAGCACGTGCAAGACGGTAGATTACAAGAGAATCTTCCATCATTCTTAATTGGTTAATAGGTTTTAATGCCTTATGTAGATAGGACACAACCTGTTTTTTACTTGGGTCTAATAGACCACTTGATACGTATGAAACACTGTCTGGAGAAAGTCTTACACCTTGATTAGTTCCTGCTTTCTCTTGGAAGATATAGAATTCTTTTACTTCTTTTACTACCTTCGCACCCGTGATAGGGTCTTTCTCATGTTTTACTTCTTTTACTTTACGTATCTTTGCGGCATCAATAGTTCTAATCTCTTGAATACCTTCTTTAATTCGGGATTCATCTACTACAAGATGGTGATATATTCTACCATCAATATAGAATGAACGGAATATGTCGTGACCTAAATCAGTGAATTTCAACATACTATATACTTTGTTGAATTCTTCGGTCATCATTTTTTTGATGTTGTCTGGTGCTTCTACTTTGTCCAGATTAATTTCGCAAGAAATATTCATCTCTGAACCAACGATTGATTCATTAACGATATCTTCGACTGCGGCATCTACTTCGGGGTGTGTTGCAACACCACGATATTTCATAATTAATTGTTGGTTGTCCTTCGCTTGACTCCCTTCCATGTCAATGTATTGACCATAGTGAGACCCAGACGCAGTAACATACCCCGCACCATCATCATCGGTGGGAGCGACAATTGACTTTAATTTTTCTTTATCCTTTTCTGCTTTTTCTTGTCTCTTGATTTCGAAACCGAAAAGTTTAAGAATACTATTGTCTTGTTCTGCCATTTATATTCCTCATAATAAAGGGGTAAGGATTATTCCCTACCCCCTTATATATAACTAGATTAACTAGTGGTGTCGGATTCCCAGTATTGAACTTGGAACTCAACTGTAAATTCTTCGATAGTATCTACAGTTTCGTAACTTACGTCAATCGCACTAACGTTTGTTGGAAAACAACCACGGAAGTTATACGTTTTGAGAGTATCACCATTCCTGTCCAACTGCTCGATAACTAGGTCTGCTTGGTAATCAATAGGATTACTTAGACCAGTATTAGCTTGATGGGCATTGATACCATTCATCCATCTCTCCATAGCATTACGGATTGAGAAATCAGTATCATTAAGAATAGTTACTGTCCATGGTTCAAAAGTACGGTCACCCGCAATCTTTAACTGTCTACCACGAAAAGGAACTTCCATTACGTTCATTATGGACGAAGGCAACTGAGCAGTCTTACAAAGGAAGGATGTAAGTTCTACATCTCCCCCTGCATAGCCTGGAAAGTTGACAGTCGCTTTAAACAGATTAGGACGAGCACCGCCCCCTCTGAGTTTCGATTTAAAATCATCTACGCCTAATATTGCCATTTTTTCTACCCCTTATACTGTGCCAACAACTTCGTCAAACTCAACACCAGTTCTAACTGCAACAAAATTCAATGTTACAAAGTTAATAGAACGGGCGGGTTTGATAAAGATTGAAGCGATAAATTCATTACGGTCAACCACAGCGGCAGTGTTATTCGTAGCGTCACAGACAACACGGAAATCCGTGATACCTCTTCGACCTTGAATCTCACGTAAGAACGGTTCAACAATGTTAACGAACTCTGCACGAGTAAACTCGTCATTGAATTCAAACATTACGTTACGTCCTGCTATTGCAATCGCTCTTTCTATTCCAAGGAACAATCTACGAACATTGATTCTGTCAAATGCAGAAGGTCTTGATTCGTTAGTTTTGTCACCGAAGAGCATAATGCCTTCGCCAGGAATGTTAGCGATTGGGTTGATACCAGCTTTATATAATGCATCTCTTTCCGCTTTAGTTGGAGATAATATGATATCTGTGATTCCTTGATATCTACCACGTCTAGAACCCGCAGGGGAGAACCAAGGTGCAGCGACTAAGTCAGTTGCAGCCATGAGACCCGCAGTGGATGATGCGGCAGGAATCTTAATGTATTTGTCATTATACTTATCAAATACTTTCAGATAGTTGTTGTCTTGTACCAAGTAGGAAGACTTCGTGTATGTGTTGTTATTTGCAAGAACACCAACGTTGGTGCCTACAGTAACTACAGCATTACGAGAAGGTGATGCAACTGCAACACAATCTTTCCTAGTTGTTCCTGCTATTGCGACCAAATCATTTACGATTGTAGTAGCAGCAGTATTTGACAACGATTCTGGAGCAATAAGGAAGTCTACTTCGATGTTATCTTTATCTTCGAACTTGTCGTATCCACGTAGGAAATCGTCTGTTCCTAATGAAGCAGAAGTATTACCACTTTTGAATGACCAAGCACTTGTAGTGTTTGAGTAGTTCTGAGTAGTTTTAAAATCTTGACCCGCAGTAGTTGCTGTTGAACCCCAAAGAGCTCCTGCAAAATCATTCACACCATCTGAATCACCAGACCTGTGGAAGTCTCCTGCGTATACCCATTTGGACTTAAGCTTTAATACTTCTTTGAAGTAGTTTGAACTTCCATCTGGAGATTTAGCGTTCTTTGCAACAGATAGGTACGGGAATGTTTCAAGAACTGTTCCTGCATTACCTGTAATTTCTCCATCTTCATCAATAACTGCAACGTGGATTTCGTCATTTGACCCACCAAGTGCGGTTACGAATGCAGACGTGCCAGTCGCTCCGTCAAAATTGTCTTTGTATGCCCAACTATTGAAGTTTGTTTCTGAACCAGAAGCACTGTCTGTTCCCACGATGGAGATTTTCAGAGAGTTACCAATGGTGCCAGGATATTTGGCAATGAAAGCACCGTCAGAACTATCAATTGATAGGTCTTCGAATGCGTCTAAGTTATTAACTGTTTGTGCAGTTAATGAACCTAATGAGGTATTGTTCGCAACGGAGTTTTTGCCGTCACTATCCTGTTCACGCACAATGAAGCATGAATTGGAATACCTTAAAAAATAAGCAGCAGAGTGGAAATCTACCGTATTATCGTCAGTGGGTGCAGAAAACGTGCTAACAAGTCCAGATTCATCTGAAACTAGTGTTGCTACGCCTACTGGCCCCCAACCGAAATTCCCCACGAATGCACCAGTTGAAGTTTGAACGTTCGGGACAACGCCCGTTAAATCAATTTCTTTAACTGTTACAGCAGGAGAAGCAGAGGGTGTAAAAAGAGCCATAATTCTTTCCTTTAGTTTTTCTAATTATAAGTTATCATAATACGGTTATATTCACTTACCTTTATTTATACATTTACCATTCTTCAACACCTAGTCCAGTGCCTTCATAGCTATGCCAACCGTGTTGGTTCTGTTCTTCTTCCTGTCGGACTTCATCTAGACCGTCATCAATAAACCCTACAGGGGGAACATCATCCTCAATTTCCTTCATTTTCTGTGCAAACATCATCTGTTTTAGGTTGATGTCAGTCATATCCATGAAGTATTGAGAGGAACAGAAGTATCCAAACATAACCAAATTCATCATTAAGTCATCATGGTTACCATCGGATGCCTCATAAGACTGTCCTCTTGATACAAAAGTAGAGATTTCCATGATGGTATTCTCATCTACAATTGATAATTTGTTACTTTCTAATAGGTCTTTTGCAGAAGAACAACCTAATCTTTTAACCTTTCTATTCATCTCAATACCAATACGGTCTGCTTTAATCGCAGATTCCATATGGATATTTTCATACTCTAGGTCTTGATATAGTCCTTGACAGACCAAAGTTCCTTGGTCATTTGATTCAATAACAACATATGACTCATTGTAGAGAGTTGCGTACTTATATATAATATTAGGAAAGAGTATTGGAGATATAGTATTATTGCGATAGACGGCAACCTGTTTGAATGGTCTCGTGCTAATGTCGATAACGTTAAACGTAGAATAATCCTGACCTCTTCCCTTTGATACGTCCACAGTCATGATATATTCATGGTCTTTGATTGGACGTTCATATATTAACAAATCAGCCCCTTCAAGGACTTCTTGAGGGTTTGATGCCCTAAATCCTAATAATGTCTCGGCATTGATTAGTGTATCACCTGTTCCATAAAAGGTGTTACCGAACTCTTGGTCAAATTGTAACTGAGATGTATTTGATATCGTCTGTCTCTTCCATTCAGCATCTCTGCCTGGCACGTCCCACCAGTTAACCGTAAATGGTACAAACTCGTTTACTTTCTGAACTGCACCTTCCCATATCTTATGGAACGTATTACCAATACCATTTGCGGTACTTGTTATAATAACTTTAGTGTCTTTACCCGCAGAGATTACTGGATAGGTAGAAGTGTAGAACTCATTTGCATTTTCAACAAACGCAAACTCATCTAGGAATAGTAGGTTAACGGACATACCACGAATCGAACTACCAGATGTTGCAGCAGCAATGATACGGGAATTATTACTAAATTCTATTGAACCCTTGTTAAGTGCCTTAGTGCCTGGCTGTAGAAAGAACGGTAAGTTCTCCAACATGAGTGTGACACGACCCAACATCTCTCTCGCAGTTGCACCTTTGTTGGCAAGTACTGCAATGGTTTTCTCACTATGAAAACAAGCAAACCAAATGATATATCCTACAGAACTAATTGATTTACCAGACTGTCTACATGCAAGTACGATAGAGAATCGGTTCTTGTTGAAGTGGTCAAACATCGTCTCTTGATATGGATACAAGTCAAAGGGGACTAGACCATCATCCAGAGAGATTACTTTTAGATATGTTTTACAGAAATATACAGGGTCTTGGGAACACTTAATGTATTCCTTAATTTCTTCTTCGGTAAAATTGTGTTGAACTCCATCTCGCTTGACATTTATATTGCCAAGATAAGTTTCATTCTGATTCTTGTTCTGCATCTATTACCACTTGTTTTTCATTATGTATTAATCGCTGCAAGTCTGTAGTAGTTCCTACGAACAGGTTATTGGTAGTTGTACCACCAATTTGTTTGGGTTCGTCTTTCTGATTTATATCTTTGTTCTTCTTATTCAAATCCATCAACTTATCATTCACATCTGCCATGTTTTTCATCATACCAGACAACACTTCAAACGCACGGGGGTGTTCACTCTCCCTTGCAACTTCAATCATTAATTGCATACTCTCTTTACCGTTCTCTAGTATTTCATAGTAGGTATCACGAGAGTATTCGTAATCATCTTTTATTCGTTTTTCATCAACCATTATGAACTATCCTGTAATATAAGTGGGTGACCGAATTGTGTTTCAGTAAACCCGTAATCACTGTCCGCACCTACTGATACGGGGTTTGGTACAGTCTTTAGTGTTTTTATATACATGTCACTATCGGCAAACCCTGCATTCATGTTAAATAGATTGTTACGTACATCACGAATAATAGTTTTCGATGAATCAGGGCCATATAAGGATATTTTCATCTCAAACTCTAATGTATATATAATCGTCCTACGTTGTTCAACCGCACCTTCAAAATCATCTTGGAATGTAACACCAGATAAGGTGACGGGTACGTCTTCTGTCAGTGTAGGTATATCAGAAAATGGTTTGATTGTCAAGGTATATTGTGGTGCAAAGAAAGGTAGAATCTGTTCAACAAGTTGCAATGCATCATCTTGTGACTTTGCATAGATGTTCAACTGAAACGAGATTGTGTACGGAGTAGACGTATATAGTTTACGTCTTGCAGTCACACTATCAGTCACTCCCGAAGATATGTTATTTGTCTTGGGTAATTGACGTGTTGCATCATATTGCATGTTCGTAATCTCGAAAGACATACGAGGTAATTTGATTGCAACTCTACGTTCTCCATCTTCACCCGCTTTCATCTCATCAAGACGTGCAATAAAGTTTCTCTTGGGTGCGTAAGACAACGGTACTTTTACTTGGGAGATAGTTTTCCCAGTACTGTCGTGTCTTAATACGTATAAGTTATTGAACATAGAACCGAATACGGATACCGCAGTTCTCACTCTTTTATGATAAAACCATTGACCAAACATTATGACATATCTCCGAATGGATTACTCTCTGAGAAGTCAAGGAAGTCTGATTCGAAGTCATCAAAGATTTGATTTTGTGCATCGGCTTGAATATTTTGTAGTTCCTGAACAAATGTCGGTGATGCTTTGGCGAGAGAAGTACCACCAGTTACTTGTGTTCCTGTTCCAAAGTTATGGAACTTACCATCACTCGCACCAACATGTGCAAGTCGTAGAATACCATCTGAATCACTCCATCTAGTAACCTCACCTGTCATGTTATATGTATCGAATGACTGAGTAACTGTTTCTCCGATATCGAATCCTGCCGCAGAATCCATCGTTAATGAAACTTGATATGCCGCTTCTCCTTCTATACCATCAATTGTTTCAAACCCAGTATCAAAGTCTTCATCATTGTATTCAAACAATTCACACTGAAGACGGAATGTAGGAAGGTTCTGTAGCTGATAGAATGGAGTTTCTGTTTCTACTCTACGTATCTCAAATATAGACTGAGATAGTGTTAGGTAGATTAAATCACCTTCACGTGGACGGAAGTTTAATGATTCTAAACGAGAACCAACTAGGGTCTTCCATCTTTTTCTTGAAACAACAAAGTTTGCTTGGTCTCTTAGTTCGATACCAAATTTAGTAAATAGGTCACCTTCACCTTCAAACGCTTCGGTGTTTTCGATATACATTTCAATCTTGTATGCATTACCAAAACGTGACGGTACGTCATCAAGAAAGACTTTATCTTTGTTAACGATTTCTCGTGGAAGGTAATATACGTCCTGTCCATAGAATTTGAGGGCTTCAATTACGATGTCCTCATACACTGATTGTTCAGACTTAACACCTTGTTTAAAATAAGGGTTGGTTGCCATTTAATTATCCCATGAAGAAATCTGGTGGTGTGTCATATTCATTATATATTCTCTGACGTATTGTTTCGACTTCTTGTTTTGCGTCTTCGTAAATTTGTCTACCATTAAGTTGAACACCGCCTGGCAGTACCATTCCTTCAAACTTGATAAGGTTTGCACCCCATTGTTCTTTGATTAATGCAGTTGCATATTCTTTTAAGAACATGTTATCATATGCTTTACCGTTACCATTGATATCGGTTGCCATGTACATTTCAATTAATATCTTCCTTCCTGCTTTGAGGTCTCTTCCCGCACCAATATCACCAAAGATATGTAGTTTGTTGTTTGCCTTCTGGAATTGAATCTGTGGAGTACCTGTCATTTTTAAATCAACAAGTGATAGGTACTGTTGCATTTGTTCATAGTACGCCATATCTGAGATACCACTTTGTAAATCCCACATATCATTAAGACGCATTTGATATTTGACATCAAAGAAACTTGCACTACCACTTTCACTGTTGATAGGTAATACACGGACAACACTTAGTATATCGTTTGCATTACTAACCCCAGTTGTATCTAAATCGAAATCTAGATATCCTCTTGTTGTCATGTCCGCAGTGATTGTTACTGGAAGATATACTCTATGAGAACCTTCTCCAACGTATTCTGTGAATAGTTGTAACGCATCATCTACACGGTCATCAATCTGTTCATCATCAATGTTTATTTCGATAACAGGATGTCCCAGTCTACGCAGACAGTAATCTATGAAATTGCTTCTACTTGTTATTCTACTATATGCCATACTAGTTATTTATCCTTAATTTAACAACGTGCCTGCATTGTTATATACATTGATTCTATAATGAGTGCCCTCTTGACCATCAAGTGTATCAGCATCCAATCCATTTCCCGACCCCTCATCACCAGTTGTCAATATTCTACCCGCATTACCAATGGTCAATGAGTTAGTTCCCGAAACTAATCGTGTATCAAAATCAGCTGAGCCGCTATCGGTTATATGGAAGTCAATATATTTACCGACTTCCATGACACCATCATTTCCAACTTTAGGTGGACTTCCACTCCACCAATCACCTGAAGCAGGAACATCGATTCTATCATTAGGTATAGTTCCTGAACTTAAGTTAGATGCATTTGTGTAATAAGAACCTTGTTGACCGTCTAATGTGTCTGCATTTAGTCCACTTGTGTTTGTATCAACTGTCTTCAATGCAGTCAGTAGTTCTGCGGCACTTGAATATGTCTCACTAAATGAGAATGCACCTGTTCCTGAGTTGTATGAAAGGTCACCACCCGCACTAAACATACCAAGAACATTTGCAGAGTCAATCTGAATATCATTTGCATTTGCGGTAATACCCTTACCACCCACAACGTTGAAGGTTCTAGTAGCAGCAATAGTACCACCACCCGCAAGACCAGTACCCGCAGTCATTGTTACGCCAGTATGGTCAATGTGTTCGTTTGATACGAATCCACTCAAGTTATCGTGAACAATGTC
>JAWUWW010000068.1:0-7973 GCA_034111645.1 Cellvibrionaceae bacterium
TAGTGCAGAGATAAGAAACTTTGCAGGGTTAACTTCTGGTCTTTACAATGTTGAATTAGGTTATAATTTTAGTTCTAATCAAGAACAAGTTTTAGTTGATGACATTAGAATTCAACCCTTAGATGCGGTAATGAATTGTACCGTTTACAATAAGGATAATAAGGTTTCTGTTCAATTTGATGACCAACATTTTGGAGTTTATTATGAATACAATAACAAAGAACAATTGGTGAGAAAGAGTATTGAAACAGAAAGAGGTAAAAAAACTTTACAAGAACAGCAATACAATACCCCTTTAATTAATAGATAATAACGATAAATGAGAAGAGTAAAAATACATTTAATAATCATTTTTTTGATGGGAGCGTTTACTGTAAATGCTCAGTTAAAGACAGATGCTTGTATTCAAGATGTTTTGAATATAGAGAAAGAAAATTTATCGCTAAATAAGGCACAATCTGGCAAGACCATATACCTCAATTATACGGTAAAATCTACCGATTGGGAGGGTAAGGTAGTTGCTTCTGAGGTTAAGATTTATAGTAATAATGATAGGGTTGATTTCTTTTCAGATCAAGCAAATATGTATCGGGATGAGATCAACTCCATTATTTTTTTAAAACCACAAAAAGTAATCATAGTAAATGGATTACCTCAAAATGAGCAAAAGAAGTATACCGATGAATTTGTTGAACTTAGGATGGCCCTTCTTAAATCTTGTGAAGTTATAAAGTGCAAACCATTACCGAACACCCTAAGAGTATTAGAATTAAAAATCAAAGAAAAATTGGGAGGGAAATTAAAGGTTGATCGCATGATTTATACCTATAATACCAAGACCAAAAAAATATTAAAATGTGTTACCTATTATGATAAAGAGTTTAAAGTACAAAAAATGGTAATGGAATACTTAGCGTTAGATTTTAACACCAATTACAAATTTACTAAATCAGCCAAAAGATATGTACTTACAAGTAAAGATCAATTGCTATCTAAATATAAAGGCTATGAATTGATTGACAATACAAAAGGGAATTAAACAGCTGATAAAAAGACAAGATGAACGAGTGAGATGATTTTTCCTTTTAAAAGGAGGATGTTTTTAACACTTACGCTGCGACATTAATTAACTAATAAAAAAGACAAATGAATAAATTTATTATCCTACTACTTTTAGGAATGGCTACTGTAGCCAGTTCTCAAAACATGAGTACACCTTCTTACTTTTCTCAATCAGCGAAAGTATTTACGGGGGCAGATGGAGCGCCTTCTTCTACAATTGATTTTATCGATTTACAAATAGATAAATTGAGAGACGGTGTCGCATTAAATGAAACCAATGCTTCTGCTAAAATCTACTTGAAATTAAACTTGGGGGAGGATTTTGTAAGTACAGGAAGTGCGATAGTTTATACCATTAGTTATACCGTTGATATTATTGGATCAGTAGCTACATCTTCACATTCTGGTTCTTTAGCTATTACTGAAATAAATCCTGAACAGTTAGTTGAAATTAATTTGTTGAGCGAGTTTAATAATACAGATGATCTGGCGAGTACTATTACGGTAAATATAACCGATGTTGCCATGTCTTTAACTTCTCCTATTACGGATAATTATGTAATAGCTAATGCGCAGGTTTCAGCTACCCTTATTAGAGAGTACAAGGTAGATGTTAGACTAGATGCTTCTCAAACAATGGCTCCTGGTGTTCAACTAATAAATCCAGAACCCAATACAGGTAGATTAGTTCATTTTGTATGGAATGCAAACAGTTCAGAAGAATTTCCGAATTACGAAATTCAAATTTTAAGAGTATACAATACCAATCCTAGTGTTAGTTATGCTGGAGTTACTGCAGAAGTTGATTGGAATAAAGCATTAAGAGTTGAAACTCGTTCATCAGAAAAAAGTATTGATTTAACAGTGGCAGAAGGAACCGGTTTTTATATCTGGAGAGTTCGACCAATAGGTAACTTTTATGCTGGAGGAATTGCCAATCAAGAAAATTATGGGTTATGGAATGCCTCTTCTATAGCACAAGGTAGTTTAGAAACCTTTAGCTCTTCAGATGTACTTACTCGATCAGATGTCTTTTTCATCAATGATCAAGATGAAAATATCAACTGGATTTATAACCGAGTTTTTACCGAAGGAAATACAGACCCATCCAACACCAAAACTAAAATGAGTGAAGGAATGAGTTATGCTGATGGATTATTAAGAGCTCGCCAAACACAGGCTTTTAATAGCGCTAACGATACCACCTTAGTTACACAAACCGTAAGTGATTATTCGGGTAGACCTGCATTAACAACCTTGCCTGTTCCTGTTGCAAATGGACTTACTGGATATAAAGTAGGTTTTGTTCAAGCGGATTTAGATGGTAGTCCCGGAGGACAAACCCGTTTATATACAGCTTTAGATTATGATGATGGAGCACTTGTCAAAGACCCGACAAAAATTCACGACAATGATCCTGCTCTATCCGCTATAGACCCACAACCTGCTTTTGGATATTATGATGGTACAGAAGCAAACGGAGTAGCAGATGCTGAAGGTTATGCATTTAAAAGAACTTTATTTAAAACAGACGGAACAGGAAGAGTAGATGAAGAATCTGGAGTAGGTAGAATGCATGCCTTAGGATCCCAAGGAAATGGTGGAGGAAAAACGACTCGTATCTTATTTGGAACACCATCAGATGACGAATTAATTAGAATTTTTGGGGATGAAGCACCTTTGGCAGAATCAGTAATTAAAACCTTAACCATAGATCCTAATGAGGTGGTTTCGGTAACTTATACTTCTAAAGAAGGAAAAACAATAGCTACCGCTTTAATTGAAACAGATTTAAATTCAAACAATGATCCTACTGATGATAATCTATTACCTTTAAATGAAGCGTCAACTACATTAACGGTAAATAATACTGCGAATCAAAATATTGTATCCAACAATAAAATGATTAGTTCGCGAAGAATTGCATTAGAGGTTGATAAGGTTGTTACCTTATTTTATGACAATACAAACCCTATATCTATGGGAGGTTGTGCCGGAGGCGATTGTGGTTTAAAACTTCGTTTTTACTTAAACGATTTAAAAAATGGGCAAACCTATATTAGTAATGCTAATATGTTAGATGAGGAGGTTAATTTATTTGATGTAGGAACAACTATTGATTTTAGTGTATTTAATAATTGGGGCTGGGTAAATTTAGATCCTACAGGCACAGCATTTTCAGGAACAATTACTGCACCTTTAACTACGAATACAACAACTTTTGAATTAGAAGCCGGAGAATACATCATTACTAAAGAAGTATTTTCTACAAATAGTCCAGATTTTGTTGCAGAAAATATGGTGGCTTATTCAGAAAATTATACACCAATATTAAATGCTTTAGCTGACACTATAGCTAATGTTGTTAATCCAGATCAATATGCTGATTTCGAAAATATATTTTTACCAGAGTTAGCAGCTTTAATTAGTGATTATCATGCAGTACTTCCATCAACAGGGAACCCTGCTGTTCCTATTCTTCCGAACGCTACTACAAGTCCTAGTACGATCACAACTGAAATTCAAGATGCAAGTGATACTCTTGTAAATTATTTAGGAATGGATGTATTAATATCTGTTACACCTGCTGATCCAGATTTTGTACCTTATATTTTTCCTCCAGATTTCTCGATACCTGCAGACCTTGATAATACGAACAGTTTTATGTCAGGAGATGCTTTAGATCCATCACAAAATACACTCACTGTTAATCTAGGATGTTGCGACCCTTTAGCTATTCCAATGCCAAAACCGGAAGTGTGCTTAGTTTGTGAAGGAGAAGTAGCTGAAGACTTTGGAGGGGAACTAGCAATAGAAACTATCAAAGCAGATATATTACATAGTATTACATACGATCTTCCTTTAGCTTATGGGATAAACGACATTAGAAAGAATATCAACTCTGTTTTTAACAATACAGGTAATACTTGGACCTACACAAAAGCTAGCCTAGATTGGGAGGCAATTAATGACTTGGTATCCCATTATTTTATGACTTACCTTTACAATAGACTCCAAGCACAAGGGTTTATTACAGGTTTTGATATATACGATCCTACTGCGTATCCAGAAGACAATGCTGAAGAAACAGAATTACAAGATTTTTATGATCAATTTGCTCCTGGATTTACCAATGAGAGTATGAAATACATGATCACAAACATGTTAATATCAAGGTATTATGTAGGTCAATCAAAAGAAAGTGAAGGAAGTTATTACAGAGCTAAAGAAAATGAAAACGGTTGGTTAGTATTTACGGATGTAGATGGAGAAATACCAACAGGGCAAGGATTTGAAACTGCAGATAGTGAAGTGACAACTGATAGTCCTCACTTTATAGTGACTGGCTTTGATGATGCCGATAAATTTAATTACAAATGTCAAGATTTGTTTGAATGTTGGTTACAAGCAGTAGATTTAATTAATTCTTTTGATGTTGGAGATGCCAATATAATGGATGGGTTTAATGACGAGCAAGGGGATAATGCTTCTGACGAGCATGCAGATGATGATGAAAGTAAAGAAGAAGGAAACCCAGCAATTGATTTGATTACCTCTTGGATAATCTCTTCTAAAATGAGAGGCTTTGAAGATGACGCAGGTTTAGATAAAGATAAAATCCTAGCCTTAGTTAGTTTTCCTAAAGTATTTTTAGAATGTGCTACTTATCAATACAGTGATATTTTGGATGAAAACACAGCAGCTGTACCAGCCGATTATGATACACCTGCTCCTGTACCTCAAGTTGGGATTGACCCATTGATAATCTCTGATTTAAGTGTGAACCTTATTACTAATGGGGAGTCAGATTATCCATTAACATTAAAGCGATTCGGAACAGAAGCTCCAGTATTGGTTGGAAGAGATGATGACGGTAATGTCGTTATGAACTCTAATCAGGGTATTCCTTCTCACATGATTGAAACTGCCTGTGGTGGTGCTTATGAAAGAAGTCTCTTTTATCCATATACTTTAAAACCAGAATGGATGTTTAAGTATTTTGTTTACAATTCTTATTCTTTTAATGGCATTGGTGATGTAGAAGATGATTTTATGCCATTAATGAATCAATTCGAAATACAGTTAAATGCTTGTTACCAAGATATGTTTACACCGATATGTATTACATCAGTACCGGCAGGAAAGGAACGTTCAGTGGTAAATCAGGCTATTTTTGATGGTGACATTACAGTAGATGATAACCCAAGGTGTGGTGCCTCAGATTGTCGCTATTATAAAAAGAGTTGGTCAACCGGACAACGTTTAGCGTTTTATAAACAAATTAGTACTGGTAGAAGATGTTCTGAAACCAATAGTCCACTTTATGAAAGTTTAACTACAACTACAGTAATTCCTTTAACAAAGGGTGATGTTGTAGCAATGGCTAATGGGGATTTAGATGATGCAGTTGCTACCTGTGATTACAGAAGAGGAGAGTTTAAGGGGCGAATTATTGATGAGTTATTAGCTGGGTGTTGGGAAATTGTAAGTTGTTCAACATTAACTTACCACATTACAGAAGTTCAGATCAATGAGATGGTTGAAAAGGTAGTGGTATCTTGTAAATATCAGGTAAATGAGGTTCGTGCAACTTTAGATACTTGGCCTAATGACGTGAATGGTACTTCTCCACCAGAAGAAGGATATGGTCAAGATATCGAAGACCACTTTCCAAAATCGGTAGATGACTTTTGTTACTTTGTAGATTTAGCAAGCAGAGGATGTATAGAAACTAAAAAGAGAGAGATTACCCTATTTCCAGATTGTGATCAAGCATTATTAGATCAAATTAACAAATGGAATTTTGAGCCAAATTTAGGAGTTGCTAACTTAAATGAGGATACTAATTATGGACTTAATGCAGATGGAACTTTAAAAGATCCGGATGATGCATATGGTGATATTAATGGTGACGGCATTATTAATTGTGAAAAATATAGCCAAAGAGAGTGGGTATCCTGTGTATATCAAGGAGGAGTTGCTTGTCACAATAAAGACTGTCAACATTTAGATAAAGATGGAGTTCCTGTAACCGATACAAATGGGCCTGTAATGAACACTTATTCAGGAGTGCATCCAATAAATGCAGCACCATAATCATTAAGAAGATTTATAAAAATAGAATTATATAAAAAAAGAACCATGAATATAAAAAAGATAGTATCAATAATCGTATTAAGTTGTTTAACACTAATAGGATCTGCTCAAAATGGTGCAGAAGGAGTTTCAATTGCTCCAGTAGTAACTCCTCCAGATCCATCTGCTATGTTAGATGTTCAATCAAGTAATAAAGGTATTCTAATACCACGGGTAAATTTAACAAGTGCAACAGATCAGATTACAGTACCAAGTCCTGTAAAGAGTTTAATGGTATTTAATGAAGTTAATGCAGGAATTTCAACCTCACTTTCAGAAGGTTATTATTATTGGGATGGAGTAAAATGGACTTCTGTGGGAGGTGATGATAATGTAACTATTAAACATAAAATTGTTAATCTGGGGGCTTTTGATTTGGCTATCCCAGGCACATTCGGAGTGTCTCATGGACTACCAGATCATACTAAAATATTAGATTACAAGATTTTAATAAATCATGATATATCTACTGATATATATTGTATCAGTTATATGGGATGGAATGGAGATGGTACCATTCAAGGTTCAATTACAACTATCAATAGTATTAATGTTGGCTTTTCTCTAAGAGGAAATTCTATTTTTAAAAATGGCGAATTCAGTAGCCTGAGTATAAGTCGTGGAAAGGTTTTTATCACTTATTATGAATAACCCTCTTAACCATCTGGAAACTAATTATTAACTTGATATATTAGATTTTAACCAGATGAAATTCAGACTATTAACAAGAAACAATACATTGAAAAATATAAAGAATATGAAAAATAAAGGAATAAAGTTATTAATAGTGGCCGTAGGGTTAAGTTTAGGCGTTGGAGCGCAAACGAATACAATAACAGTAGTAACAACACCAGTAAACCCATCTGAAGCTTCGGTAAACAATGGACCTGAAATGCCTAAAATGACCTATGCAGATATGCTTGCTATGACTGCTAATTTAACAGATGTAGATTTAGGGTCAATGGTTTTTGTAACAGATCTTACACATGCATTTCCTGAATTTACAGCGTGTAATAAAGCTGCTCAAACTGCAGATGTGTTTGGTGTGTGGGTTTATGAAAAAAAATCTACAATTAATCAATGTGATTATGCCGGTTCTGCAGGAGTAGAATGGTTAAGGTTACGAGATGGAATATCTTCAATGCCTTGTGCAGCTTGTAATGAATAATAATATCTGATAATTTTCAGATGATGTTATAGGATGAAAAATAGCACTAAAACAGAGTATTGTGTTGTTGATATTTATCTTAAGACCTTCTCCGATTTATCGGTAAAGGAGATTAAGATAAGAAAAGCCTGATCGTCAGGTGTTAGTGTAGGAGGTAAGTAGTTTGTGATTATTTCACAGAACTAGAAGAAACTAATCTTCTGATAAAGAAGAATTAGAACAATGAGATTATTACGATTGATGAGTATTAAAAATATTATTAGGAAAACTAAAAAAAGTAAAAAAATGATCAAAAAAAACATACACCTTTTACTTGTATTATTTCTGTTTTTTGGGAATACCTTAGAAATTTCAGCTCAAATTTCTGGAGGGAATATTACCTATGAATGTAATAGTTCTAGCCCATATACTTATAATTTTACTTTAACACTTTATCAATACTATTCTTCTGATGCATTAATTGCACCTGTGGCTTTAGTTAATACAATTCCCAGCAGTAAATTTGTATTAGAGAATAGCTGTGGTTTATTAAACCCTGATGTTAATGATTTTATTTTAAGTGAAACAGCAGCTGTTGAGGTTAGCGATTTATGTTCAACAGAATCTA
>JAWUWW010000069.1:0-9993 GCA_034111645.1 Cellvibrionaceae bacterium
GAACCCCTATATTAATTAATACAAATTGAGCATATATTTCTTGTTTTACTCCTCTTTCCATTTTGGAGTGTAATTCCTCAATATTAAATAAAACTTTTGATACTTTATACAACTCTTCTATATCCCATCGCTTATGATATAAATCACCAAAAATATCTGCTTCATATTCAGAACCTATTAGGGTGGTTGCAAAAATATATACTACCCCTTCTATTTCTGGTTCTGTCGCATGTGTTAGAGTCAATCATAAAGGTGTATAATCCTCATATTTCAGACGTTATGAAGCCATGAGCATTTCAAAATTATCAAAAGCATAAAGGTGAGAATCAGATCCAACAATTTGACCTTTCTGGATCATTCTAATATTTTCTATTCCTGTAATAGTGATTTTTGCAGATTGAAAGTTTTTAAACCCCAGCATAGGCTTTGTTCGCTTCTTAATAAATCTATGATCCTGTTCCATAATATTATTGAGATATTTGTTTTGAATAATCTCTATTTTCTCATTTTCTAATAGATTATCATTTGCATTATTAAGAGCTGATTTATTGCTTCCGCTTTTATCAATATTTACCTTGTCAGGAATATCATTATTTTTAAACGCTTTACGGAAGAAAGCCTTAGCAGCCGCTTTATCTCTGCGCTTCCTCAGCAAAAACTCTATAGTATTACCCAAAGAATCTACAGCACGATAGAGATAAATCCAGCAACCATTCAACTTTATATAAGTTTCATCCATACGCCAACTTAAACCAACTGGTTTCTTTCTTTTTCTCACTTGCTTATCTATCAACGGAACAAATCTTTTAATCCATCTTTGTAAAGTGCTATGATCTATTACTGCGCCTCTAATATGAGCTAGCTCCTCAAGATCTCGATAGCTCAAGGAAAATCTACATTTCATATACACAAACAGCATTATTATTTCCGGCGAGGAACAAAAACCTTTGAAATATTTTGTTAATTTCGGTGAAACAACATATCTCATGTAAAGCCTTTTTTGTTTTCAGTATATTCTCTTTGATTAACTTTCACAACACATGCGACAGAACCCAATAAAGTGCATACCATTATCAGTTTATTATAACCTATGGGCGCCATCTATCAGAAAATCCTTCATCCTCTCTTGTGCGCCTGTGGTCTCTTGAGCTTGAGCTTGAGCTTGAGCTCGGTCTATCATCGGCTGCGCGTATCGCATCAGCAGCATATTTGCGTGAGCGAGGTGAATGCAGTGCGTTGGCTCCAAGAGTTGCATCTGGATCTCCAGGCCATCTCTTGGAGCCAGCTAACTGTGGGTTGGAATGCATGGCAATCTGTTTATCCTGACCCGGATTGTGGCCTTGATCTTGGCGTGCGAACCGCACGAGATCAAGTGCGGCAGCAGTGGCAAATCCACCACCGCCTGGTCCTCCTCCTTGTTGTGAGCGTCGCTCTTCCAACGTCGCCGCCCCTGCGATCATTTGTGCGCGCATGTCATCTTCCTCAAAGCACATTCTGGTAGGACGCGCCCCACGTATCCGGTTCGCACCTTCTTTCAACACATCGGAGTTAGATCCGTCGATCAGTCCAGTTCTCCTCCCACGATTATCTTGGTCGAAATAGCGGTGTGAGATCTGATTTGTGTCTCTATTTAGTTTTACGTAGGCTAGGCCTATATTCCTGCGGTCCAGGTAAGTATCAGGTGCTACCCGTCGTAATTCCTCGTAAATGCTATTATCATCAGTTGCGTAACGCCTTGTTTCCAGCGTCCTAAAGTTGTCATCATCTTTTCTTTTTGCCATATTATTTTCTTCTTTTATATAATTAAGTTAGTCTTATTTGCTTCATAATTTTCTACTCGCTTATTCAAGATACTTGACGGTGCCCACTATATGTCAATATCCGGTATGTCAGGTATGGTTGGCATAGATGGCATGACCATAGGTATCATACCCTTCAGCATAGGATCATTATTGAAACTCTTTACAATTTTATCAGCTTCTTGTTTTACCTTCGTCTGTATAACAGGGCTATCATCATTAAAATACATCGCCCATGAACCAAGTAAACTCCTCGCTAGTCCCTTATCTTTTAACTGGACAACTAAACCACCTGTAAGTGATAACGCTGATGCCACCACACTAGGACTATCATCAATACCAGACTGCAATGACATTAATAAATTTTTTGCAGATTCAGTATCATTAAAACTTATTATTAATTTTATAGCAGACTCGGTGGCAGCCTTCTTAACTCTTGCATCATCACTGTTAAAATACATTGTCCAAGAGTCAAGCATACTTTTTGCTAGCTCCTTATCTTTTATCTTAATAACCAATTCACTTGTGAGAAATAATGTGGAAATAATTAAATCAGGGCTATCATCCATATCTGCTTGCAGTGACATTATCAAGCCTTTCGCTGCCTCCTTATCACCAGAATTAATTACTAGCTTCACGGCAGCATCTAGAGCAGCTTTTTTAACATTTGCACTATCGCTGTCAAAACAACCCTTTAAATTGCTTAGCAAAATATCCGCTAGCTCTTTACGTTCTGTACTTTCAACCAACTTATACGCAGCATGAATCGCAGTAATTACCACATCATCATCAGAATTATCGAAACAATCGGCTAGTGCACTCAAAAGATTTTTATCCAAATCAAGATCATCCAAATTGATCGCCACCATAACAGCAGACTGAATTGAAACATTCCTGATATCAGGAACTTTACTACTAAAACTATCTTGCAGCGCGTCCATTAGATCTTTTGCTAGATCTAACTGCAGAAAACGAAGAACAACTTCTGCAGAAATCTCTATCATAGCTACTGCAACGCGTGAATCTGTCTTGTTCGTATAATGCTCTTGCATTACATCCATAGAATCCTTAGCCACATCAACAGAACCACATAAGGCTTTCACCATTCCCCTTTTTATCAGGGATATAGGTATATTCTGATTGGAGGCACATTTAATTATTTCTGGTAATAATTTTTCTGTTACATAACCAGCAATATCATCAAGATATGTGCCTTTCTTAATAGCACTTCTCTCCAGTAGTGTATTACCAATAATTGCACATGCCCCATCTATAGATGACAAACAAACTCCCATATCCTGACTTGAAAATCCTTGTACTAATTGTGGTAAAAGCTTTTCTGTTAATTCATCTGACTTCCTAAGCGCATAGCTAATTCCTACCAAGCCATTAATAGATGAAAATTTTATTCCTGCATTATTGCCATATAATGTCTCAAGAATTTTTTCATATGCACCTACCACATCAAGATTTTCTGTCTTTATATATGATCGAACTATTATCTCTGTAGAGGAATCTATCACAGACAACCTTAGGTCCTGATCATCTATAGACAAACATTCAACCCATTCATTTAATATTTTGTCTAGAATATCTAGCTTGTCTTCATTTTCAACCGCATCAATCTCACTATTAGAAGAAGGTTTATCAGGAGTTGATAATAAAACACATGTACCAATTTGGGTTGCACTATCAATAATTACTCTACTCAATCGAGTTTTATTACTATCTAGGTAACCCAACAACTTTATTGTATTATCTTCAATCAAATCTTGAGAAAAACCCCTACCAACAATTGACATTAGCAAGCTTGCAACACTTTCAACGATTGAAGCCTTTACTATATCGCTTTGATCGGAGAACAAACGTAGTATTTTCACTATATTATCTTCAATCAAGTCTTGTGCAACACCTTCATCACTGAGTGGGTTTTCTAGCTTTGCCACGCCATCTTTAGGTAAATTGTTGCTACCAATCAGATTAGCAATCGATATCAGTATACTTGAGGCACTACCAACTATTGATGATTTAACAATATCGCTCTGATCTGGAAACAGACACAGTATCTTTACTATATTATCTTCAATCAAATCTTGAGAAAAATTTCTACTACTCAGTGGATTTCCCTGGTTTGCAATACTTTCTTTAGTTGTATCTCTATCAAATCCCTTACTTGCAACAGATATCAACAAGCTTGAAATACACCCAACTATCGAAGATTTAACAGCATCAGTCTGATCTGGAAAGAAGCTCAGTATTTTCACTATATTATCTTCAATCAAATCTTGAGAAAAAGCTTCATGACTCAGAGGGTTATCAGCATTAGAAGTATTATTTTTAACAGCATTACTTACCAATGCTTTATCAGAAATCAGAGACAATAAACTTGAAGAATTTTCAACTATATCTGTTTTTACGTTATCACTTTGATCTGGAAACAGACGTAATATCTTTGCCAAATTATCATCAAGCAAATCTTGAGCATATCCCAGGCTGCTAACTGAATCACTCGATTGCTCACCCTTGTCCAATTCTTTGCTGATAGAAAACTTTAATATGCTTAAAACACTAGTTACTATTGATGATTTTACCGCATCACTTTGATCAGGAAATAATCGTAATATTTTTGCAGTATTTTCCTCAATTAGATCTTGAGCAAAATCGTTACCACTGATTGGGCTATTCATCTGCTCAGCGTTATCAGGAAGAAAAACTTTATCAAGAACAGACTTTACCAGCTTCGCAACACCTATAATTATTGCTGATTTAACAAAATCACTTGGGTCAGAAATAGCACGCATTATTTTTGGTAAACAATCTTCAACCAAATCTCGACTACCAGAAGCGCCTAATATGTCGAACATACTATCAATTGCCAAAATTTTTATGCCAATACTTGTATCACCTATTAATCTGTGTAGCCTATCAGTAATATCCTCGAAATAATCCTTGTTATTGTAACGTAAGGTAATTGCAACACTATTTTTAACAGCAATATATCTGACATACTCATTTTGATCATAATAATACTTACTCAACCCATCTATTACAGCATCCCAAAAACCTCCTTCAGTGCTCACATTATTAAGGAAATATAGCACATATTGCAAACTAATATCAGAATAGGTAGTGCTACGCTTTGGAGTCAAATAATACTCCATAGAGGTAGAACTGAGTTTTGTGGAGTTCTCTTTATCCTTAAAAACACCTGAATCAGAAATCATATCAACAAATCTGGCATCAACATCAATTAAGTTAAATTGTTTTAAAACCTCTAATGCACAATCTATTTCTTTCGGTACTGCAGGAGAGTTCCCAATTTTTAATTTACAACTCATTGCAGCTTTTATTACATCCCACTTTAATTTCTCTCCACCGGCTGCAAGCTTGTTAAACTCTTCTGTAAGTGCAGTTGAAATATCTCTAGGAGTAAAGCGAGTCCAATGATTATTAACCGCTTGGAAACAAGACACTTTCATCATCCTAGATATATTTTTTTTCAATTTAGGATCTTTTTGTGAGGCCTCTTCTAGCAGCTTCAAAGCCTCCTCTAGTTTTTTGTTATAATATGTCAAACATGCTTGTAGCCCATTATCGACATTCAGATTATTAAATTTGCTATATAATGCCTGAAAATCACCTTCTAACCCAGCGAGAACAAACTCCTTTATTTTCTGGCTCATATAGTTAGTGGCTTTAAGCTTTTCTGTCCACTTTATTGATGAGATATCTGACGTAGGAGTGAAACTGTTGATGAAATCATATATCGCTAATATATCTATGAAATCAACCAGTTTTGCTGAATTCATTATATTGGCATCAGTAATTTGATTTGGCATAATCTGACCAAGTAAAGTCATCAAAGTAAACGCCACCTGAACACTACGCTCATTTTCATAATTCTCATATAGATTAGTCGTTACCTCTCGCCAATATGACGACATCGCTCTTTCTATATGCTTTTTACTCTTAATCAAGTCAATTTTAATTAGAAATTCGTAAGCATCCTCATCTCTATCAAGTATTCCTAATATTCCAGAAATATATTTTATTTGCTCTAGATAGCTCGGGGAAAATTTTTGCTCAGACACAAACTTAATAGCTTTTTCCTTTGCCTCAATATCGCTTCCAAGCAGCGAGCGGACCACTCCAACTGCAGTAAAATATTCTTGTAATATATCAGGATTAAAGACAAATTTTAATTTTTGTAATTCTGTCTCCAATTTCACACTATTAGCCCCTTTTTCCCCCTCTTTTGGCACCATCAAACCATATTGATGCATCTTCCTAAGTGATAATATACCGCCAGAATCAGCACTAATATTTTGGTTATCAGTTAAGTGATTGATTCCACCTTGCAGAAATGCCGATGATGAAGAGTCATCTTTGTCTAGCACACCCTTTATTTCCCCTTCAACCAACTTGTCAGAGCTATATTCAAACAAACTGCAAATAGAAGCAGCAAGCGCTTCACCTCTATCCTCAAAGCCATGCCAATTATCCTGAACATACGCACTAGATAGCTTTCTTATGTATTGATAATAAATATTACTTTCTGCTGGATGCTCAGGCAAAAATTCATTCTTGAATAAATAACATAAAATAAATAGGTTAGATGGTGTCCTACACAAGTCCCGAACATATTCATTTAGATGTAACAGAGAATCAAACGAGCTACTTGGCACACCAGCAAAACTAGCCTGCTTATATTGCTCAATACCAGTATCACCAATCCCATGGTGTCTTATTACCCCATCATAATTTTTTTCATCTCGTATTTTGATTGATGGCTTATCTGCAGTGACTAGTATGTTGGTACACTGAGATACTATAGTATCAATTTTCTTATAGTCATCTAGCTCTTTAACTATGTTGTCATAGCCATCAAGTATCAACAAACATTTGCCATCGCATGGCAATGCTATATTTTCAGATTTAAATCCTAAGCTATCAACTTCTTGCTGATTTTCACCACCTGATATGCTGTAATGGATTAAACATTGTAATATTACTTTCGGGTCGCCCAAATCATAGTTCTTGTAATAATCCATCCAACTAATATCCAGTAATAGCTGCAAGTCTGCTCTATAAACTATATCGTACTTATCATTCCACAACGTACCCATGCCCCACCTATATAGCACGCTCTTTGTCAGTGTGGTCTTTCCTATTCCTTCCTCACTTGTAACTACTATCTTGTTTAGCGGGCCAAAAGCCCCATCATCCATGATTGCATATAAACTAATATCCTTATCTTCTTTTTTCAAATAGGGGCTATAATCATTGAGATTACAAAGAACCTCCCCAACTCCACTAACCAAAGATTTCTCTATACTACGAGAGCTATACACGTCTTTCAGTATATCTATTATCATCACACACCTCCTTACTATATAATAAAAAACCTGCTAACCATTTCTATATAAAGAAACAATAAAGACTCTTAGTAATTATTCCTTTTGAACTCCTGATAATAGGACTCAACATGTTTGGCTATACCTTCCGCAGAAGGTCCTATTTTAAACTTCAAATTAATATGAGTGGTATTGTGGGAACTCTCATCCCCTTCAGGCAACTTATTCCCAGGAACCATAGGAGATACATCCACCTCCACCTGCTGGCTTTTTGGGTTCCAAGACGTATTCACCACCATCTTAATTTCTACTTCTTCAAGCTCTAACGAACTATGATTCACAAGGGTAATGATAGGTACATCAATTTTTTCATCAGTGTGCGGTAAAGGAAAAGAAATACATCTAGGTGTCAATACGACGGTAGACGAATCCCTATGTTCTTCAGTGAAATATTCGGCATATTTTACTAGAGAAAACTTATTAATCAAATATTGCGCCTCCCTAACAGATACACCTAAGGATTTAATTAGCTCCTCAATACTTGTGCTCATAGCCTTGACCTCCTCCCGCTACGATCTCTAGTCGTACCACTATTTCTGTTATCTATATCCTCCCTGGAACCACGGTTCCATTTCGGTTTCTTTTTCTTTGTTGTCTCCTGGTCCTCTACATGATTCGTATTGAATGTAAATATCATACCTTTTTCAACCCTGTATAATTTCTGCAGCTTCTTCTTATCAAACCCCACTCTAACTATGTGGTGCTTCTCCTCTTTATACACCCAAACAGCATAACGATCCTCTCCCATCACCTCTCCAGAATCAGTCATAAATGTCTTCACGCCAACTAGAGCTCTCCATTCCGCATTGTCATTCTCTTTTGGGGCGCCATCTTCCATTTTTTCTACATTTTCGCCCTCTTCCTCTGAGGCAACCAAACTGCCAAAAGTCTGCACATCACCCTTAACAGCCAGTTTTGTATTATCTCCTGCTACGTCATCATTTTCCTGCACATCATCTTGACCAGCATTCTTTTTTTCCTTTTCTTCTGTCGAGCTACCTTCTCCAGACATCAATGTACCTTGTTCGTAACTTGTCCCTTCCTTCATATCAACACTTCATACAAAATATTAGAGCCAGGCACTCACCGAGAGAATCTGGCTCCATAAATTCAAGTTCCCTTTCAATCAATTATGTATCAAGACTCTTAGCATCTTTCATATATTGATTGTCAGTATTAATAGGTTCAATCATCGCGCTGAACAGATCCGTCAATTTCGACATACCATCAGCTGCTGGCTGTTGTACAGCCCTTGCTTTAACAGTATATTTCGCAGAAACGTCCGTTCTTCTGATGTTCTCTCTGTGAGCTGTAACCTTACCTTTAATGATAGTGCTATGCTGCCAGCTAGTATCAGTCGTACTACTGTTTCCATTAAGACCAACAAGATTTTCCCAAAAGTTAGGTTGACTTTCTGCATGTTTTGTACCCTGATTTGAATCAGATGTTGCAGTAGTCGTGGACGTATCATAAGTGTTGCTCGTGCTCAACTGATCTGACACATCCATGGTAAAGTCTACCACAACTTCATCCATAGTAAATGCAGGTAATGGTACCAATGATAGCATCGGTGCATTAATTTCAGTACTCACATTGGTAATTGTACCATCGGGATTAACCTGAGGACGATCCAACTTGAACTTCAGGACTTTCGTCTTCTGCGCTTTTTGACCAAATAACTGACCAACACCGGTGCCAATCGCTTTACCAGCTGCGCCGCCAACAGGTCCAGCTTCAGCTGTACCCACGGCTTCACCAATTACTCCGCCTATTCCACCAAGAATACTACCTGTATGATCCGTGTCGTAAGCCAACTTCATGATAAAGTTTAGATATTTATTACATAGCTCCTCCTGCCCTTCAGCAGCAGCCATAATGGGCGCCATAATCAGACTTCCTATAGGGAGAGCACCCAACTGTTGATTAACAAATCCTCTACCACTCCCGGCATGTTGCGCCTGCTCCTGGGCGCTTTGATCTTCTTCTGCCATACAATAACCTCATATATTTAAATTCGACAAACAGGCACAAGTCATACCCCACTAACGTGAGACCCTATGCCTACACTTAAAAAGAATAAACATAGATCTACATGCTCTGTCAATAAATAACTTATAGTTGAAATATAATTTTTAGTCCTGTTGCAAACTAGTCAATGAAAAATCTAAACTGCAAGAGATCAGCATATTTCGTGTTATTATTGATCATTATAGAAACAAACCTGATTCCTAAAAAATCTCGAACTAATTTCCTATTTGCCACAGGCCCAGAATACTGAATTAAGTAGCTGGGAGCATTTAAATGCATATAAACATATAATATCTCACTCAAGGCTTCTGTTACTGATATTAGAGCAAGGAATAGAAGTAAATCAGCATATTTCAATTGATTTAGTTCTAATATTGAGAAACAAACTCTCCTATCTCAACAACATTTTTAATACAATTGTCCTGGTAATAATTTATCAACTTATAATTGACTACATGAAATTGCTGATTTACTATCTACTCTAGTAATACAAATTTATGCCCTAGTTTAGGATTGATGTAGTCTTCCAACAAAAAACAGGATCTAAAATGTGATTGTTTTAGAATGCTAGGGGGTCAGGAGATTGATTGTAGTCAAAAGATTTGAGAATAGTGAGAATATAATAACATGTTACAAATTTGGTTGTAAGCAACGTATGACTAAAATTCCGATATTAAGTAGGGTAATTTCTGTATTACTTATAGTGCTTGCCGTAACATGTTCTTTTGTAGAATGTATTGCAGCTTCTACCA
>JAWUWW010000070.1:0-8325 GCA_034111645.1 Cellvibrionaceae bacterium
GAGAGTATTTTATTTTGACGAAGAACATCACATCGAATTTTGCTTTCCTTGAAGAACATGACCCGATTTTTTTTCAGCTCGCTGTTAATGCTGAGCAGGCTTTCGCTGCGGATCCTAACACCACGTTAATCAAACTACGTCAACTCGGTGAAGCCTTTGCTCAAGAAGTTGCCGCTCGTTGTGGTGTTATATTTGATAACTCGACTTCACAATCAGACTTACTCTACAAAATTCATCGTGAAATTGGTTTTGAGCCACAGATAAAAGAATTGTTTTATACCCTGAGAGTCGAAGGCAACAAAGCGACTCATCAATTTAAAACCAAACACAAAGAAGCCATGGATGGTCTTAAAGTAGCGCGTAATCTAGCTATTTGGTTTCATCGTTCTTTTGCTGACAACTTCAAACCTGGCTCCTTTACTGCTCCGCCAGACCCAAGTGCGCAACTTAGCGCCTTACAGAATCAGATTCAGCAATTATCCAGCCAATTGTCAGAGGCCAATCAACAACTTGAATCAGACCAAAAGCTCAATCAACTGATTAGTCTAGAAAAAGAAGAATATGCTGTACTTGCTGAGCAAATGGATAAAGAGTCCAAAACGTATCAGCATCAGTTGGCCTTGCACGAACAACAGCAAGCTAAACAAACCCAAGAATTTGAAAGCAAAATAGACACACTGCAAAAGCAGTTGGAAATTGCCCCAACAGAGCAGCTAGAAAAAGCTAAGAAGCAGCAAAAGGTTTATAGCGCCCAATTACGTAAAGCCAGTAAAGCTTTGTACTTAAATGAAGAAGTTACCCGTATTGTGATCGACCAGCATCTAGTCGAAGCGGGTTGGCAGGCAGATACTCAAAACTTAACTTACCAAAACGGAATAAGACCCCAAAAAGGCAAAAATTTGGCTATTGCCGAGTGGCCTACCGAGCTCAAAGGTAAAAAGGGCTATGCAGATTATGTGCTGTTTTGCGGTTTAACCCCCATAGCCATCGTTGAAGCCAAAAAAGAAAATACCAATGTGGCAGGTAAAATCACTCAAGCTGAGCGCTATTCCAAGGGCTTTCATAATACTCCAAAGATGATCCCGGCATGCGAATTACAAGGTTTAACGGTAGCATGGCCATTTGCAGAAGATGGCCATTATACTGTGCCTTTTGTTTATTCCTGCAATGGTCGTCCTTTCGTAAAGCAATTGGCAGAACACTCTGGAACATGGTTTCGTGATACCCGAGCCCATAGCAATCTAGCTAAACCTTTAAGCAACTTTCATAGCCCGCAGGGTTTGCTTGATAAACTTACTCGCAGTAAAGACAAGGCTGAGCAACAGCTAAAACAAGAAGGCTTTTCCTACCTGAGATTGCGTGACTACCAGGTGACAGCCATCAAGCAGGTTGAAATTGCCCTGCAACATGATCAGCAAAGCTGTTTATTAGCGATGGCAACCGGTACAGGTAAAACACGTACCATTCTTGGCTTAATGTATCGTTTTCTGAAAGCAGAACGCTTTAAGCGTATCTTGTTTTTAGTCGATCGAACTGCACTGGGACAGCAAGCAATTGATACCTTTAAAGAAGCACCGCTTGAACAAAACCAAACCCTGTCAAAAATCTATAATATAGCCCTACTAGGTGATATGGCTGGTGAGGCTGAAACGCGAATACAGGTAGCCACAGTACAAGCAATGGTTAAGCGGGTTTTTATGTCAGACAACCCACCCACTGTGGATCAATTCGATTGCATAATTGTCGATGAAGCCCATAGGGGTTATACCCTTGACCAAAATATGACAGAAGGTGAATTAGCCACCCGCGATGCTAATCAGTATTTGTCGACTTATCGCCGAGTATTGGATTATTTCGATGCCGTCAAAATAGGTTTGACAGCCACACCGGCCAAACATACCAGCGAAGTCTTTGGTAAACCGGTGTACACCTATTCTTATCGCGAAGCCGTCGCCGACGATTGGTTGATTGATCACGAACCGCCTATTCGTTACGAAACCCTGCTTACTCAAAAAGGCATTAAGTTTGAAAAAGGGGCTGTGGTTAGCAGTATTAATACCGGCACCGGTGAAGTAGAAACAGACGAGCTCGAAGACGAACTCAATTTTGAAGTGGACGCGTTTAACCGCCGCGTGATTAACGAAAACTTTAACAAAGTTATCTGCACCCAGTTGGCTATGGAAATAGACCCCTTTTGCGACGAGAAAACCATGATTTTCTGTGCCACCGACTTACACGCAGATATGGTAAAGCGACTTTTGGACGAGGCATTTAAAGAGCTTTACAACGGAGAATACAACCAAGCTGCGGTGGCCAAAATTACCGGCCAGAGCGATATTTTCCTCTATAGCTAGCAACTTCAGACTTTACTTTTGCTCCAAAGAAAATAAAACGCTGCAATTACTACCGAAAATACCCAAGAGAAATAACACATGGGTATTCCGCTGTCGGTTTTTGGACAAACATTCAGACCCGATAGCTCCACAATGGACCCCGACAATGCCAGAAAAAAAACTGGCAGCCAGCCGATCACAAATAGACTTTTTTTGTTAACTAGCAGTGATAATAAAATCAAGGCGTAGCCTATGGTGACTAGATAACACGCCGGTATCAACCATAGATACGGGCAACCTTTATCCGTCACCAGAGTAGCGTAGCTGACGGGGATCACCGCCACTAGAGCGATCACTGCTAACAGTATAGTGACGGTAAAACTTGCTTGGTGAATGACTTTTTTGGATATACTCATAATAAACACTTAAAAAATAGACGGTTAGAGGCCTTTGCACGGAAGATGATTTTGCTTTCAGGCAAGGCAAAAACGCACGATAAATCTGTAGGAACAGATTTAGACAGCTTTTCTGGTCGTAGACCTAGCGCCAAGGGGGAGTTTGTATGTAGACCGTCAAGCGGCACCGAGGTCAACGACCGATTGGACCGTTTTTCCTCGGTGCCCCTTGAGGGGTAAACGCAGTATGGGAGCACAATGACTTTCGTGCAAAGGTCCCGGTTAGTCACTGGCTTTTTGTAAACCACGCGCAATATAAATAGAGAGTGCAAAAATAATCACATGCACCACATTCATTGCGGCAGGTAGTAACCACGCGCCTATTGCTGGCGAAATATAAAAATAAACTAAAAAGATACTCGCCAATAACGCAATGGGGCTAAAAATAGCGACCCAACGAGGATATAAGGTCTTACCTTGTGAGATGAGAGCAATCCACAACACAGATACGATCAACATGGCTAAACGTAAGGCATTCACCAAAGGTTCGTTGTGTTCTGAAAAAACACCCAGCAATGCCGTTAATGCAAGCACTGTTTCTTCACTACCCCCTGCAGCTATCGCGTGTGCAGTATAGGCGAGGTAAACGCGACCACCCAACCATGCAGTGCCTACAACAAAAGCATAAGCACCAAACAAAGTAATAAACCAACCTGACTTAACGCTACCCCCCCGAATAAACATCTGCCCGAGATGCCAATAGCCAATAAGATAAAGAGGCGCCGCCAACACGCTAATAAAATGGCCATAACTTAAACGCGTCTCCGATATACGCGCAAAGTAACTATAGTCGACGGATTCGTAGCCACCTTGTTGTGAAAACTGTAGAGTAAACTCACCCACTCCGACGAAAAATGCGCCTATTAAACCAAGCCAACCGGCAATAACCAGCAGTTTATAATTATTATCCGTGCTCATTGAAAAGACTCCGCAGAAATTAAGGTATCGATACTGGGATTATTAATAGTTTTTGTGATGCCACTTTGGTATCTCACACTCAGACTTTTAATTGCTGATATTTCACCTAAACCAAAAAACAATTCGTGACTTTGATCAGAACCCAAACCTTCACTGGTATACACTTGGTTAACAAAGGTTTCGCCGGCATCTGTCTCTAGTGTAACAATTGCACCTAATGAGGCGGGTGAATCCGTCAGCCTTACTTTTAACCAATGATTCGAACCCCCATTATTGACGAAGGCGCGAAGTTCACTACCCAGATTACCGAGAACCACGTCTGGCCAGCCATCTTTATTAAAATCGGTCACCACCATGTTGACCCCAAAATTTTCATTAGCAATACCTGCCATTTCCTCAACGGCTTCAAATTGCCAATCGGCTTTTTGCTGTAACAAGCGACCGGGGTATAAATCAAACAAACCACTGGTTGCACCCGGGAAACGGATATAGTTTTGAGAGAACAGGTAATCAGCCAAGGTATCGTTATTAAAGTCAAACGACACCAAACCCCAACCAAAACCATAGCTAGCTGCGTTGCGTTTTTTTGCAGTATCTTCGAAGACTAGATCGCCTTTATTTTCGAGTAAAATATAGTCCTGATTAAGTACCTGATCTTCTCTCAAATCACCACGTAATAGCTTAGAGGGGAGAGTTGGCCCTACATTGCTAAAATACAAATCCAATTTGCCATCATTATTACTATCACTAACAGCAATGCCCATGGGGTAACTGAAGGTAACTGGCAAAGACACATCGCTAAACGTAAGATCGCCATTATTCTTATAGATCGACGGCACACCCGTATCATGGGCAACCACTAGTTCGCTATGACCGTCGTCATTTAGGTCTACAAGAACAGAGAGGAAGGTATTGTGCTGATGGTATACACCTGACGCTTTAGTAATATCTGCAAAGGTATTATCGCCATTATTCAACAATAAATTATTGGTGCCGCCGTATGCCAAGTCATTGAATATCGTTTCCCCTTCAACAAATTCTGGGCGGATATAGTTAGAGATATAAAGATCTACATAGCCATCTTTATTAATGTCACCGGCGGCGATCGATAAGGGCATGGATTTTTTGTCTAGAGGAAAATCTATCTGACCACCGCTAAAACCTGAGCCGGTGTTCACATAAAAATAAACACCCGATTCACGCGCTACAAATAAATCTGCTAAACCATCTGCTGTTGCATCAATGGATATAGCACCATAACTGGGGTCAGCATTATCTTTACTTATACCACTACCCATAGCTGAATTAACCAGAGCCGTGCCATCGTACTGTAAAATCGCATCCTGCTGACCAATGCCACCACCGACGAAGATTTCATCAACACCATCATTATTGACATCAATCGCTGACAACGCCATAAACGGTAAGGCATCTTCAAAATTTGAAACATGCTTGAATGCCGTAGTTATTTCATTAAATCTTAATTCTGTGGCACCTTGATGGACTTTAGGCCCCTGTAACAGTTTTACACCTTCCTTAGACAGCAACAAAAATGCTGCTATTGCTATGACAATTAATAATGCACAAAGGGAAAATATTTTTTTCATAGTAGATCCATTATTTTTATAGTTAAGTTGTATGGCATTCGTTATTAATAATAATGCGCTTAGATCTGCCCCACTTAACTGACCACTCACGCTATACAGCAACAGCTTGTTCAGTATTTTAAGCATCAACACTAAGCGTCAGTTTTTTTACACTAAAAACAAAAGCTAGCCAATTAGCCCATCTTACTCTCTACTCTAGTAAGATGGGCCATTAGTTTTAGTTTACCTATATTCAGAGATCTTACTTAATAAAGTTTTAGGTGAACTACGACTTAGATGCCCTTTATTGATCTTTGGTTTCAGGCAATAATAAAAATAAGGTAAACAATGGAAAATTAACCGAGGACACCCACCCGACGGAACACGTGTAAGCCTTTTGATTATAATAATTATTCCGGATTAATCGGCTCGACGGTAAGAGATTTTATATTGTAAGAGGTGAGTGGCTGCCTTTAAGTTGCTAACCAATTGTGCTGGAAAAAATCGCTCTTTAACGACAAGGTTTGGTATCTAAAGCTATCTTGTAACGGCAGATAGGATACTGTTAAAAAATGGACTGAGCGGCTGTCCCCGGACCGTTTTGTTATCGATGCAATAGGCCAACATCCTTAAAGCACTTGGCCCGGTGAAAACAGTTTTTTTGTATTGGGTTTAACCTTAAAGGCCGCAAAAATAATGGGCGCGCGCTATCAACAAAATGCCCTTATTTGGTGCGGGCAAAAAGCTGTACCGCAATTAATAATTTTGAAATAATATCGCTGCTGCCCGGTTAAGTTTTTGGTACTCATAAGAAAACCCATCTGATCCGGAACCAGTGCCTTTAATGAGTTACTAGATACCAGATCAAGCCCAGCACGAAAAAATAGTTAACGCTATAGCAGTGAAATAGTAGGTATAAAAAAATTAAAAAAAACTAAACTCCCTTAAAAATCGCCTGTAATGCGTGAGCCATAACAGAGCCGAGCGAACGCTGTTTGAGATTTTTTTACAGTGTAAAAATAGACGAACGGCAACATCGGTTTTTATTGCTCATGCATTTAAGGTACGCCGAAGGTGGATGTAGTTGGGGATGCCCGTTAGAGTGAAGAGAGGTTTGGGCAAGCAAATCTCTTTTATCGCAGCCGGGCGATCTCGGCAACTAACTAACGAGCAATTTGATACTGCGAGTATTAAAAACCGTTTAAAATTTGAGTTAATCAAAGCTAAAAATCGAGATTAAAAATATTAATAGGAATGAATTGACAGGCGTGATTAAAATATATTAAATTAAAGTTAACACGGCGAAAAGATTTTACCGTGGCAAGCACTTAGAAGAGTTTCAGACGCTTCAAAAGGGATGTTACTAAGACTACGGATAGTCATTCAGAAGTCTCGCATGGATAGTAGTGATGAAACGGAGTTAAGTCATGCTTGTGGGTTTGTATTTACACAATGTTAAAACTGCAAAAAGTAGTTGCGTAATAGCACCTCTATCCGGTTGCTTTTTTACCAGCCCTCTTGCTTGCGACTTGCCCAATGCTAAATAAATCCTGCTCATTTTGTGGTATTGCCAGCCAGGCAAATCATCCCCGTATCATTTCACAAAACTCACATAGCTTTGTTATGCGCGATGGCTTCTCTGTATCCCATTTTTACAATGCAATTCTATAACGCATGAAAAACAAATTGACGTCACCGCAGCTATTATCGTTAAAGACAATAAAGTCTTTGCGGCGCGTCGCAGGGCGGGGCTGCATTTGGGAGGTTGCTGGGAGTTTCCTGGCGGCAAGCTCGAAGCTGAAGATACCCCCGAGCAATGTCTGAATCGTGAGTTAGAAGAAGAATTTAAAATCACTACTCGTGTGGGTGCGTTTGTTGGAGAGAGTGTTTATGACTATGGATCGAAAATTGTGTGCTTGCTGGCGTATCAAGTGCAGCATTTGGATGGTGAGTTTCTTCTAACTGATCACGATGCGCTGTGTTGGTTGAGTTTGAATGAGCTCGATTCTGTGCAGTGGGCGCCGGCGCATATTCCGCTAGTGCAGCAGTATAAATCTATGACTATTACCGAGGCCTTTTACACTAACAATACTCAGGCTTATTGTGCCGAGACTATTGCATTTGATATGGAAGATTCCTACCAGCTGTTTCTTGATCAATTACCTAACGGTGCGCATATTCTCGATCTGGGTTGTGGCTCTGGTCGCGATAGTAAAGCTTTTTTAGAAAAAGGCTATGCAGTTACCCCCATCGATGGCAATGCAAAAATTGCAGCTTGTGCAGAGCAATATTTAGAGTGCTCGGTAGCAGTTATCACTTTTCAAACACTCGATTACCACAATAAATTTAATGGCGTTTGGTCTTCAGCCAGTCTGTTACATTGGCCAAGGCTGCAATTGCCTGATGTGCTTAAGCGGATTGCGCTGGCCTTGTGCGATAATGGCGTGGCTTACTTCTCGTTTAAATGGGGAGAGGTCGATAGCGTAGATGAGCGAGGCAGGCACTTTACAAATTTTACTGAAGATCGTCTTGTAGGTTTATTGGGAGCCGTGCCAGATTTTACGATGATTAACGTATGGTCCGAAACCAAGCCGCTAAGGGATGGTAAGCAAAGGTGGGTTAATGGCCTAGTTAAAAGGCAAGCTAGATGAGCCCTTTTCCTACAAAGCACCTAACTGTCGGTAGCGACGATCTTTTTTTAGTCTGCTCTTCCGCAATATCTGAAATAGTAAAGGTAAAAGGTGTATCAATAAATACAGTAAATAATACACACACGTTGTTAATCGCTCTTGGTATATTGCCTTTTTGCCTTGGTTTATTTTTATTTTTTTATAATCTTAATAGAGTATTTTTTTGGGTCTATTTAGCAGCATTTTTAACAATAGGGGGCAAAGCCGAATGGCGCTAAGTTAAGCCTGTTTACCATTGAAATTCATTAGGTAAATACTGAAAAATTTAGCTTAAAATGTCATAATTATTCATGAAAAATATTACCCCATTATTCCCCGGATTTCATCTGCAAACACTCCGAAA
>JAWUWW010000071.1:0-8395 GCA_034111645.1 Cellvibrionaceae bacterium
CGTCACAGGCGTTAATCTGTTCGATCATATTCGTAACATGTTGCCAACGACGGTACCCGCAATGCTTATTGCTTTGGTCATCTATTTGTTTGTTGGATTTAATCTAATTGCTTCAAATGAAGTTGATTTTTCTAAAATAGAAGCGATTACTAGTGGCCTAGAAAGCAATTTTAATATCACCTTGTTAGTGTTACTGCCACCATTACTCGTCATTGTGCTTGCCCTTAAAAAAATGCCTGCCTTGCCTTCGTTGTTCGCTGGCGTATTAGCGGGTGCGTTACTCGCGATATTTGTTCAGGGCGCTTCATTGCATGAAATATTTAATTTTATGCAATCAGGATATAAAATTGAAACCGGCGTTGCTGAAATAGATGGCTTATTAAATAGAGGTGGGATTCAGTCGATGACCTGGGTTATTACCTTAGTTATCATTTCATTAGGCTTTGGTGGTGCACTTGAATGTACCAAATGTCTAGATACTATTATTACGGCAATACTTGGCAGTGTTAAATCGTTTTTCGGTTTACAAGCATCAGCTACCGGTGCTGCAATAGCAACTAATCTTGTCGCTGGCGACCCTTATCTTTCTATTGCGTTACCGGGAAGAATGTTTGCATCAGCTTATGTTAAAAAAGGTTATTCTAAATTGAATTTATCGCGCGCCGTAGAAGAAGGCGGTACTTTAATCTCTCCTTTAATTCCATGGAATGCGGGTGGCGCTTTTGTCATCACGTCACTAGGTTTGGGAATTAGCGAAGGTAATGTAGAAAATCTACTTTATATTCCATTAGCATTTGCGTGTTGGTTATCACCATTAATTGGTTTGTGCTATGCCGCATTGGGGCATTTTTCACCCAAAATATCTGCTGCTGAATTAGCACGATATGAACAAGAAGAAATATATTTAGAGCAGGATGGAGTAGCTAAGGTAGCTCATACACCGCCCACCAGAAAAGGTTAAACGCAGAAGCCAAGCACGACATTATCCCTCAAAAAAAATGTCGTAATTTAACGCAAAAATGGCGTTAACTGAACTATTACTAGGTTGACCTCAGGCTAGTATCAAATCAATACTAAATAAAAAACTACGGCGATTATTTTAGCCGCGGAGAACGTAAAGTGTTTTATAAAAATGATCAAATAGCAGGCTTCGACGACAAAATTTGGCAGGCAATTCAGCAAGAAGATAGACGTCAAGAAGATCACGTTGAACTAATCGCCTCAGAAAATTATACCAGCGCTAGAGTAATGGAAGCTCAAGGAACACAACTTACCAACAAATATGCCGAAGGTTATCCAGGTAAACGTTATTACGGTGGTTGTGAACACGTAGATGTTATAGAGCAATTGGCGATTGATCGTGCTAAAAAATTATTCGGTGCCGATTACGCCAATGTACAACCACATTCTGGTTCACAAGCCAATGCTGCTGTATTTATGGCATTGCTAAAACCGGGTGAAACTCTGCTTGGTATGAGTTTAGCCCACGGTGGTCATTTAACTCACGGCTCTAAAGTAAGTTTCTCCGGTAAAATTTATAACGCAGTTCAGTATGGCTTAAATGAAGCAACAGGTGAAATTGACTACGAGGAAGTCGAACGCCTTGCCAAAGAACATCAACCCAAAATGATCATTGCCGGCTTCTCTGCTTATTCACGTGTGGTTGATTGGCAGCGTTTTCGTGATATTGCCGACGGGATTGGCGCTTGGTTATTTGTTGATATGGCTCATGTAGCTGGTTTGGTGGCTGCAGGGCTATACCCTAACCCAGTACCCATTGCCGATGTGGTTACCACCACAACTCACAAAACATTGCGAGGCCCTCGTGGCGGATTAATTTTGTCGAAACAAAATGATGAGCTTGCCAAAAAACTTAACTCAGCGGTATTCCCTGCAGGTCAAGGTGGACCCTTGATGCACGTTATTGCAGCCAAAGCTATTTGTTTTAAAGAAGCACTCTGTGATGGTTATGTCGAGTATCAGCAACAAGTCATCGATAATGCGCGTGAAATGGCAAAAGTATTCCAGCAACGTGGACATAACATTGTCTCTGGAGGCACTGATAATCATTTGTTTTTATTAGATTTAATAGACAAAGGTATTACGGGTAAAGACGCCGATGCTGCATTAGGACGTGCCAATATCACGGTTAACAAGAACTCAGTACCCAATGATCCACAATCACCGTTTGTTACTAGTGGCCTGCGTATCGGCACACCAGCAATCACTAGTCGTGGCTTTGGTATTAATGAAGTGGCACAACTAACCGGTTGGATTTGTGATGTTTTAGATGACATCAACAACGAACAGGTTATTGATGATGTAAGAAATAAAGTGTTGGAGTTGTGTGAAAAAAATCCAGTGTATCGATAATGGATATGCCCAAGGCCCAAGCGGCTTAGATCTTCCTATTTGGCCAATAATACAATTTAGAAAAAGGTAATACCATGCAACAATATTCAGGATTTGGTTTATTAAAACACTCGTTTAGTTACCACGAGAATTGGCAGCGGGTTTGGAGTAATCCTACACCTAAAAAACACTATGATGTTGTTATCATAGGAGGAGGTGCGCACGGCCTGGCAACTGCTTATTATTTAGCTAAAGAACATGGTATCACTAACATTGCCGTGGTTGAAAAAGGTTATTTGGGTGGCGGTAATACCGCGCGTAATACCACCATTGTACGTTCAAACTATTTATGGGACGAAGCATCACACTTATATGATCACTCATTAAAACTATGGGAAGGTTTAGCACAAGAGCTAAACTATAATCTGATGTTTAGTCAACGTGGTGTATTAAATCTAGGTCATAGTTTACAAGACATGCGTGACATCGAACGTCGCGTTAATGCCAATCGTCTTAACGGTATTGATGGGGAAGTACTTACCAACGCACAAGTACAAGAAATGGTACCTATTTTAAACTGTTCTAAAAATGCACGTTATCCGGTAATGGGCGCTTCATGGCAAGCGCGTGGAGGTACGGCTCGTCACGACGCCGTTGCTTGGGGTTTTGCCCGTGCAGCAGATGCATTAGGTGTTGATTTATTACAACAAACAGAAGTAACGGGTATTCGTCGTAAAGATGGAGCAGTGGAAGGTGTTGAAACCAATCGTGGTTTTATTTCCGCGAATAAGGTTGCTTGTGTCGCTGCTGGCAACTCTAGTGTGATCGCCAAGATGGTCGGTATGGAATTACCGCTTGAATCACATCCTTTACAAGCAATGGTGTCAGAGCCATTAAAACCTGTTTTAAATACCGTGGTTATGTCAAATCATGTACACGGTTATATGAGCCAATCCGATAAAGGTGATTTGGTCATTGGTGCTGGTATAGATGGTTATAACGGTTATGGTCAGCGTGGTTCTTTCAATGTTGTTGAACATACCATTGCAGCAATTATCGAAATGTTTCCAATTTTCAGTCGTGTGCGACTCAATAGAGCTTGGGGCGGTGTTGTTGATACTTGCCCTGACGCCTGTCCTATTATTTCTAAAACGCATATTAAGGGACTTTATTTTAACTGTGGCTGGGGTACTGGTGGTTTCAAGGCGACACCGGGAGCAGGTCATGTGTTTGCCCATACTATTGCCCATGATGAGGCGCACCCGTTAGCGAAACCATTTAGCATTGATCGTTTTTCATCGGGTGAATTAATTGACGAACATGGCGCAGCGGGCGTTGCCCACTAAGAGGAATTTATTATGTTACTTATCCACTGTCCGTATTGTGAAGAGATGCGTGAAGAAGAAGAGTTTAATCCAGCAGGACAAGCACACATCGAGCGCCCGCTAAACCCAGAAGAACTAAGTGATGAGCAATGGGCGCATTATTTATTTTTCCGTAAAAATCCGCGTGGTTTACATCATGAAATGTGGCTGCATAGCCATGGTTGTCGTAAATATTTTAACGCGACTAGAAATACGGTGACGTATGAAATCATGGAAACATACAAAATGGGTCAAGCGCCCAGTGTTACTGCTAGTAAAGAGGGCCAATCATGATCCAAGTTAATCGAATCGCTCAAAGTAGCAAACGCATTAATCGTCAGCGAACTTTAACGTTTAGCTTTAACGGTAAAGAGTATGAGGGGTTTGAAGGTGATACTGTCGCGTCAGCCTTACTAGCCAACGGCGTTGATGTCGTCGGGCGTAGTTTTAAATACTCACGGCCTCGCGGTATTATTACCAGTGACTCACAAGAGCCGAATGCCATTTTTCAAATTGGCTCGACCCAAGCCACGACAATTCCGAACCCACGTGCGACCCAAACCGACCTGTATCAAGGGTTGACGGCGAGCTCAACGAACGGCTGGCCTAATGTTGATTTCGATGTAATGTCAACAGTGGGCAAACTAGGTGGCTCAATGATGCCGCCTGGATTTTATTATAAAACCTTTATGTTTCCACAGTCGTTATGGATGTCTTATGAACACTTGATCCGCAAAGGTGCAGGTTTAGGAGCTAGTCCACAAACAGGCGATCCAGATAGTTATGACAAAATGCACCATCATTGTGATGTGATGGTTGTTGGCGGTGGTCCTGCAGGGTTAGCGGCAGCATTGTCTGCGGCACAATCAGGCGCACGGGTTATCATTAGTGATGAACAAAATGAATTTGGTGGCAGTTTATTATGCAGCACACAGGAAATAGATGGTCAAATTGCAAGTGAATGGGTTGAAAAAACTGTCGCCCAGCTTGCTGACATGGACAACGTATACTTATTACCACGCAGTACTGTTTTCGGCTATTTCGATCATAATCTTGTGGGTATTAATGAACGCCGTACGGACCACTTAGGTGAGCATCAGTTACAAAGTACGCGCCAACGATTGCACAAAGTAAGAGCAAAACAGGTCATTTTAGCCACGGGTGCTCATGAGCGTCCTTTGGTTTATGCTAATAATGACGTTCCAGGTTGTATGCTAGCGAATGCGATTTCTACCTATATTAATCGTTATGATGTTGTACCCGGTAACAAATTAGTGCTAATGACGACGAATGATAATGCATACAAAACGGCTATTGATTGGCATCAGGCAGGTCGTAAAGTTGTGGCCGTTGTTGACACTCGAAGTACGTCAAATGGTGAGCTGGTTGATAAAGTCAGAAAACTAGGTATAGAAATCATCTTTGATCATGCGGTTATCGAAGTCAAAGGTAACAAACGAGTTAAAGGTGTAGATGTTGCGCCAATAAATGCTGCTAATCATAGTGTTACAGGCGCAGCGAAATATTTTGTGTGTGATACAGTTGCCAGCTCTGGCGGATGGAGTCCTGTTATTCATTTGTCATCGCATACGGGCTCTCGCCCCGTTTGGAATGATGACATTGCAGGCTTTGTACCCGGTAAAACGGTACAAAAGCAACATGTTTGTGGTGGATTGGAAGGTGTCTATGCCTTATCGAAAGTGATCAGTGACGGTTTCACTACCGGTGCTATAGCGTCTCAAGCAGCAGGTAGAGGTGAAGGAATTTATACCGGTGAATTACCGAAAATAAACGATCCACAAGAAGATGCCTCAATGGCATTATTTCATATACCCCACAGTAAAAAGACCAGTCGCGCACCGAAGCAGTTTGTTGATTATCAAAATGATGTAACTGCCGCCGGCATTGAACTGGCTAACCGTGAAGGTTTTGAATCTATTGAGCATGTTAAACGCTACACAGCGTTAGGTTTTGGTACCGATCAAGGTAAGTTAGGCAATATCAACGGCATGGCCATTACGGCTAAATCGTTAGGAAAATCTATCCCAGAAACGGGTACGACTATCTTTCGCCCAATGTATACCCCAACAACGTTTGGTGCATTAGCTGGCGCCGATGTTAAGCACTTGTTTGATCCTGCACGGTTTAGCGCTATGCATAAATGGCATTTAGATCATGGCGCCGAGTTTGAAGATGTAGGTCAATGGAAACGCCCATGGTACTTCCCTCAGCAAGGTGAAACCATGCAACAGTCACTTGAACGTGAGTGTTTGGCGACACGTAACAGTGTCGGTATTCTAGATGCTTCAACCCTAGGTAAAATTGACATTCAAGGAAAAGACGCTCGAGAATTTTTGGAGCGTGTCTATACCAACCCATGGAAAAAATTGGCGGTTGGAAAATGTCGCTATGGGGTTATGTGTAATGAGGACGGTATGGTCTTTGATGATGGCGTTACCGTGTGTCTTGACGATAATCGCTTTATCATGACCACCACCACAGGTGGTGCTGCAGGTGTATTGCAATGGCTAGAACTGTGGCATCAAACCGAATGGCCCGAGCTTGAAGTGTATTTCTCAACGGTAACGGATCATTGGTCAACGATGACCATATCAGGGCCTAATTCTAGTAAAGTGTTAGATAAAATTTGTGACATTGATGTCAGTAATGACAGTTTCATGTATATGGATTGGCGCGAAGCTACCGTAGCAGGGATTAAAGCACGCATTTTCCGCATATCTTTTACCGGTGAGCTGTCGTTTGAAATTAACGTGCAAGCTAACTACGGTATGCCTGCGTGGAAAGCCGTGATGGCGGCGGGTGAAGAATTTAATATTACCCCGTACGGCACCGAAACTATGCATATTTTACGCGCAGAAAAAGGCTTTATTATTGTTGGGCAAGACACCGATGGCTCGGTTAGCCCGCAAGATTTAGACATGGACTGGGTGGTAGGTAAGAAGAAAGAGTTTAGCTATATTGGTAAACGTTCTTGGACCCGATTTGATAATAAAAGAGAAAATCGCAAACAAATGGTTGGCTTAAAACCCAAAGATCCAAATTTTGTCTTACCAGAAGGCGCACAAATTGTCTTTGATAAAAATCAAAGCATTCCAATGACCATGGTTGGCCATGTTACCTCAAGTTATTACAGTGCTTGCATGGGGTATTCTTTTGCTTTAGCAGTAGTTAAAGGCGGTATTAACCGCAAAGGTGAAAGTGTATTCTTGCCATTAAGTGATGGCAATACCGTTGAAGCTGAAATTTGCAGTCCAGTATTTTATGATCCAAAGGGAGACCGTCAAAATGTCTAATTCAATCAAAGTAGAATCACCCCTGCATCATGCTCAGCTTGATCAATTAATTGGCCAGTCGAACAAAGGTGGCGTTATTTTGCATGAAGCGGCCTTATTGGGTCACCTTAATTTACGTGGCAACGCGCAAGATGCTGAATTTTTGGCTGGTGTGCAAGAAGCCTTAGGGCTAGCGCTGCCAATAATGCCTTGTAGCAGTGCCAAGAGTGAACTTGCACAGATAATGTGGTTAGCGCCAGATGAGTGGTTAGTTATTGTGGCTTCAGGTCGTGAATACGATGTGGAGCAAAAACTTCGCGCTTATCTAAAGGGGCATTTTGCCGTGAGTGATATTAGTGGCGCACAAACCCTCATTGAACTAAGCGGTGAAAATGTTATTGACTTAATGAACAAGTCTACTGGCTACGATTTCCACCTTGAGATCTTTCCTGTTGGCAAAGTGGTTGGTACCACTTTTGCTAAAGCTGGTGCGCATATATTGCGTGTTAGCGAGGACAAGTTTCGATTGGTTGTTCGCCGTAGTTTTTCTGACTATGTCTGGTTATGGATCCAACAAGGTAGCCAAGAATATGGCCTAACTATTGTTTAAATAACCGACAAAAATAAAGCCGCTCAAGTTTGAACAAATATAACTAAGCGGTTTTTAACTTTAAAAGTAGGATCGAAAATGTCCGATATCAATCCAGTATCGCAAACTCATATTATTACAGCAGATTGTCCTAGTCGACCGGGTACGGTTGATGTAGTTACCCGTTTTTTATGTGAAAAAGGTTTTTATATTAATGAAATTCATTCGTTTGATGATACGGCAGTCAATCGTTTTTTCATCCGCATAGAATTTAGAGCTGATACGGCAACAGACTTTAGCGCAGAAGAGTTTAGCCAAGAATTTGAGCGACGCGCCAGTGAATTTGAAATGCAATGGCAATTGGCATCGAGTCCTTATAAATCTAAAGTAGTGATCATGGTGTCAAAACACGATCATTGTCTTAATGATTTATTATACCGTTATCGTACGGGCGATCTAGCTATTGAAATTCCAGCAATTATCTCTAATCATCCAGATTTAGAAGAACTAGCGAAATGGCATGGTATCCCTTATTTCCACCTACCTATCAGTAAGGAAACAAAAACCGAACAAGAAGCGAAAGTTTGGCAGATCATTCAAGAATGTGAAGCTGACTTAATAGTTTTAGCGCGTTATATGCAGGTATTATCGAATGACATGTGTAAAAAACTGTCAGGTAAAGCGATTAACATTCACCATTCGTTGTTACCGGGTTTTAAGGGGGCTCGGCCATATTACCAAGCCTAGGATCGTGGTATTAAATTAGTGGGCGCCACGGCACATTATGTCAGTGCCGA
>JAWUWW010000072.1:0-10508 GCA_034111645.1 Cellvibrionaceae bacterium
TGCGCTCGATATTGCTTGCTTTGCAATTCAAGTTGCAGTTGCTTTAGGTTTATTTCTAAATTCAAGGCAAACGCACCTATGGACTGCCCATCTATTCCGGCTGCTCCATTGGCGCTGTTTACCTTTTTGAATCCCTTGTACAAATTATTGATATCCAACAATTGCCCGTACAAGCTGTAATAAACTGTCATCTGCTGCCTTTGCTTGCGGTATGTCTGCTCGTTTAAATTCGCTTATAGTTTGATTCTTCATGGTGACATTAGGTGTGCTAGCCAGTTGGCAATCTGCCTAAGCGGTCATTCATTACTCCATTGCTCGGCCTTCAACTCTCAGCATCCACATTCCTGCTTAGCCGTCACTTCTTGCCTATTTCCGTCGAAATACTTGTGAGCCTATTCGCTATCTCCACGCTTTTCATACGCTTAAAGAATACTTCCCCCCTTCGCAATCAATTGAAGCTTTTGACTAAAATTGACCCCATCAGACACAATGCTGATAGTCGGCTTGGTTTTCCCCTCCACACCATTACTGGCTTTCACAGGCCTAGCCTTACTCACTACTACGGGTTCATCTGCCACCTCACACCGACACTAAACCTTGGGCTTCCCCTTGAATTTAGGTCACTTACTAATATTAAGTTTAGATGCCAGGCTTCCCCAGTTACTGCACTGACTCCCGGTTAGAAATCCCACCCTCAAGCACAGCATTAGCCTGACTAAGTATTGGGCTTCGCGCTATTTTGGACGCTTACCCACCAATGCCGCCGAAACAGGTTACGGTTAGTTGTGTACCTCTAACTTCCTATGGCTTCCTTCAGACCCCACCGTTAGCCAGTGACGCCCTTGCCATTCGGATTATCTTCCCCTTAGTCAGGGTGATCAGGCTTCTTTCAGCCTGTCGGGTTTGCCAGCTTCGCTGGGCAAACAAAAAAAAACCAGCCTATCTGGCTGGTTTATAATAAATACAGGACCTAGTGTCCCTCGCTCACCTGATTAACCGTGTACTTGGGAATTTCGACTACCAGGTCTACATCTTTGATGATGGCCTGACAGCCTAAGCGGGAGTCCGGCTCTAAGCCCCAGGCCTTGTCCAGCAGATCTTCTTCCAACTCATCTCCTTCATCTAATGAGTCAAAGCCTTCACGAACCAATATATGGCAGGTTGTACAGGCGCATACTTTTTCACAGGCATGTTCGATACCGATACCATTTTGCAGGGCGACATCTAATACTGAGGTGCCACTTTCAGCCTCTATCGCTGCTCCATCAGGACACAGTTCTGGATGGGGTAAAAAAATCACTTGTGGCATGTTGCTAATCCTATTTAGTCACTGAGTTTGTCAAAGGTTTAAATTTTTTCTACTGACTGTCCGGCAAAAGCCTGTTGAATGGATTGATCCATCCGGCGCTCGGCAAAAATCTGACTGGCTTCATCGACTTTCTTAATGGCCTGCTTTATCGCTTCCACTTCAGTTCTTTGAGCCAGGCTTATCATCTCCTCAAGTGCGTGCTGAATTTGCTCCCGCTCGTCATCCGATAACAAGGTATCACCATCTTGAGCCAGCGCTGCGTCGAGGGTTTCTTTCACCCTTGCCGCTTCGACCTGTTGCTCTTTGAGCATACGTACTTGCATATCGCCTTTGGCATGTTGCATGGATGCACTGAGCATGGCGGTAATTTGACTATCATCTAAGCCGTAAGAAGGTTTAACCTGAATGTGCGCTTGTACCCCGCTCGACTTTTCCATGGCGCTTACATTCAACAGACCATCCGCATCCACTTGAAAGGTCACGCGAATATGAGCGGCGCCCGCCGTCATCGGAGGAATACCTTGCAAAGTAAATTTGGCCAGAGAGCGACAATCGTCCACCAGTTCACGCTCACCTTGTAATACATGCACCATCATAGCCGTTTGACCGTCTTTGAAGGTGGTAAATTCCTGGGCTTTGGCAACGGGTATGGTGGTGTTGCGATGAATGACTTTTTCAAGTAAACCGCCCATGGTTTCTATGCCCAAAGACAAGGGTAGTACGTCCAGCAATAACATGTCACTATCGGGCTTATTGCCCACTAGAATATCGGCTTGGATCGCCGCGCCCACAGCCACAACCTTGTCGGGGTCAATCGAAGTTAAGGGGCTTTTACCAAAAAACGCTTCCACCTGTTGGCGTACTAGGGGAACTCGAGTGGAACCACCAACCATCACCACCTCTAGCACCTCGTCTTTGTCCAACCCGGCGTCTTTTAGAGCACGGCGACAGGCACGTAAGGTATTTTTAACCAGAGGCGCTATCAAAGCTTCAAACTTGTCTATGCAGATCAGCACATCATGCTGCTGGCCTTGATCATCTTCGAAGTGGATGGTCACGGCTGATTCGTGACTCAGCTGCTCTTTGGCAAACTTAGCCTGGTCAAGTAAGGTGCGGTGCATACGCTTGGATAAGTCATTAGTTAACACAGCTTGTTGGCGAATAAAGTCGACTAATAGATGATCAAAATCATCACCACCCAGTGCTGAGTCTCCACCGGTAGATAAGACTTCAAATATCCCTTTGCTCAAGCGCAAAATTGAAATATCGAAGGTACCACCACAGAGATCATACACGGCGATAACGCCTTCCTGGCCGCTGTCCAAACCATAGGCAATCGCAGCAGCGGTGGGTTCATTTAATAAGCGTAATACTTTCAAACCGGCAAGTTGAGCGGCATCTTTCGTGCCCTGACGCTGAGCGTCGTCAAAATAAGCCGGCACGGTAACAACGGCTCCGCTTAACTCGTCACCTAAGCTTTGTTCGGCTCTGATACGTAAAGTTGACAGTATTTCAGCAGAGACTTGCACAGGATTAACCGTGCCACTGGCTACATTGATAAGCGGAGAGTTGGGGGATGTGGCACTAAACTCATAAGGCAGATGGGGATAATTGGCGCGAATATCTTCCAGACTACGTCCCAGAAAGCGCTTTACTGAGACTATTGTATTAGCCGGATCTTGACTGGCATTTTGCTTGGCTTGCTCACCTACCACTATCTGATCCTGTTGATAGCACACTACAGACGGTAACAAATGTCTGCCATCATCATCAGGCAGAGTTTCTGCCTGTCCACTGCGCACCGTGGCAAGCAATGAATTGGTGGTGCCTAAATCGATCCCTACCGCCAGCTTACGCTGATGTGGCACCGTGCTTTGGCCCGGTTCTGCAATTTGAAGTAATGACATAAAATATTTTGCTTATTCGTTATTTTGGGCCTGTTGACCCTTAGTGTATGGTAACTAGACTCGGCTAAATGTCGCTTAGGGCGTCTTCTTTCAGTTCAATTTCACTGCGCAATTTTGTTAAAAACTTTACCTTGCGCACCAAGGTCGCAGCGAGCTTATCCTTGTCTGGAGTATTCTCTTCCAACAAACCCTTTAGCTCATTCAAACACCCTTTAAGTTCTGTCTGGACCTCATCATCCAAGGCTTCCAATGTGCTTAGTGGGTCGCTTTGTGAGCCTATGTCTTCAAGCTCCTCACGCCATTCCATTTGCTGCATCAGAAATGGTGTATCCTGTATGGTTTGCTGCTCATGCTTTAGCTCAAGGCCACGTAATTCAAGCATGTGTTCAGCCCGGGATAGTGGAGACTTAAGTACCTGATAGGCATCATTTACCTGGGCGTTTTTCTGCACCGACAGCAGTTTTTCACGTTCGCTGGCAGTGGCAAATTTATCCGGATGTGTGAGTTTTTGCAGAGTCTGATAGGTCTGACTCAGGGCGACGGGGTCTATCTCAAACGAGGGACTGAGATTAAATAACTCAAAGTAATTCATAGACCTGGCCATAATCGAAGTAGCGGGAAGCTAGTGGAATAAAACTAAGGCATGCGGGGTGGATATACAATCCACCCGCTAAGGCCATCACACATTGAAGCTTTCGCCACAACCACATTCACCGTTGGCGTTGGGGTTTCTAAATTCAAAGCCTTCGTTCAAACCGTCTTTGGCAAAATCCAGTTCCGTACCATCAAGGTAGGCCAGACTCTTACCGTCGATGATTATCTTTACGCCGTTGTCTTCAAACACTTCATCATCGGCGTTTAATTCATCTACAAACTCAAGCACATACGCTAAACCAGAGCAGCCAGTTGTTTTAACACCCAAGCGCAAACCCAGTCCGGAGCCTCTGTTTTCCAGAAAGCTACGTGCTCTTTGCGCTGCGGAATCAGATACTTTAATTCCCACTAACCACTCCTATTCGCTAATGCCTGATTAACTACGTTTGCTTTTGTAATCTTCTACTGCCGCTTTGATGGCGTCTTCCGCCAAGATAGAACAGTGAATTTTTACCGGTGGTAAGGCTAGTTCTTCGGCAATATGAGTATTTGTGATCAATACTGCTTCGTCGATAGACTTGCCTTTCACCCATTCAGTGACCAATGAACTGGACGCAATGGCTGAACCACAACCGTAAGTTTTGAACTTGGCGTCTTCAATAATGCCATTGTCATCTATCTTCAGTTGTAACTTCATCACGTCACCACATGCTGGTGCTCCAACCATGCCGGTGGCGATATTAGGTGCATTCTTATCGAAGGCCCCAACGTTGCGTGGATTTTCGTAGTGATCTAATACTTTTTCACTGTAAGCCATGATGATTACCTATCTGTTTTGGCGCGACTTTAAGAAGTCGTGCCTGATTGTCAAATTAAAATCTATATCGCCGGATATTAGTGGTGTGCCCACTCAACGGTGTCCAGATCAATACCTTCTTTGTACATATCCCACAGGGGAGACATTTCACGTAATTTTTTAATGGCGTTGCGGATCACCCCAATAACATAGTCAATTTCTGCTTCAGTAGTAAAACGTCCCATAGTAAAACGGATAGAGCTATGAGCCAATTCGTCATTTAATCCTAGGGCACGAAGCACATAAGACGGTTCCAAGCTGGCAGAGGTGCAGGCAGAGCCAGACGATACGGCCATATCTTTAAGGGCCATAATCAAGGACTCACCTTCGACATAGGCAAAACTGACGTTCAGATTACCGGCAATGCGACTTTCCAAATCACCGTTAAGGTATACGGCTTCCATATCTTTTACGCCATTCCATAAACGGTTACGTAACATCAAAAGACGTTCGTTTTCAGCGCCCATATCTTCCTTGGCGATGCGAAAGGCTTCTCCCATACCAACGATTTGGTGAGTTGCCATAGTACCAGAACGCATGCCCCGTTCATGACCACCACCGTGCATTTGTGCTTCTAAACGCACCCGTGGTTTACGACTGACATACAAGGCACCAATGCCTTTAGGACCGTAAGTTTTGTGGGCAGAAAAAGACATCAAATCGACCTTCAGCACTTGTAAATCGATGGGTACCTTACCGGTGCTTTGGGCCGCATCAACATGAAACAAAATTTTCCGTTCGCGGCAGATTTCACCAATAGACGCTAGGTCCTGGATGACACCAATCTCATTATTTACATGCATCACGCTAACTAAAACTGTATCAGGGCGAATTGTTGCTTTCAGTTTATCTAAATCCAACAAGCCATTAGGCTCTGGATCCATGTACGTTACTTCAAAGCCTTCTCGCTCCAACTGTCGGCAGGTATCAAGTACGGCCTTATGCTCTGTTTTCAAGGTGATAATATGCTTATTCTTCTTACCGTAAAAATTGGCAGCGCCTTTAATCGCTAGATTATTGGATTCGGTTGCGCCCGAAGTAAAAACAATTTCACGGGGATCAGCATTCACCAAATCGGCAATTTGGTTACGGGCAATATCCACTGCCTCTTCAGCTACCCAGCCAAAGCTATGTGAACGTGAGGCTGGATTGCCGAAATTACCTTCAGCGGTTAAACACTCTGCCATTTTAGTGGCAACGCGGGGATCAACCGGCGTGGTGGCAGAATAATCCAGGTAAATAGGTAATTTTAAGTCGTTTGTTGCTTGTTCCACGATTTTACTCCACTTATAACTGCAAGCTAATAGCAATGTCACTTGCCGAAATTTTATTAAGATGTTTGTTTTTGTCTTGTCTATCGGCCACTTGTCTCACGTCATGTTTGGCCATGAGTTCACCCAAGGTAATACCGTTTAAAAAATCACTAATGCGCTCACTTAAGCCTTCCCATAAATTATGGGTTAAGCAGCGTTCGCCGCCTTGACAATCAGACTGTCCCTGGCAACGTGTGGCATCTACCGACTCGTCTACTGCGCGAATAACCGCGCCCACAGATATCTGCCCGGCGCTGCGACCTAACTTGTAACCACCGCCAGGTCCACGGACACTTTCCACCAGATTTTCCCTGCGTAAACGTGAAAATAATTGTTCGAGGTAAGACAAGGAAATTTCTTGACGCTCAGATATATCGGCTAAAGACACTGGCCCACGTTGGGAATGTAAGGATACATCCAACATTGCCGTGACTGCATAGCGACCTTTCGAGGTTAATTTCATGGGAATTCCATATCTGAGACTTACCAAAAACGTGAGCGAATCTTCACATACCCGACTATTTTAGTCAAGTATTAGTCCTACTAAATTACTCAAGTATTACAAGGTTTTTTTATGACTAAATATGCGGGTCGAAAGAGTCCTTAGCCTGTTGAATATCTTTGGCCAATTCTTCATCCGCAAAGGTATCTAGGTCCAGTACGGGTAACGATTTACCACAGACCTCTCCACCCATGCTATTGATAGCTCTGCACATTTCTTCGACTTTTGTGTCGATTAAATGTAAATGGTCAACCATTACCCCAATTGCATTGGCAATGGGATCAGGATTATCCGTGGCCACCGCGTAGGCATCAAAGCCATATTTTTCAGCGATTTTCTCTCGCTCACCGTTTTTGTGGTTATCCTGAGGGGCTTTTTCAACCACAACTCGGCCAGGAATCCCAATAACCGTTGCACCGTCGGGTACGTCACGCACTACAACGGAATTAGAACCTACCTTAACGCCCTTGCCCATAGTGATTGGCCCAAGCACTTGGGCACCTGCCCCCACCACTACATTATCTTCGAGAGTAGGATGGCGTTTGCCGGCTTTCCAGCTTGTTCCGCCCAGAGTTACACCATGGTAAAGGGTAACATCGTCACCAATTTCCGCCGTTTCACCAATCACCACTCCCATGCCGTGATCAATAAAAAAACGCCTACCTAACTTCGCACCAGGGTGGATTTCAATTCCGGTCAACCACCGGGTAAAGGTGGACAGAGAGCGCGCTAGCCAAAGCCACTTGGCCTTCCACAACTTATGACTCAGGCGATGCAGCCAGATAGCATGTAAGCCGGGGTAGTTGGTCATTACTTCAAAAGTATTGCGCGCCGCAGGATCCCGGTGAAAAACACTTTGTATATCTTCTTTAATTCGCTCAAACATAATGGATTTACTAGTCTTTGTTTTTAATGTTCTTCTCAACCGATGCTAGTATGCCGCGCAATATATTCAGCTCCTGAGTTTCAGGGCGGGCGCGGTTAAACATACGGCGTAATTTAGGCATTACCATACCGGGATGTTGGGGAATGATGAAATTCGTTTTCTGCAGGGTTTGTTCCAAATGGCTATAAAAGCCTTCTAACTCTTCTGACAAAGGGTAGTCACTTTGCACATTAGCGGGCTGTGTTTTGTCTAAATGAGCCATACGAATTTCATAACACAAGGTTTGCACCGCTGCAGCCAGATTCAAAGAGCTGTATTCTGGGTTGGCGGGAATGCACACATGAAAATGGCAAAGTTGTAATTCTTCGTTACTCAAGCCATTGTTTTCCCGACCAAACACCAAGGCCACCGGGTGTTTTTTCACCTCAGCCACCAGCTTTAAACCACATTCACGAGGTTCAAGCATTGGCCATGACAATGTACGGGAACGGGCACTGGTGCCAACTATTAAGCCACAATCAGCCACCGCCTCTGCCACGCTACCAACGATCTGGGCCTTGGCTAGCACATCCCCTGCCCCGGCGGCTAATGCGCTGGATTTGCCATCCGGTGGCGTCAGCGGATCAACTAATACCAACTGACTTAAACCCATGGTTTTCATTGCCCTGGCAGCTGAACCAATATTGCCCGTGTGAGAGGTGTTAACTAATACGATTTTAATATTTTCAAGCATGACTTAGGGGGGCTTGTATAGGTAAATTTCTGGGGGCGGATAATAGCACAAGCTGACAGCCCAACAACGGCAGTCTGAGAAATTGCGCTGCCAAGAGACATCGCCTTTACTTTTTGTACATTCACACTCAAGCGTTCAACTGATCAATGCGGCTATGTAGTTTAGCCAAATACAGAATTTGCTGCTTATGATAAAAGTTGTCATCAATGTGCACCGGATCTTCGGTGTTAAAATCACCGCCCCAGCGCAGACCATCATCCTCACGAATAGCATTTATAAAATTACTGATCGCTTTTGGTAGCATGTCGAGATTGTTGCGTCTTAACTTTTTCGAGTTATATAGTTTGCCTTCAAATTGAATATTCATGTCGATGGCATGACCGATATGATGACAACTCTTACTTGCCGGCGTCACAATAGCGCCTCTTACTTGATTGTCCAGACTGCGGGTTGATGAGGTTGCCCAAACTTTCAACTTAAACTTCTTAGCGTAATCACACACCCGATTAAGGGCGGGCACAAAGTCCTTATCGACCTTGATCTGAACGCCAATCAAACACTCGTTGGTAAATGTTACCAGGGAAAAGGACTCGGACGGCGTGAAATCAGCGGCGGAATCGGACACTTCAATGTCTTGCTGCAAAGGCATTTGTTCAAGGTAGGAGCCATGTACATAACCTACCTGACCTGACTCTGCTCTGACTCTAAAGAAGGTGACCTCTTCGAGTATATCTACCTCCTCGTTGTGTTTGAGCACACCAATCTGACGCCCATTGGGCTTTTCTCTGAGGTTCAGTCCAGTATCTGGTTTGATCCTGCCCTGCTCCCGTGCGTTCATCCTTTTGGCACCTGTTCCTGGGTCCATACTGTCCCTTTAGCATTTGCTGTTGTTTGCCCTGCTGAACGAATCTTCTGAATTTTTTCCAAGCCTCTTGAACCAAAATAAAAGCCGTAAATGACCAACATGAGGGTTTGAAATAGAGGGATCCAGGAATCTAAGGTCGCCTGCTGTGTCTCGCCGAGTGCAGAGTTGAATATGGTGAAGAATGCTAATACCGAAACCACTAAGGTCATGAATATCAGTGCCATTGGACGAATATTCTTCGATAACCATGAATCGCTTTTCATGTCGAGTTGCAGGCGTTCGGTCAACTCGTTCTCGAGGTTTTCTTCATGCTCTGCCGCTTGCCGATCAATATTCATCATCAGCTCTTTCATCTTCACGTTGTAGGCAGCTTTGATCTTTGCTTTTTGAATATCAGTCAGAGCTAGCTCTTCGTCACTAGTTACTAAGTCGTCCAGTACCTTGCCAACGGAAGTGATAACGTTGACACCTGTCGCACTAAAAATTTTGCTTAACCATCCCATAATCTATTCCTTTGATTGTTGTTAGTTACCCAAATCTTGACAACTTGCAATTTAGGAGCATGAATCAGCAATTACCCGTCCATCATGTGCTTAGAAAAATGAAGCTTTGCACATGATGGCAGGCAAAAGTTAGCTGTAATCAGTTTAATAGCTTTGTCATATTTTGCTAATTAATGACAGAAAATATCTCTGAAAAATATTTATTGTTAAAATATTATCATTGCTTAAATTAGGTCCTTTGGTAAACTGCCCGCCGATTTTTTATTCGGCTCTTTTTTAGAGTTGAATGGTCTATGTTTAATGTTCCTTTAAAATTGGTGGTTTAACTATGCATCCTATGCTGAATATAGCGATACGTGCGGCGCGCGTGGCGGGCAACATTATTGCAAAAGGTTTTGAGAATCAAACTGAACTGATGGTTGAAGCGAAAGGTAGCAACGATTTTGTTACCCGTATTGATAAAGAAGCTGAACAGGCAATTATCAGCAAGATCCAGCAGTCTTTCCCGGATCACAGTTTTGTCGGTGAAGAAGGCGGCGTAGTTAAAGGTGATGATGATGATTATAAATGGATCATTGACCCCCTGGATGGCACTACTAATTTTATCAAAGGCATCCCCCATTTTGCGGTTTCTATTGCCTTAATGCACAAAGGTCGTCTTGATCAGGCTGTAATCTTTGATCCTATCCGCGGTGAACTATTTACCGCCAGTAGAGGTGCAGGCGCACAACTTAACGGTTTCCGCCTTCGAGCCAGTAAGGCAAAAGAGTTGAGCCAAACTATATTAGCCACCGCTTTACCTTTTAAAGACAAAACATCCCTGCCTACCTATATTGATAGTTTTACCAAGATTTATTCTCAAGCTGGCGATATCAGACGTTGTGGCTCTGCCGCATTGGATTTAGCCTATGTAGCCGCCGGTCGCTATGATGGCTATTGGGAGAAAGGTGTTAAACCATGGGATATTGCCGCCGGTGAGTTAATGGTCCGTGAGGCTGGCGGTTTGGTGACAGATTACAGCGGTGGAAATGACCCCATGC
>JAWUWW010000073.1:0-10968 GCA_034111645.1 Cellvibrionaceae bacterium
GAGGAGGGCTTGGGTGGTGGCGTTTTATTGGGGACTGTAAACTTCTGCTTCCAGTAATGGAATGTATTCGGCTGCAAATCGTGCTCCTGACAGTAGGCGTTTTGACTTGAGCCGCTAGCCTGCCAAGACTCAACGTGCTGAGACCAATATTGTTGTTTTACTGCTGTATGCATTTATAGAATCTCTGGGATATAAAAAAGATCCTATTGTTGGGGGCATCGCAAGCGTTGGCTAGCACCTGGATATATGGGCGCCTACACTAAAAAGATCGTAAAATCACTAAACCATACGACCGATAATGTGGTAAAAATTACGACAGGAAAGTGGCTAGCTACAACCGACCTCTTTTGTTGCTTGACACATTTACTATGGGCGCATACCAATAAATACCAAATATTGATATTAGAGGTGCTGGCATGTCCAAAAATACTAGTATGAGTCTCGGTGAGCACTTTGATGGCTTTATAGCTCATCAAATTGGCGAAGGCCGATTTTCTTCTGCAAGTGAGGTGGTACGCGCCGCCCTTAGAATGCTTGAAGACAACGAACGTAAAATAGCCACCCTCCAGCACTTGCTTGAAGAAGGTGAGAAAAGTGGTACTGCAGAGTATAGCTATGAGAGCCTCATGAATGAACTCGATGATGAGTTTGATTAGTGAGAGCATTTACACTTACCAAGAAAGCCAACGCTGACTTAAAATCGATTTCTATCTACACCCAGAGAAAGTGGGGTAAAGAACAACGTAGAATTTACGCACAACAATTTGATGATGCCTTCCATATGCTTTCGAAAAATCCTACCGTAGGGAATAAATGCGACTTTATTAAACCGGGGTATCTAAAATTTCCTGTTACTAGCCATATGGTTTTTTATCGCAATGTAAGTCAAGCTGAAATTGAAGTTGTTCGTATATTACATAAACGTATGGACGCTAAAATACAACTTAGAAAACCATAACAGTATGATATTGAAGCCCCCTTGATCTTAAGTACTCTGGCTCCTTGAACACCCAAGAGTCAAAGGTGCTAAGCGCAAATACGAATGTGTTGCATTTGTCACCAACCCCTTTTGTTCGTTATTTGGCTCGCTTAGAGCTCTGACCCCTATACTCATCTTTCACTTACAATAACTTCTGATAATCACACTGTAAAACAGTCGCCAACTTCTTCGCATTCGCTTTACCCAACACACGTTTATTATTTTCCATTTCGGATAAATGATGTTGGCGTATATCCGTTTTTTCTGATAGTTGCGCTTGTGTTAAATCTGCACGTTGACGATATAAACGTAAATAATAACCAGAACTACGGTAATCACTACCGTGCTGTAATTGTCGATCCGCATGTAAGGTTTTAGCAGGGACACGGTCTTCTTCAAGATATTGATCTAAAGTCGATTGAATCATCTTTTTTAAACGCGACGAGTTTACTTTCCCATTAGGGGTTAAAACCACATCACCTAGATCATGGTGGATTGTGAGTGCTTGATTCATCGGTAAGCCTCCCGTCGGTGTCCGACATAAAATACTTCAATTTCTAAATCCTGCTCATCCGTTACTCGATAACGCATTCGATACCGATAATTTAAGCGGATACGGTATTCATCTTCATTGGTTTTCAAGCTATTCCAACCTTCAGGATTAATCCCTTGCTCTTATAAATCAGAAACAGCAAGATCTGTTAGGTCTTGTATAGATTGCGGCAATTTAAGTAATTGCTTATGTGCTTTTCGAGTGAGGTAAACAGTCCAAGTCATAATCGCAGTATATACCATTAATTGGTATATTAAACCCCTTTTGACTTGTTGATGCCTTTTTCTATTTTTGCGGGATGCATAGCCGCGTGGATCTCTCGTAGCTTTTCTATGGATACCCGCGTATAAATCTCTGTTGTCGATAAATCCGTATGGCCTAACATAGCAGGATAAAACGGCTATCCGTCCGTTAGACAAGTGCGGATGTATGGCGGATGTATTGTTCGTCCTGTAGGGCAAGTGAGCTATTTTAACGAGTATAAGCTTTACGGATAAGGACCGCTTAGGGTGTTCTACACAATCGTTATCCCAATCGCTGGAAACAAATCAATTACACTGACCCTTAGATTATGACCCTTATATTACTTAGATTGATGCCTCTAGCGGGTACCTGTCAATAAACCCGCAACACTTAAATCTTCATCAACATCTGGCCAGTGGATTCCATCTCCATCACCCAGCAACTCCCAGTTGTTCAACACTTCAGGACTGGCACCTGATAATTTAGGGAACCAAATCAAGGGGGCTGATATCGTGCGACCATCGACTAAGTTAACCACAATCGCAATATTCGTACAGGTCACATACTGAGCCTGTGGGTGAAGCTCAACCGCTAAAATACTCATTCCAAGCCTCCAAGAAGACGTTTCTATTATCAATAACCAACTGCTCTAACTTTCTCAACTCTTGTGAAGAAAACCGTGTTGAACTGGCAAGAGCAACCGGATTCAACCAAAATTTCGCCAGCATACGTTCACGCTGAATATGGATATGCGCAGGCTCTTGGTTTTCATTACTATAAAAAAAGAACCGAAAAGGCCCAATACGCAATATAGTTGGCATACTTTCTCTCTACCTAAACCGTTATAGTGTATTCACTCTAAGGAAGTGTATCAATCTCTGCCCCTCTCATCAGCTGTTATTTTCGCGGGATGCGTTGCCGTATGCACTTCTCTCAGCTTGTCTATGGAAACCCGCGTATAAATCTTCGTTGTCGATAAATCCGTATGGCCTAACATAGCAGGATAAAACGGCTATCCGTCCGTTAGACAAGTGCGGATGTATGGCGGATGTATTGTTTAAAGCATCCTACGTCCTTGGATTAAAGCCCCCCTTGATCTTAAGTACTCTGGCTCCTTGAACACCTAAGAGTCAAAGATGCTAAACGCAAATACGAATGCGTTGCATTTGTCACCGACCCCTTTGTTCGTTGTTTTTTGTTTTCCGCTTTGTTTTCTTTGTTTCTTTTGTTTATTACCACGCTCCGCGCGGGAAGGTTTATCGCAGCTACCATTCTCTAAAAACCTTTGACACAGTGGTATCGGTATCTCACTTACTCCTTATTTATTCGTCGTCTATATACAACTCGCGATCAATACTCAGCAGATACTCCACTAAATCGCTGATATCCCCTGCACTCAGGTTAAGTGTATGAGTGCCAACGTCAAAAACCTCGTCGAGTGTTGCCGCTCGGCCATCATGAAAATAGGGCGCGCTGTCCCAAAGCTCTATCAAGCTGGGCGTTCTTATCGCAGACAATGTTCCGTTTAAGCGTTGGCCTGAACTTGTCACAATGGTGCCTACATCGTGCATCTGACCATCTCTAAAGGCGTCACCCGCATGACAACTGGTACAGTTTTCAGCAGCAAAAATAGCGCTACCACGCTCGGCGGCGTCACTAAGTTCGCCAGTATAGGTTCGGTGTGGTGAGCGTTTGACGGTGTCCTTGCCAAGACCATTAATATAGGCTGCCAGAGCATCTAGCTCAGTGGATAGCCCCGTCGTAGTTAACTCGAGTGGATTTTCACCATTAAAGGTGCCTTGTCCCACCACCAAACCCTCACCGCCATTGAGCTGTTCCATTTGAATTTCAAAGTCTTGTACTTCATCAAAATTGCCAGACCAGTGTAAGTTCCCAAAGCGCGTGCCGCTGGCACCATTAAGCGATAGGGTATTGCGCAGACCCTCGCCCATACTCGTCAAATCCCAAGTGCGACCATCGTGGCCGCCCCCAAAATGACACGATGCGCAGCTCATATAACCCTCTGGCCCCATCTGGGGGATGCCTGAATGGTAAAATATTTGTAAGCCTTGCAATTCGGCATCGCTGAGTACCTCTGTCTGCACCGTACTGATAGTCTGAATATCGGGGCTGATACGACCATCATGTAGATAACCCGCGATGTCGATTGCACTAACGGTACGGTCAGTAAAGTTTTTAACGTAAAGCGTGCGGGGGGTACTGCAGAGTTCTTGCGGGGCACCGCCAACGCTGAAGATAGCCGCAGTATTGCCCTCCTCGTTCCTGAGTACAATATTGTCGTTGCCCTGCAGAGCATGAACGCGGATAGCTGGATTGACCAGAAATGATATGCCAGAAGGATCGGCAGCGTTATCAAAATCCGTGGTGCCAGCTCGCGTATTAGGCTGGACATTTGCATCTGAGTAGTCGGTTAAATCAAGCGTAATCAGCATGGGTCGTACCGTATTGTCACAATCGAGCGGCTCGGAATTGGTGCTTCCAGTGCGGGTGCCACGATCTACGTTATCTTTTTTGGCGGTAATATAAGCCCGTTCGCCCGCTTGATCAATGACAATGCTGGCTAGATAGTTAGGTACCCCAGAGCCGTGATCAATATCATCGGGAACTAGGACTTTGTTGACAATATAAGTATGTGTCAAACCCATATCACCCCGAATGTCCACCTCATAGACCTCACCGTGATCTTGGGCTGAAATAAAGCGGGTGATCAATAGGCGTTCGCCCGCTAGCGCCATGGCCTTGGGGTAAGGTCCAATGGCGAGTCGTGCGCTAATGGTGCGTTGCCCCACATCGATCTTAAGTAATTCACCGCTGGCATAAAGTGCAACATACACATACGTGCCATCACTGACGGAGGTGACTGGCTGAGTACCGTGACCCGTGTCAATGGAAAAGGCGGGGTTGCCTTGCGCGTTAAAAAATACCACTTTATCGTCATCGCGATAAGTGACAGCAAACTGTTTGCCACTTTGGCTATCAATTTCTGTCACCGAGGTAGGCGCTTCATACTCCATTCTGATTTCTGTTACCAGAGTGTGGGTGGTTACAAATGTATTGACATTGGTTTGTCTATTCAGAATAGCAACGCTGTTATTATCGGGATTCACCACCCATATATCCCCTGAATCTTCATCGGGTGAACAAGCCATCTGGTTGGATTTGTTGGGGAAATAGGCGGGTTCCGCGTAGGTGGGGACAACCTCTGATTCATCTTCTGTTGGCGGTAAGCCCGGTGTACCACCGTTCAGTAAGTCTCCATCATTAGTGGTAAACGTAAAGCTATAGGGCACCATGGTATTACCCATAAAGTCCTGAATACCTTGAACATCTACCTGATAGACTGTGTCGGCTGCTAGATCGTTATCGGGCCACACGGAAATAATCCCCGTATGCGCCAGCTGATAACGAAAGCCGACCTGGGTACTGTTAGACAAGTTGGTCACGGTAATGGCATCAACCACTGTTTCGGTACGTAATGTTTCGGGAATGTGTATATGAATAAATGTGTCGATGGGTATCTCGGTCTGATTGGCCAGCGGGCGGTGCCCAGACACAAGAGGGAGATTAGTATCGGGCTCGTTACTGGTCACGAAAAAGCACATACCCTGTTCATTAACGTCAGGAGTTTCCCACCAATCATAACCACCAAAAATACCCACTTGACCCAATGGCCGAAAATATTGGCTTGCGTCGCACTGGTTGGCAATGTCGTCAAATTTGTAAACAATGTTGGCAAACTCTGAATCAGTAATGGTTTCGTCTTCAAAGGCTTGCTCGCAGGCCGTTATATCAACCTGAAAATGATCCACATAGGCATAGTTATCTTGAAAATTGACATACATCGGATCGCTTGAAGCATCTCCGTTGTTTAGATTGTCATCTTGAGTCCAGTTGCCATATTGGCTGAGAGTTTCATCCCGATTAAAATACAGTTCACAACTGACATAAGGCGTAGTGGGGTCTTCGAAATCAATAATATAAAAGGCGGGATAATCACGGCTGGTCCCGAACCTGCGTGCAGCATAGACTATCTTGTTGGCACCGTAGGGTTCCGACCAATAGCCGCCGACACCCACAGGCACACCATTGGGCTGAATGCGCTGATCCGTATAAGTGCCGACCAGCCGCGGAATCCGACCCTCTTTAAAGCCCGAAACATCATAAATAGCCAACCCCGTATTTTGTTGATCGGAGGCGACCACCAGAAAGTTGCCGTGCCAGGAGGCGAAGCCAGTCACCCCCGCCAAGCCGAGGTGATCCCACCACACTATAGGCTCACCTAACCAGACACCTAATTGGCTAGACCCCAGTATTGCTTCCCAATTGGTTCCTGCCATACTATAAGGGTTGGCACCATCCGGATTACTCATTATCTGCGAAGAATCACGAATAGCATATACGCCTTCGTTATTAAAATTGTAATCCCAGTAGGTGCGCGCATAGTAAGGGGCTGTCATATGAAGATAATTGGCAGGATCGTAATCGCCATAATATGCAGGCGTTTGTAATTCTGCGTCTTGGCCTCTAGATTCAGGGTGATAGCTTAAGTTACGGTACTCACCACCCCGAGCATAGAGTAGAGCACCAAGGTCATCGTCAAAACGCACCACCGTCGCGTGAGCATGAATTGGCATGCCTGGATAACACCCAGGATCAGTGGGTAGATACTGATCACAGGTTAACTGACGAAAAAGTGTCGGATTGGTGAGATCAGACAAATCCCAAACAGAATCACGGGTGCGATTCAGAATCCCGTCATTAAGCGCAGTATTGGTAGAGCCTGGACCTTCTGGTAAATTGACTAAAAGAGGACCAATGGGCATGAGTATCGCCGTGCGACCATATTCGGTACCGCGTTTGGCGATAAAACCACCTTTGTCACCGTAATCAATATTAGGCGGATACTCAGCGGCATTAACATTCAGTACGCTAGCTAGTGCGGTATAAGCGAGCGAGTAGCACACTACTTTAGGGTATGTTAATTTCATTACAGTGCTCCTACGTTGATTGGGGTGCTAAACTCACTGCTACCAACAGCATCATAGGCTTCTACGATGACAATACCACCTGCGGCACGAGTGGCAGCGGGGATTACCCACGACAGAAGATCCGTCGGTGACACCAATAAATTACCACCATCATCCCAAAACAATACGCGATAACGGCTGGCATTAATGTTATTCCACGAGACCAAAAAATCATCTCCACTCGCTTGCCCAGTGACCACTATGGCGGGTGTAGGGGCAAGTGTGAAGGCAGGTGCAGATCCAGTAATGATGCTGAAAACATCACTAATACCACCGATCGTCACCGCCGCTTCAACCGTTGTGGAAACCGTTGAGGCTGAGACCAAGCGTATCTCTAGCACTTGACCGTTACTGACAACACCGTCAGCATCGGTAAATGCACCGTCGTCAATACGATACTCACCCGCTCCAGTAATCGTAATCGGAGCGGGGGCGTTAATACCGCTGATAGTGGCTGAAGCAGAAATAACCTCAGCACTGAGTGCGGCATTGTCCACTGCAGGGAAACTAAAGGCATCCGGGGTGGTGTCCGCAGCCAAGGTGGTGACACTGAAAGTCGCACTAACACCGCCAATGGTTACAGATGCTCCCGTGAGGGTTGCTGCTTGCGCAGAAGCGGTCAATTGAACGTCAACACTATCACCATTACTCATCTGTCCTAGATCACTGGTAAAGCTACCGCCATTAATACGATAGCTGCCACCGGCGACGGTAATCTCTGTCGGGCTATTAATACCGCTGATAGTGGCTGAAGCAGAAGTCACCACACTATCGAGTGCGGCATTGTCCACTGACTGAAAACTAAAGGCATTCGGGGTGGTGTCCGCAGCCAAGGTGGTGACATTGAAAGTCGCACTAACACCGCCAATGGTCACAGATGCACCCGTGAGGGTTGCTGCTTGCGCAGAAGCGGTCAATTGAACGTCAACACTATCACCATTACTCATCTGTCCTAGATCACTGGTAAAGCTACCGCCATTAATACGATAGCTGCCACCGGTGACGGTAATCTCTGTCGGGCTATTAATACCGCTGATAGTGGCTGAAGCAGAAATCACCTCAGCACTGAGTGCGGCATTGTCCACTGCAGGGAAACTAAAGGCATCCGGGGTGGTGTCCGCAGCAGCCAAGGTGGTGACATTGAAAGTCGCACTCACTTCGCCACCAATGGTGACTGTCGCGCTAGCCGTGTTCAAGAATTGTAGCGAGGATTGAACCCGTAAAGTCAGCGTCTGATTATTTTGGATAGCACTAGGGCTGCTGCTATATTCACCGTCGCCAATACGGTATTCACCACCTTCCACCGTAATACTCAAGGGCGTATTAAGACCACTAATGGTGACTGTTTGTGATTCTTGTAAAGCATTAAGCTCTACGTTCATTAACGCCGCAAAAGAAAAGGCATTTGGCAAAGTAGCTGCTTCAGTACTCACGCTAAAAATGTCACTAACACCACCGATCGTCATCGTCGTTTCAACTGTTGTGGATACCGTTGAGGCGGAGACCAAGCGTATCTCTAACACTTGACCGTCACTGACAACACCGTCAGCATCAGTAAATGCACCGCCGTCAATACGGTACTCACCCGCTCCTGTAATAGCAATCTGAGCTGGGGCGTTAATACCGCTTACCGTAATCTCTGAAGTCCTTGTTTGATTCAAAGACACATCGGTTTGATCGGGGAAATTAAATGTTTCTGGTGTGGTATCCACGGGGGTATCTATAGGGTGCACCTGAATAACGATGATATCACTAACGATAGACATTGCATTATCAACCGCAGACACTGTTAGTCTAAATGCTAATCTAGTGTGATTACTGATATCGCCAGATGCTATAAACGTGGGATTGAGAATGGTGCTATCCGACAAAGTCACACTAGACCCAGAGACCTGCTCCCAAACGTAACGTAGCTGAGCTTCATCACGATCAGAGCTAACACTGCCCGTTAAAAATACTGTTTGATTAGCATTAACTATTTGATTTCGTCCAACGTTAGCGATAAGCATGCTTTCTGAAGATGAACCGTGATTCGCAAACCTCATTATCTCTTCTATAGCAGAGGCAACCGTCGCATTAGCATATAGGTCGGAGTTGTTGTCAGATAATTCTGACGCTTGCCGAACCGTAGTAGCTATAATTGCATCACTTAAATTTGCACCAAATTTAGTTCCTTGAAAATCACCATTAACAGTAAATGCAGACAATAGATTAACCACATCATTAGGCGTGTCATCTAGGCTTAACAGTGCTGCGTTAGCAAGTGCCATCTTTGCATCAATGACATCAACCTCTTCAAACAATTGATTTTGGGTTAAATCTACAGCGGTCAGAGAAGCAAAACTTTCCACTGTTTCGCCATTTAATAAAGAGGATAAAGCTTCCGACAACTCTTGGTTAGCAGCATCAATGTGGCCTGAGGACAATCGATCATTGGCGGAAAGTGCTAACGCTCTTTCGGCAACCATCGTGGTGAAGGGTGTCACGTTAATCGCACCTGCCGCTGCTGCGCTGGACACAACCGCTTGTAATGTGCTGGTATAGCGAACGGCTTCACCAAAGTACACATATTGACCTGATTCATCAAAACAACCATTACTATTATCGCAAATAAAGAAAGAGTCACTGCCTTCTAGGGGTGAAATCATTACCCGTAAAGTGCCGGAATAAGCCCCAATCTCGGTAGAATAACTGCCGTCATTCTCGGTCACGGTAGTGGCCAACAGTGCGCCGTCTTGATCGTATAGGTGTACCCTAGCATTGTGGATAGGCCCCAACATCGCCTTACCTGAAATCTTATTAGCTTCTGGGGCGGCCCCACCTCCGCCTGAGTTACTACTACTTCCACCGTCACCGCCACCACCACAAGCACTTAAGATGAAGGCCAGAAAAATGATATAAATGGTAGCCTTGGTAGGCGAAAAATAATTAACAACTCGATTTATCCAGGTTTTCATACTGCTACTCTTTAGAGAATATTACATTCACTGTTTTTACAATAAAAATCTCGGGGGCAAGCCCCGAGATTTACGCTATGCGGTTAAATAACGACTACACTCAAGCAGCATCCGCTTCTAGCCTAAGATAGCCTCAGTGACTTCAAGCTGAAACATAAGGCAGACAATAGGCGACTTAAGGTGACAAGAGGTTAATTTTCGCGGCTTATCCGTGAGGGTCAACTTACTTCACTGGCGCGATCGGGTTTGCAGGCATCTGTAGGGACATGCACTCAACAATACAATACAATAAAATTAGTACCTAGATGATTAGTGATTACTTATTTTGGCTGAGGTTGTCACGATCGAGACTATCTTCAACCTACGTCACCCAGCAAGTCGCTCAAAGCCCAGAACTCTCAACACCCTGCAGGACAGACACAATAGTTGCGTGCCTGTCCTGATCTCAGTACTGATCCCGGCATTTGGAATCATCTTCTCTTTAGCGAGGCGAGGGGGTCAAAAGAGCCACCACTGTTTTAAGAAAAAATTGTAGGCAATACCCTGACAAATAAAGCATTTTACACTTTACTTAGAGAGTAAGTTTAATTCCTTAATTTGACGTGGAGGATCCTCTGTGAGGCCAACGAGTGTTATTTTCATATTGCTGATATTTCTACCTGCCCCCCTGTGTCAGGATAGTTGTCGCCTCTAATATTTCATAAGAGGCGAGCAAAATGAGTTTAAAATTCACCCAATCGTTCAAGATTCGAGCTGTTGATAAAACCCTTACGCGTAACGAGGGAGAGCGTATAGAAGATATTGCTAAGTCATTAGGCATTGGCTTCTCAACCCTGCAGAAATGGATTAGGCTATCAAAAGATCAGAATCTTGAACTCCCCTTACCCGAGCAATTACAAGCAATGAAGACAGAGAAAAGACCGTAAGATTGGAGCTTGGAAGAGCGTCTCAGCATGGTGATTAGCTGTGACTCATTGAGTGACGAAGACCTTAGCAGGCTCTGTCGAGAACAAGGCCTATATTTCCATCAGGTTCAGCAGTGGAAGGCCGAGTTCACCAACAACAAAACGGGCGGCTCAAGCCCTAAAAAGCAAGCCGATGTTAAGGCGCTCAAAAACGAAAATCGAGTGCTGAAAAAAGATCTACACCGTAAAAATAAGGCGCTGGCTGAAACGGCCGCGTTATTGG
>JAWUWW010000074.1:0-7158 GCA_034111645.1 Cellvibrionaceae bacterium
ACCTCCCTTTTCATGATTTAACCACTTCACTCGAAAAAGAATTACTTCGTCTTCATTATTCTGAGTCGACTCTAAAGTCCTATCGCAGAATGTGGTGTCGTATCACCACCTTTCTGGAAAATGAAGGCGTTGAACACTTTACCGAAGAAATTGGTATGCGTTTTATAGACAAGGAGTATGACTTTTTTGAATTGGAGAAAACGGGAAAGCTTAAACAATCGGACATTAACGCTTTTCGAATTGTTCGAATGCTGGGTGACTTTCAACAGCATAGCAGTATTTTGCGTCGATATTATAAGCAAAGGGGGTTGTTACAGACCGACGAATTCAAAGAAATACTACAACGCTACGTCATTCATTGTCAGCACAAGGAATATGCGATCTCAACGCAAAATCACTACAGAAAAATCACCGAGAAGTTTCTGAGTTTCCTGGAGTCACAACATGTAAAACTAACGACAGAGTTCACTGCAAAACAACTATCTGATTACATCAGTACTCTGTTAGGCTTCAGCTACAAAACCGTAGAGCAACAACTCTGTGGATTGCGGTCTTTTCTTCGTTATTTGCACAGCAACAATCTTCATCAGCAGGATCTGACAACCGCCATACCGCCATTAAAATCGAGGAAGCAAAACCGAATACCTTCCGTCTGGACCCAGGAAAATGTGATCAAACTGCTTGAAGTGATCGATAGGGGGAATCCTGCCGGAAAAAGAGATTATGCCATAATTATCCTGGTCTCAAGGTTGGGCTTGCGGACAATCGACATCAAACGTCTTAAACTGGATAATTTGAAATGGCGTGACAACCGACTCGAATTTGTACAGTCGAAAACATCTGGAATGCTTAGCCTCCCCCTGTTGCCCGATATCGGCTGGGCCATCATTGACTATCTGAAAAATGGACGGCCGAAAGTCGAATCACCCTATGTATTTTTGAGACAGTTAGCCCCATTGGAGCCATTCTCGGATGAAGACCACCTTCATCAAATCATCGTCAAGTATATGAGACTGGCCAAAATTCCTATATCGCCTAAAACACGCAAAGGTATGCATTCCCTGCGGCACACGCTTGCAAGTCGGTTACTTAATGAAAATACCCCTTTGCCAATCATTTCTGACATATTGGGTCACATCAGTTCGGATTCTACAGCCATCTATTTGAAAGTGGATATCGACAGGTTGCGTGAATGCTCACTTGATCCAGAAAAGGTATTTGAATCATGAATCCATTTAGCTATAACAGCCCGCTTAAACAATGTATACAAGCAATGATCAATGAAAAACGAGCATTGGGATATAAATATGACAGCAGTGCTCGATTACTTTACAAGTTTGACCAATTTTGCCTGACATATGGTTGCACTGCGCCCATTTTATCAAAGGAACTTGTCCTGGCATGGTGCCAAAAACATCCAAATGAAGCACAAGCGACCTATAGAACCAAACTGACTGTGATCAGGCAACTCGCGATGCACATGGATCGTATCGGTATGAACGCTTTTGTATTGCCCTTAAATTATACGCCAAAGGGACCTAAATATGTTCCCTACATCTTTAGCAACAAAGAGCTGACAACATTCTTTGAACAGACTGATAGCTGTCATTATTGCGCTGAAGTACCACATAGACAATGGATCATGCCGTTGTTATTTCGAATGCTATATAGCTGCGGTTTGCGCATCTCGGAAGCGCTAAACCTTAAAATGGTGGACGTTAATTTACAGATTGGCGTACTGACAATCATTGATGGGAAGTTTAACAAAGACCGGTTGGTGCCCATATCCCCAGCACTACAGATACGTTGCTACGACTACGTTAAAAGGGTTCATGCATTTTCAGACGAACAGGCGTATTTTTTTCCAGCTCTCAATGGGAAAGCGGTAAGTAGACGAAATGCATATAGCAATTTCAGAAAGTTCTTATGGCAATCCCGTATTTCACATGGTGGCTGGGGGAAAGGACCCAGAGTGCACGACTTCCGCCACACTTTTGCTGTTCATTGTATGAGATATTGGGTATTTCAAGGAAAGGATCTGGCCGCTTACTTGCCCATTCTAAAAACATATTTAGGCCATCACTCATTCAGCGACACAGCGCAATACTTAAGGCTTACCGCCGAGCTTTATCCAGATATAACAAAGAAAATGGAAGTAGCCTATGGGCATGTTATCCCCATTACTGGAGGCGATGATGAAACCAACTGACTTTGCAAAGGCGCTTTCTCATTATCTGTCAAACTACTTGCCCGGACAGCGTAATGTCAGCCCCAACACGATCAAGTCGTATCGGGATACGTTTAAATTATTGCTTACTTATTGCAAACAATGCGAGGGAATTGCAATTGAAAAGCTCTGCATAAGGCATATTGATAAGCCATTTATCCTCAACTTCCTTGGTTGGCTTGAAAACGACAGAAACAATGGTATCTCTACACGAAATCAACGATTGGCCTGTCTTCATGGTTTTTTCAGGTATTTGCAAATTGAAGCACTGGATGGTTTATTATCGCACCAGCAAGTGCTCTCGATCCCGATGAAAAAAACACAAAAACCGATGATAATTCACCTGACACCCGATGCTTTAAAATGCATCCTTGCCCAACCGGATTTAACCAAGTCTCGTGGGCGCCGTGATTTAACGCTCCTATCGCTATTATATGATTCGGGAGCCCGTGTACAAGAGATCGCTGACCTGCAAGTTGGCGATGTTCGATTAGATCCACCGCCAATTCTTACACTGACTGGTAAAGGAAATAAAAAGAGACAAATACCGTTGATGGGCAATACAGAATTATTGTTAACACAGTATATGCGGGAAGCAAATCTGCTAATAAATGGCTTACAGACCCGGCCCTTGTTTATCAACACGCAACGACGAAAAATGACGAGAGCTGGGATCGCATTCATTCTGGATAAATACGTCACTCAAGCGAGAGCAACCTCGCAGCTACTCCCTGATAAAGTAACACCGCATATTTTTCGGCACACAAAGGCGATGCACCTGCTGCAAGCTGGCGTCAATAAAGTCTATATTCGAGATCTTTTAGGGCATGTTGACGAAGCGACAACCGAAATCTACGCTCATGCAGATACGGAATTGAAACGTAAAGCGTTAGAAAAGGCTTATCCTAATATGGTAAAAACTGAATTGCCGGAGTGGACCAAAGATGATGATCTACTTATCTGGCTAGACAGTCTATAGCACAATGTTGAACAATATTATGTAAAGTAAATCGGCATACACTCCATCAAAACCAAGGCTTACAGTCATTTACTTCGCATAATCACTTACTATGCATAAGGCGGGTTATGTAAAGCTTTACATAACCCGCCCTGTGGAACACCTTCCACAGTGGCATGAATTTCCCTACTACCTCTTTCAATGTATCCTGCGTTTAACCATTGAGTTAACATTTTCCGATCAAGCATTGTGTTCGATTCAATCCACTTGTGGTCAATTTTATCGAAACAAGCTTTGATATCCCCTTCCAGCACATAGGTTGCCGATACGCTTCTGCTCAGTACATTGAAGCAATGAGCAATAGCATCAGCAGTCGAGCGTTTGGGTCTAAAACCATATGCACAGGGGTCCGCTTTCACTTCCGTGACAGGTTCAAGGCCTAGTAAATGCAAGGCTTGTTGTGCACGGCAGTGTAGCGTGGGGATGGAAAGTGGCCTTTGTTGACCGTTTTTCTTCGGAATATAAATGCGCCTTAATGGTTGTGAGTGATATCCTTTTCTGTGAAGCGCTTTTGCTGCCTCGAACTTTTGCCGGTGTGTTGACCAAACGACACCATCGATACCAGGGGTTTTAGCCCCTGGGCTTGCAGTCACCCGTTTTACTGCCAGTAACTTGGCGTAAAACGAGTGAGTTAGCAGCCATTGCAGGGCTTTCGCTTTGCCTTGTCTGCCTTCTCGAATAGCCTTTGCAATACGCATTTGCAGTCGCTTGACCTCTACCTCTACTGTTCGCCAGTCAATGGCGCCCCAGTTAGCGAAGTCTGAGGATGCACCAGCTGATGGGATTGCCATTGCCGTCATTTGCTTTTCCTCATTAATTGATTCTCCAAATTCTCTTGCAAAGAAAGACCTGTCGGACGTTAGCTCACTTTCGTGTCAGGCAAAGTCTGAACCTGTATCCACCCCATTACAGAGCAGCATTCGCTTCTTCCAACATCCTCACTTGCACTACTATCGGCTTACCTTACGGTAAGCTTTCCCGAAGGGGGAGCAATACAAGGTTCCCACGTTCCGCGTGACAAAGCCTGTCGGGTTAGGCGCCCACTTTCGACCGGGAGAACTCAATAGCCATGAAGTAACCATAAGCCACGGTTACCTGCCATCCTCCGTTGCCTGTTTGGCCAAAGCGTAACAACCACTTACGCTCATTTATGAATAACGATCTTTATCATGGATTCACATATGTTCGCCATACCGACTACCTAGCCCTTACCCGATTGTGGTTATCAGGAAGATACGCCTCTCGCGATTAGTATCCCACCTTGCGGTATTGGTACATTGTCAGGGTCGCTCTTTATTCAGACCCCTAGGTTTGCCTGATGGCACAGGCAGTCACTGCCGAAACTTCCTTTTTCCGTAGTGACAGCTACATCTCGCAACTTCGTGTCGAACGACTCATTTCATATTGGACAAGGCTAAATATTGCAATTTAAAGTTTTGTCTTTTAGACTCTTATGCAGCCACAATGATGTGGTGTTTTTGAATATTGTTTTTAAGGAAAAATATGAATTCAACTTTAAAAAGCTTAACAATTGTAAGTTTATTAGCCGCATCATCTTTCGTAAGTGCTGAAGGCTGGAATTTCGGTGGCGGTTACGCTAACTATATGGAAGATGACGCTGGATTAGATATTAGTTTAGACGTAATCTACGCCAGTGTCGGTTATACTTATGATTCAGGCAAAGTGTCGTTTATGCCTGAGCTACGATTAGGTGTTGGTGTTGGTGATGACTCTATTCAAGGTGTCAATGTTGAAATTGATACCCTTTTGATTGCTAGTATTCGCGGTCAATATAACGTAACAGAGAGTTTTGGTGTTTTCTTACAACCTAGCTACGGTCACTTAGAAGCCACTGTAAATTTTAATGGCGTTAGTGTATCGGAAGATGAATGGGAGTTTGGCTTTGGTGGCGGAGCTTCATTCCAAATATCTGAATCAGCTTCAATCGAAGCAATGTATGAAGCGTTTGCTGAAGCAGATATTCTATCTGTAGGTTTTAGAATGACATTCTAAGGCTCAAAGCAAAGGTGGCTGAAACCACCTTTGCTGACAAAAAACATTTCATCTAACACCCTAAACACCCCGCTTCTTATTTTTTATTTCCACTTTATCTTTAACAAAATATCTCCAACATAGTGAGAGTACTAAATTACTCGATCTATGCAACAGGTTTATTTAGGATGAAATCACCTTGCTACTACCTTACTTGGTTAAGCTCGCAGTCAATTCAAAGTAATACTACTCTGCAAATTGATACAACAGAGTGGTTTCTGACCGATGACTCTTATATTTTTACCTTTGTTGGACCCAAAAAGTTAACAGGACAGTCATCGTAATTAAAGGCAAAATAATTTTTTTTGCTGCTCGTTAACATGGCTGTCCTGTTAATTGACTTTTCTCTGTTAATTGACTTTTGCTATCAATAATTAAAGAGACAATCATCATAAGACGTGTCGCTTTGCCGCTGCTCAATTCAGGTTTTTTTGATAAATCCCTTATAAAACATGGTCTGTGGGAGCAGTGTTTTTAGCATGGCTGGCTTTGTAATTCTTTGTAATTGCAATTGCTGATCCTCAAAAAATAATATTGGGGCTAAGGCGTCCTTGGCTGAAATTTATTCTGCGGCAAATATCTGCGGGTTTACGTCGGCGCTATCAGCCGGGAAAATTATCTGAGATGACCGCTAAATATGTAAAAATGGCAGGACTAAAACGCAGCTCAGGTGCTTGCCACCTATTCCGCCACGTTACTGCAACCAGTATGTTAGAAAATGGTGCTGATTTGAGGTATGTACAAGAAATGTTAGGTCATGCAGATATATCAACCACTCAGAAATATACCCATGTTACCAAGAAAGTATTAAGCAAGGCCTACAATAATAGTCACCCATCAGCTTTAAGCGAACAAAGTATAATGGAGTGAATATGAAAATACTTGATGTGTACGTATATTTGCGTACAATATGGTTTGTGTAATGGGATTCAAAGATGTGAAAAGTCAGGTGTTAGCTTGTTTAGCATCTGGCAACATCCAACATGAGCAACGACAGGCCATTGATGTCAAAAATCTATTGGTGACGGGGCAAGTTTCCGAAGATGATGTCAGCAGTGTTATTGCCAGGGCAAAAGGCAATGAATACGAGCTGAGCAAGCATCATGTTGTCTCAAAAATCGATGTACATATTTTAAAGACACGTTACCAAGGTCAAAGTTGGTACATCAAATGGTATTTTATTGAGCCTGATAGTGTATTTATCAGTGTTCATCACTAGGGTAAGGTCATGAAGATTTATAAAGTAGGCGACAAACAAAAGGCGGTATGCGAGTCATGTCAATCGCTGACTGACGCGACCTTTATGTTACGTGATGTTCCTTTTAGTGATGGCAGTGGCACCGTCAAAAATGTATTAGCGGGTGTATGTGATAGTTGTAACGAGGTAGTGTTAATTCCTCATCAGTCAACACCAGCTATTAAGAAACAATTAGACATCCAAAAGAAAGCAGTTGAGACCAGAGTGCCTGCGCACATGGTTGATATGCTCAACTTGGCCAGCATGGAATTAGGAGGTAGCACAGACTTTTCTAATGCGTTGATTAAGTATTATCTGCATAACTTGTCTGAGGAAAAAACATCCATTAAAGACCTCATCAAATACCTTGAATGTGATCTTGCAAAAGGCGTGGCTCAAAAACGTATTTCGTTGAAAGGAAGGCTAGTCTCTAAGGAAATTGATAACATCAAATTCAAAACGAGCATTGTCAGCACTACCGATGTACTTAAAGCGGTAGTACTTAAAATCAATGATGATGTCTTCGTTCATCCCAAAACTCAGCTCATTAACAGTCTTAAAGGCGTTGCTGCCGCATTCGCATAAACTTTCCTAGCTAATTTGGTGCTACCAAAAAAATTAACA
>JAWUWW010000075.1:0-12460 GCA_034111645.1 Cellvibrionaceae bacterium
GTTCAATGGCCGCGGTTGATAGCTATTTGGATTAAGATATGTTTGGCCAAGCACGCATCTCGAAGAAAAAAAAGGCCAAGTCCGTGCTGGGTCTCGACAAGAGACGCGCGTTTTGCAATCAGAAAAGCCAAGATTTACAAAGGCACGGACCTCGGTCCAGAATAAATTTGCTTCGCCTGGCCAAACAAAACAAAAAGAATTGTAAACTCGTAAAGAAAAAAAATACATGCAACAATAAAAAGTTTACTAACGATATCAAAGGAGACTCCGGGGACTCAGGTGGAGGTGAGCAAAAAAAGAAAAATGTAAAAGGGTTTCCGTTTCCGAATGATAAAGTTTGAATCAATAAAACCCAATTTTACCGCCAAAACGACGAGAACTGGAAACTGAAAGATAATATTACATCAAAAAAATAAATGAAAAATAAAAGAAACATAGGCATAAATCCGTGCCTCCAAGAGAACGTGCCGACTTTGAGAATAAACCGAGTCGCTGGTCCCCAAGGGACCAGCGGTCGGATCAATGGTTTCAGGCATCTCGGAAAAACTTAGAAAGAACTTACAAGCAGTGGGCAAAATGCAAAAGTATGTTATGCTGGCGTGGATCACGAACAAAATAATGCACGTGGCGGCTCATGTTTTGATAAAAACCGTTTCATGGAGATGAAAACCAGGTTTAATAGCTAACCAAACTTGATAAAGTGTTACAAAAATGAGGAAATAAACGGTGAGGTACAGAGAAATGAGAATATATGTAAAAAAGCCTTCTGTTAATTCTGTGTAAATAAAATGAAAAGGTGGGGACGGAGCCGTATCGAGGATCCGGCCCGGGAGCGGCGTGTAAGACGGAGACTCAGACGGAGGCGAAGCAGGCGTCGGAGCCCAAGGCGAAGCAGGACCGCTGGGATAGGACGCTGCTTCTAAAGGTTTTGCCAAAAGACGAAATATTTGTTCGGAAAATCGATAGGAACATAGAAATGTAATTGGGAAAGACACAAAAAAAATATAATAGAAACGAATTTGAATTTCTCTCAAGTATGTATTAAATGTCATTGCCCAAGGCCCCATTTTGCAAGCTCCTTGGAACTGGCGGCGAACTGCTCCGCCTGCGGCTTCGGCTTCGGCTTCGGCTTCGGCTTGGACTTTGTTGCTGGCGGCAAGTTCCAAGGAGCAAGCAGCGGGGGGGTCGAAGCAAGCCTCCAAGTGTCGCAAGCGCGAAGCAAATTCGTCCACGAGGCAAGTCGCGCTATCCTTTCACGAAATGCATAAATTGAACTAAGATTGTTCCCCTAATTCTAAAGTATATCACTAAAATGGCTAAACCAATGGCAGATTCTGCAGCGGCCACGGTTAAAATAAGTAATGCAAAAAATTGGCCCATCAAATCATCAATATATACCGAAAAGATTAATAAGTTTAAATTAACGGCTAATAACATTAATTCAATAGACATGAGCGTAATTATGATGTTTTTTCTTCCGAGAACAATACCGCACATTCCAAGTATATAAATGAGAACGGCTACAGCGACATATCGAACGATATCGAGAATCATTTTCCGAGTGAAACCTTGAGATGCAGCAAACGACCTTTGGGCTTCTCGCCCAAAAGCCATTATGAAAGCATGAATTTTTTTTTTTCTGCTTTGCTGCCTTGCGCCACGCCTTTGAAAAAAGAAGCTCCAGACAAGAGGTCGTGGGTTAAGTAACGTTTCATTTCCAAGGATAGAAACTGTGTGTTCAACAGAACGTTTTTTAGATGGTGTTCGGCTCAGTGGGCGGCATCAGTGTTTGAAGATTCCCTAGTCACAAACTGCAGCCGAGAAAGCATGTCACGGGAAGTAGCGTCACATGAGGCTACAATTTTTTTAACTTGGGACATGGCACGGTCCAAATGGAGAGATAATTCTTGAATCATACTTTCCCGAATTTCTAAATAGCGGGACAATTTAGATTTCGCCTCAATAGAGAGTTCCTGTAAATACGACCCAAATTGACCGTTTTCAAGTAAAATTATAAAAAACAAAAAGAAAAAGAAACAAAGCAGGACGATTAATTCGTAATTTACTCAAAAAAAATATAAAATGCTGTTGAAATTATAGGGGAACATTTAATAGGGATGAATTTTGCCTGCGGATTCGCCACCGACGCCTGCTCCGCCTCAATAAAGCGTCCGCTGCAAGCACAATTATAGGCGGAGAAAATAATTGCGGATCTGTGTAGCAGCCGCAGGAGAAGCACCTGAAAACGAGAAATCAAATAGAAAGGCATTTGTTCGTTGAATTTTTGTGGACAATGGAGAACCAACAAGAGAGCCGTGTGCAAAGGAGATGTCACAAGATGCGGCAGCAAAAGACGAAGACGCAGCCGAAGGGGAATTTGCAGTCGTAGCACAAGCCGAACCGATGCAGCGCAAGCTGCCTCTGGGGCTCAGATTCTCGATAAGACTTGCAACAAGATCGCTGCAAAAATGGTTTTCTCGTGCGGACTCTAGAGTCCCAGCCGCCACCGAGTCCCAAGAGATGGCGGAGCAGGCCGCGACATTTGCTGCAAAAGCAGAATCGGGAGCAGGGCGCTGGAACAAGAAACTCCCAAAAGACGAAGAAACATCCTTAGCCAACACGTAATTTGCTTTGCTTTTTTGTTTCTCCTTTGGTGCTTTGGAGGCGCTTGTTTCCTGTAATGCGGAAAATCAACGGTTCCTCCGAGCTGAACGCGTAGTTGCCGCCTTTTTCAGGGCGTCCCCAAGGACAGAGGCTCCTTTGTGTACATGTTTATTTATCATCTCGCTCTCACTGGCGGAGCATAAGTTCGCCGCGAGAACGTTTATCCAATATGAGTACATTGCGGAAGCTCCGGCAAAGGGTCTTGTTTGCTCGGAAGCGCGGTCCTCTGAATCAAGGCCGATGTAGATTACCTGCCCATACATGGATTTTGGTGACAGCTTGTTCCTTGTTTTGTATTGGTACGTTCCGCTCAAAGAATAGCTCCTAGACCATAACCTAAGCGGAATTTTCTTAACTTGAATGCCGGATCCCACCAAAAGAGATTTCATTTTCATTATATCGCCTGATTCCAATCCTTGATTCAGAAATAATAATCCTATCTGTTTTATTTGTGTGCCAAGAGCTAGATATGGACACGGAGCTTGGTGTCGTTGCGTCTTTTTCTCCGACAAAGCATTCCCTTTGGGGTCTCCCGCTCGGGAGACAAAAGTAGCATTTTCAGGACGTTGTGATTGGTTCTGGGCGATGTTGCCAAGATAAAAATATTTTATCGATTTAGCAGAGTGCATGATGGGGGCGTCGCACAAGGCGAAGGCGGAGCAGAAGGTGATATTTATAAATACCAAAGAAGAAGAAGAAGGCGCAGCTTCTCCGAGCCCGTGAGCGTAGCTCTCCTCCGAGCCAAAATTGGATTGTTTGCGTCCAGGAATTTAAGAGGCACCCTTGCCAAGAGCTCTGTGGGACATTTTTGTAGTGGCGCAGATTGTAACATCTGCACCATGGCCGCGTGCACCGGCCCCGGGTCTCCGCAGACCCGGGCCAAAAAGGGCGCCACAATGACGTTCAATGGCTTTAAACACAAACAAATCCTTAACGCCAACGGTCTCATTTCTTTTGTCGGCGTTTTTGGGGCTTTGCCCTCCTTTGGGGCCGCCCAAGCCGAACAGCGTATCGGCCCTAGCCGCTCGAGAAGGTTGTGGCATTGTCTCAAGGCTTTCTTGTTGGAGGGAACTTGGAATTTGAAAGATTTGGAGCCATTCTCCGAGAAAAGTATACAGTTTTTCTTTATTGCGCAAAGTAACCTTAGCGCCAATAGGCATTTTCCGACGTAATCCAAATTTATCTATTGATTTTCTTGCTCTTGTTATATGAGGTCTTTGTCCAGTGACCAATTCCAATGCAAATAGTGCGGGAATGACCTGTTTTCTATCTACAACTGCTTCATGTCCCACACCAATATTTAAAATAATTCGTTGTATTTTTTTAGTTTGCATAATATTAGCGTAACCATTCTTGTATATCATGTCGTACCTTACTGTACGATCTCAAGATTTTTCTAAATTAAGAGCGTGCAAAAAGTAGAGCAAGGCCGCAAAGTTTTGATGATCTCTCGGCCTAGAGAGATTGAGTGTACCGGGACTTGAACCCGGGACCCTATGATTAAAAGTCACATGCTCTAACCATCTGAGCTATACACCCGAGTCGTAGAGTTGCCCCTTTGAGCATTGTTTTGCTCTCTTGCAACCGCGAAGCGGTTCGCTTAAAAACTGGAATTGTGGCATTCGGTTACTTTGCCCAACATTGGGCTTAGCAGGACTTGAACCTGCAACATTACCGTTATGAGCGGTATGTTCTGACCAATTGAACTATAAGCCCAGTCGCGAAGCGCGGGCCAGAGACAAACTCCAAGGAAGGGCGAATAACGGGGCTAGACCCCGTGCCCGCTAGATCCACAAACTAGAGCTCTACCGCCTGAGCTAAATCCGCCACGCTTTGGTTCCCGGCATTATGCGAAGAAAACCCGCGCAGGAAATGAGCCTCCAAGAATCGTCAACAAAAACAAAGCCGCAGGCCAAGACAAAGCCGCAGCCGCAGGCGGAGCAGAAGGCGGCGCCGAAGGCGCCCGGGGCGCCCAAGGCGCAGGAACGGCCGGAACAGAGGGGATTGTGCGTACAGGACGTCCGGATAGAAAGGGATTCGAACCCTTGTTGTCAAAATGACGTCAGTTTTCAAAACTGATGCCTTAAACCGCTCAGCCATCTATCCCCGCTTCCCATAATAACAACAATAACGACAATCCCAAAAACAAAAGCAAATCCACACTTGGCGAGGAGCGCTGCAATCCGAGAAACTTTGGGCGGGAGCACGCCCGCTATTGCAAGCAAAAGAAACCCCTATGGCGAAGCTCTTCTGATTTTTCGAGTAACACTAAATTCTCCAATTTTTCTTCGAACCATGTTTTCATTTGCTTTTCTGCCATCATCGCTCGCATGTGATTGTCTGCGATTGTTGGGAGCCGCAAGCGCGCCTGGTGCATCTGTGGGCCCAAGCTGTACAGAAACGAATTTTTTACCATTATATATTTTGAGAGTTTTCCTTGTTCCGTTCCCAGTTATTCAAGGCAGGATTACGGAACTTCGGGAAAATGTGCGTAAAGAAAAGTTCTTGGAGCCCTTCATGTCGTTTTTGGCATTCAATGGGGCCCCAGCTGTCGCAAGATCGGTGCCGCGCGTGCAGCCTTTCTCTCTCTCTCTAACAAAAAAATTTGTGTATAATTTTGCAGCCTTATCTACTATCGCAGGGCCTCCAGGGCCTTGTGCAATCATGAGTTCAAACATGCCTTTACGGAGCAGGGACTTGTGAATATATGGTCCTTTTCAAGTTGAACGAGCGATTTTTTGTTTTTTTCACCTTTCAGTGTTGTATAATTTATGCAATTGCTAGGAAAAATCTTTTTTTTTTCAAGCCTTACATGCGTTGTGCAGTTCCTCACGTTTCTTAATTGCATAGCCCTTGCCCTGATATGCATCGACCAAGGCGAGAGATAGACGCAGAGCCATTGTTTTTTCGGGACGCTTACTAGCACCCTCAATGATTCATTGTATAGCCAATCTGTTTGCGCGTTCCGATGTGATAGGTACGGGCTTTGCCTTGCTTGGTGGTCGTCGCGATGTGCGGTTTGTGTCGAGCCCTTGGGAGCATTCGATTAGTGGTCTTGCGTTATGAACAGCCTGCACAAGGACACCAGCGAAGGGAGACCGAGTCTCTGTTTTTGTTTTTGTTTTTGTACGAGGTGGGGGTCTCTGAGCCGAATAAGCAGCAATTTCGGTTTTTTGGGGCGGAGCGGTCGCAGTCTTTGAGCCAGCGAACATACAAGCGTTATACAAAATTTTTTTTGCTACAGATTGATTTCCATTTTTCATCAAACAACTGATGAATTTACTAAAAATTGCTTGAGCATCTCGAGTGCCGTCCCGTCCTGTGTCTCTAGGAGAATTGAGTCGCAGAACGGGTGAGGAACTTGCATAAATTTCTGGGCCAATGCTTTCCCTTTGACCGGCGGAGGCGTAGAAGAATCTTTGATCCATCGATCCTTGATACAACGTGCTTCAATGCTGGCTTGTGTTTGCTCTGCTGTTTTGCTCCGTTGGGCGGACGTTTTGTTTTTTGTTTTTGTGCTTGCAGTTGCTTGCCTGTGTGTTTGTCCAAGACAAAAGCACCGTTGTTTTCTAAGAAAAATTCGCTTTGCGAATCAAGATAGCGTCACTTTCTCTGTGTTTAAAGGACAACTGGGTTCCCTCATCAACTTGCAATCTATATAATTGTTTTTTATAGGCTAGAAATCTTTTATACTCATCTCGACTCGCTATTGTGATCGCGCAATAGGCGCGGCATACGTGCATGTTGTATTGGTCTCGAGATTTCTTATGAACATGAGGACCGGAGATAACTGACAACAACAATTTATTTTTCTTTTTGGGATCCGCGATGGATCCGGCACGTAAATAAAGGTCTCTTGCTAAGTTCATTGCCAACTGTCTCTTGAGGGTTATGGGTTTAAATGATGCAAAGCATATCATGGTGGTTATTTTATAAGAACGCTCTAAAATTGGGCTCGTGTTTTTTTTGAGTTCGATATGTACCATATTCAATGTACGTGGTTGGCCTTGGCATTGCCCGGAGAAGCCGGGATTTGAACCCGGGAAGTGAATACACAATAACATAGCAAGTTATCGCCTTAAACCGCTCAGCCACTTCTCCATTCTTGTGGCTTGGCGTCGCTTCACATTGCCTTGCGTTGCCCTATGGACATGGGACAGCAGGATTTGAACCTGCGCGTGACGATATCAAAAACCGTTGCCTTAACCGCTTGGCTATGCCCCAAAATGCATTTTCGTGGGACGTGCTTTTGTTTTGGCACAATCGCACAAGGAATGCGGCACGCAAAAAGTTGATGCCCCAAGCCAATACATGGAATCCTTGTTGGGTATTATTTCTTATTACCACAGTTTTTGATTGCCCGCGAAGCGGGCAGCGCGAACTTTGGGGGCAAGGACGGAATGCAAGCATGCCAAGCGGAAATGGCTTGCGACAGGCATGCTTTGAGCGGAACGCATGTTTGCAAAAGGTTCAGAGGCAAGAGCAAATGGCCGCAATGGGAACATTGCGCCACTTTGCCCGATTTGCATGCACCGAGGACTTGAACATGGGGCTTTTTGAAGCCCAAGCTCTGCTTGGGCCATGGGGTTGTTTTCAAAGAGCGGAGCAAGAACTCACTTTTTGTTTTGGCCGCGACTTTTGGGTGGAGCAAAGCAATGCAAGGTAATGTTAAAAACACAGGCGTCCTGTATCTCAATATAGGAAGGAGCCGTCCATATTTGGCTCAGCAGGACGGAGACAAGGTGGGAAGGTTCATAGAACAGCAGGCAAACAAAAAGTTATGTGCTTGCAGCTTGCAGCTTCTTTTATGCAGCAGTCACAAGAGGGCGGAGGCGCCACAATGTTTTTTCTTCCGAATTCTTTTTCGAACCAAAGGAATAGTCCGATCCCCGGGGAAACTCGTGGTTGCTCCAAAAACTTGCGCGAAATTCGCGGAAAGCAAGCGACCGACCAAGAACAAGCGAGCAAGTGAGCAAAACAAGGATGGACGGCTGGTGTATTTTTAATTGTAAGATGTTCACCCTTGTATGAATATGCACCGAGCACATTGGTATTCATAACCTTTATAGGGGCGTTTACATCGTTCTTTGCAGCAACGACAGGAGCATTCCAAAATGATTTGAAACGTGTAATAGCGTATTCAACGTGTAGTCAATTAGGGTATATGGTATTTGCTTGTGGACTGTCATCGTACTCGGTAACAATGTTTCACCTTATGAACCATGCGTTTTTCAAAGCATTGTTATTCTTGAGTGCAGGTTCGATAATTCATGCAATGTATGATGAACAAGACATGCGTAAAATGGGGGCTTTAAATAGAATACTTCCTTTTACGTACACCATGATCTTGATAGGATCCTTCGCACTCATAGGATTTCCCTTTTTAACCGGATATTACTCTAAAGACTTTATTCTAGAAATTGCCTGTTCCAAGTTTCACTGTGCAGGCAATTTAGCATACTGGCTTGGAACAATCACAGTCTCATTCACAACATTTTATTCATATCGTCTAGTTTTTTTTACGTTCCTGAATAGGAACAACTCGGTAACGCGACTTGGAGGTCGTTCAAAGCACGCACTGCACGAAGCGAACATCCTTATGGGCCTTCCATTGGTACTTTTAGCATTTGGAAGTTTATGAGTTGGCTACGCGACCAAAGATATGATTATAGGTTTAGGTTCTCCCTTGTGAGGACAATCCTTATTCATACTGTCCGAAAATATAGTGTTTTTAGAAGCAGAATATTTACCGTACCATGTTAAACTGATACCATTCGTATTTAGTCACATTGGAATATTTTTTGCATACCATACGACCTTCTTTCTAGCCAAGGCACCAGGACTACATTCGCAAACATCTCTGAAGCGGGGCCTGGCCACGCATAGGTTTTGTACGCAGGTGCCTATGGTGAGGCAGGCATATACCTTTTTTAACCAAAAATGACACTTTGATGATTTATATAATCGCTTTATCGTACAAAAAGTATTATCTTTCGGTTACCATACATCCCTGCGTCTTTTAGATTTAGGGTGGATTGCGTATTTAGGGCCTTATGGAATTGCTAGAACATTGACCTTCTTTTCGAGAACCTTGAACAAAGTTCAAACAGGATTCGTGTACCACTATGCTTTTGTGGTGGTCACAGCCGTCACATTGCTGACGCTATTCTTTATGTCTTTGCCTGTTGGACTCGGAGACAGTGAGTCGTTTTTTTTTTCTGCTTCGCCTTCGGGAAACCAAGCCAATTCTACGACTTTGCGCCTAGCGCTTGCCCTTGTGGCGATCTGGTGGCAGTCGCGGAGCAATGGTTGTCGATAAAATGCTTCGCTTTGCCTTTTTGAAAAAATATGATAATTTCTCCATTAGAGCAATTTTATGTATTATCCGTTTATGATTTTTCCCTGACAAATATAAGCAATTTTGAAATTATTTATGCTAAACTGTTATTCTTAGTTTGGTACACCCTTTCTTTACCAGCTCTTGTGTTACATCAAATCGGGGCTCTGCACGCATCTGGGGACCTGCCAATGATTTTTGGGACAACCGCAAGCTTATTTGAGCTTGCGGCTCATGGGATATATAAAGTTCTGCCGGGGGACCAGGATCAGGCATGAGCACTTGCTTCGCCTGATTGAGCCAATGTTTTTTGGGGCTCGGCGCTGGGCAGCGCCGTCCCAGCGGCGCGCGCAAAGTTTGAAATTCTTTGCGCCGGCCCTAGTGTAGCCTGCGGCTTCGTCTCCCTTTTTGTGTTGGCTTTGCCGCAAACATGGAGCGAGGGTTCTGTGGCCACTGGTCAAGCAAGCGGAATTGTTGGTGCAAATATTGCCTTGATATCTTCCTCGGGACCTTGAGGGCCCGCGAGCGTCCATCTTTCCGTAACGGAAATTCTGTCGTCGTTCTTGGCGCCGGTTTACCGTTCGACATGAGAGCATTTATTTTATCTAAGCACAAAAGATTTTTCTTATTTAATATTTTCCCTTAATACATCAACAATTTGATTATCTCTTGGTTTAGGTGTTGCGACTTTGCTTTTGACAACCATTCTTCCACGACAAAACGGAGCAGCCTTGGAACAATCTAGAAGCGTAACCTTGATTTCCAAGAATAACTGACAAACAATGTTGGAAATACTTTATGAAATAATTCTTGGTGTTGTTAATGAAAACGCAGGACCTAAAGGGATAAAATATTTTCCGTTAATTTTTACAACTTTTTTGATAATACTAATCTGTAATCTGTTCGGAATGATACCATACAGCTTTACCGTTACAAGTCATTTAATTGTTACGTTTTCTGTAGCGTTAGCTATATTTATTGGCATCAATATCTTGGGGATTTTGAAAAATCGTAGACACTTTTTAAGTCTATTCTTTCCTCCTGGAGCTCCTCTAGCCTTGGCACCGTTACTAGTATTTATAGAATTAGTTTCATATGCATTTAGAACATTAAGTTTATCTATTCGACTATTTGCTAATTTAATGTCAGGTCACACACTATTAAAAATCTTATCGACTTTTGCATGAGCCGCAGTTTCTTTTTGAGGTATATTTTTAATCCCATGTGTAATAATTATTTTCCTTGTTACAGGCTTAGAAATAGCAATTGCGGTTTTGCAGGCTTACATATTTTCAGTGTTGTTGTGTATTTACATCAATGACGCCTTTAATTTACATTAAGCTGCTTTTTCCGCCATTTTTGAGCGCCCGCAGTAGCCGGCGCCCAACAAATTGATTCTCCCAAGGTGGGCTTGGTTTCTTGCCACAATGCTGATTTGTATGACGGCACGAAGAACTGGGACATGTTGTCCAAGAGTTCGTTTTTGTTTTTTGCTCCTTGGAGCTTGCAGTTTGCTGCTTGCAGTTTGCTGCTTGCAGTTTGCAGTATGCTGCGAGTTCCAAGCCGAAGCCGCAGGCGGAGCAGTTCTCCGACGCAGCTTATTATTGCTTGCAAATGGCCTGCCACCAACAGCTTAGAGTTTGCTTGTTCAGAACATGATTCAACCACAAAGTATCTTAAGAGTAGCAGATAATTCGGGAGCTCAAACTGTAAAATGTATAAAAATCTTAAACAAATCTAAATTCGCGTATATTGGTGATTGTATACTGGTGTCTATAAAAAGTCTAAAATTTAAAACCCCTAAAATTGTTTCTTCTAAGCGTAGGAAGGCAAGCCCCCAAAACAAGGGAGGCGGATCTAGAGCATCAGGACAGGGAATATATAAAGGGCAAATTTGTAAAGCTTTGATAATACGAACAAAAAGCCGTAGTGCCACAAATGCGGCCGCGTGCTCCACACAAAAGATTCGTGGTCGAGGTCAACGCCGCTGCAAAATGGGAATACAAACAAGTGCAGGGACAACGACTACGGTAAAGCATGGTTCGCAAAGTTTTCAAACGAATGATGTGGTTTTGATAGATAATCAAAGCTCACCGAATCCAATAGGATCTCGTGTGTTTGGGCCAGTAACTAGAGATCTGAGAGCTAAAAATTATAATAAAGTAATTTCCCAGTCTAAACGTATGCTTTAATTGGTTTGTGCAAAAGCAAACCAAGGCCGCATGCTCGCCCGAATGATGAAATTGGTAAACATGCTGGATTTAGGATCCAGTGCTTAACGGCTTTAGGGTTCAAGTCCCTTTTCGGGCACAATTGTGCATGGGGCAGGGCCCCTTGCATTCCGTCTCGAGTCCGGCCCTTTTCACAAGAACGTCCTTAGCAAGCCCGAGTCCGCGCTTATCCGATGCCAACAATACATCAATTGGTTAAAAATCCAAGAAGTAGACAAAAGCAAATTTCTGCAAAGTCACCCGCCTTAGAAGGAGCACCACAGAGAAAAGGTGTTTGTCTGCGAGTGTATGTAAGAAATCCAAAGAAACCAAATTCGGCAAAAAGAAAAGTGGCTCATACGTTATTGAGCACAGATCATAAAATTATAGGCTATATTCCAGGCGAGGGCCATACATTACAGGAGCATTCTGTTGTTTTAATAAGGGGAGGAAGGGTTAAGGACTTGCCTGGTGTCAAGTACCATTTAATGAGTGGAGTGTTAGATTTCAAAAATGGCGCACAAGGAGGACAAAGGCGCAGCAAAAAGCGGTCCAAATATGGAGTGCCCAAAAGCTCGTCTTAGCTCCAATTTTTTTCAACAATGATATTTGAAACCAAAAGCAACACAAGCTGGCCCTCGAGGCGACGTTGTCAACAAATTTATTTAGATGGAACAGGAAAACGGCGGGAGCTCGAGCTTGAAGCAGTGGGCTCTGTGGGGCCCACCTCAGGCAGCAAAATGCAATACCAACCAAAAGCGGGGCCAGATCTTGGTTCCCGTCATTGTGGGGTGCGTGCTTTGACGCGTGGTAAAAAAGGTTCAGGCGGTAGAAATAGTCAAGGTAGAATAACAGCATTTCATCGTGGTGGTGGAAATAAGAAATTATATAGAATTATAGATTTTAAACGTTCACTTTGAGATTGTCCAGGAATAGTAGCACGCATAGAATATGACCCGAATAGAACATCAGATATCGCATTACTAAATTACAGGAATGGAGTGCTGGCGTATATACTGGCACCAAAGAATGTTGCACCAGGCGATATCCTCACCGCGGGACCTCTTGCGGAAATCAAAGCGGGGAATGCCTTACCTTTGGGCAAGATTCCGGTTGGAACATGTGTGCACAACGTTGAGCTTAAACCAGGACAAGGAGGCAAGCTAGTTAGAGCAGCAGGAAGTTTTGCAAAGATCATAGCAAAAAGCCGGAATACTGCATCGACTTGAACGGCGCCTGCTCCCACGGC
>JAWUWW010000076.1:0-13883 GCA_034111645.1 Cellvibrionaceae bacterium
TATATTCAAGCTCTTCTAAACACAGGTCAATTTTATTTTTTAAAGTTAATAATGCAAGCGAAACTACTCCTATGCAGTCCATATTACCGAGGCTTTCAATTTTGACTACATTAATCTTTTTTTTTTGTTCTTTTTCATAAAACACAGATACACAAATGGGACTAAAACCAGCGGATTCATTTCCTTGCATAATTATTGGATAACATTCCAAGTCTATTTCCAGTGGTTCCCCTTGAATTTCCTCCGGAAATCGCGCAATGATAGACGAATCTTGTGTGATATGGTTTTGAGTGAAAAATTGTTTTGTTTCTAACAAAACGTTGTCTTTGGTTACTTTAAAGTCTTCTGTTGTTACCCATTTGTGTTTCTTTTGCGAAACTTTCAAACTAAATTTATAACTCTTCAGTTCGTTTTTGGACGACTTAAAATTATCATGAGATTTTCGTCTATATATTTCATCGGTTGCGTGTTTATTAAATGCACTCGCTTTTAAAGCCAACATCGCAATTCTATGTTCTATAAATTCGTTACACAATGCGGTAGTATTTTTATTTATTTTTATACTTTTTTCACCAAAGTCGTTACAAAATCCGACGTTTTTTATTTCTCCCAATATAGTGCGTCTTATCGCATTCAACATACTCGTATACATGTTCGACACTTCGAAGGATAATTTATTGTCTGAACTTTCCAGATTCAAAAATTTTATTTCGCTCTTCATATTATCCATCTCTATTTTTAATTTATTTTTATTTACTTACTCTCCTTTAATTTTAAATCATTTTCTTTTTTACGTTTATTTATCAAACATTAAATTATCTTAGAGAGATTAATGGTATCGCTCTTTATATATAGCCGTTATTGCAATCATTGTACAAAAATAATTAAAATGATCGAGGTTTTACCCATACGCAAAACTATTAAATTTGTATGCATTGATAACAAAAATGTGCGAGCGAAAATTCCAAAGTTCGTCATAAGTGTGCCATGTATTATTTTAGGAGAAACAAATCAAATTTTAGTTGGAAGGCAAATTATTCAATGGTTACAAGTACAACCGACTGCGCTCGTTCCTCAGCAAAGCCAATCTGACTCTTCTGGCGCTTCCGAGGATAAAGGACCTAACCCCTTTTTATACACAGAAATGAGTTGTTTTAGTGATAACTATAGCTTTATTGGCGCAGATACAAGCGCGAGCGGTAATGGGGGAGCTTCTATCGTTCATAATTTTGAATTTTTAACTCCTTCACAAAACGTCCAAGGAAATTCTTCAAATAGTCTTCCTGGAAACGCAAAACCAAATATTCCTGTTTCTTATGATAATAAAAGTGGGTTTAACTCTGATTTTGGAGCACTTCAAAATAAAGATTCTAGCGATATGATGACTAAAGAATTGGAAAAAAGAATAAACGCAAGACAAAAAGATTGTGACCCCGGACCTCGCAGAAACTAGGATCTTCGATTGATAAAAATATTAATTTATTGTAATATGTTTTCAGGGTCTTCGATTGATAAAAATATTAATTTATTGACGTTTTCGGATTGGAACTTAAATATACCTATGTACCTTGAGAACCTTTTTTCAAAAAAACTGAACGACTGTAAAATAAATGATACATTTGCTTTTGATCATTTTTTTATTGATAACTCATTTGAAAAAAATGACCCTTATTATCTATTTTTAATTCAAAAAAATATTCAAATTGCGCTATCACTCACGCGTTATTTAATTTTCTTGCATGAAAATACTAATATTTTATACGAAACCTTGCTAAAAAATGTTTCACTCCGTAAGAGCGCGCAATATGCTTTTAATACATACTCTAGACTTATCAATATACAAAAATTAAATAATCTTACCTCTCTCCCATATTATAATTTATCAGAAACATACTCATTTCTTATATCACTTCCTGAAAATCTTGAAAATCCTGAAAATCCTGAAAATCCTGAAAATCCGGAAAATCCGGAAAACCCTGAATATCCCCAAAATCCTGATAATCCCGATGAATCAAATAACGAAATGAATTTTAAACATAAATTTAGACTTACATTACACGATCCTATTCCCGATATGTATTCAAACGTACCTCCTGTATGGATACAGCACTTTAAAAAAAATACGAATTATCCACGATATTTGAACATTTTATGGAATTCTTCCCTTCATGATCAACTCTTTATAAAACTTGCGGAGCCCTTCGTTGCTACTTTAAAACTTTTTATTCACGCTCAAGAATTTTTACCTTACACTACAATTCGACACAACGAATATTATATTTATTTATTTAAACTTCCAAATAATTTTTCTCAATCGACTCTCAATGCCGAAATTCGTTTTTTTTCGTCTGTTGAATATGATGAAAATGAGTTTTTCGACATTTTGCGTTATATGGCTAATGCACAGGTAAGCACTCCCTCTTGTGTATTTACAATAGATTCAAGTGAATATCTTACTGTTCAAAATGAATATATTTCAGACCGTGCTGTTTTTTGCACTTTTGAATGTTTAAGAGAATTTTCCGATTTTTAGGATCAGATGCGCTACTTTTTAGATGACTTTGATATTAAATCGCATGCTTCTTTACCACATGATTTTACTATTTCTCAACTTGATTCTTCTACCATTCGCCTTGTATATAAGGATTCGTCCGGTACACTTTACCATCGTATTTCGGCGCATGGTCTCACTGTCTCCGAATTTAATTTAATACCATATTTGATTTACAATTCTTGCGTATATACTCCTATTAATGCGCAACTATTGCGCTACGAAACTTTGAGCCTTCCTTCTATGGATCCTTTTATTTTTGAATTTCATAGATTAACACTCACGTGGAAGAATTCTATTTATTTTGAAACATTTTCCACAGAATCTAAATTTTTAATTGAAAAATGGGGCGGCCTTCAAATATCATTTTCGTCTTCTCAAGAATTTACACTCTCACAAACCAGAACTTACATTTCCACCGTTATTCAAAATAACAAAACGTTTATCGATGAATTCAAAAATACCGAAAAGATGCTATTATTCAACCATAGTCTAAATTTTACCGCTTTAACTAACAAAATTCACGCATTTTCCAGATTTATGAATACAAATATTAAGTCGCACACAAAAAATTGTGATTATTATGAAAATTTACTGTCTTCATTAAGTTGATGAATTTGTTTGAATAAATATTTCTTCTTTTCTAGCTTCTTTTTTTACAAAATTCAAATAATTTAATTCTCGACTTAATCCTATTTTTAAACATCCCAATCTTAATCCTATTTCATTCGAAAACGCATATATCTGATCTGCTATTATTGTATCCGAAAAAAAGTCTAAATCTATTGCTTCTGATTTGTTTATGATTTTTGTTTTTAATTGTATTTTAAAATAAAAAGGTGAGTAAATTTTTGTTGTATTCGACTTTGAATAATATGTAGATGAAATTTTTGTGATTGTAACTTTTTTTTTAAAATCATTTAAATTTTCGATCAATACATACGAAGGCTCGCATATATATATATCTTTGTCTTTTTTTTTTACGCTTGGGTTCAAGATGCAATAAAGTGGATAATCGCTCGGCGCGATATTGATCTGAAACATTTTCATGAAACCCGAATCTGGAATATATTTTTCATTGACGTGCTCCAATATATCTTTGTATTTGTCCAAGAATTTGCTGTCTGGAATTTTTATAGAATTGCACGAACTCATACCTTCGTAGTCCCTCGCACATTCGTCTATTCTTTTAAACAATGATGTGTATTTCGCTTCCGTTGTTTCGATTTTTTTGATATTTCTTTGATATTCGTCAAGAAATGGATATGATTCATCAGCTACGCTAGGATCCATTATTGTTATGTTTTTTTATTTTCGCTAAAAAGTTAAAGAAGAGACCCGATTGGTATCTCGTCATCGCTGAATCCTATTTTATTATTGACTAACACCTGTGACTCCTTCGAAAGATTTACCTCTCTATCTAGTGGTACCATCCCATCGCGGACTCTAGTTAAATAACCAATATGTTGTTGAATTTCTACCCATATTTGATTCACGCTGAATTTTACAACCATTTTATTCAAATTTAGAATTTGTACTAAAATATCACGTGGTTGATGTAGCGCGTGCTGCAAAAATATGGAGCGCATTATAATTCCGAGTTGATTTTCATCTTGATTGCCGATTATATGTGAGCCTTTTGATTTATCATAAATCGAAAATCTAATTTGTTTTTGAAGTGCATCCATATTTTCTTTCGAAAAAAAACCCAACGAAAGCTGCGAAGTTGTCTGCACGGAAGAAACATTATATCCATTCATTATAATATATTGTAATATATATTAAGAGTGTATTTATAATCCAAAACGGCATCATTTCAAATATTTTATAAATATATAAATTAATGATAGACTCATCTATTTCAGTGTTAATTGTGTTATTAATTATAATCATCTCTGCGTTTTTATTTTATGCTATAATACAAATAAAACAAAAAGTGTCTACGCTTGAATTGGATAACGAATATCTATATCAATCAATGACTAACAGTGAAGAAAAACAAAAAGATGATAAGAAAAGACACATGTATAGTTATTACGATAACGAAAACAATCAAAATGCGTATATCGATGCAAAATTTAATGATAACAATTATGCGAATTCGTTGAATTTTTTGGAACTTGAAAAAAAAATATTGAATCAATCGAATCATTCGCATCCGGATTTGCTGTCGTAATGTCAAAATTTAAAAAAAATAAGAAAAACAAAAACATCAAAAAAACACGTTTTTATGGGCGGGGACCGTTTTTTATTTCTATTTATTTCTGATTTAAAAAAAAGAAAGAGAGCTGTGTTGAACCTACACGTTTCAAGGGATCAAAGGTCGCGGAAGGTAAATGCGAATTTCAAAACTCGGGTAGGTAATTATAAAATTATAAACCTAGAGAAAAAGAGAGAGTCAGAGGTCGCGGAACCTGTCTTGGTTTTTTTTTTTTTTTAAATTAAAAAGAAAAAAAGAAAAAACTGGTAAAAAAAGAAATTTGTAAGAATACATTTTTTTAGAAAATAATTATATTCATTGGATCCAAAAAAAGATTGATTAGAGTTCTGAGAACTCATTTAAAAAAATAAAAATCAATCGGTCCAAGTTCTAAAAGATGATTATGCGAAATACGTGGAAAATAAAGGAATTGCGCTTTTGCTAACAGAAAAGAAGAAAAAGTCGTTAAATTCTTAGAATTCATGAAGGATAGAACTGAAATTATTTCCCAGAATGATAAAAAACTTTTCTCGGATGAAACTTCGGTGGGTTCTTTTTGGAGTGACTGCAAGCAAAAGAAGAAATGCGATAAACAGCCCTATTTTTTATAAAAAAATACAGTTCTAAAAAATTACTACGAAAAAAAAAGAAATTATAGTAAAAAAAAGATGTTACTCCGCTTTTGGTAACCAAAAAATAATAAAATTTGCCGAATTCTGACGATTTTTTTTTATAATTTTTCGGAAAATTATTTTGTTGTTTTATTTTCTTTATTTTTCATTTTTTGGAAAAGTTCTAGAATACCACCATCTTTTGAATCGCCAAAATTACTCATGAGTTCCATGCCGTTTTTAACAATAGGAGTGAGTTGTTTAAGAGTTTCAACGAGTTTTTGCTGAGTTTGAACTAAAGATTGAGTTTCTTGCGCCATATTTTCAATTTGCGCAGGTGTTAAATTAGCCATAGCATCCGATACGGTTTTAGAAATATTAAATTTAGATAATTTTTTTTTTTCTTTTTCGGTGAAGCTCTCTGATAAATAATAAAAATCAAAACATAAATATGCAATGAGCATAGCCAAAAAGAATGAAATAAATATCGGAGTTTTAAAAGTACGAAGAATAATAAGTGTCGCGATATAAATAATCACCGCTTTATTATTTTGTTGACTAAGGTGAAAACAGATATATATAACTGAAGATAAAACAATAAAATATTGCAAAATTTGATAGAAATTATTGAGAGAAGAAGTATTCATGTTTAATATTAAATATAAAAATTATTTGTTAAAAAACAACAATGAAATCAAGAAAAATAAACAACCATGAATGAAAGATTGGAGGCAAATGCCTAATTTAGAGAGAGATAATTCACCGGTAACAAGAATAGGAAATTTAGAAACTACATGCATACACTTTGGTGTGAAAAAAATAACAATTAAAAATGCAATAATAGAGACGATAGCTAGTTGCGCGTACTCGATCAGAGAAGACATGTTGAAATTTTGAAGAAACGCAGAAAAAAACGATTTTTGTTTGGATTCTGAAAAAGGAATGGGATTTTTTTCATCAGAAGCGACTTCAGTTGGCATAAGCGGCATAAAGGAATTTTGAGGAGGTGGTTGAAAAAATATTTTATCTATTTTTTGATTTGGTTTAGGTAATTTGGGTGGTTTAGGCGTCTCGGCAATATGTATGGTATTTTCTACAGTTTCCTCGCAATCATCATCCGTTTCGAGTTCCTGGAGAATTTTATTTACAATATCTTCTTCTTTATCTGAGGAATTTGGAAGATTGTTAATAGAAGTCGCACTATCGTTCATTTTATTATTTATAAAAAACAAGATATATTCTTAACGAAATAAAAACGCAAATTCTTACAATAAATATTTTCAGTAAAAGTCTTGCTTACTAAAAAAAGTTAAAAGAGTTTCGTGAAACGAAGAGTCTTTAAGCGATATATTTAAATCTAAAAAAGCATAATGTAAAAAGGGATAATGAACGTTTCTTTTAGTACCGTAAAAATGTGAAATATCGCGATTCTCGATCTCAGAAATATTAGAAATTTTGGATATAATAGAAAGAAGGTTATATTTATAATAATTTAACAAAACTGAATAAAAATGAAAATATTTTTTTATATTCCGAGTATTGTAAGAACTGTGATAATTGTGAAATATTTCATACTTTTGAGAATTGATTTCTGATAATACTGGTATTTCAGACATTTCAGACAATTCTGACATTTCTGATAATATCATTTTTTTTTCAGATTTTTTTGAATTTTCAGAATTTAAAGGAAGAACCATGGTTCGAATTGACATTACAAAATTGTTATCTGATTCTTCGGATATATCGGATTTTTCGAATTTTTCGGATTTTTTTATAGAATCAAAGAGAGACACGAAGAGTTTATTTACTTTAATAACCGTAAGCAAGTTTTCATAAAGAACAAACCTGTTATATTTTTGTTGTTCGTTTTTTGCTTCGCAAAAACCCGGTTCGTGTTGCAGAGGGCAGTCGTCAAAAACGCTTTGCATAGTGAGGGCGAGACTCAACAGAGTTTGAGATGGAGACCATTTAGGACCTTCCCAAGTGTTAAGTATGCTGAGACAAACTTTACCATTAATGTAAAAATTCGGGTGCATTCTCAACAAAGAAATGGGACAAAAAGTGACCGTAGGAGGCGAATACGGATATTTTGTTTTCGAAACGAGAATTTCGAATAAATAAGCTCCAAATTCATAAGGAGTATCTTTTCTTCCTATAAATAAAAATTGTAAAGAAAACATATTCACCTCGTTCACTTTGAAATAGAAACCACTTTCTTCTAGATGCGCATCCCTCAGAATAGAAATATCTTTCAGTAGCCTTTTTTTAGACAAGCTCATTTTTACTATTATAATAAAAAATAGTCTTAAAGAGGTTTTAAATTTTTATTATTTAAATTTTTATTATTTAAATTTTTTTTATTAAAAAAATATAAAACAAATATTAAGATTATAAAGGAGTAGATACATAATGGCGTACCAAACAGAATTCGATTTTAATGGAAATGTAGAAAAGGTGAAAGGAATCCAATTTGGGATAATGTCCCCCGAGAGAATCAGACAACAATCAGTGGTCGAAGTCACAACGCATGACACGTTCAATGGAAATGAGCCCGTGATGGGAGGATTGTTTGATTATCGAATGGGCGTATTAGATTACGGAGTTCGCTGTGGAACAGACATGCATACCAATAAAGAGTGTCCTGGATATTTTGGACACATCGAAATGTCAATGCCAGTGTTTTTTTACCAGTACTTTGGAGTCGCGCACAAAGTTATGAAATGCGTGTGTTTTAAATGTGGGTCGCTCGTGGCAAAAATAGAAAACGAAAAAGAAAAACAAAATATATTAGAAAAAAATAAAAAAAATCGATGGGCTATTATGTTTGAACTATGTAAAAAGGCAAAAACATGTCCAGTGTGTGAAGCAATATTGCCAGATAAATATACAAAAATAGATTTATGCAAAGTTGTTGCGGAATGGACGGGAATCAAAGACGCGGAAGCCAAGAAATTAATGATGACTCCCGAATATACGTTGCGAACTTTTGAACGTATGACGGAAGAAACGTGCACGTTGTTAGGATTTGATACGGATCATTCTCATCCACGTTCAATGATTTGTCAGGTATTTCCCGTCTGTCCGCCGTCGTGTCGACCATCAGTCAAACAAGATAACGGGCAAAGAATGGAAGATGATTTAACGATCAAGTATTGTGAATTGATAAAATATAACACTATATTGGCCGAAAAGAAAAAGAATGGATCGAACGGGAAAATCTTAGAAGATTGGAGAAGTGTGGTGCAATATCACGCGGCAACTCTGATCGATAATGAAATATCGGGAGTTCTTCCAGCGGCTCAAAGATCTGGTCGACCATTGAAGGCGTTGCGACAGCGGCTTAAAGCCAAAGAAGGTAGAATCCGCGGAAATCTCATGGGAAAACGCGTCGATTTTTCAGCGCGTACGGTAATTACGCCGGACCCTGTTATCGATTTGAATGAATTGGGCGTGCCAAAGCTCATAGCCCAACAATTAACGTATCCAGAAAAAGTAAACAATAACAATATTAAAGAATTGAAAAAGCTCGTGAGAAATGGAAATAAAACATATCCTGGTGCGCGTTCTATCTATCAAAATAAATCGAAGCGAACAATTTCTCTAAATTACGTAGATTGTAATCAAATCGCGTCCAAATTAGAGATCGGTGACATTGTAATCAGACATATCAAAGACGGCGATATGGTTCTCTTTAATCGGCAACCTTCACTACATAAAATGTCTATGATGGCTCATAAGGTTCGAGTTTTGGATGGTTTAACGTTTCGTTTAAATATTGCGGCAACTACGCCATATAATGCAGATTTTGATGGCGATGAAATGAATATGCACGTACCACAAAGTATTGCAACAACAAATGAACTGGAATGCCTTGCGTCGTTGCATCGACAAATTATTAGTCCCGCTCATGCGACTCCAATTATTACCTTTGTTCAAGATTGTGTCGTTGGCGCTCATTTGTTATCTATGGACGAAAACGCCTTTACGCACAGAGAACTGATGAATCTGATGTCTTGGAATAAATTATACTTTGGGAGTTTGGGAACTGGTCAGTCATTCAAAAATAAAATGTATAGTGGAATTGAAGTCTTAAGTTTGGTAATGCCGGATATATCGATCAATATTAAAAATAAATCCGGAGAAAATGTTGAAATTATCAGTGGCAAGATTCATAGAGGCATTTTTGATAAAAAAGTTTTCACTGTGCTCATTGATATTATCTTTAGAGATAAAGGACCCAAAGAATGTTTAATTTTCTTTAACAATACTCAGCACGTAATCCGTGCGTATTTAATGAAACACACCTTTAGCGTAGGTATTAAGGATTTAATTTTAAATCCTGATATTGTTCGCAAACTTGAGAGTCGCATTGAGGATCATAAAAATAACGTCCAAAAGAGAATGAAGACAATCCATCTAAATCTTTTTGAAAATTTATCGGCGAACTCTACACAAGTTGAATATGAAAATAAAGTGTACCAAGACCTGCAAGCTGCGAGAAGTTCCGCAGAAAATATTCTCTCCGAGGAATTTAAAGATACTCGGAAAGAAAACAGATTTATGAACATGATTAACTCCGGCTCAAAAGGAAAAATTATTAATCTCGCACAAATGACGGCATGTTTGGGTTCCCAAGCTATCGACGGAAAACGCGTACCATACGGCTTTAAAGACCGAACGTTGCCTCATTTTACAAGATATAACGATGGTGCTGACAGCAGAGGTTTCGTCCAATCTTCGTTCAAAAAAGGACTCAATCCTATTGAATACTTTTTCCATGCTATGGGTGGACGGGAAGGTTTGATTGATACTGCGGTCAAAACATCTAGTACAGGCTACCTCCAAAGAAAATTAATGAAAGCTCTCGAAGATATGAGCGTAAAATGGAATAACACCGTATCCGACGCGAACGGTCATATTGTTGAATATTTGTATGGCGACGATGCTTCGGAGGGCACGACTTTGGAAAAACAACACTTGAATATCTTTGATGACGACTACACCGCTCTGCAATTGAAGTATAAGTTGGAGAAAGGCGAGTTGATTAAATTTCTTACGAAAGAATCCCACGAGACTATGGTTGGTTACAAAAACTGGGAAGACGTCCTATCAAAATATTACACCGAATTGATTGATATGAGAAAATACTTTATCGAAAATATTGCCGGAAATACTCACGAAACGCTCGTCAATAATTCCGTGAATGTTGCGAGGTTGTTGGAGAATTGTTTAAGAGACTCGGAATTTGAAAAAACCGAAGAAAATTTTACCGATGGTCCAAGGGTCGATCCAGTTACCATTTTGAAAAATTATGATATCTTGCTTGGACGTTGTAAATTAACAGATTTAAATGAGGGTCTTTGGATGCTTAAACTTCTTCTCTATGTAAACGCATCCCCCAAAATGCTCATCTCAAAGGGAATTCAAAAGAAAACTTTCCAAGCCTTTTTGGACATTATTGAGCATACATTTAAACAAACACGTGTTGAACCAGGCGAAGCTGTTGGTCCAATTGCAGCCCAGTCTCTTGGGGAACCTTGCACTCAGCTCACGCTCAATTCATTCCATCTTGCCGGAGTCGGCAGCAAAAGTAATGTGACGCGCGGAGTGCCAAGGTTGCAGGAATTGTTTCATTTGAGTAAAAATCCGAAAAATCCATCTCTCACGGTGTTTTTGAAAGACCCATTTAAGTGTGATAAAAGGGCGGTACAAAAAATCGGGTCAGAATTGGAAATTACCTTGTTTAAAGATTTGTTGTTAGAGACATCAATTTATTATGAACCAGATAAAAATGTCTCAAATATTTCCGAGTTAGACCGAGAAATCATTCGTTTTTACAACGAATTTGAATCGTTTAAGACCCTTGGATCCGAGAAAACAGACGTAAAATCCAAATGGGTCATCCGTTTTGTGTTCGATGAAAAACGAATGTTGCAGAAGGGGCTCGAAATGGAGGAAGTCTATTATGCAATTAAGAGCACATACAAAGATATGATTGATTGCATTTATACGGATGATAACGCATCGCAGTTAATCATGCGCATTCGGGTGAATGAAGAGGATATTACAAATGATGATAAATTATTAGAATTAAAAAAGATAGAAACAAATATAATTAATAATATCGTAATAAAAGGAATCTCAGGGATTACAAAAACGGTGTTACGAGCCGAAAAAAGAAGCGGCGAACTTAATGAGGCCTCTGGTCGATTTGAAACGATCGCGGAGTGGATTTTGGACACAGACGGTTCCAATTTATTGGATGTGATGACGCATCCGGGTGTTGACACGGAAAGAATATTCACAAATGATGTCTTTGAATGCTTTGACGTTTTTGGTGTAGAAGCGACTCGCATTCTTCTTGTGAACGAAATATTTGATGTTTTCGAAGATGCCTCAGATGTTGACCGAAGGCATATTCAGCTTCTTGTTGATATGATGACCGCAAAGGGAACTTTAGTTTCAATTGATAGGAACGGCATGAAAATCGCAAACACGGGTCCGTTAGCAAAATGCTCTTTTGAAGAAGCTGATCAGCAACTTTACAAAGCTGCCTTATTTGGAGATTATGATGATTTATCTGGAGTTTCTGGGAACATCATGTTGGGTCAGGCACCCCCCGTTGGCACCGGAACCGTTTCGGTTGGTCTCGATGAGGAATTGTTTGTTTCATACCTTTCCACAAATTCTGATAAAAACCACAAAATTCTCAATACTGTCCTCGAGGGAGACGAACTTTCTGAGATAGATTTTGAAGATTTATCCAATTTAGAATCGTACTGTGATAATTTGGATTTTGATTTTTCCGCTGATTTTTAAAAATAAATAATGGTTTAAAATGAATTAATAGTATTAAATGCATGTATAAAACACGAGCTCCTAAATATAATTGGAAAGCCACAAAAAGCTATGGGATTATTTTAACGCGCCTTGGCAATGATGATATTTTAGAATTTTTGATGGTATGTCGTAGAAATACGTTTTCTTATGTTGATTTTGTTCTTGGAAAATACAAAGAAAATGATGTTGAGTACTTATCACACTTAATTATTAATATGACTCAAATAGAACGAAATAATTTACGATGCATGAAATATGTTGATATTTGGAATAATTTATATGCCTTCTCTCGTAAACCAGAAGGTGATTTTTTTTATCAAGTTGAAAAAAAGTTTTACCGCTCTCATTCAATTTTTATGGCGATTGATATTAAAAAATCTTGCTATTGGCTTCATCCAGAATATGGCTTTCCTAAAGGGAAAAAAAATGAAATAGAAAATTCTCTGCAGAGTGCTATGCGTGAACTCGAAGAAGAAACAGGAATCACAAAAAACATGTACATGATCGATAGTTCAATTAACCCATTTGAAGAAGAATTTATTGGAACGAATGGATTAAAATATATTAATGTTTTTTATGTCGCAAATGCGAATCAAAACTGTCAAGAATTCTTAAACAAAAACGATTTGTTACAAATGCGCGAAATTAGTAATATTCAATGGTTCTCTTATAGAACGGCCATGAAAAATATTAGATTCCACGAAAAATCAAAAGTTGTGCTTATTCAGGAACTCTTAAAAATTAAATACAAAACTTAACTCTTTTATATATAAACGTAAACTAAACATTATATATATATATTTATATTCGAAGATGCACGAAAATATTGAAAAAGTATATGATAAGACTGATTATTTGGATGTTGACCAGCCCGTTCCCGGGCAAAACTATTGTTGTATTTCCGTTGTTTCCCCAGAACACATCTTAGCTAAAAAAGAATCTTTTTTGGTCAAAAAATATCTCGAATATCTTGTTGAAGAAAATAAGTTAGCGAAAATGATCGAAAATTATGATGAGATTGTGCCCGGATACGACGACTTTTTTGCCCTCAAGGAAACCGAGCTTGAAAAAGAATTTCACGCTTCTGTCAATTTTGCGACATCTGTTCGTGGCGTTAAGGTGCGTGGCGTTTATGACACCTTATCAGAAGCCGAATATCGCGCAAAAGCTCTACAACATCAAGACAGAAGTCACAATATCTTTCTCGGACAAGTTGGATATTGGCTTCCTATTGATGTAGATCCCAACAACGTTAAAAAATCTGAATATCTTGAAAAAGAACTCAACGAGCTTATGAAATCTTATAACGACAACGAATTGAAACGGGACCAGTTTTATTCTGAACAGGTAAAAAACTACAAAAACTCTAAAAGTACGACTCAACATGAACACATTAAGAAATCGTCCGTCGAAAACACAATTGATATAAATAATGAAAATGATATTAAAAACATGAAAAATATGTTTCATTCAGAGGATCCGCACGCGGCTAATCTAGATGAAAAAATCGGTACTCTAGATTTAAAAGAAAATTAAATCATTCTTTATAATACAGGATGAAGAAAAAAACGCAAAAATTTTTATTTCTCATCGCTCTCATTTTAGTTGTGCTTCTTCTTTTTTTTCGGGTCCAAGGGGTCCAAGGGGTCCAAGGGTTCCATGGGTTCCAAGGGTTCCAAGG
>JAWUWW010000077.1:0-8043 GCA_034111645.1 Cellvibrionaceae bacterium
GGGTAATAAAAATATCAGTTTAGGTGCTTTCATCGGATCATTCTCTGTGATTAAATTTTGTCAGCGACGTGCTGATTTGTAGCTAATTGCGCTGCAGCAGCGACCTTTGTTAAGTCGGCAGCTTTTTTGGAAAAGGACAATTGCAATAGCGTGGGCAGCAGAAGCAAAGTGAAAAGGGTGCTGACACACATTCCTCCAACAATCACGGCAGCTAATCCTTTGTAGATGACACTGCCCGCGCCCGGCATAAGCAGCAGGGGCAACATGCCAAAAATAGAGGTGAGGGTACTCATAAAGATAGGTCGGACTCGAAGCAGTAAGGCCTGATGCACCGCATCTTCTCGGCTCATGCCTTGTTTTTCCCCCAGCCGGGTTTGATGGACCAACAATATGGCGTTATTGACCACTAAACCAAGCAAGATGATAAAACCTATCATGGTTAATAGATCCATCGCCTGGAAAGTGAATAAGTTGATTATCTGTATGGCTGCAACACCGCCCACGGTTGCCAGCGGCAAGCTTAAAACCACCATCAGACTGTCTCTAAGTGAGCGGAATAAGCCGGCCATTAATACAAATAACAAGGCCATGGCAAACAAGAAGTTTTGGCTCATGGTGCCCACAATGTTATTCAGACTATCGGCACTGCCTCCGTAGTTTACTACCCCATCGGCCGGCATAAGCGTCATGATTTGCGGCTCGATCTTGTCTTTAATCGTTGCCATGGCTTCTTCCAGTGACATGCCCTCCGGTGGATTAAGTGACAATGTCAGAGTACGCCGTCGGTCGATGCGCTGAATCTGGCTAGGTCCGACCGCCCTTTGCAATTGCATTAACTCACCTAACTGCACCACTTCACCCGTTGGGGTCATGATGGGAGTGGCCGCCAACTCCTCAGGATTGGCCCATTCCTCAGTACGGAAGATCATATTCATCCTTTTGACCCCGTCAAAATATTCACCTACGTACATGCCATCACCCATGGCCCGGACCAAATTAGCCAGCCGAGGCCTATCCAGACCGACTTCCATCATGCGCACGTCATTGGGTATCAAGCGCAATTCAGGCTCCGCTTGTTCAAGATTGGGGTTGGCCCGCACATTAGCCCCGGGGAAGGTTGCGCGCAGTAAATCTAGGCCAGCCTGTGCAGCCACGGTTAAACCTTCCTGGTCGGTGGCCTGTAAACGCAGATCGATGCTACGTCCGTTACCAAAACCACCAAATAAGTTCCCCTGCATCGCGAACGCTTGGGTATCGGGTAAGTCTTTTAGTATCTCGTTTTTAACCAGGTTCTCAAGCTCACCGACCTTGCTTTGATCTAAGGCTCTAACACCTATTGTGCCGCCATTGGGCCAGGTAATAATGTAATAATTCTTAAGGGCAGGCTGCTTTTCTCCAGCCATATACGGTTTCAAACGCTCTACCACCAAACTCATGACTTCCTGTTCAATAAATTGGTCACTTGCCCCGGCTGGAAAGTTAAAAAAGGCATCGATGGCGTCCCGCTTAACGGGGGGCAGGTAATCCAGTTTTGGCATCATAAGGTAGCTAGCGCCTAACGGTGCCAGCATTAATACCATTACGATTGCAATACGTTTACGGTGGGTTGCGGAGAGTCGCATCACCGTTGCGGCGATGCGCTGCCAAAGCCATTCCAGTCTGTCGGCGGGCAAGTCTTTTTGCAGCCAACGACTGGCGGCAACCGGTAAAATCGACACCGCAACGATGAACGAGACCATGACTGCAATGGCGATAGTCAGGGCTAAATCTGCAAAAAGTTGTCCTTCCACATCTTTTAAAAATATAACCGGGACAAAAATAGCCACGGTAGTCGCGGTAGATGCCATTAAGGCACCAAATACCTGAGAGGTAGCCAGCTGGGCAGCTTTTATCGGCTCGTTAATGGTTTTTCGATGCCGGACGATATTTTCCATTACCACAATCGCCGCATCCAGCACCATACCCACGGCAAAGGCGAGACCCGCTAGAGAAATCACATTTAAGGTGCGGCCAGTAATTAGCAGGACAACAAAGGTACTTAATAGTGAAATCGGAATCGCCAATGCGACGATGAAAGTGGCTCGACCTTGGCGCATAAACCACCAAAGGATCCCCACTGCTAATAACACCCCAACAATCAAATTACTGGTTACTAGATTGATCGCCCGGTAGATAAACACCGAGGCGTCGAAAGATTGCACCATAGTGAGTTTTTTATCGGCCAAGACACCTTGATTAAGCTGCTCAACTTTGGCTTTAACGGCGCCCAGAGTAGCCAGCACGTTGGCCTTGTTTTCCCTGTCCACCCGTACCGAGATAGCCTGATTTCCATTTTGTATCGCAAAGCTAGAGCCATCTCCCCGTTGAATACGGATCTGAGCAATATCGCTGAGTTTAATCGGGTTGCCGTCACGCCATTCGAGAATTAACCCGCCAATATTTTGTGGCGCATATTTACCCTGAAAACGCAGTGTATATTTACGCCTACCTACATCTACAAAACCGCCTGATACATCGTTTGCTGCGCCCAATATGCGGGAGATATTGGTTAAATCTATGCCAAGTTCTGCGGCGCGATAAGGGGCAAATACGATTTGGAATTCTTCTTCTGCGCCTACGCCACTTTGCATTTGTACTCGGGACACCCCGGGAATTGCTTCCATTTGTGGGCGCACCACATCTTCAAAAAAGCTGACATATTGGTTAATTTCCTGTGGATTACCCGGTAAGCGCTGCAAGAAAAAATAGGTCAGAGCCGGGCCGCTTTCGCCCCCACCGCCCAACATGATATTAGGTGAAAGGGCATCCCTGGGCAAAGGTGGGACGCGGTTCATGCGGCTGATCACTTCAATCAGTGTTTTTTGCATATCGGTTTCCAGGCCAAATTCCAGGTTTATCCAGGCATTACTTTGGTTGGCCCAGGCGTTCATGTTGTGTAGGCCTGGAATGCCTTTTAGCACTTCTTCTTGAGGTTCAAGTATTTCAGATTCAATTTCCAGTGGTGAAGCGGCCCGCCAGAAGGTTTGAATCGATATTTGTGGTCGCTCGATATCAGGGAACAACTGTACCGGCAGCTTAAATAAACTGAATAAGCCAAGACAAACAATAATGCTCACGGCAATGGCGACGGCAGAAGCATTCTTTAACGCGGTTTTAGTGATGTCCATAACAACAAGCGGGTCGGTATTTTATTAAGTAGCGTTACTATAGGTCGATAGAAAGATAGAAAAAGTTTAAATCCCTTAGTGGTAGATTAATTGCGACAAGCAACAAAAAACATTATTAGATGTAACAAAAGGTGTAGGGAATTTATGTTTGCGGCTAGTTAGTGAAGTTTGTTTGAGTTTGAAAATCGGTAACTCATTCAAATACAAGTACATAATGCCAGTGCTCTATTTGAGGCTAATTTAAAAAAATAACCATTCAAGCGGGTGAAACTGAATTGAAGCACTCAGGTTTTTTTTGAAAAAATATTATTATTATCTGTTTTTCGTCTCGTACAGCTTATACCAAGGCTCGATCGCCTCAGCCCAAAGCTGGTACTGCTGAGCATTAGGATGCAGAAAATCGGGCATAATTGACTCATGTAATATCCCCTGTTCATCCACAAAGTTATGATTGATATCTTGCCAAATAATGCTGTGACCATTGGCGTATTGTTGGATCAATTGATTGGTGCCATCGACTAACACTCGCAATTGTTGTGAGGGCTTTTTACTGCGGGGGAAAAGGGCCATCAGTAGAATTTTACTATGTGGTAAGCGGCTGCGCAGTTCTTCCAGTATTACTTTTATACCCAGAGCAGTATGCTTGCTGGATTCCTGGCGATGTCCCGCGTTGTTGGTGCCTATTAAGAGTACGACTAAGCTGGGCGATATCTCATCAATCCCGCCGTTTAGAATACGCCATAATAGGTTTTCCGTGCGATCTCCATCAAAGCCCAAGTTCAATGCCCGGCGCTGAGCGTAATATTTTTGCCAAACACTAGGTGCAGTGTATTCCCATGCATGGGTGATGGAGTCGCCGAGAAAAAGCAGATCGACCTGCTTATTCATGGCTTTACGCTCAGCTATCTTCTGTTGATGACGGGGCAGCCACCAATCCTTAGCAAAATCGTCATTTTGTATGACAGGGAGTACGGATAGCACTAAAGAGAGCACACACAGGGGGAGGGCACTTTAATTTCTTGCCTCATGCTATCGTCCCCGGACAACAAGTTCACCTTAGCCCTACTAACTCAATGCCTGGGCAATATCGGCAATAATATCTTTGGGCTCTTCAATACCAACAGATATTCTGATTAATCCAGGGGTGATGCCAATCAATTCACGACGCTCCTTAGGTACGCCTGAATGTGTCATCGCCGCTGGATGCTGGGCCAAGCTTTCCGTGCCGCCCAGACTCACAGCAAGCTTCACCAGTTTAAGTTTATTCAACACTTTAAATGCCGCTTGTTCCCCGCCTTTTACTTCAAAAGAAAAAGTCGAACCCGCTCCTTTACATTGCTTCTGATAAACATGATATTGGGGATTTTCCGGCTTTAATAATCCGGGGTAATCGATGCGGATCACTTGCTCATTGCTTGCTAAAAAGTCGACAACTTCTTTGGCCCCTGTTGTTGCCGCTTGCATGCGAATTTTCAATGTTTCCAGTGAACGTAATATTAACCAGGCGGTATGGGAGTCCATGGTGGTACCAATACTGTTTCTTACTTTTCTGATCCTGGAGATCAAGGCCTTACTGCCCGAGCAACTGCCACCAATAAGGTCGGAATGACCGCCCACATATTTGGTTAGTGAATATATGCATAAATCCGCACCGTGGCTTAGTGGTTGCTGCCATAAGGGCCCTAGCAAAGTATTATCGATAGCGAGCACTGGCCTGCCAGCTTGATTATTCGTGTCTTTGCTCTCCAGAGCGTCAATCAGCTGGCGGCACTTTTGTAGATCAATCAGGTTATTGGTCGGATTGTCGGGAGTTTCCAGCATAACAACTGAAATATTGCCCATTTGACTAGCCGTATTCAGGGCTTCCTCAAAAGCGTCAGTGCCTTCGCTGGAGATAAAACCCACCGCCTTAATGTTCATTTGCGGCAAAATACCGTTGATCAAAGTATCTGTGCCGCCATAGATAGGCTCTGAATAAACAATGACATCGCCGGGCTTAGAGAGCGCCAATAAGGTCGTTGAAATGGCCGACATGCCACTTCCAGTTACCAGACAGTCTTCTGCCTCGTCCCAGACGGCGATACGATTTTCGGCTATTTCAATGGTCGGGTTATTGAAGCGGGAATAAACCAAGCCGGCTTGTTCCCCGTCTTTAAGTTGAATGCGGCCAGAACTGAGATCAAAAAAATGCTTGCCTTGCTCTGCGGATTCAAACACAAAGGTAGATGTTTGAAAGTTAGGACATTTAATTGAACCTTCCGATAACTGAGGATCATAGCCATAGCCCATCATCAATGATTCAGGTTGCAGTTTATGCTCACCAATAGTGCGATTTTTATAATTATTTGACATATTACTCTCATGATTTGAATAGAATTTATTGCCAATAAACTACTTTATCGACGACTTATATTAAAAATACCAAAGCCTAAATTCAGCCTTTTGGGCAGCACTTCGAAATGAAAGAAGTATTTACGGGTATTGGCTTATTCCTCGGTCAATTTGATGCTCAGTCATCAAGACTTTTGTTGGTCTGCGATCCACCGGTTGATCATATCTTCCAGCACAGCTATAGGCATGGAACCTTGACCAATGATGGTGTCGTGGAATTTGCGGATGTCGAACTTGGCACCCAGCTCTTTCTCAGCTTTTGCCCGTAACTCGCGGATTTTCAGCTCACCAATCTTGTAAGACAGAGCTTGTCCAGGCCAGCTTATATAGCGGTCAATTTGGTCCTGCACTGACTTTTCGGTTAACGCGGTGTGACTGGCCAGATAATCGATGGCCTGTTTCCGTGACCAGCCAAAGGCATGGATACCGGTATCTACTACTAAACGCACGGCGCGCCACATTTCGTAGCCCAGGCGACCAAAATCGCTATACGGGTCGATATAGAATCCGGCTTCCTTGCCAAGACGCTCAGAATACAGGCCCCAGCCTTCGGAAAAGGCAGAATGGTTCAAGGTGCGCCGAAACTCCGGTACATCCAATTCCATAGCAATGGCATTTTGTAAATGATGACCGGGAACCGCTTCATGCAAACTCAGGGCTTCCAGGTTGTATAGGGGCTGTTGTTTTGGATCCGAGTTTAGAAAATAGGTGCCAGGCGTGCGTGTATCCGGTGGGGGCATATAAAAAGCGCCACGGGAAACAGAGCCTTTGATGGTAAACGTGTTACGAGGTAAATGAGCAAAAAATGTCGGCAATTTACCGTACATATTCTGGGTGATAAAGGCTGTTTTCTCTAGTACATCCTGGCTATCCTGGGCATAAAACTGTGGGTCATTGGCCAGAAACGCCAAAAACTCTGCATAGGAACCTTTGAAGTTGACCTTATCAATGATCTGCTGCATTTCGGCGCGGATGCGTTTAACTTCACTTAGGCCCAAATCATGGATCTGCTGGGCTGTCAGCGCGGTTGTAGTGTAGTAATTCGCCGCGTAAGCGTAATACTCAGCTCCGCCTTTAGCGCTGGTTATGCCCGGCTGGCTGCGGCACTTCGGCATGTATTCCTTAACAAAGTAGTCGCGGAATTCCTCGTAGGCGGGTACGACTGCTTGCTCAACAAGTGCCTTAGCCTTTCGACCGTATTCGCTGGCCTGCTCAGCAGTAAAATTGCTTGGCAGGCGGGTAAAGGGTTCAAATAATGCACTGTCCTTGGGGTCGTCAACAATGTGAGCGCTGATGGTGAGATGGTAGTCCTTAAAGCTTTCACAGTGATGCACATAGCCTGCTGCAACGCCTTGCTTTAACAGGGTGATGTTTTCACGATTGAAACGGGGGTAATCTGCCAGACTGATGAGATATTCTTCATAGTCTGCGGCATTTAAAAACGCCATGTTGGCTGGTGCTTCGGTAAAGTAAGTATGCCAACCACTCAAGAAGTTAAGGGGAAAATACTTGTCTTGAAATTGATAACTCTGCTGCTCAGTTTCTCGCTCATATTTGAATAAGCTATAGCTTACCTGCTGCTCTTTAGCTAATTCATCGAAGGGGATCTTAGCCAGTGACTCTAGCATATTTTGGTTAAATGCTTGTCGCCGTGCTATCCCCTGGGCGGAAAAATCCGCTAGCTTGCCCGAAGGTTTCCAGGCATCGGGATCAGTGCGAAAAAAAATCTTTTCTTGTTGGGCCTGTTGCCAATGCTGTTTAAGGAGCGTGTCGAAGTCCTGATTGGCGTCGGCCATTGTGGCACCTGAGAAAGCCCAAAGTGTTAGTGCCAGTAGTTTCTTATTGATCATGTCTAAGTTACCTGTAAGGGGACGAGTTCACCCAAAGGATCGTATAAAGAAGAGGGGGCAGTGTAAACCACTGTGGTCCTTTATCTGAGATGTAAATGCAATCTTCCAGGCGTACGCCAAACTCCCCAGGTAAATAAATCCCCGGTTCGTTAGAAAAACACATGCCTGGTTTGAGGGTTTCGATTTCCCCATGGACAAAATTGACCGGCTCGTGACCCTTCATACCAATCCCATGGCCGGTACGATGGCATAAACCGGGCAAGCTATAATCCGGCCCCAAACCTTGTTTAACATAGTAAACGCGCACCGCATCATCTACATCTTTATTTAAATGCATCCATGCTTTTTTGCGTAGCCTAAATAGCCAATTTTACTAGATACGAACATTTTGTTATAGCTTGGCTATATCGTTGGCGTGAATTTGACTTAGTATTAGCATTCGTTTTTAACACTTAGCCCAAGGATAAATTGTGCACGTTGCCCTACCCAAAGGAATTCTACCCTTAGACAGTATATTACCCGATGAACCTCTACTGATGATGGGAGCCGGACCGGTGCCTATTCCTGCCAAAGTCGCTGCGGCCAATGGCATCGTGATCAATCATCTGGGCGATACCATGGCGCAGATTATCGAG
>JAWUWW010000078.1:0-7575 GCA_034111645.1 Cellvibrionaceae bacterium
AAGTAGATGTCAAGCCTTGTATGTGATCATTGCCTTTGGTTTGGGAGGCGCCATTGGCAACTACGGTGCAGGTGGGCTTTGGCAGCAAGGGCAGGGATCAGAACTTGCCTTTAGTCTGGCGGCATTGGCAGCGGTATTATCAGCTATCACCTTATTATTTGTTCCGGTAAAGCGCATGTAGTGTTGGGATTGCGGCTGTGTTTCACTTGCTGATAAAATCTTGCGATCAAGCCAAACTGCCTGCTTTATTGCATGCCGATTTTGATTAGGAGATTAACGCCCAGCGCAGATTTTTGCATTTCCATATGCAACTGCAACATTAGAGCCTCAATTTATATCTTCTGTGCTCTCGGTATACTCTGTGGTAAAAACCAAAATACAGTTCACCACCGAGATCACAGGGAACGCAGAGTAAGCAAGGTTCGAAATTTTGCTATCTTAAAAATTATCTCCTCTGTGCGCTCGGTGTACTCTGTGGTAAAAACAAAAGATAAGTCACCACCAAGATCACAAGTTAAGATGGAATGGTATTACTCCCTCAATGGAAGAGTTTAAACGTTATCTCCTTAAAGGCACTTTAACCAAACAACTGATTTACCTGTCAAATAGTTTGTTAAGCAAAATATTCATGGGGGCAATGTTAAGTTTGAGTATCTTGCATGGTGTCGAGCAAATACCAATAGCAAGGATCCCCGTTGGCCAACTTGTTTACATATCGTACAAATATTTAACAATTTCAGGTGCTTATATATTGTACTTATTTGTTCTAACTTATTGATCCATCGAGCCTTGTTATAGCAGTTGTTCTAATAATAATAGTTGACCTCTGTGTTGGTGGAGCTATAATGCTTGGGCTTGAAAGTTAGTTTGATATTTATGCACATTGTTTCGACGTTCCATTGCCGTACCTCGTCTTGTAAATCATAAGTAATAGCAACACATTTCAGCACAATCGCCTTTTATGAGGTTTTAATTACTCTTGATATATATAGGAAAGACTATGTCTACTACTACTGGTACAGTTAAATGGTTCAACGAATCTAAAGGCTTCGGCTTCATTCAACAAGAAAATGGTCCAGACGTTTTTGCTCACTTCCGTGCAATTACTGGTACTGGCTTTAAAACTTTGGCCGAAGGTCAAAAAGTTGAGTTTGAAGTAACACAAGGCCAAAAAGGTCCTCAAGCAGAGAACATTGTAATACTTTAAGTTTATTTTTGGCTGGGAATACTATTCTGGTCAATAAGTAAATTACGCTACAAAAAAGCAGACTTTAATGTCTGCTTTTTTGTTTGCCCTGAAATTTTGTCCAATGTATGTAAAAATCATTGGAACAGGGCTTCTACACTACAAGGACGTCGCGCATAATTAGTCAGGGAACGACTGATTGGTGGTTAATTATGGGCTTAATTCCCCACACAAATTAGCCACTAGCTGCCTTTTGAGATGAGGTGTGGGCAATTTCTTACTCAATAAGTAATGCAGTTTTGCCAAGGCCGCTTCTGGTGTCATGTCACCACCACTGATTACTCCTGCTTCCCGTAGCGCGTGTCCATTGGCATAGCCTGTCATGTTGACCTTACCGCGCATGCATTGGGTGCAATTCAAAATTACAATATCTTGTTCGCATGCTTGCTTGAGCTCGGCTAAAAATGATGGGCTTTGCGGGGCATTTCCCACACCAAAACTTAGCAAAATTAGCGCTTTAACTGGCTGTTGCAAAGTATTACGTATCACGTCGCTACTGATACCTGGATAGAGGGTGATCACGCCTATTGGCTGGGGACTTATATTACTGATACGCAATTTATGATCGGTCTTGATCCCCACATTGTCAGTCCGCACTTCGATGTTTATCCCCGCTTTTAAAAGGGGAGGGAAATTGGGGGAGTCAAAGGCATTGAAACCATCGGCATCTACCTTACGACTGCGATTGCCACGAAACAACTGATTGCTAAAAAATAAAGTGACTTCAGGTATCGGATAATTAGCCGCCACATATAAGGCGTTTAACAGATTTTCCTGACCATCAGAGCGCAATTGAGCAAGGGGAATTTGTGAACCCGTGACTATCACCGGTTTGCCTAAGTTCTCTAGCATAAACGACAGGGCAGATGCCGTGTATGACATGGTGTCTGTGCCATGCAGAATAATAAAACCATCGTAGTCATGATAGTTCTGGTAAATGTCGTCGGCTATTAGCTGCCAGTCATTGGGACTCATATCAGACGAGTCGATTAGGGTGTCGTATTCATGGATAGTGAATTTGGGCATTTCACTGCGGTGAAATTCAGGCATATTGGTCAGTGTTTGCGACAAAAAACCGGCAGCGGGAATAAAACCCTGAGCCGAGGGGCGCATGCCGATTGTGCCGCCGGTGTAGGCCACGTAAATATTTTTCTTCATAGGGTACGCACTATTACTTTTTTAGATTGTAACGCCGCTAAGCACTGACATCATCACTTTTTTCTATCGATATTGTGTTAAATATTAATCGAGGGTAGTTATATGTTTACACTGATATTTTACTCGGTATTACTTGGTCAATATTTAGTATTTAGTTAAACCCTGACATACTCAACTCAGATAAATAATAGCGCCAGCTTTGCAGTTAAATATATACATCTAACAAAGGAGATAAATATGCGTAAACTATAGTCACAATTGGGCTGTGTACGACTTTAGCTCTCACAGGTTGCACTGGTAGTAAGGTGTTGGGAGGTCAAAATGCCGTTGAAGTGGCAAGCCAAGTCTCCCAGCAAAGCGAAGCGGAAAAACTTGCCGCCCTGTTCGAGCGCTATTTTGCGGAGGATATGCAACTCAATCCGATAAGTGCGACCTTTGTAGGAATTAATAAATATAATGATCAATTTAGTTTGCCCATTAGCCAACAAAATTTGAGATTGGCAGAGGCCTTTGAAAAACGCTATCTGCAGGAAATTAGCGCCATTGATGAAACGATTCTTTCTGGTCAGAACTTGTTGAGTTATCAAATTTTCAAAGGTGACAGGGAACTCGCAATGCTTGATCAGCGGTTTGAACGAACACCACCTTGCCCCTTAGCGCAGAATCCTTGCATGAATTCGGCCTCAATGAGGTCGCGCGCATTTTGGGTGAAATGAGCAAAGTTAAAGAAACGGTTGGCTTTGAAGGTGAGCTTGCGGACTTCTTTGAATTTTTACGCAGCGATCAACGATTTTTTTTGAATCAGAAGAAGCGGTTATTGCAGGCTATACCCAAGTTAAGGAGAAGATTGAGAGTCGCCTACCCCAGTTGTTTGAAGTTTTTCCAAAGGCCCCGTATGAAGTGCAGGCGGTAGAGGCCTATCGCGCAGCGTCTTCAGCGGGAGCAAGTTATCAAAGCCCGGCACCCGATGGTTCACGTCCTGGGATTTTTTACATCAACACCCATAATCTTAAAGCTCAGCCCAAGTATCTAATGGATACCTTGAGTATTCATGAAGCCGCGCCAGGTCATCATTTTCAGATAACGATCCAGCAAGAAGTGGGGTTACCTCAGTTTCGCAAGTTTGCTGGGTATACTGTCTTCGCCGAAGGCTGGGCCCTATATGCAGAAAGTTTGAGCAAATAACTAGGCCTATTTACCGGGCCCTACATGTGGTACGGCCGATTGTCAGATGAACAATTGCGCGCCATGCGCTTGGCTGTCGATACCGGTTTGCATGCCTTTGGATGGACACGAGAGCAAGCCATTGATTATATGCAAGCAAACTCATCTCTAGCGCCAGTGATATAGAAGCAGAAGTTGAGCGATACATTGCGATGCCTGGACAAGCCCTGAGTTATAAAGCTGGGCAGCGACATATTCGCATGTTGCGCAATAAAGCCGCCAAGGCTTTGGGTGATAAATTCGATGTGAAAAAGTTTCATACTCAAGTGTTGATCGATGGCGCTTTGCCCATGCCCATATTAGAAACAAAAATAGACCGCTGGGTAGCTTCAGTTAAATCTTAATTTCCAGTGCTTAATACGGCCTTAAAAGCTGTCCGGATAAACGGTCCGGGCGGCGTCGTTTTCAAAACGTTTTAGCAAATCAGTAAACAGAGTATCTTCGATAAGTTGGTCAAAAGATTTGAGTACTTCCTGCACGGTATTGTCCCGTAATCGACAGCATGTCTGGTATTGCTCAACCACCATATTCAACGAGACATTGTGTTTCTGCCGGAGTTGCTGATCCGCCAATATGAAAAACCAGGCTCCGCCCCAGTACCCAGCAGGATAGTTGCGCTGGGATAATAGACGTCTGGCAATAGACGCAGCAGTGAGATCGCTATTAAACCACTTTAAATGAGGGGCAATTTTCTTTTGGTAGCGTTCATCTAAAGTGCCCTTCAATATACCAATCTCTGCCATAATTTGGTACTGCATAAAACTGGCAAACCCTTCTGAACACCATGAATATTCAGAGCCCAAATAGGGTAAAGCTAAGTGGCTGATCTCATGGTAAATCGTCCAGTCGTTAATAAATTTATCTACAGGAAACCGGCTATCCACATAAAAATGAATACTTTCTTTTTGATCCCGCCGGGTGTGAGCCCAGGGTACAGGTTGATTGGATTTTTTTGGGTAGACGTACATTTCTAATCTTCTCGGATAAACACCGAGGGTTGCCCTGGTAGAGTTGACTACCTTGGTTAGCCACTGGGAGAGCATTTGTTTTTTTTCAGCTTTAAAAGCGGATAAACCATGTACCCGAAACGTATCATCGAACATGTCCTCTGCTTGAACAGATCCAGTAAAAACGACTAGCAGCAGAAAATAAAAGGTAACAAATTTCATCGGATTAAACCTACTCACAATAAATGTCCATCATGCTATCCACTTGTATTTATACAAACAGCTCAGTGTTGTAAATTAGCCACTCTAGGGTATTCAATACCTTAGCGTGCGCTGAAAAAAGTCTATTGCCATACCGTAACATTGTAATGCTAAAGCGGCATCATAGCGCTCACCTTCATCCCGCATAAAGGCATGTTGAGCATTTAATTCATGCCAGCTGAAGTTGAGGTTTGCTGTGTGCATGGTCGTGCGGATAAGATCTCGGCCTTCACTGCTCACATGGGGATCTTGCTTGCCAAATATCATGCAAAGCTCCCCTTTAATATCGCCACAGCGGCTTAGGGAGTCATTGTCGTTTTCACAGGCTAATGTATTGGAATGAATGTCTGTTGCATAGAGACAAAACGCTGCTTGTATCTCGGGATTTAATGCGGCACGAAACGCCAAATGTCCCCCTATACACACCCCCATACTGCCGACCTTGCCATTGCAATACCCTTGCTTAGCGACAAAATCAATCATTGCCTGAGTATCGCTGTCATGCTGCTCCAGGGCTTTAGCCATTTTGTCTGCATTGCCTTTGTCCTTGCCAACATCGTCATAGGCCAGTACCGTGCCTGAGGGGTTGAGTTCATGGAATATTTCCGGTACTAGCACCACAAAACCATGTCCGGCCAGAATCTGTGCACTGCGAGTGATAGGGCTAGTTTGCTGGAAAATTTCCGAATAAAAAATAATGGCAGGATATTTCCCCTCCTTTATCGGACGGAATACTGACGCTCCCATCAATCCAGTGGGCGTCTGAATGTCATTTATTTGATGTTGAATAATCATCGCTTTCCTTAAGCTGTGTCCTGATAATGGCTATAAAACTCAAATAGCTTACTTGAAAACTAAATGAAGAGCTCCATATAATTGTCTATGAAGCGCTTAGAATTCTCTCAACGATGAAAGGTGTAGTAGGGCAGTTTATTGCACTAGCATTCACTGCTTGCTTCATTGTTATGCAATTGCATCAAATTCATGAGCCTGTTCATAGTGATAAACAAGTATTTCGCTATGAAGAACTAATCACAGCAGTGATTGATGAAGACAAATCCCTTGATTACTTTAAGCAATTTGTATCATCGAGATTAGATTCTTCTCAACAGAAAACAGATCTTACTCAACATCGCCAATACCAAAGAAACATCGAACAGACTTTCAAACATCCCTTTCAGCAATTTGTGCTTGAGTGCCTTGCAGAGTATTACAAGGAGTATTGCCTGGAGTATGAAGTGAAGTTATCAACTCTTTACTCTCACTTACAACAGCGAGAACTCTTTTTTGAGCTAAACCCAGTACTACTTTCCTATTTCAAGCGCTTTCCCAGTCGCGACGCATACGGCCCATTCTCTCTCAGCTAAAAGCAATAAGTGGTAAAACTTCGTTTACTAAATAGCAAATTCAGACATATCGATGCAAAACCGTTTTTTCATTGTTATATCGATTTTATCGAGAGAAATTTATGGATAGTTTAGTAGAGTTAACCAAAGTTGTGATGCCTTGGTTTGTATTGTTAGTTTTCGTTTTAATCGCTTTTAAAATGTTCGATTGGGCCAGGCACAGAAAGGCCGGTGCGATCGCGTTTGGCCTATTTGTACAAATGTTTTTACCTGATCCGAAGGCTCAAATTACCATCGAAAGCGTTGTAGAGCGCAAGCAGGAGGTCAAAAAACAGCAGGCTGGTAATGCAGAGCCTAATGATGAGGGGAGTTCGTAGGAGCAGTGGATAGATAAATGAGTCGATTTCTGCCTCATGAGGAGATAACTTAGATCTAATTGGCGGTTGATCGTCACAAGTTAGCTGATAGATTAGCCGCCTAATTCACTAGGTTTAGACGTGAGAAATAGTATGTTTGATGTAAATGAATATTTTGATGGAAAGGTAAAATCTATAGCCTTTCAAACCGAATCTCTGTCTGCTACTGTCGGTGTAATGGCTCCAGGGGAATACGATTTTGGCACCAGCCAGGACGAATGTATGTCAGTTGTCAGTGGTGCCTTAACGGTATTGTTACCTGGCGAAACACAGTGGAAAATTTTCTCTGCAGGACAGATGTTTAAAGTGGATGAAAATGTCAGCTTTAAAGTTAAAGTGACCGTAGATACTGCTTATTTTTGCACTTATGCTTAGTCAGCCGACAAGCAATACTAAAGAGTTTCTAAGATGCAAAAAACCATTAAGAAGTTAGACAATAATGTGGTGAAAGCGCTAACCCTAGCATGTGAAGAAGCCAAAGAGAAAGTAATGGGCTTTGAGTGGCTAACTCACCATGCCCACTATGACCGCTTCCCTGGCAGTCTTGCCGTTATCTGTGTGTTTGATGGCCCTGAGTCCATGGCAGTGGCGGTTCAGCAAGAACTGGATGTATATATGCGTAAGCTTATGCAAAGCCACTTACTCAAGGTAGGCATTGTGCTGAAAGACGCCCGCAAACATGTGTTTTTTGACAACGATGCGGACTGGCAGCAGGAACACGCCGGCGATTGGCAGCGCAGATTAAAACTCTATCATTTTTGATACTTAATATTTTCCTGTACCGGGCCGGTCAATAGCTTGAAAATATACTCAACTTGAGCTGACCATTGAGTCCACTTGAAGCAGTCACTATTCCACTACTTTGGTTTTTAGCGGGTAGTAACATACATCCAAATTGCCATTGTCTTTAAAGTGAAAGTACTCGTTATCTAATGTTCTGGCACTATTTAGGCGCTTTGTCACAACCTCGTACCTTT
>JAWUWW010000079.1:0-8098 GCA_034111645.1 Cellvibrionaceae bacterium
GGTGATTAGATTTTTCACACAGCCAGCCACCATTACGGACAGTCAAGTCATTACATTTAATGACAGCAAGTGCGACATTGCTGGCGTAAGCGATGTTAATTTTCAACGTTACAAAAAACCAGTTTGGCAGGGAAATTATTACTTAAATTGACTACGCCCTGACCTATAATTGACTACCTTGATCGTATTGGAGCTAAATTTTCCAGAACACAAAACGGTACTAACGGGCAAGAGCATGTTTACCATAGCCCGATAAGGGATGATGTAAAACCATCGCTATGTGTCAATATTAGCAAAAATATTTGGTCTGATGTTCCTGAAGGTGTTGGCGGTAGACTTATTGAATTGGTTTGTCATGTAAACAACTGCGAAAAAAGTATCAAAACCACCATTTACCTGCGTTGTATTAAACAGTAATGCCATGATAGGTAGATTGATCACTTATGTTAATAATGCGCCCCTGATAAGCAGTATTGACTACTTCAGAGATAGAGATGAGTTAGAAGGAAAAAACACAGGGCTTAACACCTTAAAAGAGCTTGATGCTCAGCTTAAAAATATTAAAATAAAAGATATGTCGGCAACTTATCCGCAATACAAAGATTTAAACGATTGGTTAGTTGCGCAGTTTTAATTTGAGGGAATAGAAAAACGCGCTACTGCTCGTTTTTTGATTCTAAGAATTCAATCACATCTTCGTTTTGTACTCGGTCGTAAATATCTTCGACTGATAATGCGAAATCGATTGATTCAAAATGTATTCCATCGCCTAAAAAGTAATGCGTTGAACGCCAATCATCACTTTTACGGTAAACAGTTACATCAACAACATCTTGCTCAATAATTACATACTCTTGTAGAGTTGGTATATTGATATATTCTAAAAGTTTATCTCGTTCATCAATTTGTCGTGTTGACCGAGAGATAACTTCTACAAGTATTGTAGGTGTTTGCGTAGCATAGCCGTTTTCAATGAAGTCATCATCACAAACCACAACTACATCAGGGTAACGGTACTTACCGAGAGAGGTATTTACTTTCATATCTGAAGTGAATGGTCTGCAAGGTGACTTTTTCAAGTGCATTTTTAACTCTGACACAATATTTACGGAGATAGTATTGTGATTCACACTAGCACCAGCCATAGCGTAAACCTGACCATCTACATACTCATGTTTTACTTCACTAATCAGCTCACCATTTAGGTATTCTTCTACAGTAATAAAATCACTTTTCTTTGCTGTTGGCATAAAATACTTCCTAATGTTTGTATTGGTGACTATCATTTTAATGAAAATCTTAATATGTCAATATTATCTAACGAGGGATTTAACCGCAATATTTTACTTTTTAAGCAAGTAGCCCTCCGCAGGAGATTTTCTTAAATTAATTTTAACGGTATTAAACCAAGTAAATTGAGTTTTTAACATTTTCAATTAATTTCACTCATCTACTACCTGTTTATTTAATAGATTAAAAAGGTTAATAAAAGGGTTAGCGAAGTAAAAACCAGCCGTAAGTGCCAAAGCTGAACAAAAATAAATATTTTTCCGTACCTTCAACCCCTGTATTTCTGTACCTCCACTCCCTGTATTTACTCATTTTTGCCAAAATAATCATGCTCAAAATAGCTTAACGTACTCTGAGCACCTGTAGATTTTTCAAAAAACACTGCCAACGTACCCAGCATCCCTGTAAATTATATTTGAAGTTTCATTTAGCGTACCACTAGCCCCTGTATTTTTGCATCTTGTGAGGTGGGAACCCCTCAACCCCCTTTTAAAGCTCATGAGACTTGTCTCATTCACAAATGCCGATGTATTTTTACTATTAATTGAGATCACATGGAATCCAGCGACAATAAGAAAAAATACCAAAAAGACTATATGACTGAATTCAGGCAACAGCATAAGCGTGTTGAATTGAATTTTATCATAAAAGATTATCGAGTATTTGAAAAATCGGCAAAAGCTGAAGGTTTGACGGTGAGCCAAACCATAAAAAATATGGCAACCGCCTACCAGCAACAAAATTACTTTGTTCCTAACGAGCTTAAAGAAAAATTAGATGTGCTACATTATCTGATCCGAAATGTAGCCAATAATATAAATCAAATTACCCACAGATCTCATACCTTAAAGGTTATGGTTTACGAAAATGATTTGTTGATGGAGTTGAAAAAGCTAGAAGATATGGTGACAGAATTTACTTTGCAAGGGATTAAAAAGTAACATGATAATAAAGTCAAAAAGCAGAAAAATTGGAAATTTTGATCAGCTATATGACTATATGAAAAAAGGAGCGGAAAAACATGATAATGTTCATGTTTTTTCAAGAAATGTTTACTCACAAGATCGTGACGGAGTACTAAACGAATTTACCGAGAATGCGCAACTTTTCAATAAACGAAAAAACAGCGTGTATCAGCGTGTATCTTTACCACGAAATTATATTAATTACCCGAAGCAAACAACGAATAAGGTTAGATTGTGAGAGCGGAGCGAGCCACAATCTGAAACGGTTGTTGGACAAGCCCCGACCTGTAGAGTGTTTCGCTGTTGAAAATATCTTTTGAGGTTTCTTCCTTCGCCTGGCTTGTGAATACAAACAAGCTAGCCGAAGGAGTGCGAATGTTACCATTGCGATAACTTTTTAACCTGTAATGCCTTGAAAATCGTGAGTTTTCATGTTTTTAGGCCACGCGTGACCCTCAGTCATCACTGCTGATTTTTTTCCTCTGTGTTGGGGATGAGTATTTACATAACCGAGTCGGCTTTTCTCCTCAAGTGCCCACCCATTGAATATTCGCGAACACGGCAGAGAGCCTGGTTTTGATTATTTCCATTTTCCCCCCGCAACAACTGCAAACCATACTCGGGCGCTTCTTCATCCAGGCTAAAGCGCGATTGGGGTCGAACTTCAGGACCCAATGTAATACTTGCAATAGTCGCTTGCTGTTAGGATGCAAGAAACCGAAATTTCTCGCTCGCCTAAACCCCTTGGGCAGCACATGACGCACCAGTAGCCATAAAAAGTCTGCCCCTGATAGCGTTCTAAATTCCACCTTTTTGGTCTTGCTGTTTTCATAGCGAAATGTCACTTTGCCATCTTTACAACTGACGATGTCCTGCTCTTTAACAACGCCACGATAAAGATAGCGTCCCAGATAAATGAGTGCCTTGTCACCCGCGCCCACGGCTTTACAGTTAACAATCCACTTGGCTGGATATTGCGCTGGCAGCACCAAACCTGCTTGCGTTATTGCTTCAAGCATTTTTGCCCGAAACACCTTAGCCAGGGCTTTATGATTGAACAAAAAGGCCTTATTGTTTTTGCACTTTTTCACTCGCCAAAGGCGGGTCTTTTTGTCAATGGCTGCTGCCGGTATTACGACATGTATATGGGGGTGGTAATCGAGACGACGTGAATGGGTGTGTAATACACTGATGGCACCACCGGTGCCCTGTAAGTCCTTGTCATTTTGACAAAAGGTATTCAATGTATCCCAGCTGCATTGCAGCATCAAAGTATAAAGTTGTCGTGGGTGCAGCCATGCCAGTGGCCGTAATTGTGCGGGTAAGGTGAAGGTCGCCAAGAAGTAGTCGGCTGGCACCTGCTTTTTGAGCTGGCGCTCCAACCATTGCTGGCTTTCGTGATTTTGACAATTTGGGCAATTACGGTGACCACATGAATGAGGCACATATTGTTGCTCCTCACACTTAACACAGCTGGTTAACATTTTGGGGCTTTGGCTACTGCGGCAGGTTTTCATCGCCCAAAGCGCATTTCTATGGGAGGGTAACAGCGTGCTCTTGTATTTCTTCAATACGTCATGTTCAAAAGTCTTGATAATGGATGAGAGCTTGATCATTTAACCTTCCCCCAAGTAATGGTAAAGGCGCCCATCAGCTGATTGATCTGTTGCTCAGCGTTCTTGGTGGTGTGGGATGTCAGGTGGGTGTATTTGCTGGTTGTCAATATGCTGCTATGGCCAAGGATTTTTTGCACCTCAAGCAGATCTACACCCGACTCTATCAGGTGTGTCGCGTAACTATGTCTCCAGGAATGCATAGTGATCTTTTTTTTATCCCACAAGCCACAGCGACTTTAGCCAAAGCGACTGATACGCCCGCTTGAGCAAGATGGGTGGTGGCAGTACGACTTGCTTCCAAACCCCCTTTGCGGTTTGGAAATAGAAATACCGGATTGCGGTGTACCGACCAAAAGCGCCGTAAAGTATCTAGCGTCACGATAGGCAGAGGAACAAATCGGTCTTTATTGCCCTTGGAGTCACGAATATGGACCCTCATTCGTTGGCCATCAATATCGCCCACTTGCAACCGTAATGCCTCAGAGATGCGTAAACCCAGGCTATAGACAATGAAGAAGAAAACACGGTAGCTCGCTACCCTGGTCATCATAAATACTTTCGCCGCCTGTTCAACCGTGACTATATTAGGCAGCTTCTGCACTTGAGGGGATTTGACCAAATCGATATGCGGCCATTTGATATCCAAAACATAGCGATAAAAGAACCTGAGGCCATATAAATCAAGCTTTACCGCACTCCAAGAATGGGTGCTACGCAAGTCAACGAAGAAGTCGACCAATTGCTGCTCAGTCAGATCATAAACATGGTAGTTGAAGTAATTGCCGATACGGCGGATCGCACGGGAATAGGCGTCAATGGTGCTTGGCTGCAGCCCTTTAAGGGTGAGATGTTGCAGAAGTTTTTGGTAATCTTGGTTGAATCTTGTTTCTAAAGGTGTTGTCATAAAGTTGTAGCCTCATATTCATTTGAATTTCCTCTCTCGGAGGTGGGGCTACAGTTTAATTTATGCTGCTAATGTTTTTTCTCCGCGATAGCGGCTTCGTCCAACAAGTTTTCATAGTGTTCTTTTGCACTGAACATCGATAATTTCCTTATATTAAACTCTAAATAACACTCACCTTAAATCAATCAAAACGCCTAATCTATTTTTCCGTAAAACAAAATTCATCTCAATTTTGCCATTTAGGTGGCGGGCCTGTATTTCGCGGTTTAGTTTCAAGTCTTTATGACCATCAATAGTCTAACAGCTGGTGTTTACAGCTGATTTGTCCCCTTCAAATGCTCGGGAAAAACTTCCTAGCATCTTTATGTAAATTAGCAGGACAATCATCTATAGCTCGCCAATAATCAATAATGCCTTTAACCGTTTTTAAGTCTACATGAGCACAGTCATGCATTATGCGCAATAATTGCAACGTTGGCATAACTTCTACATCAAACGCCTTTGCTAATTGCGTCATGTCTTGATCGTCGGTAATAACAGGCACATTTAGTTCTTGGGCATACGCAATATACAAGGCATCAACTTTTGATGGACCTTGCAGTTCGGTTTGAACGAAATCCCAAATGAAGTCAAATGCACTATAAATAGAATTTTTTTGTTTTCTGCCTATGGTAGGAAAGTGTTTTCTGTTTTCTTCGTACTCGTCCTCATCAACCCAGGGAAATTTAGATTTTAACCGTCTATTTGACAGCTCATCATTTAACTCCTGAAGAATATATAAACAATATTCACTTTCGCCAAACGGCATAAATAAAAGCGGTCTAATGCTTTGAGCTAGCCTAATATATGTATTTGTATCAACAAGGATTTTAGATTGCGGCATTAAGTCAGCTCAGAGTGGATGCTCCGAGCATCTAACAGAGGCATGTCTGTTATGGTTTGATAAAATCCGGGACCTTTATCATGTTCATTGAAATACTTTCTTAGTATCTCAAAGAATGGGGTCTCAAAGGCTTGTTCAGTCTTAGCAATAAAGTCATAAGCGTTAAGCTCAGATATCTCGCCAAGCAGCGCGGTACTAAAGTTTTGATATTCTTTATTAAAGTTAGTAACTGCACCACCAAAATTTTTGCTTAGTTCAATGGGTGCGAGAGACTGAAAATCTGCATATTTGTTAACTTGGTTTATTACGGTGTAAGGCGATATGACTTGACCATCTGCAATCTCAAGGACTTTAGAAATCATCGCTTGTACATTTCGTTGAGCTAAGATTTGATGGTAGGCACTTTCTGCCAAAATTTGAGGGAACAATAATGAACCGGCAAACTCATCCGCAAAATCTTCAGCACCATTTCCTGACAAAGACGGAGATAAACAATGCCCCAACTCATGCGCCATCCAAAATTTAAAATCATGGATGTTTGTGTCTAGGTTTAGATATACCCATGTCGTTTGTGAATCAGGCAAATATATATGTATTGCATTTTCATGCGTTTTTTTCGTACCCCACAAAACTGGCACTATGACAGCTTGAAGCTCACGAAAACGACGAATTAAATGACTAAAATCTACCGTATCAGTCTCTCCCAAGTGAATGTCTTTTCTAACTTTTGACGTGACCTTGCACAAATACTCATAATCGCAAGTTGGGGACTTTAAAATCGGAGGCATTTCGAGGGTATCAAATGGTAAATAAGAAACAAGATGCCTCAAAAACCGCCCTTTCTCTTTCGCTTTCTCAACATGAATCTTTGTAGTTTTCGCATTACCCTTCTTGCGAAAGGCAATGAGGGGAGCGTTTTCTTCTTCGTTGATCACAAGGTCAGAAAATCTAAGTTGTAACAGCTTAGCAAACTGCAGTAGTTTGTTCGGTCTCGGAAAAGACTTCTCTTTCAACCACTGTGATACAGCCTCTTTAGATACATCTAACCGCTCTGCCACAGCAGTTTGTGACAGTCCGGCAGTTGCCATGGCTTGTGCAGCATTTTTAACATTTAGTCTTTTTTTCATGCGCGAAAGTATATTATCACCATTGAACGATGTCAAGTTTTGTCAAGTTACCTATATCAACTGATTCACAAAATTTATTCCGCCCCTAAAACCTTGAATGGCCTTTGACTTGCTGCAATAAAGGTAATGCATGTAACAGTTATCCATGTAATGAAAATCACTAGAGATGCTGCACCAAAATACATCCAAAGAGACTGTTCTATCTGAGTATTGAATTGTTGCAACCACTGGTTCATCATAAAATACGTAATTGGCCATGCAAGTAATGCACTTATCAAAACCAATAAAATAAACTCTTTGGCCACTAAATTAGTGATACTTATAGGAGTCGCACCTAGTACCTTTCTTAATGCAATCTCCCTTCGTTTTTGATGGATGGTAAATGAAGCCAGTCCAAACACACCAATACAAGCAATAACAACAGCAAGCACACCAAATAGGCTAACAACCGTTAACACCCTTTTGTCAGAATCGAGATTGTTTTCAATAGCATCATTAACAAAGGTAATGTCTGGCTCAAACATGTTAAGTTCATTTAAAATTTGTGCACTCAATGGTTCGGATGATTGAGAACGATATAGCAATGTTGATAATGTTTCCTTATCTTTCAGTCCAATTTCAAGTGCATACACCAACAATTCATCGCTCATTTTTATACTCGCGTGGCTAAACTGTCTTGGCCTATCGTCAACTAGATGTGCTGAACGACAGTTTTTCTTGGGGACATTATCTCTTTCATAGTCTAAGCCCCAGTTATTTACATTGCATAAAGTCTCCAGCATGGCCTCAAATAATTGAAGCTTTTCCGATGGTGTAATTGGCTCTGGCTCGTCCAAACTATCAATATCGGCCCTGGGATTCTTACCCGCACTAGTACCCTGCGTTATACCAACGGTGTCATCTGCTTCAATCTCATCTAAATCTGGTTGCTCTGCGTATTCTCATGAAGATAGTACAATACAGCTAATATCTGCGCTACACGCCGCTAGATGGAGTGGCTTTCGAAGCTAATCCTGCCGACTTGATTATATCCGTACTTTCCGACTCACTTTAACTGAGAACAAAACAGGTCGGCTGTCGGACAAGAGCGGACGAAAGTTTACTCTAGCTCTTTATTTTTGATTTAACTGGACTTGCTTAATTTTACACTGACCCTTTTATTCCTTTTATTCCTTCTTGGCTTATGAAGAGCCGGGGCATAGCGCACAAATTCAACGAGTATTGGTTATCCCCAGCAAACGACATACGCAAAGGCAGATCCACTTCTTATCACGACCGGAAATAGAAGCATTACTAACAAGCCCTGATAGAAC
>JAWUWW010000080.1:0-7381 GCA_034111645.1 Cellvibrionaceae bacterium
AGGTTGCGTGTTTTCTAGTAAAGTCATTATGTATGTTGTATAGCGGCTTTTATGTCTGCTGGTGGGTCTTCTGCTAAGGTGGAATTTGTAGTCCGTTTTCTGAAGTGAATCTGATACTTGACCTGTGTAGTTGAGATTTCCCTCCTCTTTCCCCAAGTTTAGTGAAAATACTATTTGCACCGCAAGCATGATCTAAAGCAGATGGTCGATCAGTAGGTATATTGCCCAAGGTGCAAGTCATGGCGGCATCACTGTTGACTTCTGGAGGTGTGCACATGTCGAGTCTAAGAGGCTGGCTTGTTCAATGGCTCGGGTGTCCTAGTAAAAATTCTACAGTATAGGTTAATAAAATTTTGGGTATTTCTTCAGGGATGTAATGTCCAGAGGGTACGGCTTTGCCGATAACGTTATGGGCGACTTTATTCCATTCCGCTAATGGGTTAAAGCAATGCCCTACCGTGCCGTGTTCTCCCCATAAAACCAGTAGAGGGCAGTGTAGTTTTTTTTCAATATAAATATAAAAATGGTCATGTTCTATGTCAATTGTGGCGCTCGCGCGATAGTCTTCACAAATTCCTTCTGCTGCATTAGGCAATTGTAAGCATCGTAGATACTCAGCGAAAGCCTCATTGGTAAATGGTTGCATGCCGGAGCTACGCGTTCCCATCACGCTGCGTAAGTAGTTTTCTGGATGAGTTTGGATCAGTGATTCGGGTAATGGCGCTGGACGAATTAAAAAGAACCAGTGCCAGTAAGCGCGAGCAAATTGTTCTGTGGTTTGGGAGTACATTGCCAGAGTGGGGGCAATATCTAAAAGTATCATTTTCTTAACGGCTAGAGGGTGATCGAGTGCTAGGCGGTGTGCCACACGAGCACCGCGATCATGAGCCAGAAGGCTAAATTCTTTAAAGCCTAGTGCTTTCATTAGCTCTAGTTGATCTTTGGCCATTGTTCGCTTTGAATGGGCTACATGATTTTTCGACATGGTCGGTTTATCGCTATCGCCGTAGCCGCGTAAATCGGTAGCTACGACCGTAAAGTGTTGCGCTAATTGTTCGGCTACTTTATGCCAAATGACGTGAGTTTGGGGATGCCCGTGCAGTAGCAGTAGTGCTGGCCCTTGGCCGCCTATGCGACAGTGGATATGAATGCCATTCACATGAAGCGTTTTTTTATGGTAATTCGTAAACATAATAGCGTTCTTATAATTAGCGAGATCTGTATGCTATGCTGCACTTATTGTGTTGTAAACCCATGAAATGTAGCGTTAGTGAATATGAATCGTGAACAATTACCTATTTCTGAAGATCTTCGAGTCTTTTTAACGGTTATACGCCAGCAAAGTTTTGTTGCGGCGGCGGAAGAATTGGGGCAGTCGCCTGCCTATGTTAGCAAGCGTATTCGTATTCTCGAAAGCATTCTCTGTACTCGCTTGCTACACCGTACAACTCGAAGAGTCACGCTCACTGAAGACGGTGAAATCGCGCAACGTTGGGCTTTGCAGATATTGGGTGATTTGGATGGCCTGATTGATGAGTTGTCACAAGTACGCACCATTCCTAGAGGCTCTCTTCATATTTGTAGCTCCTTTGGCTTTGGTCGAAAGCACGTGGCTCCAGCCCTATCGTTACTTTCGGAGCGATATCCTCAATTGGAAGTGCGCTTGGAGTTAGTGGATAAGGAGGTGGATATTGTCAGAGAGGGGTTTGATTTAGATATTCGTGTTGGTGATGATGTTTCTGAGCAATATATAGGTAAGAAGCTCATTAAAAATCGGCGTGTTTTATGTGCTACGCCCGAATATATCGCTCGCCGTGGTGAGCCACAGACTTTATTGGATTTAAAAACACACGATTGCTTGGTTCTTAAGGAGCGAGGGAGTCCATTCGGCGTTTGGTATCTACAGGAAGAAGGTAAAGATAAAAGTCATGTTGTTAAGGTCAATGGACCCTTGTCTTCGAATAACGGCGAAATTATTGTGCAGTGGGCGCTCAGCGGTCGAGGGATCATGTTGCGATCGTTGTGGGATGTTCAATCTTTATTGAACGAGGGAAAATTAGTGCGTGTATTGGATGACTATTCCCAGAGTGCCAATGTCTGGGCTATTTACCCCATCCGACCCTCTCATTCAGCTAAGTTGCGTGTATGTATGGATTTTTTGGAAGACTACTTCTCTGAACACTCTTTTGGTTAAGGTTTGTTGCCTGCGCTTCTTTATTATTGGCTACACTTCGTAGTTTTCGATATCACATTTCTTTTATTGATTCACGGAGCGAATTCAATATTATGATACTTACGGTTTTACCCTGCACCCTATTGCTGCTGTGGTCAAAATAAGAAGAGGTAAGTGATGAGTAAGCTAAAAACCCTTTACGATAAGCATATTGATTCCCATACAGTATGTACTTTAGATGATCACGGCCATGTGCTCTTATATGTCGATCGTCAGGTCATTAATGAATATACCAGTCCGCAAGCGTTTAGTGGTTTGCGTGATGCGGACAGGCGAGTGTGGAGGCCGGAGACGGCACTATCGGTTGTTGATCATGTGAATTCTACAGCGGCAAAGCGTATAGCGGTGCAGCCAGACGAGGGCGGCGCTCTACAGGTTAATTACTTTGGTGAAAACTGCCGAGACTTTGGTATTGAGTTATTTGATATTTTAGATGAGCGGCAAGGTATTGAGCATGTGGTGGCACCGGAGTTAGGCTTCATTTTACCCGGTATGGTAGTAGCAGCGGGTGATAGTCATACCACTACCTATGGGGCTTTAGGTGCGTTTGGTTTTGGTATTGGGACGTCAGAGATAGAGCATCTGTTGGCCACGCAAACCTTGGTGTATAAACGCTTAAGCACTATGAGGGTCAATGTTAATGGGGATCTTGGTTTTGGAGTGACATCAAAGGATATTATTATGGCGGTGATTCAGGCGATAGGTGCGTCAGGAGCGACAGGCTACGCTATTGAATTTTGTGGTTCAGCTATTGATGATATGAGTGTCGAGGCTAGGATGACCATCTGTAATATGGCGGTTGAGGCGGGCGCCCGTGGAGCGTTTATGGCGCCAGACGATAAGGTCTTTGATTATCTAAAAGATAAACCGCGAGCACCTAAAGGTGAGCAGTGGGTTCAGGCTGTGGAAACGTGGCAGGGGCTTCGAACTGATGAGGGTGCGATATTTGATCGAGAAGTGGAGATTGATTCAAGCGCTATTGAGCCAATGGTGACCTGGGGCACCAGTCCAGATCAGGTGTTGGCGATTGGTGGTGTCGTTCCTGACCCCGCTGAAGAAAGTGATTTGTTAACGCGTAAGGGGATACAGCGAGCAATAGATTACATGGGCTTGAAAGCTAACACGCCATTAGATGCAGTGAGCATTTCACATGCATTTATCGGCTCATGTACTAATGCGCGCATTGAAGACTTGCGGGAAGTGGCGAAGGTGGTTAAGCATCGTAAGCTCTTTGCCGGTGTGACGGGTATTATTGTTCCTGGTTCGACCAGTGTTAGGGTGCAGGCAGAGTTAGAAGGTTTGGCGGACATTTTTCTGCAGGCAGGTTTTGAGTGGCGCCAGTCCGGCTGCTCTATGTGTTTGGCGATGAATGATGACGTGCTGGAGCCTGGAGATCGTTGCGCTTCTAGTACGAATCGCAATTTTGAAGGTAGGCAAGGCGCTGGCGCGCGAACTCACTTGATGAGTCCGGCTATGGTTGCGGCAGCAGCAGTGACAGGGCGACTTTTTGATGTAAGGCAATTGGATGTGGAGGCATAAGCGATGGAACCTTTTTTAGTGGTAAGTGGTAAAGCAGCCCCAATGTTGGCATCAAATATAGATACTGATGTAATTATGCCTAAGCAATTTTTAAAAGGTATCGATAGGCAAGGCTTGGATCGAGGTTTGTTCTTTGATGAGCGCTTTTTAGAATCGGGTGAACCCAATCCTGAATTTATATTGAACCAGTCGTCATGGGTTGGCGCTAAATTTTTAGTGGTAGGCCCTAATTTTGGTTGTGGTTCCAGTCGTGAGCATGCGGTATGGGGGCTTAAGCAATTGGGTATTAGGGCGCTGATTGGCACCAGCTTCGCGGGTATATTTTATGATAATTGCATGCGTAATGGTGTTTTGCTGATTGAGTTGTTGGATGAGCAGATAGAGCAGGTGGCAGCGCAGATTTCTTTGTCGGAGAGTAATGAGATAACGGTTGATTTGGCGTCGCAGGTAATTAGCTTGAGTGATGGCCATCGCTTACCGTTTGTTATAGATCAATTGCGCAAAGAGTCATTGTTGGAAGGTCTGGATGCTATTGGTGCTACCTTGCAAAAGGTTAAGCTTATTCAGAAGTTTGAGCGCAGCCATTTGCTAGAAAATCCATGGCTTTCATAATTCGAGTTGGTTTTCATCAGTGATGTTTTTGGGTCGCATTCCCAGCTTCCTTCGGGGATCTTAATGTGCATAAAAAGGTCTAGCTAATAAGTTGATAATAAACGTTTTTTTGTCTTGACTCATGACTAATGCGTCCCTATAATGCGCTCCCTTGATCAGGCAAACATAGATCAAGATATTGATAAAAGCTCAGGTTTTTATCAGCAGCCTCAGGATTCAGCGCCCTTTGGCTATAAACTTAAAATGATGGTTTTAGGTGTTCAGTTGTACTGGTGCGGGGTGGAGCAGCCTGGTAGCTCGTCGGGCTCATAACCCGAAGGTCGTTGGTTCAAATCCAGCCCCCGCTACCAATTTATTCTAAGAAGACGATCCTTTGGGTCGTCTTTTTTTATGTCCAATTATTGTTGTTAATTAGGTTTCAGTGCCTTCTCGTTGTGGAGGGCATTGCTAGCGCTATCCAGTGCTTGCCTTGTAGGTGGTGGGTTTGGTATACTCCGCGACCTTAGTGATGAACACCGGTTTTATTCACGGATTTGTTGTTTAGAATGAAGCAGACAACAGTTTAGTGTTTGAAATGATCACTTTCTTCTCATGAAGAAAGTGGGTCTGGAGCTCCACTACTAGCCGTTTTGTATTTGTTATTGTTATAGCAAATAGTGGGAAGTTTTCCCTTAACAGTTAGCATGATGGTTATCATGTAGTCTAGAGCCCCAATTTGGGGTTTTTTTGTATCTGGCTTACAGATATACAGATTCGTTTTGTAGTGGGGTCATCTATTGATTGTCGCTATCGAGACATGTGAAGTGGGCCTTGAGCCCATTTTTTATTGGTAAAAGATATTTTTGGGGAAGTGAATGCTCCCCGTATTTTAAGGTTTAGATACATGGCAACAGTGCAAGAACGATTGCAAAAATTGATCGCTCCAGTGGTAGAAGCATTGGAATGCGAGTTATGGGGTGTAGAGTATTTGACGCAAGGTCGTCAGGCGACATTGCGTATTTATATAGAAAAGGCAACAGAAGAGGGAGTGGGCTTACACGATTGTGAAAAAGTGAGTCGACAAGTGAGTAGTGTGATGGATGTTGAAGATCCTATTGCAAGTCATTATACCCTTGAGGTGTCTTCGCCTGGAATGGATCGTCCATTGTTTACCTTGGAGCATTTTCAGCGTTCAGTGGGTGAGAAAGTGGCGATAAAGTTAAGCCGAACGTTTGAAGAGCGTAAAAAGTTTACGGGTGTTATCGTATCCCTTGAAAATGACGAGGTGGTATTACGTGTTGATGATGAAGAATATGTACTACCTATCGAATTAATTGATAAAGCGAATATTGTTCCTACTTTTTAATGTGGAAATGACATCGTTTGTAATAGTAAGTTAACAAGTTTAGAAAATTTAGAGAGTTAAGAGGCACAACTATGGGCAAAGAAATATTGTTAGTAGCTGAAGCAGTTTCTAATGAGAAAGGCGTAGATGCAGAAATCATCTTCGAAGCGTTAGAATTGGCGTTGGCGACAGCGACGAAAAAGCGTTATGACGAAGATTCAACGATTGCTGTAACGATTGATCGTGATACTGGCGAATACGAAACCTTTCGTAGTTGGGATGTTGTTGACGACGAGACGATGGCATTATTAGGTACACAATTTACAACGGAAGAAGCGTTGGAGAAAAGCCCAGACTTAGTGCCGGGTGATGTGCATACTGAAACTGTTGAGAACGTAGGTTTTGGTCGCATCGCTGCACAAACCGCCAAACAAGTTATCGTACAAAAAGTACGTGAGGCTGAGCGTGAGCAGGTAGTTGAAGAGTACCGTGATCGTATCGGCGAACTCATCAGCGGTTCTGTTAAAAAAGTAACGCGCGATAATGTGATTGTTGATCTTGGGAATAATGCCGAAGGTTTATTGCCTCGTGAAGAATTAGTCGGTAGAGAAATTTACCGCATGGGCGATCGTATTCGTGCCATGTTGATGGAGGTTCGCAGTGAAATGCGTGGCCCTCAGTTATATTTAAGCCGCGCCAGTTCTGAAATGCTTGTAGAGCTATTTCGTATTGAAGTGCCAGAAATTGCAGAAGAAGTTATCGAACTTAAGGCCGCTGCACGCGATCCAGGTTCACGTGCAAAAATCGCAGTGAAAACCAATGATGGTCGCATTGATCCTGTTGGTGCTTGTGTAGGTATGCGTGGTGCGCGTGTTCAGGCGGTTTCTAATGAGTTGGCGAATGAGCGTATTGATATTATTTTGTGGGATGATAATCCTGCACAGTTCGTGATTAATGCTATGGCGCCCGCCGAGATCGAATCTATCGTTGTTGACGAAGATGCAGGCTCTATGGATGTGGCTGTTGCGGAAGATAATCTGGCGATGGCCATTGGTCGTGGTGGTCAGAACGTACGTTTAGCTTCTGAATTGTCTGGCTGGGAAGTTAACGTGATGAGCGTTGAGCAGTGGGAAGAAAAGCAAGAGAAAGAGGCCGGCGGCCAAGTTGACTTGTTTATTGAAGCACTTGATGTAGATGAAGATATTGCAGCCGTTTTAGTAGAAGAGGGCTTTACTAGTCTTGAAGAAGTCGCTTATGTACCTTTAGAAGAAATGTTAGCAATTGACGGCTTCGATGAAGATATTGCAAATGAACTTCGAACACGTGCAAAAGATGCTTTGTTAACCAAGGCTTTGGCAAGTGAAGAACAACTTGAAGGTGCTGAACCAGCAGAAGATTTGTTGGGAATGGAAGGGATGGATAATACATTGGCTGCAGTGTTAGCAAAACGTGGTGTTGTTACCATGGAAGACTTAGCAGAGCAGGCGGTTGATGAGTTATTAGATATTGATGGTATGACAGAAGAACGTGCGGCTGCATTAATTATGAAAGCGCGCGAACCATGGTTTGCTTCTAGTGAAACCAATGAGTAATTGATTGAGGAAAGAAAATGGCAGATGTAACAGTTAGTGATCTGGCTAAACAAGTCGGTGCTTCAGTTGATCGATTGCTTG
>JAWUWW010000081.1:0-9795 GCA_034111645.1 Cellvibrionaceae bacterium
CCCTTTACCTTGGTGGAAGGCTTGGCATCAGTTGATGTGGTGCTGACCGTACCCAATAACGGTGCAGAAGAAGCAAGTTATAAAATGGAAGCTACTCTGGTGTTGTCGGATACTTCGATTGAGATCACTTCTGGCAATGTGAGTGTTGATATCGCGGATGATGATAACGGTGGAGATTCCGGTGGTGGTGCGCTGGGTTGGTTATTGATTGGTGTGATGTCAGTATTTGGGTTTCGCAGGTATAGAGCCTAATTTGTAAAGACTATGGCGGCGCTAGTCAGTTTCTAGTGCCGCCAAAACTTAATAAGTAGTCAAAACGACTAAATGCGAGGCCCTTTATTGATGCTTTCGCTAGCTGAAAAGCTGGTTGTTGATAGTTGTGGCATGGCGCCCGTCAAGAATGCCCTGTCGTTTTGAGAGAGCCCGTGCTTGGTGGCAAGTTCGGGTGCAGATGATATTGCATCATCAACCTGTTTGGCCAAAGCCATGGCCACCTGTTTGTCTATGCCCACGCTTGTTGCAAGTCGCATTTGAAACTGTTCGTTCAAATCAAACAAGTTTCTAGCAATTAGTGAATCATCAAACGCCACTTTAAACTCAGCATCAGAGTAGGGAGAGGGGAGGTTGTTAAATGATGGGGCTAGGCGCCACTCATTATTACCCACATCCATCATTTCAATATTATCAAGACCATTGTTAGTGTGATTTACCGAGGCCGAGAAATAGGCGCGCTTGTAGAGCTCTATTAAATCCTCTTGTACGTTGCAGCTAAATTCACGAATAGCATCAGCGACGGTGGTGTACGTGATGTTTTTTGATAGTGCGGGGCTATCTAAGTCTGATACGAGCACTTTGAAATTAACGCGGTTGTACATGGTTAGCTTGACACCGTTATCGGTGACAACCTTGTTGTTAGCGAAGTTCTCTTGAAAGAGAACATCTTCGCCGCTTCCTATGGTCCTAACACTACTGCTGGTTGTGTTTATACCAGCGTTAGCCTGTACGTCACTTAGGAAGCTAGAGACTTTGGCATCGTTGCAATATTGGGTGTTGTTAAGCTTAACAATGTAGCGCTTTCTGTCATCTTTATCGTAATAATCAAATTTCATCCGTTTGCCCTGGAACGAACTGAAGGAACCAATGAGCTTTTGATCGAGGGGTGTGTCTGAGAAATCTTTTTGAAACGCTCTGAATTTAACAACTAATCTATCCAAATCAGAAATGTCATTAATGTCAGTAGGGTGCTTTTCCAGTTGCGGGTTTATTTGCAGGGCATGAAAATCGCCATATATATTGCTAAGTACGAATAGTTTTTCGAACTGGGTGATGCTGGACCAATTTTCATCGTATTGAAAAAGTAATTGTTCTGCAAATTCTCCGGGTAAGAACTGTTGGAAATAGTGAGGTAATACACCACCCCCGCAGTTAACGGTGTAGTTTCCACCATCAAGGAGTGTGTGTATATGTTTCGGGTCAAGCGAGCCATGCCCTGCTTTGATATAATCCGTATCATACATAAAGCCAACCATTCCGTGATTTTTGGCAAAGGATGGGTCGTAAAGTAAATGACCCACTGTTATGTAGTCTTGAAGTTCGTTACGCCACATTGCACAAAGGATGAATTGAGACATTATCGTTGCATTTCCTGTTGGCGTTTATCTTTTAGTTTTTGGTGTGCGGCATCCATGGCGGCCCGTATGTCGGGGTTAAGCTCAGAGCGAACCAAGTGCATATAGCGAAGGGTTGGGATCTTACCATGAGAGGCAGCATTAATAATTTCTGGCCAAAGGCCCATTTCTGAGATGTAAGCTGCTACTACTGACCATTCAACGGTGTGAACGCCTTTTTCTGCCCGTGCGATACGATTGCGGCTAATGGGCTTGTCGACGTACTTACCGAGTGTGTGCGTAGCAAAATACTCTGCACCAGATTCTGGCCGTCCAAGGGAGTCGCGGTAATTCCGCATACAATCCCCCAAGTACATCATGTAGTTTACGGGGTGGCGCTCACTGACATCCGGTACTTGGTTAAATATCGGCGTATCGTTGTTCTCAGGCTCGGGCTCTTTATCAGCCATTGTCACATAACCGTTTATGCAGGTCATCTAGTAGGGGCGTAAAAGACTCAATAGTCGGTGCGTCACCTAATAAAGACTGGCTAAGGGCGAAAACACTATCCTTAACAGCTTTGGGCGCTGTTTTGAGCTTTGAAATGACTCTTTGGTACGTGATGTTCGCATCAACATAATAATCGATACAGGCACTGCTTAGGATGCCATTGAATTTCATTGGCTCGTCCATCGGAATATCCGTTTGACTGAGCGCTGAGCAATAGGGAATGATGATGCTGTCTATGTTCTGCCTCAGCACAGAGGGCGGCGTAGTGGTTTGTGCAATAACATGCAGTGCAACAATGTCAGCAATTAACTCGTCATGTGTGGGGCGCATAGGGGGGAGTCCTGTTTTAAGTTTACAGTCCAGGTGCTTTGTTCAATACCCAGTCGTTTGAGCATCTTAAACACCGTGAGCGGGTTTTTAAACACCCTGTTTTTCTGGTCGGTGCAGTTAGACGGGGCCAAAGCATAAGTAATATTTTCCGTATCAAAGAACCATTCTAGTCTCTCGTTCTTTGTGTTAAATACCACGGTACTCTTAGAGATCTCATCATTAGATAGCATCACTCGCAACTCGGCTAAGTCTAGGTGTTGGTTGTTGGACATAGTGATAACCTCAATAGTTAGATATTAACCAGCTTCCTACAAAAAACGATTAATAAACAGTGAAAAGTTACGTGAGGTCGGATTATTTTAAATTAAAAGGGCAACTACTGCGGTAGAAGTATAGCAGAAACGAGGGTTGGTGCTTTGTCGCGCAGCCCTTTACGAATACTAAGTTGATAATCCCGATTAATGCTTGATGTTAAGGCAAAGTCCACATTGCCGGCATTGTCACGGTACTCGTGGCCGTTTGTTCTAAAAGTTGTTATTTGAAAGCACTGGCAATCGACGGATTTGAAATAACACACAAGCTCTGATGGGCTACCCCATGACTTGGCCATAAGTGTGGCCGTAATATTTTTACCGGTGGGAGCCGCATCTTTGTAAAGATTACTAAGGGCTAAGGCTTCTGCTTTGCCTACGGCACGTTTACTTGGGTCTTGCTGATTCATTTTGTGCTCCTGACAATGCATTGATGTGTCTATTTTCCTTTGCCAAGGGCGGTCTGTTCAACCGATATTCCGAGTTCACAGGATTTTAAACTTGCATGGCGCGGTCTGTATCTCTAACTTAGTACCATGGAGGTGGCGGTATCACAGCCCATTAATTCCCCCGTCATTTATTTCAAATTTGAATAGGTATATATCGTTGATTGAAGAGTCTAGTACTATTGCTGCCGAGCTAACGGCAGATGTCTTAAGAAGCATAAAGTCTATTAACATTAATATCCCTGAGGGTTTAGCTTTGGCACAGGCCTTGATATCAGAAATCTCTCATACTCAAGGTGAGCTAGCGACTATCGAGATTACCAACTATTTCACAACGTCAGATGCGATAGCATATATGACGCTTACGCAAGGTCTTGCGGTGAGTATCTTGGTTCGTGAGGGCTTTGTCGAACGCGAGATCTTTGACATTGCCGACGCCCTTCATGCTACGCAGGGTAATACCGTAGATCAGTTTATTTTAAACCAGATAGATTCGAGAGCATTTCCGTTGCTATCAGAGGAAGAGGGCGAGTTTCCAGATGATTTTGAACCTTAATCGATCGTTATTTGCGGTCCTGATCTTTTCAGCGTGGGGATCAGCAGCAACCGATCACATCGATCCGTGCGATCAATATAAAGGGGTGGTTAGATCAAGCGTTCCCGAGCTTTGCGTATCCGGTGCATTGTTTGGGTACGATAAGTCTCTAGGCTACAGTCGATTTGCTGTTACGACCTTGTATCCACAAAAAACCAACACCGATGTAATGAGCGAACCGGACTTCTTAAAAAGTGGGTTAGTGAAATACCACAAAGCACACTCACCCAAATATTGGCGAGAGCAGAGATATGATTACGGGCATCTTATCCGGTACCAGGGTACAGATACGGATTATCAGCAACGTAAACTATTTTCCGCAGAGATAAACCGTATTGGTATGCGCCGATGGTTTAACCGAACGGGATGGTGGGCGATGACTGAGCGCTACGAGCATGAGCAAGTATTGGAGCGTGGTGATATAACGGTTATCGCGGGAGTCATTACGCGCCAAGGCATGCCTGCGCAGTTCTATAAAGTGTATGCCCAGCGGGATATCGGCGCAGTGATTGCGTTTTTATTTGATGCCCAAGATGAAGTTGAGGAGCCGTTATTACAAAACCGGATCGTGTCCTTGTCCTGTATAGAGCGTAAGGCCGGAATAAAGCTGCTTGCAGGGCTGGATAATTATGACGATGTAAGGGGTGATAAAGCCTTTTCTTTGGATTTCTGGACCCAAGGTGATCAGCATGAAGAAAGAGGAAGTGAGCTAGAATGCGAATTTTAAAAGTAATGGGCCTACTAAGTCTTGTGTGCGCCTGTGGTGCAAATGCAGAAGCGTATGTCCCAGGTAAGATATTAAAGGTTCTCACCCCCACTAAGATGTTGGTAGACGTTGAAGGTTATAACGCCAGCGGAAAGTTGCGTGTTCAATTAAAGGGGATTGCACCGGCTAAGGATGAATCTACTGCATGTGAGGCGCCCAATTTAGGTGAAGGATTGTGTGATTACCTAAAGGATGAATACGTAGGTGAGCGGGTTAATATTATTATCGAAGATAAAACAGATGATGGCGTAGTAGGGGATGTAATGCTCGATGGCCAGAGTGTGGTTAGGCAGCTAGTGTTAGCCGGCATTTATCGCGTCGATTACACGCAGACCCGAACACAAAACTTATTGCTAGCAGAAAAAGAGGCCCGTTGTCAGTACAGGGGTATGTGGAGAACAAAAAGAGGCGATCCGTACATTGCCAAGCAGTGCCAATTATAATGAAGGCTAAGCTCTTCTTCACGTTTATCCCAATCGTGCTCCTTTCATGCTTTATCGGTCTGTATGTATATGTAAGCGGTAATGCTGCCTATGAGAACCAAGCAAAGGCCATTTATAGCTTTAGTTCTGATATGGCCAGTAAATGGCGCATTATCACTACGCAACTAGATCTTGATGCCAGGGGTACCCAGTCTGATCAGCTTTCTTGGTTTGTCCTGCCAGGGGAGAACGCATTAAGTTTACTTTTGCGGGATGCGGATGTTGTGCAGAATGATCTCAAGCGACTTTACAAAGACGCGAGCCTACCGAACATAAGCCAACAAGTAATTTGGCAGTCGGGCCCAGAAAACGTCTACCTTGTCAGTGGTTATCAGGTTGTCAGTTTCGATGTCGATGAAAACAACAATGCAGTGACACTGTTCGAGGGTGTTGACAGGCAAATGGTCGATGCACTTGAGAGTATGTTAGATGGTTATGCTAAGGCGCAGGAAAAGGATGGGGGTGGTTTAGTTCGCTACTACAAAGAAGAAGACCGGTATGTAGTCGGTATATTCAGTCCGCTATAATAATGTGAAAGCCAGTGTTGGCATAGTTAATCGGTGAGCTAGGCTGCCGTAAGCTCACGCCTCAGATAAGCCTGTTTGAATAAAAGAAATAAAAGCAATATTCAAAATCTGGTTTGCACAACAGCGGGAGGCGCTTGTCTTGAATTCTGAATTAAGTAGAAACAGTTGATTAATCGACGAAAAATAACCGACTTTACTCCCTTAAGAATATGAAATAGATGTCAATATGGAAAGTATGAGGGATCATGTATTTTGATTTTAGGAAAAGTGACGTTTTATTTTACCTATACTCAGCAAGCACTTACTATATGATCATGAACCCAAAAATGTGTCGACGAGGGACTTAATTCACTTACAAATTTGGTATGAATGTGATGCTCATGTTTCTTTTCGTAGACATCTACCAAGTGATAACTACAGGCTGCAATCGCATCGGTATATTGCAGGACATTACCTATATCTCTAAGAGTAAAAATCTTAGCTTGCTCACGTCTTAGTGCTAAAACAGCATTTGGTCCATTGTTGACGTCATCCATCACATAAAATGGAATAAAAGCAGCTGTTTTTTCACTATCAGTTTCACTTGTTGCTAGCCAATCTTTATTAGTAGAAGGCCTTAATATTCTTTTTGTTGCTGTAAGTCGAGAAGCGGCAACGCCCACAAAATCCGATTGCGAAACATATTCGAAGGTCTTGGCTTCAACACCCACCATCCTACCAAAAACCCACTCTTTGTGGTCCAACACCCATTCACAAATACCAGTGCCCTCTAGCATTGGTCTCATCCGTTTGTTCAAAATCGGATAGAAATTCTCTTCATCCTTTAAATCATCGCCAGAGTTATCACTACAATACAGTTCGACCAAGGATTCGGTACCATTGACAATTGTGGCCAAAAAAATACTAACACCATCCAATTGAAGCTTAATTATATGTTTTGCTAGTTTGTCAATTGCCGTGTTGTGATCGTAGCTTGAAATAACCTTTAGTAAGCTAGCATTAAAATGCTCTGTGCCTAGCGCACTCAATTGATTATCATCATAATCCATATTGATTTAACCTATGTTCAGCTAACGAAAATTGCTCCAAATTCCCAGTAAGATCGTTGCCCATATTCGACATGAAAAATGTCTGAAAGCCAGGTAGCAAAAAAAGCTGCTTTGCGTCCAAGTCTGCAGGCAACGTTTTGGTTTCGATTTGGTTTTGCAGGTCCCACCAAAACGACTCAGGTTTAAGCTTTAGAAATAAACGATCCCTTGGGATTTAGCAAAAATTCCGGCGTTGGTACTGCCAGTCGACTGAGCACTGCGATTTTATTTAAACTTCGCTTAATTAGTCGCGGGTTCTTAAACGACTGATACAAAATACTGTCAGTCAAATGCTCTTGATAGAAAGTAAATACACGTTCCATTGGCTTGAGATTAATTTCCAGTTGCGTGATTTTGAAGGAGAGAAACTCAGCCATATCTTGCTCTCCTACCTCTGGTAACTTAAAAGCGAACGGAAACAGTTTTTCCAAGTAACGGTTTACATCATAATGTCCCATGTCTTGAAACTTTTTCGCTACGATTTCTTTAATAGAAACTTGGTCCATCGCCACCAAAAACCTGACCTGGCCCACGACTGTAGATGATTGATGGTGAGTCAGCCAATTGATCAGCATACGAATATTATCCAAAAGCTGTAATGCCGACTCAGGATTACAACGGTCTAAATCATCAATTAATATGGTTACATGCTTTTTGTGGAAGCTCTTGTTTAGAAGCTGATAAAACTGTTCGCACAGTTGGTCTGTCAGGCATTGCGCGGGTTCAAAACCGGTCTCTTGTTTTGCAGTTTCCAAATCTTGCTTAAGCTTGGTAATCGTCATTCCTTTACAAAAAACATCGACCCCAGCACCAAGTAAGGGCAACGCCCGGGGAATCAATACCGCAGCTGTTAATACCGCATTATTGAACATTTGGCCCAAACTGCCTTTGGGTTTTCCTTTTGCTTGCCAAATGCATCGGATTAGGCTGGGCAAAAGTGAATCTTCTTGTTCATATCGCCAAGCTTCAAATGTGATAACGACATTGTCACATTTTTTCTCCAATTCCTTTTTGAGATGATACAACACCGTAGATTTACCGCTGCCCCACTCAACATGATTGGGCTGGTCTGAGGAATATCGCCGACCAATTGCACCATTGCATCGGTAAATTTTCGTAGGCTGGGCCAAAAATCTTGCTCATCTTTGGTAATTTCTTCAGAAAGTAGTGGCAATGGAGTTGTCCTGTTCCCGTTAAGGCGTAACCAAAAGATTAGAAGTGGCACGGTGATTTGTCAAAATTTGATCGACACATTTACATCGCAATAAACCTGCCTTATGATAGGCCGCAAACCAATAATGACCATTAATTCATGACACAATTGCATGGTTTAACGACACAGATGAGCAATGCGACATGCAATTTCAAACGAATTATCAAAGTAATGGGATAAACACAGGACAAAAGCAATTGCTGGCAACGATCACCGATGAAATTGTTCAGCCTGTCAGGATTTATTATCGGATAAAGGATTTAAGCGCGGTTAAAAAAGCTTTCGCCAAACTCAAATGTGTCGACTTCGATCCGGACCAAAACAGGTTTGTTTGGCAATATGAGAAAGAAGCTAAAAAACTCAAATTCAGCAAACCTTATGCTGACATTCCTGTTGAATACCATCCCTTGGTGATTGGTGCTTTTTTCATGTCAAAGAAAGGTGAAATGTATCTTGAAACCCGATCGGTTGAACGGGCGTTGGCGGCAATTCCTTTCTTTGAAAAGTACTTGAAACCGTACATGGCTGAAATAACCGATATTGCCATCATTAATAAGTTGTTTTCCCATGAAGAGGGTATTGCGGATTTTAGCCAAATATTCGATAGCGCCGAAATCATCAATCCTGAAGAGAAGTTGGCTGAAATTGAACGTTTCATGAAACAAGGAAAATCAATTGAGGACATTATGGCAGATAAAAAGCACGAAAAATTGCCACTGGCCGAAAGATTTCCCTCCAATTTTTATGAAGACGGCATAGACGCCCTTAAGTTTACTTTTCAAGGCAGGCAATATGTGGCAATGCAACACTGGCAGGGAAATACCGATTATACTTTGGTCGAGTATCTAACCATGGCAGCAAATTTGCTTGCCGAAGCAGGCGAATAGTAAGCCGTAAAGAATCAAATCATTCATTTCCTTGGTTTTTTACCATTACACGTGGCGCTTTTAAAGATGCGCAGTAGATTTATTGAAGGGCTGGTACTGAGCTGTTATTATTGCGAGGCTCTTTAGCGTTTTTGGACTGCTGACATCACTTGTGAACCAGTCTAGTCGGGCGATACGCCAGACTGTAACTTATTGAATGGCATTATGAATGCGAAAACCTCGCATTCTTTAGTAAAGAGTATTGTTACTATAACACCAAAGCCCAAGCCATCTTCTGGTGTTGGGCTTTTTCAATTCAATGGTATAGGGTTCTTGATGGATATTTGTCGTGCAGTGTGTGCTCAAATGGAGGTCGATTATCAACAATTGACCGCCTTTGCCAGTCAGGCACCCAAGATGTACAAAGTTTATGCCATACCCAAGCGGACCTCTGGTAAACGCATTATCGCCCACCCCGCCAAGGCCCTTAAGGCGTATCAAAAAGCCTTACTGGTGCCAATGGCCGATATTTTTAGTGTTCATTATTGTGCGTAACGCTTACAAAAAAGGCTGCAACATTAAAGGCAACGCACAACAGCATCTGCATTGTCGTTACTTACTAAAAATGGATTTTCAGAACTTTTTTAACAGCATTACCGTTAAGTTATTTGCCCAGATGCTGGCCAAACTCAACATTGATATTTCTGTGCAGGACCAATCGATTATTGAAAATCTGGCCTTTTGGTGTCCAAGCAAAAAAGTCGGTGGCAAACGGATATTAAGCGTTGGCGCCCCCAGTTCACCGTTTATTTCCAATTGGCTGCTGTCTGGCTTTGACGAGGCGGTATTTCAATTATGTCGGCAACAAGACATTGTTTATAGCCGGTATGCCGATGATCTGACTTTTTCGACACAACAACGTGGCCATGCAACATTTAGCCAAGAATTTGACTATGACAGCGCAACGGGAACCAGACGATGCTCAATTGGTTAGATATTCCTTAGAGATTTAGGCCGATATTGTGCCGCGTTCTCGCTACTTGAAAGGGGATTC
>JAWUWW010000082.1:0-10871 GCA_034111645.1 Cellvibrionaceae bacterium
AAACAAGTAAATGAAACATATTCTAATTCATACTCCCGTGGCTCATTATTTACCCTGCATAACGCCGCAAGCAGCTGCGGCTTTGTAGTGGGTTGTTTTGTGGTAGCATAGCGTAAACCGCAAAACAAGTAACGAAAAAGCCGTCAGACTGCCTTGCTTTGTTAGCGCTTAATTTAACGGCCAAAACCATATTTCTTTAGATTGATAGTAACAGCCAGAGCTACATACTGTATTTACGGTTGTAGCTTCAATTAAATCTATATGGCCGCCCCCATAGCCAGTTATTTTCCAAAACAGTACAACGCCTTTTCTACCTTTTACTTTATTTTGGAATTGTGACGGCGTATAAATCTCAGGCATTCCAAATACATCAGTTCTTTTGAGCTGATCAGCTAAAAGCTTTGCACCAGTCTCAATTTTTTTGCTGGTGTATTTACCGGCCTTAATCGTCATCCTACCGTTAAACGAAACACTCGATTTAAGAAGAGCCAAGCTAACACGTGCGGCACAAGTATTAATGTAAGCAGGATTTTGAGCAATGAGTTTATCTTGATCTATGCCCATTTCGGCATATAGGTCAACACCACTGATATAGTTACTTTGTAGTTCATTTGAAGAGTAGTAATTGGACTTTAATGTTGAAAATAAGGGTTTCATTTTTGCTCCTTGCAGGGTAATAGTTTTATAAGATTTTTTGTAATCGCTTTTGAAGCACGCAAATCTGGTGAATTTTTAATTATAGATTTAAGTCCAGCGAATACCTGCTCTTGAATTGCGCTAGGAGATGCGATTTTGTAATTACACCAAAAAATTCCTTCTGTTGAATCTAAAACCCCAGCTATGTACATTTCTGCGAGCCTTCTCCGTTTTACATCAGCACTCATGTATGCATCATATAAATTTTGAGATTTAGTATTTAAGTTTAGAGTAAAAGCTCTTTGTTTCTCGTCAGTAGGTAACTGAAGAGCGCTAACTTCGATACTAGAGCAGGATGATAAAATAAGACATACCGTAATAATTTGTAATCGCTTCATCAATTTTCCTTTATTGTAATGTTGATTTAATTAGATCGCTAACGCCACTGTAATGGGCATTTTTTGTGTAGTGGAGTTTTGCGGTAAAGTGGCGAAGCCACCGCAAAACGGAACGAAGCAAAAAATGTCCGATTGACAGTTTTGTTATGAGTTTGTAGCTGATTCATATGCACTTTTTACTAATATACCTAAATTATTTGAATTATAAGGTACTGAATACCAACTATTACATTTATGAAAATTATCAGGCGATTCTAGCTTATTAATATCTAAATCTCCCGCTTGCGCTAACCTAATTGAAACTTTTTGCATACCAGTTGCATAGGCAAAGATAATATTATTTACATACCAACAAATATAACTAAAATTTCTACCATCAGGGCAATAAGATTGAATATCTTTATAACCACCTAAGCATTGCTGTAAAGGGATAACAATATCACTATGGCAACTAGCTCCTTTAAGCGAGGCTAATACTTCTCTATTTATATTTGTGTCAATTTCAATTGGTATTGATTTAGTCATAAATACTCATAACGCCTCAATAAAATGTGGAGCTAGTTTTGATTGATTTGTTATTTGGCAGCCAGACCTTAGTCGTTTTGGCTGCGAAGATTGGAAAATACCAAAAAAATAGCACTTGAGAGGGAGTTCATATCCTTAAGCTTAACTCTTGGTCTGATTGGAAATTAACGCCGATTTCAACAGCCACGAGTTAAGCTTAAGGGATTGATAAACAGTATAGTCCCGTCAAGTTTCTTTATTAGATTTTATAGCCATAGAAAGTTGATATTTCATACTGTTTAAATATACAGCAGAATCCTCTGTGTGGTCTATAATATCTATGATATCTTACCTTTCCAATCCACAATAACAGTGTATTACCCGCACTTCTCGATAAACCCTGAACGTATATTCAGTTTTCATGATTAACTCCGAGCAATTTATTTAAATATCTCAGTAGCTTAGCATCACTTTCATGGAAATTCAATTGAAGAGGTGTTGATGCAAAGCGAGAAGTTTACATACCGAGAATCAATTTGGCACGGTATGTAAATATCCATTAAGAATTATCATCACTATTTCAACAACTTAGCTTTTTGATGGAAAACAAACCGAGAAGAGTGATAAAAGAATACCGAGCCATTTATTGGCAAAATAGTAAATACCTTACTATAACTGTTTTTATATACAGTAATTGAAGTGTGGTAATCGTGACAAAATCTCCTTTTATTGAAAGCATAAGAGCTGAACTCCGCGTTCGACGCTATAGTTTGCAAACTGAGAAATCGTATTTGTTTTGGATACGCAACTTTATCTACTTTAATGACAAACGACACCCTAATGACATGGGTAATGCAGAGATAGAGCAGTTCCTTTCCTATCTCGCTAATCAGAGGAAGGTTAGTAGTTCAACTCAAAATCAGGCTTTGTGTGCATTAATTTTTGTTTACAAACACATCCTAAAGCGAGAAATAGTAGGCTTAGCTTATTCATTTACCACTAGCCAGCAATTGCCCTAACAACGCGCTGTTATCGGAATCACTCGCTGCGATCACCTTCGACAACGCGTGGAGTTGAGGCTGTAGAAAAAGTTCGGAGCCAAAAAAAGCAACTTGATCTGTGTTAAATGTTATTGTCGTTCAATAGTGAAACCTACCCAGATTTCACGTAGCAACGCGTTTTCAGGGGCGATTTTGGCCAATTTTTATATTGAATTTTAAGTTGAGGGATTTTCTACATCCTCGTTATAACTTTCTCGAGTTTAGGTGTTTATAAATATGGATATTCAACCAATTCACAAGGCTTCATGTCACTGCGGTTCTGTGCAATTTGAATTATCATTGCCAAATGGTTTGGTAGATCCGCGTCGATGTGATTGCTCAATGTGTCGTAGACGTGGAGCAATTGCGGCTTCAGTACCTCTGGATGGAATAAAAATAACTAAAGGTAGTAACATACTAAGTTTGTACCAATTTAATACACATACAGCCAAACACTATTTCTGTTCAAAATGTGGTATTTACACTCACCATCAAAGACGCTCTAATCCTAATCAATATGGTTTTAATGTTGCTTGTTTGGAGGGAGTTAATCCTTTGAAATTGAATAATATCCCAACATATGATGGTGTTAATCATCCAGCAGATCGTGCTTAAAGTTATAATCGGGTAGCCTAGCGTCTCTAACCTCCAGCCCCATAACACCCTGCATGCGGCTGGGCACACGACTGCATGGATGCAGAAGGTAGGGCGAAGCAGGATGCCCGAGCCGAGGGCGTTACACTCAAGATAGTGAAGCGCAATCCAGTCATCACGTAATGAATAAGACCCTTCGAATTTTAAGTAATCAAGGACAGAGCTTGATTGATCCCCGGGTTTTAGCTCCTAACCGGCGTATTAACCCACGGCAAGAGCGTGAGTGCCTATTTATCACTCAATTGACGTGACCCCCGCTAAAATATAGCCTTAAGGTATCAGTATCCATTGCAGCCATGCGTTGCTTACGCCTGACTCTGGCTTTTCTGCTCTTATCGACCTTTATTAGAGTAATGCCGATGTGCCGTAAACGGGTAATATTATCTGCGCCGTCACCACGGTTTAGTTCATTGGCACAAAATTGGCCGATATCCAAGCCTGTAAACGACTTATTCTTTAACAACAATGGTTTACATTGTAGATTGGGAATTTCAGTCAAATAAAAACATGAAGTATTGATTCCTTCAGTGAATACGTCGTTTACATGTCCCGCCCCCAAACAAACAAATAAAATAACGGTTTAAGATATAGCTTAGCTAATTGAATTTAAAGATAGTTTTAAAGTCGATACCCGCCTTATGCAAATAGGGTTTAAAAACAAGGCTTGCATCTTGATAAATGTCTAATATACTGTGTTTTTATACAGTATATTTTACTATGAATTCCACACTAGAATATCTTAAAAATCAACAGCTAATTTGGCATGCTACCCAGGCTAAAGAAACCACGGGGCTTGATTCTTCTGGCTTTGTTGAGCTGGATAAACAACTAGGGGGCGGCCTCCCCGAACAAGGCCTGGTGGATATTCAAAGCCCTGTGGGAATTGGTGAATTGCGTCTGCTGCTGCCTTATTTTAAGCAAAGGCAAGAGCGTGGCTTGCTGGTATTTATTGCTCCGCCGATGCCACTGAACAGTGAAATGCTCGCAGAGTTTGGTCTGGCATTGGAAAACATCCTTATCATCCAGGCCAATAACGAGCAAGAACGTCTGTGGAGCGCTGAGCAATGTCTAAAGAGTGCTTGTTGTCAGTCTGTGCTCATGTGGCACAAAGTCATGCAAGTTCATCATATTAGGCGCTTACAATTGGCCGCAGAGAAAGGTGGGGCTTTACAGATTATTTTGCGCCCACACCAGAGCAGCAGTATCGGGCTGCCGGTCTCTCTTGGGCTGAAACTGGCTGCCCAGCCTCTGGGCATAGAGGTGCATATTACTAAACGCAAAGGGGCGTGGCCGGGCAAGCCTTTTACTGTGAATATGGCCGCTCATTGGCCACAACTCACCCTGGCTAAAACAACGAATAACATCGTGCATTTTCCTCATGCACACGTCAGCTGATGGATTCTCTTTGGCTGTATCTACATTTTCCTAACTTGCAGCTTGATGCCCTATTTAGCGAACATGGGCTTTGTGATCAAAAGCTTTGTGAACATAAGCAAACGCAAGCGCAGCCATTGATTATTCTCGATCCCCAAGAAAATAAGGTGTTACAACTTAATCAGCAGGCCCTCGATGCCGGTATCAGGATCAATATGAGTCTGGGCAGCGCGGCCATGTTAGAACGAGATTTGCAGGTACTGCCTTACGAGCAAAAAGTGGAGCAAAAAAAGCTAAGGGAGATTGCCGAGAACCTGTATCTGCTGACCAGTGATATCACTTTCTTTGAGCCTCAGGGTTTACTGCTGCGCATTCATAATATGCTCAATCTTTATGGCGGTCTTCACCCTTACTGGCAAGCTATACAAAATGAATTAGACGGCACTAAATTACGTTATCACTATGCCACTGGTCATTCGCCATTGGCTGCCAGAATGCTTGCCAGAACCGCCTGGGATCAGGTCACGGATAACGTCCCACAACTAAAGGCCCGTGTTAGGCAATGTTCCTTGCCACAAACCGAGTTGGATCACAAAATCACCCAAAAACTGATACGTGTAGGCATACATTCCCTCGATGATTTACTCAACATTCCCCTTGCCGACATTGCCAAACGCTTCGACATAGCTCTGGTAACCTACCTGGGCAAACTTAATGGTGAATTTAAACATCCGGTTGATTTTTATCATCCAAAAGAGTGTTTTACTCGTTATCTGGAGCTGCTGTATGAAATTGATAATACTCAACTTTTACAACATCCCCTAAAGCATTTGTTGGGGGAGTTAGAGCAATTTTTAAAACAACGGGACTTGCTCACCCAAAGGCTTAATTTCACCTTTCATCTACGGGATCAGGCGCTATTAGAAGTACAACTTGGCTCAGAGCAGGGAGAATACCTTGCGCAAAAATGGCTGAGTTTAAGTGCCCTCAAGCTAGAAAATATTCAACTCAGTGCTCCGGTGTTTGCAATCAGTCTGCAGACGGGGGCAGTACAGTTAAATAGTCCACAAAAGCAGGATTTATTTAGCAAAAAAAACGGTGTGATGTCGAGCTTGCAGTTGGTGTCATTGCTACAGGCCAAGCTCGGTGAACACGCCGTACTCAGCCTGAAACTCCTTGACGACTATCGGCCCGAACGGGCTAATGTTTATAGTACGCCGTTAAGCAAACAAGCCTTACCTGAAGTACTACAGGGTCTTAGGCCAAGCTTTTTGCTCGCTCAGCCTGAGCGATTACGAGAACAGGTCTCTATCCTACATGGCCCTGAAAGACTGTGCACCGGTTGGTGGGATAACAAAGCCATCACCCGGGATTATTTTGTCGCCCGAGGGGTTCAGGGGCAGTGGTACTGGGTGTTCAAAACACCAGAGGCCCATTGGTTTTTGCATGGGGTGTTTAGCTAGTGGCCAGCAGATTATTAGCTATAACAAGTGCTTGCCATGAACTACGCTGAATTATTTTGCCAGTCTAATTTTTCCTTTTTACAGGGGGCGTCTCATCCTCAAGAATTAGTCTTGCAAGCCGATTTTTTAGGCTATCAGGCCATAAGTATTACAGATGAATGCTCGGTAGCAGGGGTAGTACGCGCTTACACCGAAATTAACAATAAACAGCTTAATATAAAGCTCATTATTGGTAGTCTGTTTAGGCTCAATAGCGACCTACGCGTGATATTACTCTGCCCCAATCGCCAAGCCTATACCGAATTATGTCGCATCATTACCAACGCCCGGCGACGTTCTGCCAAAGGACAATACCAGCTTACAGAATGGGATTTAAAAACCAGTAAACATTGCTTGGTGCTTTGGCTACCCAAGGGTGAGCAAGAGGCTGACGCGCGCTGGGCAAGCTGGTTAAAACAGCAGTATGCCAGTAGATTATGGATTGGCCTGCAGCGCCACTTAAGTGCAAATGAGCAAGAGAATCGGCAGCATTGTGAATACTTGAGCCAGCAACATCATATTCCCATCACCGCCTGTGGTGGCGTACTCATGCACAACGAGAGTCGCCTGGGCTTGCAACATGTATTAAGCGCTATCCAGCAGGGCACTCAGGTGGCTAGTTTAGGTCGGCAGTTATTACCCAATAGCGAACGGGCCTTGCGCTCCATACCTAAGTTGGCAAAGCTGTTTGACCGGCAATATTTAGCTGAGTCATGCAAAATTGCCCAGCTCTGCCATTTTAATATGAAGCAGCTAAGTTATGAATATCCCGCAGAGTTAATTCCGAAAAATAAAACACCCAGCCAGCACCTGCGGGAATTGGTTATCAAAGGCATCACCCTGCGTTTCCCCGAGGGCGTCACATTTTCTATCAAACGCATTCTCGCCAAAGAGTTAAAGCTAATAAGAGAGCTTAGGTATGAGCACTTTTTTCTAACGGTTCACGATGTTGTGCAGTTTGCTAAAAAGCAAAGAATACTCTATCAAGGACGAGGCTCAGCAGCCAATTCAGTGGTTTGTTATTGCCTTGAAATCACCGCAGTTGATCCTCTGCAAATTTCGGTGCTTTTTGAGCGTTTTATATCAAAAGAACGTAACGAGCCACCGGATATTGATGTGGATTTTGAACATCAACGACGTGAAGAAGTGATCCAATACATTTATCAAAAATATGGTCGTGAACGCACGGCCATCGTCGCAACCGTGATCACTTACAGGCAAAAAAGTGCGTTCCGTGACGTAGGTAAGGCCCTGGGCATCAACGAAACCCAGCTCGATTTCTTTATTAAAAACATTAACCGCCGAGACAGTGGGCTTAATTGGCAGGCTCAGGTGGCAGAACTAGGTCTGGATCCCGCGTCTCACATAGGGCAACAATTTGTCTTTCTGGTGAACGAAATAAAAGGCTTTCCCCGACATTTATCTCAGCATGTTGGTGGCTTCATCATCTCCGCCGGGCCTTTATATCAACTGGTGCCGATTGAGAACGCGGCCATGGCGGATAGGAACGTGATCCAATGGGATAAGGACGATCTGGAAAGCTTAGGTTTACTTAAAGTCGATGTATTGGCCTTAGGCATGTTGACTGCCATCCGTAAATCCTTTGACTTGATTGAAGCCCATTACCAGCACCGATGGGACATTGCGCAGCTCACTAAAATGCCAGCAGATAAGCAGGTATATAGCATGATCCAACAAGCGGATACGGTCGGGGTATTTCAGATCGAATCCCGGGCCCAAATGAGCATGCTGCCCCGCCTGAAGCCGAAGACGTATTATGATTTAGTTATCCAAATTGCGATTGTTCGTCCGGGGCCTATTCAAGGGGATATGGTGCACCCTTTTCTGCGCCGCAGAAGTGGTAAAGAAGCGGTTAATTATCCATCCGAGCAAATCAAAAGTGTCTTAGAGCGAACTATGGGGGTGCCTATATTCCAGGAGCAAGTTATCAAAATAGCCATGGTGGCTGCCGGTTTTAGTGGTGGTGAAGCCGACCAATTAAGAAGATCCATGGCCAGCTGGAAAAAAAATGGTGATCTGAACCGCTTCGAAGAAAAACTGATTAATGGCATGCTCAAAAGGGGCTACAAGCGGGAATACGCCCAGCGCATTTTTAATCAAATTAAAGGCTTCGGTGAATATGGTTTTCCTGAATCTCACTCCGCTTCGTTTGCGGTATTGGCCTATGTTTCTTCGTGGCTGAAACATTATTACCCTGCGGCATTTTATGTTGGCTTACTTAATAGCTGGCCAATGGGCTTTTACCCGCCAGCCCAATTAATACAGGATGCAAAAAGGCACCACATCCACATATTTCCCCTATGCATCAATCACTCTGATTATGATCATAAGCTCGAGTATCATCAAAACCAATGGGCCATCCGTCTTGGGTTGCGGTTGATTAAAGGCATATCTCGTCAGGGCTCTGATGTCATACTTCAGGCTAGGCCTGAAAAAGGCTTCCGCAGTATTAATCAGCTAAAACAGATAGGCCTAAAACGTGATCAATTGGCTGCCCTGGCCAGTGCAAACGCCTTGCATGTATTGAGTGATAATCGCTACTCAGCGCGCTGGACATTGATGGACAGTGAGTCGGAACTGCCTCTGTTCAAAGCTCTGGGATCCTCAGACTCTTATTCCTTACAACAACCCAATGACATACAAAATGTGTTGGAAGATTATGCGGCAACCAACCTGAGTTTATACAAACACCCCATCCTCTTACTTAAGGAAGCAAGCTTATTAAGTCGCTATACCCCAGCCAGCCAACTCATAAACAAGGCACATAAATCTCTGGTATCGGTGGTGGGGCTAGTCATTTGTCGGCAAAGCCCTGGCACTGCGGCAGGGGTGACGTTTATCACCCTGGAAGACGATACGGGCTGTAGCAACGTGATCGTCTGGCTGGCGACCGCAAGATCACAAAAGCAGGCCTATCTAAAATCCAAGATATTACGGGTTAACGGTATTCTGGAAAGAGGTGACGCAGGTGTTACCCATATCATTGCCGGCAAGCTACAAGACCTAAGTCACCTAATGGATGAACTCAATAACGCATCCCGGGATTTTCATTAGTCACCTGTGGTATGACTCATAAGCTTCAACAACCTTCCCTACCAAGGGAAAGTCAATTTACTAGTATGCGTTGGCATCAATGAGTCCATCTTTTTAGTTTTGGAATGCTTCTGGTAAAAAGCCAGGCTATTAGTTCTGGAAAACCCATCTCCTTCATATTTTCGATACAGAACTTCTGCATCTTTGCTAGGGTAAAATCAGGCTGGGTAAATTCACCATTTTGAAAGCAATACATACAATAGCTACTAATTTTACTAGCATCTGTATTTGTCCCTAACTTATCGAGATCTTTTATTGCCATGGCACAACTTTGGCATTTTGAGGTCACTTAGGTATAGGTATAGGTATTTACTCTGACCAAACGGCGAATTCATTGCCATTTGGATCGGTAAAATGAAACCTTCGTCCACCAGGAAATGAAAATATAGGCTTAATGATCTTTCCACCTGCCTGCTCAATGTTTTCTTGAGTGAGCTCCAGCCCTTTGCTGTAGAGCACAATCAGTGGGCTGCCGTTGTTAGTGGAAACAACTAAGTCTGATTTAAAAAATCCACCATCTACGCCCTGACCACTAAAACTACAGTAATCAGGACCATAATCCACAAATGGCCAAGCAAAAACTTCAGTAAAAAACGTCTTTGTTGCTGCCATATTCTTGGTGGGAATTTCAATATAATTAATCTTATTGTGCTTAGTCATTTTGAGGCCTCCATTTTCCAGTTCATCTGAGTTTTGTACATTTGTGCAGGCTTAAGAGCAATGCAAGAATATACGTCATAAACCTTCCTTATTATTCATCCCGCAAGCAGCGCCAAAGGAGAGGAGGGAAGAAAAACAGGATCCATTTTCTCCTCTGAATTATTTGTTGGTTAAATGCTGATTTCATTATCGTCACACCATTCAAGTATGGCTTTTTTTAGGGCTGCTTGCTCGAAGGTATACCAGGTTTCCAATAGATCTCGCTTTTCTAGCAGGGCCTTAAAATTTGCGTAGGCCCCTCTTGAACGAAAAAACGTATACACCCTATCGAGATCGGACGACAAATAGTTTTGGGCAAACTCAATAGCCAGGGGCTTGCCCAAGCCAAATTCTTTTGTCGAAGGAATTTCTACGTACTTATCATTGGTGAACAAGTCATCGGGCATCACATCTTCAGATTCATCCGAATCATAGTAAATCTCTCCAGACAGCCTATCCAAGTAGGCCAAATGTTCACATTCGTATCCAGAGGAGACAAATTCAAATGCCATTTCCAAATTGCTGTAATCTATAGCCATATTTGTATCCCTGATAGTTACCAACGCCTATTTAAGGGGCTGATAATAGTTGACTAAAATCTAAACCGAAGTGGAACTCAACTAACTGTCAAAAGTCCCGCTTTAAACTCTTATTTGGCATTAGTACAGCGCATTAACCTAATGCCACCTACCTCTGTTGAGAAACCAAGACGTGAATAAAATGCTTCCATTTCTGGCAAGCAATATAACTCAAAGTGTTTTACCTTTTTCAATTTATCATGATCCTTAACCATGCCGATAAGTTTTTGACCTAAGCCACTACCTCGATGCCCAGCACTTACCATTACATCAAATATAAAGGCCTTGTATATAAAATCACTAAGGACCCGAGTAAAACCAATTAGCTTGTTATCTTTATCAAGGATACCGATGCAAACTTGAGAGCCTTGT
>JAWUWW010000083.1:0-7269 GCA_034111645.1 Cellvibrionaceae bacterium
AATAAGTCACATACCAAAAATAATTCTTGACACGGGGTTAAAAAATTGGTATAATATATATAATTATGACAGCAGAAGAACTATTACAAGAGAAAGGATTAGCGTATCAGCTTAGCGGTAAAGACGCTAAAGTATGTTGTCTAAACCCAGAACATGATGACTCGAATCCGTCAATGAGAATTGATAGAATTACTGGAGTCTTCAACTGTTTTTCCTGTGGTTTTAAAGGTAATTTGTTTACGTACTTTGGAGCACCTTCTAGCCCTTTAGAAGTGAGGCTCCATCGTATTCGTGAAGCAATAACGAAAGTCAAGTCTCAAACAGTAGGTATTCAATTACCTAAGGAGAGAATAAGATGGTCAGGTGGACCGCTCAGAAATATCTCAGAGGATACTCTAAAGATATGGGATGCGTTTACTTGGAACACTCCTAAGTTTGAAGGCAGAATTGTCTTTCCAATCAGAAACATCACAGGAAAAACTGTTGCCTTAATCGGAAGATTAATCAGTGAAGCAGGTATGGGACAATCGAAGTACTATATCTATCCTGGCGGGGCAGAAATGCCCTTTTGCCCTGCTAAGGTAAAACCAACACAAAACAGAGTTATTCTAGTTGAAGGCATATTTGATGCCCTTAACTTATGGGACAAAGGTCTTAAGAATACCGTCTGTTGTTTTGGTACGCAACAAATAAATTGGGTAAAACTATCCTTACTAAAAATGCAAGGCGTACAAGGAGTAGACATCATGTTTGATGGAGACGAGTCAGGTAGCAGAGCTGCAGAAGCAGCCAAAGGTCTAGCTGAGAAACTTGATATGTCAGCAAGGATAGTAACTTTACCACCTAACACAGATCCTGGTAACTTAAATCGTGACCAGATAGAAAGACTTAAGAAGAAGTTATATGGCGAATAATTATAAAAATTGTGCTACTAATCGCTCCACAAATGAATTGTGGACTGAATATGATTACACTTTTTGTGAAGAACAAGAGTGGGACGTAGAGTTCTGCTCAGATACACTAGGAAGAACGCCAGTATCAATTAGAAAAGCTAAACAGAAATACAATCTAACTTTCCATAAACCTTCCCTATGGGAGAAAGGTGGCAAGAGATGGCATCCTTTAGCTAAAGAAATATTATTTGAGTATAAGAGAAAACACATAGAAGATAAAACTCCTATACTACAAGATGAATGGTTTGAGATACAAAAAAGATTAGAAGAAGTAGAAGGTTTCTACAGAAACTACAAACAATGTGATATGCAGACGGAAGCTAGACGAATGGTTAATCATCGTCAGACTGAATATGCAAGAGTAGACATACACGAATCTTGGACAGTAACAAAAGAACCTACAGATGCCAAAGACATTATAGAAATAGAGTGTCCTGTAGGTCATAAGTTCACACATCATTTTCATGCGTGGACAGATAAAGACATAGGTTGTTTAGCCTGTGCAAGAAAAGAGAATACAACATTGTATTTTCTAGACTTTGGCGAATTCGTAAAGATAGGTATAACAGTTAAGACAGCTGAGAAGAGATTTCAAGGCATACCTTTCAAAACAATACTAACAATAGACAGTATAGGTTGGGGACATGCCCACTATATAGAACAACAGATTATTAAAAACAACAAAGAGTTTGCAACAGAACCTGAATTACTAGTAGGCAATGGCTCAACAGAGTGCTTCACTCCTGATGCAAAACAACAAATTTTAGAGGAATTAAAACAATGGCAGTAGCAATAATAGAGACAAAGATGTCATCTACCAACTGGGATAGATACTTTGATTTTGAGGTAGACCGATTTGCTCTATGCTCAAATTCCAGTATCAAAAAAGTATTAAAAAAAGATGTAGATATAGAAATCGATATCGATGCGTATGATTGGCTCATTCTTGTAGGTTCAGAAGCCTTCAAAATGTATACAAAAAAGACATCGGTAACAGAGTTCAATGGAAAAGTTTGCGATTCTAAGTTTTTAGGTTTAATTAATCCCGCAATGATTAAGTTCAAACCAGAAGCAAAGACAGAGTTCGAGCGTGCAGTCGAGAGTATATCGAAGTACGTAAGCTGAGAACTTAAACAAGAGAGATTAGGAGAAGATAAATGTTATGGAATCACTGAAACAAGTGACCTACTAGTTTATCTTAATAAAGCATTAGCAGACCCAAAAGATTATGTCGCACTAGATAGTGAGACTTCTGCTTTATATTGTAGAGATGGATATATGCTAGGCTTCTCTATGTCTTATGAGCCTGACCATGGAGTATACGTAGATTGCGAGGCAATTGATGAAGAAGCGGAAGCTCTCATGCAAAAGATATTTGACGCTAAAAGAATAGTGTTTCATAATGCTAAGTTTGATATACAATGGTTTGAGTACCATTTCAACTTTAAGTTCCCAAGATTTGAAGACACAATGATGATGCACTATATGTTTGATGAACAGCCTGGAAAGCATGGTCTTAAACAGTTAGCAATCAAACACACACCATACGGAGACTACGAACAAGAACTCGATTTATGGAGAGAAAGTTATTGCAAGACTCATGGAATACTCAAAGGAGATTTCAGTTATGACTTGATACCTTTTGAAGTAATGAAAACATATGCAGCAATGGATGCAGTAGTTACTTTCCTATTGTTCGAGAAGTTTGAAGGTCCTCTTAGAAGTAATGATAAACTGTATTGGGTGTATAAGAACTTACTCATCGAAGGAGTAAGGTTCCTTAAAGATGCAGAGTCCAATGGTGTACCTTTCGATAAGACTAGACTAGAGTTCGGACAAAGAAGAATGAATGAAGATATTGAGAAGGCAGTTGCAGAACTATACAAGTTTCCAGAAATAAAAGCCTACGAGAAAGCCAAAGGCTCTGACTTCAATCCTAATTCTACATTACAGCTTAGAGAGTTACTATTTGACTATTTAAATCTGACCCCAACGGGGAAGAAAACAGGCACAGGAGCTCACAGCACAGACGCGGAAGTTCTCGGACAACTCGCAGAGGAACATGAAGTACCTAAACATATTCTTGAAATAAGACAGAAAGTTAAGATTAAATCTACCTATCTTGATAAAATTATACCTAACCTTGATAGAGATTCAAGGCTTCGTACAAACTTTAACCTACACGGAACTACGAGCGGAAGGCTATCATCTAGTGGTAAACTAAATATGCAACAACTTCCAAGAGACAATCCGACTGTAAAAGGTTGTATCAAAGCTAAAGCAGGATATAAGATAGTTGCAATGGATTTAACAACAGCAGAAGTATATTGTGCTGCGATACTTGCAAGAGATGTAGGACTACAGAATGTATTTAAGTCAGGTGGTAATTTCCACAGTACGATTGCTAAACAAGTATTCAGACTACCAGGAGACGTAGAAGAAGTTGCAGAGTTCTATCCTGCCAAAAGACAACAGGCAAAAGCCGTTACCTTTGGTATTATGTATGGAGCAGGCCCGAAAAAGATTAGTGAACAGGTCACGAAGGATAGTGGAGAATATTTCTCACCAGGTCAAGCGAAAGAAGTTATTGATGATTACTTCGAAGCTTTTCCTAAGTTAAAACAATGGTTAGATGATACTAAAGATTTTATTCAAGCCAATGGCTATGTCTATTCTCATTTTGGAAGAAAGAGAAGATTACCGAATGTCTTTAGTAAAGATAAAGGTATTGCATCTCACGAAGTTCGTAGTGGTGTAAATGCCCTCGTTCAATCTGTGTCTAGTGATATAAATTTATTAGGTGCGATTGATATGCAAAAGCATATTGTTGAGACAGGAATGGATGCTAAGATATTTGCACTTGTTCATGATTCAGTTTTAGCAGAAGTAAAAGAAGAACAGGTAGAAGATTATAGTATCAAATTGAGACTATGTATTCAGAAAGATAGAGGCTTAATGATTCCAGGCTCACCAGTTGGATGTGACTTTGATGTCGCTGATGATTACAGTTTAGGTAAGTTCGGAAAGCTATATGGTATTTGAAGATAGACGAATTTGTTTTATACATATACCTAAATGTGGAGGCACTAGTGTGTCAGCTGCTTACCTGAAAACTTTAGCCAAAAAGGAAAAACCTATCTCACGTTTAACATATGCATCTAAGACATGGAGTGCAGGATTAGAAGCTAAAACAAGTAGGATTATTGGCAGAGATAATGAGCGTCAAACACTCTATAATATGCATGCAAGCTATGATAAATACTACCCCGTATATAGAGATTATAAGTTTATTACTCAAGTAAGAAATCCTATTACTAGATTCGCTAGTATATGGAAACATCTTTCTAGTATAGAGTTAGTAGACACTTCTTTTGTAAAGTGGGTACCTCGTGCAATTGGTGCGTTAAGAGAAGGACACTGGGCAAAATCTTTAGATAATCCTGAGCAGTATATACAAATGCTGTCATGCGTAAACCCAATGTTTGATGCAAGTCTTTTATTAAAGCATCAGTTCCTTTATATTGCAGGCGGAGAAGTAGAAGTACATAAATTAGAAGATGGTACTATCTGGGAAGCAGTAGGACTTATAAAGAGACATGAAAACACTAGCTTACCTACTTGGAAGGGCGCATGGACAAAAGAGAATAAAATTTTAGTTAGAGATTATTATGAAAGAGACTTTGAAGAATTCGGATATTGATAGTATAGTAGCATGTGGTGGTGGTATTGAAACTGCAGCCGCTGTTGCCTGGGCAGTTGGTCAAGGTTATAAACCTTTTTTATTTACAGATGTTGTAGACAGAAATAATCCTGCTGTAAAAGGAATGACAAGAGCCTGTGAAGATATAGCAGAGTATTTTGATTTACCATTCAAGGCTTCTTATAATGATATGCCTATGGAAAATACAAGTATACCACCTACTGATTACTCCTTCGCACAGGCAATAAAACTAATTCTAGGAAATCCTAGTATCAGATTTAAGTATATTATAAATGGTGGAAACGCAGAAGATAGTATGCAACAAAGAGTACAGATACGATACCTACAGAGAATAATTGCAAGTAGGTGGAGCATGCAGTATGACATGCACGGAATATCATGGAAGTCATTTTTAAATGTGCCTATAATGTTATTTCCATTTGAGTACTTACAAAAATCAGAGATTATAGGAATAATGATGAATAAGCATCCAGAACTTGTAAAGAAAGTTTGGACTTGTGTATCTCCTATTAAAGAAGAAAACAATTACAGACAATGCGGACAATGCACTAAGTGTACCGAATGGAGTTCAGCACTTAGAGTAGCAAAACAAGCTAAATTAAAAGTACAGGAGGGATTAGATTATGGCTATAATATGCGTAAGTAAAGAGTGGCACGAGTTAACAATACAAGAATTATATAGAATTGTACAGTTACGAATTGATGGATTTATAGTACAAAATAAAACTTGTTATCAAGACTTAGAAGCACACTATGACCAAAATGGCTGGTATACTATGTACTATGATACAAGTCTAGGCATGCATCCACAGTCTATGGTAGGGCAGACACAGTTCTGTACTAATAAAAGTTTTACAGGTAGTGATGGTACAGTATATAACTATCCTGCATGGCGCAGACAAACTTGGTTGCCAGGTTACAGAGATTGGAGAGTAGAGCAACCACAAACTGTTGCAGCTGCAATGAAGTATACAGGAAAGCCTTACATGATGGCGGAAGTTATGAACGAAGGATATATACAGCACATGATAAATAAATGTGGATATAGATGTGTTACAGATGAGCCTTACTTAGATGATGCAGGCAGACCTAACTGGGTGTGTGTAAATGATACTATAGACTTCAAAGAAAGGTATGGTATAAAGATATGAAAGAGCCTTATGTCCAATGGCAGTCGCAAAGAGAGGTATATAAAAATGCCCCTGTATTTCTTTTCGATTTTGATGTAGATAAAGAGTGGTTATTAGATAAAGCATTACAAGAAACTAGAAAACAATTTTATCATCATGGAAGAAAAGAAGAGAGAGTAGAAGGTTACACATATGCACATGTAGAATATCCCGAACTAAAAGAACTAGTCGGTAGATTTGGATTAGCCATACAAGGTAAATGGAACATGAAATTTGTATACATTGCTCCAAATACTATTGTAGATTGGCATAAAGACTGGGGAACTCAGTGTGCATTTAATTGGGTTATAAACGGTAACACCGCGGCTATAAAGTACAGAGACAGACCATATGCCTATAAATCTGCAATAATAAATACGCAAGAAGAACATATGGTAAACAATAATGACAAAGAACGAATATTGTTTAAGATATCTATATTCGATAGAAGTTACGAGGAAACATGCAAACAATTCAGTTCCCAATTTTTGTAATACATAGCGATAATGTAGAAGAACTGGATGGTATACTATGGTTAGATGACCAAGTACTAGACGATAAAAACATGGAAGGCGACAGTCTAGGTATGAGAAGAATACAGTCGCCAATGAAAAGTATATATCCTTTAAGATATATGATAGAAGATGAGATTAGTTATTTAAAGCATAGAGGAACTACCTTTATAGATAGTTCAGGAAAGATTATAATAAAAGAAAAGAAAAGAAATGCTAGACTACTATATCATAAAATTAGAAAAATAGAGTTAAAAGACGTAGCCGCTGTAATATGGTTAGAAGGAATCCCTTTTTCTTTTATAGAAAAGAGACCACCACCAGTAGAATATACATGGGCAGGAGTGCTACATTTATCAGGTTTCCCATGGAAAGTTTGGGAATACTGTGAAGAAAAGAAAAAAGATACATGGAGAAAAGTATGATTAGTTTAATAGTATGGACTTGCTTTGTAACAGCATGGCTATCCTACGGTGGCCAAGTAATATATAACTATATAAAATATAACAGTGAGCTAATCAAATGAGCAATTGGCATGGTGGAAAAGGTTCAAAGAGACGCAAGTCCAATGAACAAGCTTATCGAGATAATTACGATAAGATTTTTAATAAAGGAGCAAAGATGGTAGACAGAGAAGACGCGCAACAGTTAATGATTGCACTAGAGACATGTATATGTTATGTAGAGTATACGAGCTTAAATAATGGTGGGCAAAAAGAAAGAGAAATGACATGCTGCCCTAGGTTTATACCTAGTGGTAATGGACTATCTTTCAATCAGAAAGCTTCACAAATGGATAAGTGCTTAGCCTATGATATAGAGTTTCAGAGATGGGATGATATAGATTTAGAAACTATAACAGACTGGTATGTAATACAAGAAGATAACTTTGAAGAGCAGTGCAATGAACTATA
>JAWUWW010000084.1:0-11995 GCA_034111645.1 Cellvibrionaceae bacterium
GGATCCGTCATATTCAGCGGATTATTCAACACATAACTATAAGCATTGTAGTTTTGCAAGTTACTCGGCGCCTGCACCACCGGATCGGCTTGTAACATACGCCCCAAGGCGGCGTCATACATGCGACCATTCATATGCACAATGCGCTTGTCACCATCGAAGTCCACTGGCTCATGGCCGGTGTAGCCGCGGGTACTAGGAGAAACTTCAGCCAGTGTCAGCAGCGACACTAAGGTTGATTCATAGTGAAGCTGGCGCTCAAGCTCAGTGGGGACTATTTCTGTTTGCTGCCCAAAAACATCGTAACTGAAACGCTTGACCAGTTTGCCACTGTCGTTGGTGATCGCAATAATAGAGCCTAGGTGATCCTTGTACAGCCATCGCAGCATGGCATTGCCGTTAGCATAATAGGTCTGCATGGCATCACCCAGATAACGCTTGACATAGGTTTCCTGCACACTGCCACCGGTACTGCCTGTATCTTTAATGGTCAGTTCGAGATTACCGACATAAAAGATAGTGCCTTGACTGTCGGTACGTTTAAAGCGCTGGTTATTGGCGTCATAACTAAATGATGTAGTGCTATTACCGACCGTGATCGCTGTCGCCTTATTACGGCCACTGTAGGTCAAAGTACGCCAGGCTGCGCCGTTTTTCTTGCCCCAGGTTTGATTACCGTTAGCATCATAACCGTAGGTTTCAGTGACGTTGCCTTTGGCGCGGCTGACAGCGGCATGCAGGGGCTTGTTGCTGCCTAGGTAGCCTAATGTCCAGCCCTCTTTTTCAGTCAGATTGCCGTTGTTGGCATACTGATATAACTGGTCAGCATTGACATGGGTCACGCGGTTGAGTTGATCGTAAGTAAAACTTTGTAGATCCAATGCTGCCAAATGGCGCGATGCCAGATTACTCATGCTGTCGTAGCTATATAGATCGTACTGAATATGGTTGCCACTGCTGAGCCCGGTTAAGCGCTTGGCGCTATCATAGCCCAGGCTCATGGCTTGATTGCCCTTGTTATAGCCCGTTAATAAACCGTCTGCGTTAATGCTAACAATTTCATGATAAATACGCCCGGCGGTGCCTTCTCGGGCCTCTTGCTGTTTGAGCACTTGATTATTTTGGTAGTGTTGGCGTACACCCCGCGCCTCAACAAAGGTACCGTCCATGTGGCGGCGATAGTCGTCAAATTGCTGGAATACCCGCCCATACTCATCAAAAAAGCTTTGTCGAATAACGCAGCGACTGGCAATTGGATCGGCCAAGGTGTCATCGAGCATACGCAAATCGTTATTCACCGTGTCAAACGCGGCCTTCGAGGCGCAGTTTGTAGTGCCATCGAGATCCGTCAGGGTGGCGACACCGCGCCCCAGATTGTCATAATAGAAATGGCGGCGCCAATTGCCGGTGTGCTCCCGCAGCAATCGATGTTTAAGCGGACCAGTGCCATAGATCCAAAACATATCTTCGGATGCTATCCCAGCGGTGCCGGTGATTGTTTGTTGTACTTTGCGGCCGACATCGTCGTAGTCAATATCGGTGACCACGCCCCTTGCATCCGTTTGCTGAATAAGCTGACCTAGGGCATCGTATTGATACGTCCAATCACCACGATCTTCATCTTGCATACTGGTTTTACGGCCCAACTTGTCATAGTCGATATCACTCAGTACGCGCTCATCGGCACTGCTGTGAACCGTGTCCAATGCACCGAACACGTCATAGGTGTAGGTCAGCGTGTTATTGAGTTCATCAGTGACTTGGTATTGCTCGCCCAGGGCATTGTAAATAGTGCTCTTGACTTGCACATCACCCGGGATATTGCCCGTTATGGTGCTGGTTAGCTGACGACCCGTAATGCTTTGTGTCGCTGTTAGCCCGGTATTGTCATCTACCGTAGAGGTGAGTCTGTCCAAGGCATCATAGTAACTGTTTATCGGCAGCAGCCCCGGTTCAAGCGCTGAGATCACGCGACCATATTTATCATAGGCTTGGGTTTTGCTATGCCAGTTGCCTAACACATCACGACTACTTTGTTGGTAAACTTGGCCAGCTTTATCAACATACTCTTTTGCCAACTCCACACCGTTGGCAGTAGTGACTACCATGGTATGACAATTACTGCCGGCATCATCACAGGCTTTATTAAGCTTGGTCCCTTGCGCGCCGGAGGGACTGTAGCGCGCCACTTCTGCACCAAACGCATCAAACACTAAAGTGCTCTCGACCCCGTCAGGGTTTAGCACTTTGGTGGCCTGGCCCAGTGCATTTCTGCTCAAAACCTGCGATGTAATTATGTCATTGGCAGTCGTTTTGCTGACATAGCGGCCTTCACTGTCATACTCAATAATACTAATGCGTGAGACTGGCTCTGGGCAACTAATATCATTGTGAACTGTTGTTTGCTTGCGGTTGCCATAGTTATTATACAAATGGTCGGTGATGAGTTTGGTATTACAGTTGCCTGTTGGCTCAACAATTTCTTGTTTGAGCATACCGTTTTCGTAGTAACTAAACTCACTGGTGCGAGTTTCGCTAAGCAAGCCGCGGGCATGGGTGACGGTCGCGCTACTTAAACGGCCATAGCGCTTTTCTTCATGAGTCTCTCCATATTCGTTGTTACTCGTCGATGTTTTTAAGCTGTTTGCTTTAAGCGTCGCGCTAAAGGCATCGGCCATGCTGACAAAGGCGATGGCATCGCTAGAGTCATAGTGGCCAGTTTGGATGCTGAGCGCATTAGCAAATTCATCCTGAACTGTGATCACCTGCTGACATGCATAGCTACTGGCAGTCACAACTAGGCCATTCAGGCTGCTTATATTGGCCTGACAATCCCGGCTTTCCTGCTGGTATACCTGATAACTGGTGTATCCACCCTCTAATACCGTTGATTGGGTGAAATAGCGGTTTTCAGCGCTTGAAATTACCGTGCCTGATGCTTCCTGCAGGGTTTTCAGAGGCATGCCCATTAACGGGAAAACTTGCGAATAGGTAGTCGTGGTGGTGAAGGGTATAAAGTCTTTAGTGGTGGTGGTAGTGATAGACTCAAAGCCCAGGTTGCCTCTGGCAAATTGCGCCCGCGCACCTTGGTAATGGTAGTTTACCTTTAGCTCATCAGTGCCGTTTTCAATGGGCACATCACTGGCCACTGACTTCACTAATGCACCTGCACCCGCAATATTCAACACTCTAAACACTGCATCTTGCTGCAACATACCCGTTGGTAAACCCTGCCCTGCTGTATAAAGCGCCGGGCTAGCCATAGAGTCATATTCGATACGGGTAGTTAGGCCTGTGCCCGTGGTGACCGATTGCAATAAACCAGGATATTTTTGTCGACTGCCGCCATGGTATAAGGCCAAACTTTGCGCTGCCCTATCTTTGCGGTGCTGTTTGTAGAGAAAATCCAACAGGCCATCATTGTCGACATCGGCAAACAGGCCATACTCCACCTTAGTATGATCAAATGATTGGTCTGTAGGATCATCCGTAGGTGGCGAGAAGGTCCAGTCACTGAGGGCCTCGGCGACCCGGGTAAACCCACCGCTTACCGCTAAATCTGCTGATTCAAGGTGAGTCCACTCATAGCGATACCATTTATTGTCAGTGGTATCATGGAATACCAGCTCCAATCTATTGTCGCCGTCCACGTCAACCACCATGGGCGGAATTGACGAAGATAAGTCTGTGTTGTTTGTAAAATCAGTGCCTTTAACAAAGCCATTCCCCGTATTGAGGTGATATTGCCATAGTTTTGAATCCGTATTGTAAACCACCATATCCGTTAAACCGTCACTATTGAAATCCAGTGGTGAGGCATGCTTGCCTTTGACTTCGATGGTGTCGTATAAATTCGCGCTGTAGTGGGAGGAGTTACAGGCACTGCCGCCCATTCTCCGCTCACATGTTGGATCAGTCGATGTGTGAACGTTGGGATCTGCGGTAAATAGATACAGGTTTTCTTCATTTTCGCCCCACACCAAAATGTCACTTAGGCCATCTTGATTCACATCCGCGCTTTGCCAGCCGGCAGAAATTTGCGGTTTGAGTAAAAAGCTATTGGCCAGTTTAACGCTAACCGGTGCCATGTAAGACTGGTCAGTATTACTCCAAATTCGCACAAATATGGTGGCATTATCCGCGTTTTTTGCTTGATTGGTTTCTACCAAATCGTTGTAGCCATCACCATTGAAATCCATGGGTTTGATGTTGACTCCCATGCTGGTATCGCCAGTGAGCGGCGGAGCGTGCTGGTATGATAATTCGCCATTTGACAGTATATCCAATTGTATCCATCTGCCGTCAGGCCGATCATTATCAGTATTGACCAGGAAATTTATTAAACCGTCACCATCTGGATCAGTGGGTACTAAACGCACATTGTGTTGCAAATCATCGAAAACACTGAAGGCTCTACAGCTAGTTTCTGCGGCCTCTAGAGATCCAATACAGAGTTTTGCGGCGGTATTTGTGGTTTGTGTCAAGGTGACCAACTCGCTGAGCCCATCATTGTTGGTGTCGAGCACCATAGCGTGGCGGAGGTATTCCCCCGCTGTAGTAGCCACAAACTCTCGCGATGACAAATCATTGTCATCCTGAGTGAAGACCGGGCGGTAATCAAAGGTAACCGCCTTTTTACATGCACCAACGCCGCATTCCTGAATACGCGTGAGTTCGCGTTGGCCAATGTCATTGGTTTCCAATCCGAAGCTATAACGCCGGATTAAGATATCTTGATGGGAGTATATATCGAGCCCATCTAAGCTGGCACGCTGAGCCTGCCTATTCCCTTTGATAAAACCGCTGCCTTTTACCCTGCCGGTAATGTCATAATTAAACTTCAAGCGGTTACCGCTATAGGTAACTTCAGCGAGTAATTTTTCCTGCCCACCGTCTTGCTCTACATAAGTGTAATCAATCTGATTGCTTGTCTGACGCAAATTATCTTGTGACTGTGATAGCAACCATGCATGGGTGACGGACTCGGCATTCACGGTTAGTGTCTGCCTACCGTTAGCCGTTGCACCATATACAACTAAGCTTTTATCCTTGCCTTCAATGGTAAAGGAATCATCACTCTTATAAGTGATCACCCGTTGGCTGTCTACTTCGGTCACGTAGGTAGAAGCAGCCAGCCCTTGAATTCCTGATGAAAGCAACAAGCGCTGTCCATCCAGACAAAAATGATCGGTTTCATCAAAGGAAACAGGTTTGTTGTAACCATCGAGCAATTTACTGCTGCCACAACGGCTAATAGCAGAGATACCTTGTAAATTCCAACCCACCCCAGCGATGCCTTCTCCGGCCTGACTTGAATACGCCAATCCCAGTTCAGGCTGTACGCCCGCGATGCCGCTTGGCAGGCTAAATGGTAGGCTATAAGTGGCTGCACCAGACTCATTCACTCTGAATTGCCCGGCAGTAACGCCAAAGGTAGCTGAGTTTGTTATTTCATCCTCAAGGGGCGCGGTAAATTCAGCAACGGTGTCTGGTGCGGCTTCTGGCTGCAGTGGCGCTTCAACCATGCTGTCACCAACCGCTACCGTGACTTCATTTGACCACTGACTGCAAATTTGTGCGTGAATACAAGCTTTCACCCGATACTGGTAATTGCCCCGGGCATTAATTAAATTGTACTGAATCTCACTGTGATTGCCCGCCAGCACAACTGCGGGTTGCCCATTGATACTCTCAGTGACGTGATAAAATACCGGTAGTGCCGAGTTTGGTGGGACAATAGCTTGCCAAGCTAAACTAAAATCGCCCATGAGCGGCGCAGTGGCACTCAATAAAGGTTCATTGAAGAGTAGATCTCTTGGATCCAGAGGATTAAAACCAAGTTCGATCTCTATGGCATCGGTAGCACCGTCATAATCTGAATCTGTATTCTCATTACAGTCACAGTGGTCATAAAATACTCGTGTGCTAAGCGCGATAACGTTAGCGCTATAGGCAAAATACTCTTCGGTTTGGATCAGATTATAAGCCACTTCGCTACGAGGGGTACCCGCTAGCAGCTCGTTGACCCATTGCGCTCGGGTTAACCCACCGGCAGTGGTTTTGTTCGGCTCTGAGGGGAACAAATAATTAAACAGGCTATCGACATACTCCGCAGCTGACTGTGAACTGGCAAAGCGTTGTAATCCCAGAGCGGAGCCCAAAAAGGCCGCAGTGATTTCATTGGTGCCCATACCGCTCGAATATGCATAGGCAAAGAATGTTAGCTCGGCGCGAGAGGGAGAACGCCCCAGCAATCCGTAAAACAAACCGGCAAAACTACGCAAAGGCACATTAGCATCTTCAGGAATTTCCCAGTTAGGTAGATTATCTAAGTTGGCTTTAATCAACGAGCTGTCGATATCTTGCCAGCGCAGGGCATTGGGCCCTACATTTTGGCGATTAATAATATGCAGTTGATCATCTTCCGTGGTGACATGCATATCACCATTGGTGAAGATTTGCGGTTGTTGTTTAATCCCTGTCAGTAGCGGATACATAAAGCGCTCAGCACCGGTATCAGCATTGAGGGCATACAGGCCACTCACGTCGTTACCACCATTGGCAACGGCGCCAACGTACAGAATTTTGGCTATTTCATCATTTTGATAAGGGTTTGGCTCAGCCAATAGCTGGGCCTTTGCGTGCACTTCACCACGAATGCGTGTCTGCCACACAATATTGGTCTGATAATCTAACTTGTACACGTAGCGGTTAGTTGCGCCTACATAAACCACATCATTGGCATTAACGTCTTTATCCAATGTCGGGGCTGCTGTTATTTTCACCTCGGCAGGTGTACCTGCTGGCAACGAAAACGGCCATCCATTAAGGTTGTTACCATTTTGTAATGCATGTATAGATTGCCCCGAACTGACATACACCACGCCTTGCGCGCTGACCGTGGGGCTGGCCTCAATTAGATCAATATAAGCACGATCACTGCTGCCAGAATCATTAAATTCGATAGTGGCATAACCCAGACGGGTACTCACACGCAGGCGCAAACCGCCATTTTCAAAACCGGTGATAAGCTGGGGATCAGGCCTCAATCGAAAGCGGGTACTGCCATCTCCAGCTGCTTGGTAAACAGGATAAGTAAAAGTTTCGGCACTGTTACGAATTTGTACTTTGGCGGTGGACAGCCCTTGCATGCCAAGACCTTCAAACAGGATTTCTGCGGGTTGCCCTGCGGTAGGGGCAACATAGCGAGCGCTATGTAAATAAGGCGCCTGATGGTTAACTGTTATAATTTGCCCGCTGCCACAAGTGTTGTCTCTATTGCAGGCTACGACACGATAACTTACATCTCCACGGCTGGTAGGACTAATAAGAATTGGTACCTTATTGCCTGAATGCAGCTGCTGCCAAACATTGCTACTACCTGGTTGCCCAAGTTTACGGTCCAGTCTAAAGGTAATATCTCCTAGGTTATTATTGATCCAACTGAGTTCATAAGGCTGATTTTGGCTTAAGGATAAAGATGGGCTAAATCGGGTTTGGCCCGGTGCATCATCGGGGATAGCTACCGATACCGCAGCACAAGCGCTACCTAAACCAGTCGGTCCGTCGCCATTAGCATTAGTAGCTTGAGCACAATAACAGTAACTACCGTTACCCCCATAATTCTTATTAAGGGTAAGGGTCAAACCGCTTACGCCGGTCGTGCCCATAAGCATTCCAGTTTGCTCAGTTGTAGGACACGAGCTGTATTCGTACCATTTAAATTGGCTGGCATTAGCCACCGTAGTGAGGCTTAAACTAATGTCACCATCGGTGTTAGGCACACTGCCCAGATAGGTCACAGTAGGTGCTTTTTTAGGCTCATCAACCTCAACTGTATAGCTGAAAGGCGCAGACCAAACAACCGCCTCACGATTATCAGTTAATTTAAATTTGAACGTATGGCTGCTCACATCAGCCAGTGTAAACGCAAACTGGAATGGCGAAGCTGGCGTTGCTTGCTTGCTTACAAAACTATCATTATCATACAGCTCAATAAGTTGCACAGAGTTAGTATCATCGCCCTGCTTAAAGTATGTACCTTTCACCTGCACTGCAGTACCAGGAAGATTGTTCGCCCCATTCACCGTGGGTGCGGCCATTGTATAGGTACCGAATATATTTCTGGCCACACTTTGGCTTACAGTGTTTATACCATCAAAGGCTAATGCATAAAAATCGTAATTAGATGCGTTAAAAATAGTTGTATCAAGCACTAGTTGTGCTGCGCACGGTGAGGTGGTACAAGCTTTTATCTCGTTTGCACAGGTGGTTTTGGCGACATTTTTAGCGCCATAACACAATTGCAATTTTGTGAGATTCGTATCTGTTGCTGTTGCGCTGATGCTGACTGTGTTATTTAACGTGAAGTCGGCACTATCACTGGTTGAAAATGACACAGCAGGTGGTGCATCAACCGTAACCAAAATTAATGTCGATTTAGTCGGTGTAGCACTACCATCAGAGACTTCAGCCCACACGGAATAGACGCCTGCAGAGGGAAAGATGTGTGTATAAATGCAGCTTGCTGTAGCGCCACCAACTGCCACTGAACACGTATCGCTGGTGCTGGTATCGTGCTTGACTAACGCTGTACAAGTATCACTGTTGCCATTTGTGGAATAACACCAGCGAATAGACTTGATTTTGTTAGCGGTGGCTAGATTCCTGTCAGTTGCTGTGGCTGTCAGTGCGACATTTCCGCCGACGCCAATAGTGGTTTTATCGGACGTTACTGAAATGCTTGGGGCGACATTTTTCTCTTCTACAGTTACGCTGCCTGTTGCCCTTGCTGTTAACCCAAGTTTATCTGCAACATTCGCCGAAAAGGTAAAGGTTTCTAACATCCACAATGATTTAGGGTGCGTAATCCGGTACTTGCACACTTGCTTAATCGTGGTACGTCCCGAGCACGACTGCGGCGTTACGGTCCAAGACTGCAATGTACTCGTTGTTGATACACCAACAAGAGGAGTTGCATCGAGTTTGCCCGAGGCATCATTTACGGTGACAGTGACCTCTGCCGGAGAACCAAGTTCAACCTTTATTGTTGCAGGGGATAGGCTAATGGTGGGGCTTATGTTGGCATACAGATGAACCTGCCCTGTCGAAGTGAATCTACCGTACGAATATTCCGGGCGGGCTCCCCCATCCGGATATGATGTAGATGTCCAACGTGCAGAATAATTTAATTTGTAAGCGCCGATTGTATTGTCAAACATTGCGGGCGTTATCTTTAACAGATGTTTATTCGGAGCATCTAAAGAAATGTAAATTCTTTTTTTAACAACGCCACCCAAATCACAAATCACCAATTTCACTTCTGTTAGCTGCTTGGTTCTTCGGAAAGCACCCCCCGTTACTGAATATACAACAGGATCACTGGAGAAAAATTGCTCTAACTCAAAAGCCGATGGTGAATTGAGTAAGTGCACTGCATCCCTTTCCGACACACTGCTATTAAAATGAGTTTGGGGGTCACATTCACTAGCATAACTGCTGAAACTTATTAATGATGTTAGGAAAATCAATGGTATTTTGATTAGCTGACTGAGATAGTTGCTTTTACGCTTTTGATCAGAAGTATTGTTATGCATAGCAGGTGCGCTAATCGTACTTAGCACTAAAAGTATCTTTTTCTTAACTGAAAAACCAAGCTTAAATTTCATATTATTTCCCCTCTTCCTGAGTCAACGACTTGGTCCATTTAACGTCTAAATTCGCACTTGGGTCAGCTTGCGTTGTCGTTTCAAAACCCAAAAAAGACTTGGCCTGCCTAAAGAGCTGCGAAGTCATACTAGGAGGGGGGGAAATAGATAACACTATCTCCTCCTGTTTGGCGCTTGAAATCAGGCTATTGCTAAGCTGGTCTGCTACCTGCGAAGTCAATACGACGTCTTCGCTAGTCAAGGGTACAGTTTTCGCACGTGATTCAGATTGCGTTATCGTTTTAAACCCCAACAAAGACTTTGCCTGATTAAAGAGCTGCGAAGCCATACTAGGTGAAGAGGGGATAGATAACACAATCACGTTATCGTGCTTGGTACGCAAAATTAGGCTATTTCTGAGAGGATCTGCTACCGGCGAAGTCAATATGGCATCTCCGGCAGTCAAAGGTATTCTTCCGTGAGAACGAAAAGTATCCACTGCGAAACTGCTAGCAACCTCATATAGGTTACCGTCTGCATCCACGCTAAACAGCCTGTCACCAACTAATACTGGTGCCGCGATCATATTGACTAATTTAACTTGAGTCCCGGGCTTATTATCGAAACATTGTAACTGGCTGCCGTCGATACTGATGCGGCACAATTGACCAGCACCGTCAGCATCGCTGACAGTAATAAACAGATCGCCAGTTATTCCATCTGGATTGGGTTTAAATAGAGGCTGATTGGCCACGAAACCATTAAGAACTTGAGTCCATAATAAATCGCCACCATCGGTAACTCGGGACAACTTATTGTCTTGTTGTGGAACAATGTTCAGCTTGGTGTCATTACTTAGCGTTATCGACAACAGCGCGCGTTCAACTGGCAGCATGTGCTCATTTTGAATTCTCACCAGATCTAACAGGGGTTGGGTGTAGGTGTCTTGCTCTGGTGCGTTGCTAAAATTGGTGGTGATTGACGTCGGAGAAACAATCAAACTTTGGCTATAAGACTGGCCGAAGCTTGTTGTTGTAAGGGTAAACTGAGTGAGCTGACTTACTCTGAAGGTTTGTTGTCCCTGCCCTACATATGTAGCGTAGTTATGCCCCCTATCACTGCGTATATTAACTTCAACTGCCGCAGAAACATCCCAAGACAGAGCAACATTTTGGCCTGATTGAACCGCATCAGAAGATTTACTGAATCGGTTAATCATTAATTCACCGCTAATAACGTTGTTCACTGCACGCCAGTCTGAGCAACCATATTGATCACAGGCGCTTACTCGAAAAGTAGACCCATAACTAATGGGTACTTGATACGCAGTAGTCAGAATATTGTCCGATACTAATATCCAATTACCGTTGACTAAATACTCAAGTTTAAAACGAGTTGCGTCATCGCCCCTCCACTCAAGCAAATAGTCAGCACCGTCGGCTTTAATAGATAATGAAGGAGGGACTAAAGGCTGTCTCTCAATGGGAATAAATATTGTTATGTCACCGACTGCAATAGGCGCATAAGCCTGTTCGAATGTTTCTCCAAGCGTATTGAAACTAATAAGAAACAAGAAAGTGGAACATATAGCTTTAATATTCCATGGCCTGTTAACAACGGTAGATAAAAACTTCATATAAAACTTAGTCCCTAAAATTTTTTAACTTATATCTCGCCGATTTTGAGCCCAGCAAGGGTAAAACCATATATTGGAAATGCAGCATCCCCGGCACTATGGCAACATAAATTTAACGAATAATTTTAACCATCAATCATCTCATTACTGGTAATTCGGTCTGCAGATTGGCTTTATTACCCGCCATACTGACCGTATTCATTTACTTGGCGAAAATAATAAGCCTGAGTTGACGAGGAAGCACCAAACTGATTCCCAACGGAGGTGTTGGAATTAAGACGAGTGGAATGGATATTTTCCGTTGAAGGTAAAGGTACAAAAGGAGTGGTATCACTAACAAAAAAAAGGAGCGATGTTGATGCCTTTATCCCCAAGAATGCAAATATTGAGGTAAATAAAAACTTACTGGCTACAACACGCACAATGATAATTCCTTACCTTCAAAATATAAAAATAGGCTCAATATGCATAATAATATCTCCCATTGAGAATAAACTTTCCACTTTTTTTGAGTTTATTTTTACACCAATAAAAATTTATCCATAAAATCAGTTAGATATGAGTATTTTTTGTAACTGCTCATAAAGTGGTGACAGGGCTTGTTCCAGTTAACCTGTCGCTCAGTATGACTGGCAACGGGGGAATTAGCTTATCGTGATGGCGATCAAACAAATATTGCCAGAAGGATAGGCCTAATTTTCGGCAGGTTTTC
>JAWUWW010000085.1:0-8199 GCA_034111645.1 Cellvibrionaceae bacterium
TGAATAAAGATGATTGTGATAGATGGGTGCTGGGTGTGGATAAAAATTACGAGAACTTCCCATATTATAGGAAATTCCCATATTATAGGAAGTTCTCATATTTTAGGAAGTTCCCATATTTTAGGAAGTTCTCATATTTTAGGAAGTTCCCATATTATAGGAAGTTCCCATATTATAGGAAGTTCTCATAAAATATTAGAACCATCACTGATATAGGGAATTAATACCCAGAGTCACCCCCCCACTCACACCCACACTACTTCACTCTCCACTCTCACCCACTTCATACTTCTACAAATATGAAATTTGATAGTCAGTTGTCTATGAAAGACATCGATCTGATCATAAATGGAAAAAATGAGGGTGTGGACGGATTAAGTGAATACATTTCCACATACGCTTCCGGTCGATCTCGAGTATTGGAACCCGCTAAAGTAAAGAGGGCACCTACAAAGTTTATGGGTGGAAATGGAATGAGCCTGTTCAAGAGTAAGAAAGATGGGAGCAGTACTGTATCTTACCGATACAATTCGGGATTCAATTTTGTAGAATGAGTGAATGAAGATAATATTACCCTGGTGGTGATTAATAAAAATTAATGAAAATAAAAAACATATACAATCCCGAGAAGGCATGACCTTATTGTCTCGGCAGAATATTTTTGTCCCTTTTCGGGTTTGAGATTCGTCTCCCCAAAATTAGTAAACTGTATAATTATCGATTTTCTCTACATGAAGGTTTTATCACAAAAAGTATTTGATTTCTTACTTTAAATCAACCCAGTGCAGCCCTTAGATACGAAACCTCTCCCAATAACATTACACGTATGATAGATCCAACCTCAATTGTGCTTATAAGAGATGAAGATGTTAAGAAAGAGTCAGAATTGTCTATCCATGCCTGATAATTGTAAGATGAATTCCAGAATTTTATTAATTCTAGTTGATAGAAACCAATGCAAAATCTGATATCAAGAGGAATAGTATATGAAGACTCACTAGTCTTTAAAGTGACAATACGTGTGTAATCGTTGGATGCTATTTTACCCCAGTTTCCCCTAAACTGAGATTTAGGACGCAATTTAAAATTAGGATCAGAAATGATGTAAGCATTTAGTGTATGGTTTTCTATCTCATTATCTCCGTAAAACATTGCCCATACCATACGAATATTAGTAGGTGTTAATGTATATGTATCTACAATGGATTTAACTATGCTTGTAGCAGAGTCTCCGAATTGGGGCGTGATGACTACGATTTCACCTGTAGGTATTGTCAAGCTAAATGGAGCTAGATTCGTTAAAGCTGCTATGATTAGAGCCCTTTCTGCTGTCGCAAAAATAGCCAATGTAGCCGCGCTGTATGAAAATGCGAGCATGGTATTTGTCAAGATCATAGCACCGAGTTTAGTTAGCATACGACCATTAACTCCACATGTACCCGCCACTTCTTCCCCAGTAGTACATGCGGTACTTACAGCGGCTCCTCCTAAAACAGAACCATTCCACATAGTACTTGCTGCCGACGTGTAAGCACCCGTGACTTGCCAAAATATTGAATCAGGTTCTGCACCGTTAATGAGAATCACATCGGCTCCAGCGGAAACACCAAGTGCGGCAGGTATCTGAAATACGTAGTTTCCCACCCCATCGAGAGTAATACTGGTGGCCATAGTTGCGGCCCCAATGGTTCTGTACAAACCGGGTGTCAATGTCTGTCCTCCTATTTCTGCGGATAGGAGTGTCCCACCTGTCCTAGAAGTGACCTCGGCTATAGCTATAGTGAGATCGGAGATTGCCAAAGCGGTTGCCTCAGCCGATGCCTCAATCCCAGACGTGATATATCCAGTGCTAAACCCTGTTATTGCACCAGTACAACCAACATTTCCACCGCTTACAGTTGTCGCGGCTGTACCAGCGAGGGATGTGGTTGACAAAACTGCGAAGTCTCCGGCGGTACCTAGATCGACGGGTGTTGTCAATGGCATTGTTTATAAGATAAAGACACATTTTTATATCCCCTCTGGGCGCGTTTACCAAACAATGGATTTAAAGATCAATTAAAAAGTACTCCCGACGGGATTTGAACCCATAACCTTCAGCTTATTAGACTGACGCTCTACCAATTGAGCTACGGGAGCACATGGTATATCTACAAGAGGTATTGATACAAATATATATAACGTATATATACAATATGAAATATTTTGCTCACAGGGGACTGAGTTCTATACATAAAGATAATTCAATAGCGTCAATTCGTGCAGCCATTCTTGATTATAATTATACTGGGGTTGAAATTGATGTACAATTGAGTCGTGACAATGTGATTGTATTGTGTCACGATTTGTATTTGGGAGAAAAATTTATTAAAGATTTAGAATACAAAGAATTGGCAGAATTAAATGTCATTTCTCTTAATCATTTATATGAAACCGTCGATATTTCAGATATGAATATTTTAATTGACATAAAAGGAACAAACGAAAACATAGTTAATGAATTGTATAAGTTTTATATGGATTACGATTACGATCGTGTTATTTTTTGCAGTTTCAATAGGAAAATTGCAAACAAACTCCCACCGTGTTTTAATAGGGGTATAATTTTCGAGTCTATTTTCAGTGAAACTGAATACGAAAAAATGACCTCTGGGTTCCAAGTTGTTGTTATACACTGGACTTGTCTCTGTTCTGATTTGATTTTATATTGTAGAAGTAAAAAGATAAAGACTTTTACTTACACACACAAAGAAAAGATGGAATTAGAATATATGAAAAAATTCGAAGTTGATTTTATAATAACTAATGGTATTTAATTTTTTTTTAATGTGGAGGAGACGAATCTCATACCCCTTGGGGAGACGAATCTATAGATATGGACACCATACGCGGAGAAATAGGAACACTGGCTTCTAAAACAAGAAACGATGTACTGGAGGGGGCATCCGAAAAGGAGAGAACCGATTATAACGTCTCTGACACATCTAAGTTGACAAATATTATGAATAGTAAATTTCAGGATGAAGTAAACAAAATATATATTGATGGTCTTAAACTAAATAAGAAGATCATCGAACCGATCTCGGATATGTATGGTTCGGTGTTTTAATCGAACAATAAAGAACTAGAACAAACAACTGTAAACAATATCAGGTGTACATACCCACCACCGATCACAATTTCAATCGACCACAACAACTCAACATCAAAAAACATGTCTTCTTCTTATGCTCCTATCACTGAAGCCCAATTCGACTCCCTTGTAAATGACATGGATACAATGTGGCTAATGTTTGGTGCCATCCTGGTTTTCTTCATGCAAACTGGTTTCGCAATGCTGGAAGTTGGTTCTGTGTCTGTAAAGAACACCAAGAATATCTTGATTAAGAATCTTGGTGATGCTGCAATTGGTGGAGTGGCTTGGTGGATTTTTGGCTACGGGCTTGCATTCGGAGAGACGGAGAGCAGGCTATTTGGTACAAATGGATTTGCCCTCAAGGGTGACCAGTTCGAACAAGAAGATGGTACTCTAACAAACGGAAAGGCTTATGCATTCTGGCTATTCCAATGGGCCTTCGCTGCCACCGCTGCTACCATCGTTTCCGGGGCTGTAGCCGAACGAGTTTCATTCTCGGCATACCTAGCATACTCTGTTGTATTGACTTCGTTTATCTACCCTATTGTAGTTCACTGGGGGTGGGGAGAAGGATGGGCATCGGCTTTCCGCGGAGACGACTTGTTGTTTGATTGCGGCGTAATTGATTTTGCAGGATCCGGCGTGGTTCATGCATGTGGTGGATTGGCCGCCCTCGTCTGTTCCTATCTCGTTGGACCCCGTATCGGCAGGTTTAATGATGATGGAACTGTAAACCCTCTCCCACAGCAATCTGTCGTTCTTCAGGTACTTGGTACTCTAATCATTTGGTTTGGGTGGTACGGATTTAACGGTGTTTCCACTCTAGCCATCGTAGGAGTTTCTGGAATTGCCGCTAAAGTCATGGTAAATACTACCATTTCGGCTGCTTTTGGAGGAATCACTACCGTTGTTCTCTCCAAGAACACAGATAAAATCTGGGACATATCTTCGGCAAGCAATGGTATTCTTGCCGGTCTCGTTGGGGTGACAGCTTCTTGTTCCGTAATCGAACCTGAGGGAGCTATGGTTATTGGGGTTGTTTCCGGATTCGTCTACCTCTCTTCTTCCAAGCTTCTACTTAAGCTTCAGATTGACGACGTTGTCAACGCCATCCCAGTGCACTTTTTCTGTGGTGTATGGGGTGTTTTGGCGGCAGCTCTATTCGCCACTGAGGACAACTACTCATTGGCATACTATGGGGAACCCGATGAATGCAAGGGTCTCTTTTACGGAGGCCACGGTAACGCTCTTGGGGCCAACCTTGTTTTCCTCCTAGCCCTCGTCGCCTGGGTTGGTACCACTTCGTTTGTGCTTTTCTATGGTATCAAAAAGACTATTGGTCTTCGCGTTTCGGCTGAAGAGGAAGAGGCTGGTATGGACGACTCCAAGCACGGAGGACGCGAAGTCTCTGTTTAAATTACCAATTTGGTAATCTATATATATTTATACCCCTTGGGGAGACGAATCTCATACCCATTAATAAAATAATAATATTTTTTAATCTTTTTATATTCACCAGTTGAATTCGAAGAAACACTTAGACCCAGCAGAGATATACTTAAATGTAGACGCAAAGTCTACCTTCTTCTCCCATGAGGTATGGAGAGCAGAGAAATACTTCCTGACCTGATTGTTATCCACACAGTTCAACTTGGTTTTATTGAATGTCTTCCTAGAGGTGGGGATATCAACAAATCTCTTTGTGAGGCACTCAAGTCCCTCTGTTACAATCGGAGAAACAACTACCCCATCCACAACTACCTCGTTGGAAATTATTATACTCTTGGTGTGCTTAAAAAGGCGGGTCAAATGCCTCCTGGCAATAGTAACCTTCTCCCCACCATAACCATTTGATACAACCTCTACCATTTTGCGGTCCTTAACCTGAGCCATGATATACTCTACGGCATCCATGTCACCATTGAAAAATCTAAGCAACAAAGAGTAATCAGACGTCTTTTTCGATGCCTGAGATATAGCCAGGAGAAGATTGTATGCCAATTCAGCCTGTGAGGAAGGAGAAATGATGTAGTGGTGTTCACTGGCAGTTACAAAGACTGATTCTGCTGACTGAAACTCAGCGGCAGATAAAGCAGAAAAAGAGGCCGCTTCCGAAGCGGCATCCAAAGCTTGCTGGGAGATAGATAACTTATCTACCACCTGGGAAACACCGGTCATCTCGATAACGGGAGATACCTCTACAGTCTCGATAACAGGGGCTACCTCTTCGATCATCAAAAGAGTCTCTTCACAGCCAAAGGCATTTTCAAGGTCTCCGATATCAAAAGAAGTTTGCAATTCTTCAATATCGTCCGGGATGGGCTTGTCTTCCCAAAGTGCCGAGAAGTTATCGACCATTCCTTCAGAAACTTCATCCATGATGATGTCTTCTTCTTCCATGATGTCTTCTGACTGACAGAAAGCACCAATTTTCATTAGTGAAACAGGTGCCCCGGCTTCGAAGCTTCCTCGAGGAGTGGTATCCACAGTAGTATTTTCAAGTGATCCTATCTCATTCACGACTTTCCACATAAACTCTTCGTTGGTAAAAGGCGAAGACATTATAGAAAAGTTTTGTTGAGGAGTGTTGTTGAGGAGTGTTGTTGAGGAGGAGAGGATGGGAGTGGGAGTGAACAGATGTGGGTGGGGATGTGGAAATAAAAATACTTCAATGCGGCATTTTTGTAAAGGGGTTAGGTTTAATATATGATAACCCACTAAATTCTCAAAATATGAGAATTTCCTAAAATATGAGAATTTCCTAAAATATGAGAATTTCCTAAAATATGAGAATTTCCTAAAATATGAGAATTTCCTAATCTCTCGCGATCACCCCCCCACCCCACTCAACTCACTCTCCTCCACTTAAATTCAAACAAAACCATGATGCCTGAAATTGAATTGATAGTTTTTTTGGTAATCGTGGCAACTGCAACTATGTTGGCGATTTATTTCAGGTGTATTTGTTGTTACAAGAGTAAAGAGATCATCACCACCAGTTTGCCTGTTGATGAACCGATAATTGTTGTTGCACACTATGATGATGTTTAAAATTTAAAATAATTTGAAAAATATTTTTTTTTAAATCCAGAGTTTGGTTTTTTAATCATTCATTGTTCTGGCAAATGGGTTGATATTCGTCTCGCCATTTTTAAATGTATCTCTTTTATAAACACTGTCATGGGAGAAGGTGCATTGCGTTCAATGGGGTACTCTAATAAACAACTATCCATGTTGTTTTACATGATATGTATCCCACTGAGATTGTCATTTCCTATTATCGTCAGGCAAGCAAAAAATGTACCGATAATGAAAGTTATAATGGTATTGGCCGGTTTAATTGCAGTTGGTATCAATACAAGTCGTATTGGAGCTGGGACATGGTGGCATACTAAAGTACATATTGCCACATCAATTGCAATTGTTGTATCACTACTTATACCCGGTACAATAAAACCAGAATATATATTACTGTTTGATGTATTATATGGGTTTTCATCGTCACTTTTAATAAGCCCTTTCCCATCCAAGTGTCCGTTTTCATAATATTAATAATTATGTATTGTAAATGAAATAATGGATGGGTTGTCTAACATATTTAATATACATATGTTGTTCAAAAACATATAATAAGGTTTATGAAACAGAATCAGACACAGATGAATATATAACCGTTGACGAATTCGAACAAATTTATAAGGAGCAGTCTAGAATGGTTGATGTGTATTTAGTAGATCAAATTTAGGAGAGACGAATCTCAATCCCGCATATTTGCCAGGACAATGAATCTTCAAGAGACCCTGGGTTTAAAAAAACAATAATAAATAGTTTGAAATAATTAATTTAACATATCATGCCACGTTCGCCAGGGGCAAAAATGTACCATTCCCAGTTGTTACACCCATCCCGATACCCACCAGAGTTTTCCCACCATTTTCTAAAGCCTCGTCTACTACCCCTGGCGAGTAGTCTGCAGATAGACAAATGAGTGCATCATACGGGGTGTCACAAAAGCAAATATTCGTCAGAATGGCAGACAATGACCCCATCTTCATGCAAAGGTCGTCCTCCCATACAATCTCTTCTCCCGCCCATTCGCTATCGTTCTCGCATGCGGCCACCACCCCAGACGTTTTCATTTGGTGTGTCATCTGGTAATGGATGTAGTTTCCAACTTGGTTTCTACGCCCCTTGTATATGGGTGGCATACATTCTTCCCACGTAGCCTTTTTGGAGGATACTTCGGGTAGTACCCAATTCGCCATCCTGTGGACCACTATGGCAGTGAGAGCATTGAGACTAGCTTCCTCAGCCTTCTTGGCGTGGATCATAGAAGTTTCACTTGAAACAAGTGTGAATGTCCTCCTCTCTCTTGCACCAGAAAACATGAAAATGTTGGACATACAATCCATACTGAGACTGTGTAGTTTGACACTGGGATGCGAAACCATTTGCTTCTTCATCGATGGTGCCATTATTACTTGTATTTGTCTTGGTCTTGTGTTGAGGGGGATGGAGGGGAGTGATGAGGTGGGTGGGTGGATGAGTGGGGTCTTGTCACATTGAAATATGAGAACTTCCTAAATATGAGAACTTCCTAAAATATGAGAACTTCCTAAAATACGGGAACTTCCTAAAATACGAGAACTTCCCAAAATATGAGAACTTCCTAAAATATGAGAACTTCCTAAAATATGAGAACTTCCTAAAATATGAGAACTTCACATATTTTAGGAAAACAGGGGTTGATAAAGAGCATCCCCTGTATAAAGATGATATCTTTACAACTCCCAATGGGGCGTTTTTAAAAAACCACCTTAAAAGTGACTTAAAGGTCCATCATAAGAATGTCCGCAAATTGTAAAATTTCAACTCCCTGGATATCTTCCAGGGGTCCATCTATCTGATTTTGCTGGTTGTATGATTTCATATACTCTTCAACATACGCTTGAATAAACGCTTCCTCTTCGAATGACGACATACCAATCATAATAGGATCCATTCTGATAGTAAGTAAGTTGTGGCGGAGTGGAGTGGAGGTGGAGTGGAGTGGATTGGAGTGG
>JAWUWW010000086.1:0-10830 GCA_034111645.1 Cellvibrionaceae bacterium
TATACGCTACAGGAAATGTTAACCGTTAAGTCGGATGATGTTGCGGGTCGTACCAAAATGTATAAAAACATTGTTGATGGTGATCATCGCATGGAACCTGGTATGCCGGAATCCTTTAATGTATTAGTTAAAGAAATTCGGTCACTAGGTATTAATATGGAATTAGAAACTGATTCCCATAAATGACTAATAGCATGATCACACAGTGTGAGCGTTAATCTTAGATTGGCGCTCACTAAAAATATTGTAAACATCACAAAAATTTAATTCCCAATCGGAGGAATAGCCTTGAAAGACTTACTCAACTTGCTGAAGTCCCAGGGACAAAACGACGAATTTGATTCGATTCGTATTGGTCTAGCATCACCTGAAATGATTCGCTCATGGTCATTTGGTGAAGTGAAAAAACCAGAAACCATTAACTATCGTACTTTCAAGCCTGAACGTGAAGGTTTGTTCTGCGCAAAAATTTTTGGCCCAGTCAAAGATTACGAATGCTTGTGTGGTAAATATAAGCGAATGAAACATCGCGGCATCATTTGTGAAAAATGTGGCGTTGAAGTGACATTGGCAAAAGTTCGTCGTGATCGTATGGGCCAAATTGAACTGGCTAGCCCGGTTGCACATATTTGGTTTTTAAAATCATTGCCTAGCCGTATTGGTTTATTACTTGATATGACACTACGTAGCATCGAGCGCGTATTGTATTTTGAATCTTACGTTGTGACGGATCCCGGCATGACGACGTTAGAAAAAGGTCAGTTGTTAACGGATGAGCAGTTCTTCGAAGCCATGGAAGAATTTCCAGACGAATTCGAAGCGAAAATGGGTGCTGAAGCGATCCAAGATTTAATGAAAGATATTAATCTTGAAGAAGAAGTGAATCGTCTGCGTGAAGAAATTCCAGAAACGAATTCAGAAACCAAAATCAAAAAATTATCTAAGCGACTAAAATTATTAGAAGCATTTTTCTTCTCAGGTAATAAGCCTGAGTGGATGGTCATGGAAGCCTTGCCAGTACTTCCGCCAGATCTTCGTCCATTAGTCCCGCTAGATGGCGGCCGCTTTGCGACTTCAGATTTGAATGACTTGTATCGTCGAGTGATTAACCGTAACAACCGTTTAAAGCGTTTATTAGATCTTAATGCACCGGATATCATTGTGCGTAACGAAAAACGTATGTTGCAGGAATCGGTAGATGCCTTGTTAGATAACGGTCGTCGTGGTCGTGCCATTACGGGTTCAAACAAACGCCCATTAAAATCACTTGCCGATATGATCAAAGGTAAGCAAGGTCGTTTCCGTCAAAACCTTCTTGGTAAGCGTGTTGATTATTCAGGTCGTTCCGTCATCGTAACAGGTCCTACTTTACGCCTGCATCAGTGTGGTCTTCCTAAGAAAATGGCTTTGGAATTATTTAAGCCGTTCATCTTTAGCAAGCTAGAATTACGTGGTCTTGCCACGACAATTAAAGCGGCTAAGAAAATGGTTGAACGTGAAGAACCCGTTGTATGGGATATTCTTGACGAAGTGATTCGTGAGCATCCAGTATTACTTAACCGTGCACCCACACTTCACCGTTGGGGTATTCAAGCTTTTGAGCCGGTATTGATTGAAGGTAAAGCGATCCAATTGCACCCATTAGTTTGTGCGGCTTATAACGCCGATTTCGATGGTGACCAAATGGCGGTCCACGTTCCATTAACGATCGAAGCTCAATTAGAAGCGCGTGCATTAATGATGTCGACGAATAATATTCTTTCACCAGCATCCGGTGAGCCAATTATCGTTCCTTCACAGGATGTGGTCTTGGGCTTGTATTGGATGACACGTGAGCGTGTGAATGCATTAGGTGAAGGCATGGTCTTCTCTGATGTATCTGAAGTGTCACGTGCTTATTATGCTGATCAAGTTGATCTTCAAGCGCGTATTAAAATTCGTATCACACAAACCATTAAACAGGATGATGGCGAAAGCGTAGTATCAACATCAATCGTTGATACCACCGTTGGTCGTGTATTGTTCTGGGATATCGTACCTAAAGGTATGCCATTTGAGATGGTTAACATCCCAATGGTCAAAAAAGCGATTTCGAAAGTGATTAACTATTGCTACCGTGTTGTTGGTTTAAAAGAAACCGTTATTTTTGCGGATCAACTTATGTACATGGGATATAAGTTCTCGACACGTTCGGGTTCTTCTATTGGTGTTAATGACTTTGCGATTCCAGATAGTAAAGCAGAAATCATTGCTCGTGCTGACAACGAAGTGAAAGAAATTGAAGGCCAGTTTGCTTCAGGTCTAGTAACTCAAGGTGAAAAGTACAACAAAGTGATCGACATCTGGTCGCGCGCGAATGATCTTGTTGCTAAGTCAATGATGGAAGGTATTTCAACAGAGATCGTTATCAACAAAGATGGCGAAGAAGAAAAGCAAGATTCATTTAACTCTGTATTTATGTATGCGGATTCTGGTGCTCGTGGTTCTCCCGCACAGATTCGTCAGCTAGCGGGTATGCGTGGTTTGATGGCGCGTCCAGATGGCTCTATTATTGAAACACCGATTACGGCTAACTTCCGTGAAGGTCTAAACGTACTTCAGTACTTTATCTCTACTCACGGTGCGCGTAAAGGTTTGGCGGATACCGCACTTAAAACAGCAAACTCAGGTTATCTAACACGTCGTCTTGTGGATGTTGCACAGGATCTTGTAGTGACTGAGCATGATTGTGGCACTGAGAGAGGTCTAACATTAACGCCGATTATTGAAGGTGGAGATATTATTGATCCACTAGGTGATCGAGTGTTAGGTCGTGTAATTGCACAAGACGTAGTTGATGGCACTACTGGTGAAGTATTGTTAAAAGCCGGTGTTATGGTTGATGAAAAATCGGTCGGTATTGTTGAAGAAAATGCAATTGATGAAATCATTGTGCGTTCTGCAATGACGTGTGAAACACGCCATGGTATTTGTTCTAGTTGTTATGGTCGTGACCTTGCTCGTGGCCACTTAGTGAACGTGGGTGAGGCAGTAGGTGTTATTGCTGCACAATCCATTGGTGAGCCAGGTACTCAGCTAACTATGCGTACATTCCACATTGGTGGTGCGGCGAGTCGTGCTTCTGCTGTCGATAGTGTACAAGTGAAACAGGACGGTACCGTACGTCTACACAATGTTAAGGTTGTTGAAAATATCAACAATCACCTAGTCGCTGTTTCTCGCTCTGGTGAATTAGCGGTAGCGGATGCTACGGGTCGTGAGCGTGAGCGTTATAAAATTCCATACGGTGCTGTTATTTCAGTACATGATGGAGCGGCTGTTGAAGGTGGCGCTTTCATTGCAAAATGGGATCCGCATACGCATCCAATTATTACTGAGGTAGCGGGTAAGGTAGCGTTCTCCGGTATGGAAGATGGTCTTTCAATTCGTCGTCAAACGGATGAATTAACAGGTCTTACTTCCATTGAGATTATTGACCCAGCTGAGCGTCCAGCTGCGGGTAAAGATCTTAAGCCAGCGATTACTTTAGTCGATAAAAAAGGTAAAGAACTAACGTTAGCGAACACTAATGTTCCTGCACATTATATGCTGCCATCTAAAGCGATTTTGAGCTTGAATGATGGCGACGAAATTGGTGTTGGTGACATTATTGCGCGTATTCCTCAAGAAGGTTCGAAAACACGAGATATTACCGGTGGTTTACCACGTGTTGCTGATTTGTTTGAAGCGCGTAAGCCAAAAGAGCCGTCAATTCTTGCGGAAATTTCGGGTACTGTCAGCTTCGGTAAAGAGACAAAAGGTAAGTTCCGTTTAGTCATTACCCCAACGGATGGTCAGCCATTGGAAGATGGTTCTGATCATTACGAAGTCTTAATTCCTAAGCATCGTCAAATGACTGTATTTGAAGGCGAGAAAGTAGAAAAAGGTGAGGTTGTTTCGGATGGTCCAAGTAATCCGCACGATATCCTCCGTTTACGTGGTGTTGAAGAACTAGCGCGTTATATTACGAATGAAATTCAAGATGTTTATCGTTTACAAGGTGTAAAAATTAATGATAAGCACATTGAAACTATTGTTCGTCAAATGTTACGTAAAGTTGAAATCACAGGCATGGGTGAATCGACCTTTGTTAAAGGTGAGCAAGTTGAGTTTACTGAAGTGCTTGAGCAAAATGAAACTCTACGAGACGTTGATAAGCTACCGGCGCGTTACCAACGTCAGCTATTAGGTATCACCAAAGCCTCGTTAGCTACTGAGTCATTCATATCTGCGGCTTCTTTCCAAGAAACCACACGAGTATTGACTGAAGCAGCGGTAACTGGCAAGAAAGACTACTTGCGTGGTTTGAAAGAGAACGTTGTAGTAGGTCGCTTGATTCCAGCGGGTACTGGTTTGGCTTATCATGCTGAACGTAAGCGTAAGCGCGCAGCTGAGAAGGAGACTCAGTCAGAAGGTGTGAGTGCAGCAGATATCGAAGCAGCATTAACTGAAGCCTTACAGTCAAGTTAAAGTTATATAGCTTTCTTGATATCGTATAAAAGCCTCCTTTTGGGGGCTTTTATGTTTATAAGATAGATGTTTTTTGATAAAAAGTTATACTATATCCAAGGATCTAAGTAATAGTAGTTAAAGAGGATGATTCATAATAATGATCAAAGCCATAGCCGTTTATTCAATAAGTTTGAGCTTATGTGTGTTAGCAATGTCAGCCCACGCCGAAAAAGATCACTTCTCTCTTCTTCCTGATCACAACCGCCAGCCAGCATCACTGATCGATGTCGCTACTCGCTATCCACACGCTATTATTTCTGAATTGAGCACCGGTAAACTGTATGTTTACGAACGCCAAACAGATGGCACTTTTCTCTTGTTGGAAACAATGAAAACCTCTATCGGCAAAGATGGGTATGGTAAAAATATTGAAGGCGATAATAAAACACCAGTAGGTGTCTATAGGATTGTCAGTGAGCTTACGCCTAAGCAATTAGATGATTTTTATGGACATGCTGCATACCCCGTTAATTATCCAAATGCATGGGATAAATTACATGGTAGAACCGGTTTTGGTATTTGGTTGCATGCCGAGCCAATGGGGTTGAAGGAGAAAACGCGACCTTTATTAGATAGTAATGGTTGTGTCGTTTTGTCTAACAACGATATTGATAAAATCAATCAATATATTGATGTAGGTTATACCTATATTGTCATGACACCTAAAGTGAAGATGGTGCCTGTTAAGCAAGTGAAAAAATTACGAAAAACCTTGCAGCAGCGTATCGATGAGTGGCAAATAGCCTGGGAAAACCTCACGCCAGATCCCTATCTTGACTTTTATTCGACGAATTTTTCTAATTTAGAGAAAGATTGGGCGCAGTGGGTTACGTATAAAAAGCGCGTTAATGGCAGTAAAAAGTTTATTGATATTGATATTTCCGACGTGGGAATCTATGCTTACCCAGGCGAAGAAAACATGGTTTGGGTCGAATACTATCAAACTTATAAGAGTAATAATTTCGAATCGAGAGGATGGAAAAGGCAGATATGGAAGCTAGAGGCGGGTAATGTTTGGCGTATTGTTTATGAGGGTGGTGGATAAATAACTATTTATCCATTTTTGGAATTTCTGTACGTAGCCATCTAATGATATCAATCCACATACGGCTCACTTCTTTTTCAGGCGGCATAATACCCGCTGATGCCAATTCTACGGTTACAACCGGAATGTTTAAGTCAACACCTGCATAGTTGCCTAAAGAGCCAGGGTAAGTACCTAGTAAGCGTAAATGTAAATCACCTAATTTTTTGGGGGCTTGTATCGAGCCATCAAAATCGACTAAGCGATGAGGTGCATGAACAGCAATAATGACGTCAGGATTAAATTCTGTAATCATACGGCTAAACCATTGCGTCTCAGGCTCACTCGTTGCTGTAGCTCCTGGATAGCGTCTTGGATTCTTGTATGTTCGTTCAGCCCAATATTTTAGTGCCAGTTCATCCCAGTTTTTAGAGGCAAAGTTTCTATTTAAATCAACACCATTAGCATTTTGTCTTTGTGCCTTCTGGCGTAATAAGCCATCAGGATTTAAGCTGGGGATGACTGCCCAATGGAATAAGCCTGAGTGATATTTATTCAGTTTATCCATCCATTTAAACATGATAGATATTGCGGAATATTCATCACCATGTATTCCCCCCATTAACAGTACTTTTCCTAGTGGCTTGCGTGATTCCAGTGGTGCGTATTCTTTGTAGGCTAAAGGGCGCCCCTCGACTGAAAAACCTTTGTTATGGATGAGTTCTTGTTGTCTACAGTTTTTTTCACTGATACTGCCTAGCTTATTGCCAATTTCACGACATAATTTATTTATAGATTCTTCTTTAGGTGTGCTGTCGGCAATAGAGTTTAGCGACAGTGTGAGTAGTAAACACGTTATGCTGAAAGATGGTAAATAATGGCTCATAAAGATTATGTACTGAGATTGGATGTAAAGAACTATAGCATATGAATACTATAGCCCTTTAATGGCTGATTTGTTTTTTGTTAATATAGTATAAAGCTTATAAGTTAAGTTTCACTGTATTTATTCACAAGCTTTGAAATAGTGCTTTCCGGGTTTTTATATTCTAAAAATATGAGTATTAATGCGCAGGCCCAAGTGGCACATGCCATCATAAACAATATACCGCTATCATTGCCTATTTGATTAGTCGTTATAGGGTCAAAATGAGGCATAACGATACCTAGTGGCGTGAATAGGTGAAAAAATATGGCTCCGCTCATAATACCTAAAGCCATTACCGCGGCTAAAGATCGTATCTTTGTAAAAAGTAACACTGCAGCGATGAGCTCAGTTGCACCCACCATGTAGCCCCCATAAGCGCCAAACCAGTGTAGACCGGACCATTCAGCTAATGTACTGAAGATGTGCTGAGTCTCTAAAGAATTACTAAACTTAAAAGGTAATGACTGTAAAAAGACAAATGCAATGAAGATGCATAATGCTAGAGGTATGTACTTTTTCATCGGTGCTCCATTATGGGAAAGTTAGTGTAGATATAAGGCATCATTTTCTTGATTATGTTACAGGATTAATCGCATGAGAGCGATTTTGTGAGTGAAAAATGGATAGTTCTGGTGTGCCGTGTATGAAGGCTAACGAATATACCCGTAGATGTACTTACATATCCCCAAATTATATCCTCTAGTGCTTGACGATCTAAGCCTTGGCCCGTACAATTCGCCACCCCTATTTTGTTGGGGGAATCCCCTTGTGGGATTGATTATTAATCTGTCTAAGCTTCATATTTACTGTTTTTACGGTATTTCTGGGGTGAAGCATAAATAAGTTGGAGTTATATTTCATGGCAACGATCAACCAATTGGTTCGTAAGCCTAGAAAGCGTAAAGTACAAAAGAGTGACGTACCTGCTCTACAAGGTAACCCTCAAAAGCGCGGCGTTTGTACCCGTGTTTATACTACTACACCGAAGAAACCAAACTCGGCACTACGTAAAGTATGCCGTGTACGCCTTACAAATGGCTTTGAGGTTACTTCGTATATTGGTGGTGAAGGTCATAACTTGCAAGAGCATAGTGTGGTATTGATCCGTGGCGGTCGTGTAAAAGATTTGCCAGGTGTTCGTTATCATACAGTTCGCGGTAGCTTAGACACCTCTGGTGTTGCTGACCGTAAACAAGGTCGTTCTAAGTACGGTACTAAACGTCCTAAGTAAGGCGTCCTAAATAGGACTCCTTATTAAAAGACACGGTACACGTTTTTTAGTAAAGATTGAACGAAGAGTAAGGCTAAGCGCGCTTGCCTGTATTGAGGCATTATTCAGTAGTATTGATAGTGTGAATAAATAGAAAGTAAGAGCGTTGTCTTAGAGTTAACCTGAAACAGAGGCGAATAACATGCCAAGAAGAAGAGTCGTCGCGAAACGCGAGATACTACCGGACCCTAAGTACGGTAATATTACGTTAGCGAAATTTATGAACATACTGATGATCAGCGGTAAAAAAGCCGTTGCTGAGCGTATCGTATATGGTGCCTTAGATTCAGTTAGTAAAAAAGTAACAGACAAAGAAGCGCTAGAAGTATTTAATGAAGCGCTAGAAAAGATTGCTCCATTGGTCGAGGTTAAGTCTCGTCGTGTTGGTGGTGCAACTTATCAAGTGCCTGTTGAAGTACGTCCATCTCGTCGTGAAGCATTAGCGATGCGTTGGTTGGTAGAATACTCACGTAATCGTAGTGAAAAATCAATGGCTGCGCGTTTAGCGGGCGAATTGATTGATGCGGCCCAAGGTAAAGGCGGCGCGGTTAAAAAGCGTGAAGATGTTCACCGTATGGCAGAAGCGAACAAAGCGTTCTCGCACTACCGTTTCTAAAGTACATTACTGGCTATTTACTTTTACGGGTTATTTCCCTTTAAAAGTAAGTTAGCAAGAGCGTAACAAAAGGCAGCTATTATCGGCTGCCTTTTTTTTAATATTGATTTTACCGGGGAATCACACTGTGGCACGTATAACACCATTGGCTCGCTATCGTAATATTGGCATCTGCGCACATGTTGATGCAGGTAAAACAACGACTACCGAGCGCGGTCTTTTTTATTCAGGTTTGTCACATAAAATTGGTGAAGTACATGATGGCGCTGCAACCATGGACTGGATGGAGCAGGAGCAGGAACGTGGTATTACCATCACCTCTGCTGCTACGACGTGTTTTTGGGCGGGGATGCAGCAGCAGTATGAGCAGCATCGTATTAATATTATTGATACCCCTGGGCACGTAGACTTTACGATTGAAGTTGAGCGTGCATTGCGTGTATTGGATGGCGCTGTTGTAGTGTTGTGTGGCTCTTCTGGTGTGCAGCCACAAACAGAAACGGTATGGCGGCAAGCGAACAAATACGAAGTGCCACGTTTGGTTTTCGTTAATAAGATGGATCGTGCAGGTGCAGATTTCCATATGGTGGTGGACCAGTTGAAAACACGCTTAGGTGCAATGCCGGTACCTTTGCAGATGACTATTGGCTCTGAAGATGAGTTTAAAGGCGTTGTTGATCTGATTAAAATGAAATCTATTTTATGGAATGAAGCTGATCAAGGTATGACCTTTGAATATGGAGACATTCCAGAAGACCTTCAAGCGCAATGTGAAGAAATGCGTGAACATTTAGTGGAAGCGGCTGCAGAAGCTAACGATGAAGTGATGGATAAGTATTTAGAGGGCGAGGAGCTTTCTGAAGAAGAGATTAAAGCGGGGATTCGAGTACGAACCTTAGCGAATGAAATAGTACCTGTTATTGGCGGTTCGGCCTTTAAGAATAAAGGTGTCCAAGCCATGTTGGATGCGGTGGTGGAATATTTACCATCACCAACCGAAGTAAAAGCGATTGATGGTACTTTAGAAGATGGTGAAACGGTTGCACATCGTGAAGCTGATGATAATGCCCCTTTTGCTGCGCTCGCGTTTAAAATTGCAACGGACCCTTTTGTGGGTACCCTAACGTTCTTCCGCGTTTATTCCGGTACGTTAGAAAGTGGCACAGCGGTATATAATTCTGTGAAAGGTAAAAAAGAGCGTGTGGGCCGCATGGTGCAAATGCATGCTAATTCACGCGAAGAAATTAAAGTCGTGCAGGCGGGAGATATTGCTGCGGCTATCGGTCTTAAAGACGTGACTACGGGCGATACTCTGTGTGCAGAAAACGGTAAAATTATTCTAGAAAGAATGGAATTTCCAGAACCGGTCATTTCGGTTGCGGTGGAGCCAAGAACGAAGGCCGACCAAGATAAAATGGGTATGGCCTTAGGCAAGCTTGCGCAAGAAGACCCGTCTTTCCGTGTTAAAACCGATGAAGAAACCGGGCAAACAATTATTTCAGGAATGGGCGAGTTACACCTCGATATTCTTGTTGATCGTATGCATCGCGAGTTTAGTGTTGAAGCGAATATTGGTAAGCCGCAAGTCGCATACCGTGAGTGCATTAACAATATTTGCGATATTGAAGGTAAGTTTGTTCGTCAGTCTGGTGGTCGAGGTCAGTATGGCCATGTCTGGGTGAAGTTTGAGCCAGCAGAAGATAGTAATGCAGAAGGCTTGGAGTTTGTGAACGAAATTGTCGGTGGTTCAGTGCCTAAAGAATTCATTCCTGCTGTTGAAAAAGGTATTTCTGAGCAGATGAGAAATGGTGTTTTAGCGGGTTATCCGTTATTAGGTTTGAAAGCGACACTGTACGATGGTTCATTTCATGATGTTGATTCTAATGAAATGGCCTTTAAAATTGCAGCCTCTATGGCAACTAAAAAATTAGCTGAAAACGGCGGCGCTAAATTATTAGAGCCCATGATGAAGGTTGAAGTGGTTACGCCAGAAGCCAATATGGGTGATGTGGTTGGCGATTTAAATCGCCGTCGCGGATTGATATTGGGAATGGAAGAGGTTGTACTTGGGAAGGTAGTTAATGCTCAGGTACCATTAGCTGAAATGTTTGGTTACGCAACGGACTTGCGTTCTGCGACCCAGGGTCGAGCTACTTTTTCGATGGTTTTTGATCAGTATTCAGAAGCCCCAAATAATGTAACTAAAGAGATTATGGCCAAAAACGGCATGATTTAATTTTTGTAAAAATAGATAAGATAAATAGGAGCGCTGTAAAGTGGCTAAAGAAAAGTTTGAACGTAATAAACCCCACGTCAACGTGGGTACGATTGGTCACGTTGATCATGGTAAAACAACACTAACAGCAGCGCTAACGCGTGTATGTTCTGAAGTATGGGGCGGCGCAGCCGTTGCATTCGACGGTATCGATAATGCGCCAGAA
>JAWUWW010000087.1:0-8596 GCA_034111645.1 Cellvibrionaceae bacterium
TACAGAGTGGAATGAATCCTATTAAAGATATTACAAGTGATATGGGTAAATTAGCTAGTCCAGTTACCGGTGCATTTAAAAGTGTGAAAAACTTTGGTAAAGAAAAATTGATTGATCAAAAAATAGCCCATAGACCAGATGGTTCAAAAGCAAAGCAAAACATAGATTATAGTGAAGTTAATAAGGTTTCCAAGGCAAAAAGTTCTGTTGAAGAGCCTAAAAAGCCACCAGCTAAAGATAAGTAAAAATAGAATTATGTACGAGCTTTGATGATCATAGTTATTCGTGTTGTACTTGTTATATTGAAGTTTATGCCTTTTATACAGTAAGCGCACGGTGAAGGCGGTCTAGAAAAAGAAAAGCGTATCAGTTAAATTCGTGAGATCAATAAAAAGCGGATATTAGCATTATGTTAAATCAAAGAAATACGATCAGCGATTCGGTAAAAGAGCAAATCCTTTTGGAATCGGATGATCCAAAATGCGTTATCACCAAGCTCGCATCCAAACATGGGGTTACAGCAAATCAAATATATAATTGGCGTAGCCAGAAGCGTCAACACTCCAAGCCTTCAACCACTCAAGCGCCTGATTATCCATCGGATCATTTTGTAGAGCTAGTTACCAATGCTCAAGAGGAGTTGCCTATACCAATAGCGCTTGAATATATTCAAACAGAATTAAAATTTGCTGAGTTTTCATTGTCAATTGCAGGCAAGATATCTACTCAAAAATTACATAAGATCATAGAATTGGCCAGTAGCGTATGTTGAATATATTAGCATCAAACAAAATATATTTATGTACTGGCTCAACCGACATGCGCAAAGGCATTAATTGATTATCTATTTTAGCTCAAACTATATTATCAGAAAAGTTTTGCAACGGAGCATTATTTGTATTCCGAGGCAAACGTGCTGATCGAATAAAAATATTATGGTGGGATGGACAAGGTTTTTGTTTATTTTACAAATGTCTTGATAGTGGTAAGTTTACCTGGCCAAATAGCGAAGATAAAGGAAGTATAGGCATTACCAAGGCGCAATTATCGATGTTAATGGAGGGGATCGACTGGCGTAAACCAAACTGGTCTAGTCCGCCTATATATGCTGGATAGCGCCCAGTGTTTTTGCGTAGTTGCCACTACTAAACCCTTGATATATAAGGGGTTTAGCGCTATAATCATAGCATGAATATTGACTTAAAAAACTTACCATCTGAACCAGATATTTTGCATAAAATGATTTATGCCCTGAATAGTAAAAATCAATATTTGTTCGAAGAAAACCAATCGCTAAAAGATCAGCTCGCCTTGCTAAAAGCCAAGCGATTTGGCAAGTCCTCTGAGAAACTAGATAAACAAATAGAAGAGTTAGAGCAGCGCATTGAAAGCAACGAACTAGATTCCTTGGATAAGGAGAAGCAGTCTGAGCTCAATCAAAGCATCAAACCCAAGCCACAATATAATTCTAAACGATTAAAAATACCGGAACATTTACCAAGAGAAGAGGTAATACTAAACCCAGCCCCCAAATGCCCTGATTGCGGTAGTGGGGAATTTCGCAAAATTGCTGATGATATCTCTGAAACCCTAGAACATATTCCAGCGTCATTCAAAGTAATTCGCCATATCAGACCACGCTGCGCCTGCACTAATTGCGATAAGATAGTACAGGCATTCGTTCCATCGAAGGCAATCGAAAAAGGCAAGGCTGGTTCGGGATTACTTGCTCATATAATGATACAAAAATATTGCAATCATCTTCCTATGTATCGACAATCACAAATATATGAACGAGAAGGAGTGGAAATCTCTAGAAACACAATGACTGGTTGGGCGGCGCAATGCGCTAGATTATTGAATCCATTAATAGACGCATTAAAAAAGTCAGTATTTGCATCAGAGTATTTACACGCTGATGATACCCCAATAAAAGTATTAGCACCCGGAATGGGTAAAACTAAGACTGGTAGAATTTGGGCTTATGTAAGAGACGGTCGCCCGTGCGGAGAAGACACTCCACCAGCAGTAATTTACTACTATAGCCCTGACCGCAAAGGCGAAAGACCTGAATCACATTTAAGCGATTTTAGTGGAGTGTTACATGCAGATGCTTATGCTGGATATGATAATTTATATATTAGTGATAAAAATCCAGATGCTACTATATCAGAAGCAGCATGTTGGGCGCATACAAGACGTAAGTTTTATGAAGTAACAGTAGCAAATGATAAAGCTAATATTGCAATTAGCGTATTGGAGCAAATATCAGAAATCTATAAAGTAGAATCAGATATACGAGGTTTAGATCCAGATCAAAGATTACTTCATCGGCAAGAAAAAACAAAAGATCTTGTTGAAAAATTATTTATAAACTTCAAAAAATACCGTAATAATCTGCCTCAAAAAAGCGGAACGGTAAAGGCAATCAATTATGCTATGAATAATCAGGTAACATTAATGCACTTTTTGAAAGATGGTCAAATTGAAATTGATAATAATGCAGCAGAAAGAGCTATGAGATCCATAGCTTTGGGGCGAAAAAATTGGATGTTTGCAGGGTCTGACAAAGGTGGTCATACTGCAGCTAATATATATTCACTAATTGAAACTGCCAAGATCAATAACGTCAATCCATCGCTATATTTGAAGAAGGTATTTGATTTGATACAGGATTATAACTCCAACAAACTACATGAACTCCTACCTTGGAATATTACTTTGTAATTTTGTAAAAACAATACCGCCTTCACCGTGCGCTTACTATCAAGGATCATTTGCAGTAATTCTAATATACTAATATGAAGAATATCCTCTTTTTAGTCTAGTCTTTTTTATCTCTTCTAATGCTGAATGGACTTGTTTACGATTATCACAAATTAAATGTTTTTAGCCACTACAAACAATACCTTAAATGGGCAATTCGTACTCTGTATGCTTTATAACTAAAGGGCTAAAGACCTATGTCAAAAAAATCCGTAACATACCCGCAAAGCAATGTCATACGCTATCACTGATTTTATTCGATATCAACACTAACCGAATGACATTGTCCCGCAAAGAAACTCATTTTAAACAATATTAATGTACTGACTTGACGCGAGTTGCCAAATCATTCAAGGCCATGTGAACGTGTTCACAGAAAGTATCTAGGACAGCATGGGGATGATCAAACTTGTCATTTAATAAGTTGGTAAGGAGAGCTTCTACTCCCCTTACCAACATTTCTTGTTTACGTAAGGGTAGCGGTAGCTCATGAATACCTTTAAAAAGTGTCGTAGACAGTTGCTGCCCTAAATAATTCATAGCAGTAGACGGATCATCTGCGCCGATCTCTGAAACCGAGTAAGAAATAGAACCTTTTTCTGATTGCATTTTTACAATAGATCTCAATCCTCCTAGTTTTGCACTGGCTTCAATATCCGCATAAATCATCGGAGATACACCGGGGGTGTGTACTTCGGCAAGGTCTATAGCAGTTGATATCACTCCTTGTAGAAAAAGTGTGACAACTTGATGATAGTTCGTTTCATATTCCGCATCATTATCTACAAGATCTTTAAGCACAAAAAGTGCCTTAGTCATGATTGCGCTTACTTCCGCACTTGTCTTTGAACCTTTTGTCACTTCCATCCTTTTTTTATTACTTATTGTAACTGGTCAGCTTGTGTAAACCTCATGAGTGTAATCCATCGAGGTTTACTATTTTTTGATTTAAATTCATTTTAACCTCTTAGTTGTTTTCTTTTTAGTTTAACCATTGTAAGATTAAATCAGCTGCTAAACTTAAGTCCCATTTTTACACGTTTCTTCTTAGCTTTCTTATAAGCAGTATTATTCCCGATATATGCTAGATAAAATCCTCAATAAGTAAATCACCAACAAGACCTAGTTCATCACATATTTCACTATCAGTATCACCCATATGTTCTTGAATATAGCTTATGTTTTTTTCAAGATTGTCCTTTACGCTATCATGGGTTAAAAATTTTAAGTCTGATGTAAAACTTTCTTGTGGAATCTGATGTTTTATTAAAGTTTTAACCTTGGATATTTCACCTTTAATTTCACCTTTAATTTTACCTTTAATTTCACCTGTGGCTAACCCTTCAGCCAATCCTTCAGCCAATCCCTCGCTTTGGGCTTTTTTTACTGAGCTTTCACGTTCTAGTCTTTCAAAGTGCTCATGCACTTGCTCATCTTGGTACCTAGAATATTCTTGAGGGTTCATATTTGCTGTTTTCATAATTTCATAAGCCTCTTTTATTATTTCTGGTATACTGTCTGGAATCAATTCCTCATTTTTCTTCCCACACTCTAGTAAAAATCTCAACCATTTTTCTACGTGGTATTTATGGGAAGATTGTTTAATCCCTATTTCTTCATTATCGCACAATTTTTCAAATCTTTTCAACTCAAAAAATTTCCAATACATTTTATTGTCAGGTACAGGCTGATTTAATTCCTCAATAGTTGGGGTGACTGTAAACTCATATTGATCATCCTCTCCTATTCCTTTTGGAAAAATTGCATCCTTGCCTATGATAATCATATAAATCTTATCTATCATCTCATGGTATTTATCAGAAAAACCTTTCTGCATAGCTGTTACAAATAGTTTTGACATGTAATACTGAGTACGAGATAGAAAGTAATCCTCATACTTTCTCTGCATTTCTAAAGCAATAGTTTTCCCATTTGCAGTACTGCAAAGAACGTCTACAGCGCTATTAATCCCATATTTTCCAAATGGTGGTGTTTCTTCTCTTTCAAGTCTTACCTCCACAATTTTTTCTTCTCCTGTAAAATCCAATAAAGAATTGGCAAAATCTATTAGTAAATTCTTATATTCTTCGGATGCAAAGAGCATTTTAAATGTACTATCATAAGTTGGATCTGCGTATTCTGCATGGTCAACTTTTAACTTTATCTCCTCTCCTATATCTTCTTTTGCCAAAACTCCAGTTTTATGTCCCCAGAAATTATATTTATCAACTCCATCTCTTAAATGATTGTAGTATTTACTGCGAAACTTATAATCCATAAACCATTCATGTACTTGTTTGTTTGACATTTTGGAATGAGACATAACAAAGTTCTCAACGTCTTCGTCAAATATGACTGAGTTTTTTAAGTCAAATACTCTTGGAGATATATCGTGCAATATTTCATAGAACCTAGAAAAATTTATCTGTCTAGGATTGTATTGCTCTAATGTGGCAAGGCTACGACTCAAATCTCCAGATATCACGTCTATCCCTTCTGCTGTCATAGGAATAGTAATCTCTTGATTTATAGATCCATCTTCGTTAAAAGTTGTATACTTTCTTTGCATATTAATTTGTTGTTCTACAGAGCGCTTAATTATAAGACGATGTTTTCTTAAGTTACCAGAAAATAAAAACCATCAACAAGCAAATAGGATCTGGACTTTGCTGATCAAAATTTATTTTTTATTCATGCAAATTTTTGTGCCAATCGAGTATCAGCATGAATCGTTAACTGAGTATCAGTATTGACAATTTTGTACTTGCCATCAGTATTATTTTCAATCCAATTCCCTAGTTTCTCTAGTGACACATGCCTGTCAGTAGAATATAGAAAATCAAGTATCTTATTTTTAGGTATAGTAGTCATTTATCAAGGTTCATTTGCAGTAATTCTAATATACTAATATGAAGAATATCCTCTTTTTAGTCTAGTCTTTTTTATCTCTTCTAATGCTGAATCTACTTGCCTGCTATTATCACAAAACGTATATTTATGTCCTCCCCAATTAGAGTCAAAAGTACCCCAGCTAGATATGACGGTAGTGCCTCCAAAAAGGTTAGGTTGTAGGTAGATATGATAAAAACGTTCACTCTTTGCAAATTTTAATAACATTCCTCAAACCCACACTAATTCAAAACCTCCTCATAACCACCAGAGAGGGCTTTTTCCAGCTTCTCAATAGTACCTGGAGGATCATATTTGTTAATAAGCGCAAGCATTGCCTTTTCTGCCCTAGACATTCTCTCATTTAGCTTCTCTATTTCCCCCTTTAAAGCCAACTCTTTTAATTCCACATTTGCAGCAAGTGCGCCAATCTCATCCTTGGTTGCTAGCTCAAACTGGGATGCCTTCTCCCTATTAATATATTTTATTAGCTTCTTGCCAGGATAATAGCGTATTAACTTGCCATTAGCATCAGTATCAAATTCCAGCCAACCCTTGCTCTTTAGTTTTTTGCGCATTTCATAAAATTCCCCTGATTTATGGCACAGATTTTTATCACGGAAACAGACAACTCTCAGCTTACCATCAAGCTTGATAAAGCAATCCAACAAAATTGTCGCTATTTTACTATTAGGCTCTATCTTTTTGTTTTTTAATGCTTTTCTTAAATTGTCCCATTGGGTATATGCTGAATTAGCCATGATTACTCCTATATAATCAACCCCTTATCCAATTTCTAGGGGAATTTCTAGGGGAAGGAAATTAATTCCTACTGACTTTAACTCTATACTATAACAAGGAAAATCGCAAATTTGCTTGAGGGGAATATGCATTCTAGTGGGGGAAGTTTAGGGGAATTTTGCAAAAATTCTTCCCCTTTTCTTCCCCTGGGAATTTTCTAAAATGCTAATGTTATAGATTTTTGTTATTTTTCCAAGTTCCCCTGTAATTCCCCTCTACTTCCCACGGAATCGATTCCCCTTTCTGTAAGTTACTGAAATTAAAGCTAAAGTCGGCCACCGAAAAATTCTCTATAGTACTAAAGTTTCTTAATATATATAGAACTCATGAGAAAACGCAGGTCAGTGGCGCCCCTAAAAAAACATAACTGTGAACCGCTATTTACAGACAGTTCATCATGCTACTCAAGCGAGTGAGCTTTGTGGTCTTAATACGGGTTCAGTGGCGCTTGAGTTACTTCCCCATTATTGCCCTAGCGGCAATAAACGCTTACGCTTGTGGAAGTTTTATTTAGGGCTGCAGAGCTGCAATTTGCTTTGATGCAATATCAGCAATACTATCAATATCTTCTATCTTACTAATCTTTATAATTTATTCCAAAGCCCTCAGATCAATTTTAATCGCTTTTGAAATTGCAAAAGAGTTTACCTACCCCTATTTGCTTTTAGATCCCTGTTCTTGACCTGAAGGCTCTTGTACTGAATCATTGTAGATCCAGGAACAAGTTTAAATGCCGACATCTGTAACAACTATCTAGCAGGTAAGTTTAATATATCGATATCAAATACATTATTTAGGCATAGAACATGCATAACTCAAATAATCTTGCTATCTAAGACATTAATTATTGTTGGCATTAACGGCGATCTGTTCCTTGTATGTTCTAAGCTCATATGGTTTTTCAGTACATTAAAAACTGATTCAATAAGAACTCTCTTTCGTAAAAACTTCTTGTAATTAAGGATTGTTCTGGATTATTGACTGAGTTTGAGTATAAGTATTGACTCCCCAGATTCTTTAATGACACATGCCTATCATTAGAATATAGAAAATCAAGTATCTTATTTTTAGGTATTGTAGTCATTTATTAAGAGTTATTTATAGTAATTCTAATGGACTATTATGAAGAATAGCCTCTTTGCAATTCTAGTTTTTTATCGCTGCTATTGCTGAATCTAACTCTCTATAGATACGTTTCCATCGATGGAAAGATCAGGGCTCATGCTAAGCGGTTTCTGCTAGATGAAATCCCAACACTAGTAATGATTTATGATTCATCACCGGTATGGTGCATATCCGAACCTCCAGATAATTCAACTGATAACTCCTGAACACCAGAATTATCAACTAATATCTTGAAGATATCTTCGCTTTTAGGAGGCTGGGGAATATGCTTGATTTTAGATAATTTTTCAGGTGTAAGCGTTGTATACTCATCTAACATATCTTGATCAGATTCTTTTAGTTTAAAGGATTTTGCAATAGCCTTAGATTCACCTTCAGCCTTACCTTTAGCTAATCCTTCAGCTAACCCTTCAGCCTTCACATCCTCCAGTCGTTGCTGTTGCACATCCTCTTCATTAATTTCCATTTCATATTTAAGTCTTTCCGCTTGCGGCCAATTTGCTGTTTTCATAATTTCGTACGCTTTTTGTATTATCTCATCTACATCTTCTGGTACTGATGTCTTTTCATGACAATGTAACATAAAGTTCAACCATTGATCTTTTATTGGTGAATCTTTATGGATTGATTTGCCCTCATTATCACATACTCTCTGAAATATTTCAAGTTCATAGAATTTCCAATGCATTTTATTGCTGGGCATTTCTATATTCAATTCTTTGATCATGGGAACAACTGTTTTCTCATAATGCACGTCATCCTTAATTGCATCTCCCTTCTTAAATATATCGTCTTTACCTATAGATAAAATATATGTGTCTAACATAACTTCATGAGCTCTACTACTCATCCCTTCTTTTACTTGACCTGCTATAATTTTAGACATGTATAGTTCCGTTCTTGCAAGAAAATAGGGAGCATATTGTTTTTGCATTTCTACTATTATTTTCTGACCATTCTTGGTAGTACATACTAAGTCTACAGTACTCTTTACTTCACCCCTGCCTGGATTGAC
>JAWUWW010000088.1:0-7276 GCA_034111645.1 Cellvibrionaceae bacterium
TATCAAGAATCAAAAAAGTAATGAACAAGTGCAAATCATCCATTTATTTTGGCGACCAACTAGCAATGACTTTAATAATACGGGTTGTTTGTATTTGTGGTTAGAGCAAGGCAAAAGCGCTAAGACTCAATCAGCAACTAGCCCTGGCGACTCAACCAACAACACACTCTATCCTTTTCAAACACCGGAAAAATCTTTAGTTGCATGGTTTACAGAGCTTTTTGATCGATTTTTACCGCTTAAAAAACGAACGCTTACTAAGGGGCTACCTCACGATGCTACCATTGAGAAAGTAGTTGTGCAGCTGCCATGTGATCATGCCGGGCGGCCAATACCGTCACCTATAATTGCTAACTTAAGTGTCAATGAGGATGAACTAGAAGATAGTTCCTATGCCGGTATGGCGGGCTTTGTATTAAATGGGATAAGAATAGAGCAGCCCTTGGCTTTTTTGAAAGAGCTTAACTTCCAGTCTTATTATTTTGAAGATGATATCCAACTGGCTGATGATGCAAAATTTTGGCTGAAAATGGCCGCGGAATTAAGCACGCTTATCCAAAAAGACCAATATATTCCTTTTCTGATCGCGCAAAAGATAAAGACTAAAGTCGCGTTTCATACTAAGTGGCAGCCACTGTCAGCTGAATACCAACAACGCTTACGACAAATAGCCCCTTTAATGCCTTTTTCAGCCTGCATGGCAGATGATACTTTGCATAAAAATACTGACTTAGTGCCTATTGCGTTACTACAACATTTTTCTGAAGTCGTGTTAAACGAGTTGATCAACAGTACTGCTTATCCCAATACTGTGCATAAACAGCTGCAAGGCAGCTTTATTGCTAACAGCTTCAACTTTGCACAAGCACAAGCCAGTGAACAGGAGTGGAAGTCCTGGAGATTGTGGCATAACAATTTAAATTACGACCAGTTTGGCTCTCATTTTCAACTCTGTTTTAGACTCAATGAAGCGACATCAAGCAACGGCATTGATTGGGGTTTAGAAGTGCTGTTACAAGCGAAAGCGGATCCTTCTTTTATGATCAATTTGGCTGAATTCTGGCAAGACAAAGTCCTTAAACAGGCTTTTTTTAGCAAGATGTTAGGCACCTCAATTGAGCGAAACCTGTTATTGCAACTTGGCTACGCTTGCAGGATATATCCCCTGTTGGAACAAGTATTTACCCCGAATATGCAACAGCATTTGATTGTTTTAACTACCGATCAAGCTTTTGATTTTTTAAAAGAAGATGCCTGGGCCTTACATGCTTGTGGTTATAAAATTTCTGTTCCCTCATGGTGGACCGCATCAGGCCGTGTAAAAGCCAAGATCAAAATGCGCGGTAGTCAAAGATCTGGTGTGGGGGAAGGCTCGCCAGAGAGCTCTGGCAATACAGCCGCCCCTTCTTATTTATGTCAGGACGGCTTAATCGATTTTAATTATCGCTATGCCATTGGCAAAGAGGAAGTGAGTGCACAAGAGTGGCAACAGTTAATTGAGTCTAAGTCTGAGCTAGTCTATTTCCGGGGTCAGTGGATGCAACTTGATCCTGCAGAAATGAGCAAAATGCAGAAGCTGATCGAGAGCTCTCAACGGGACAAAGACAGCGGTAGTTTAAAAGACTTGTTGATAATGGCGGCCAATGAAGATCAATATAGTATTGAGCTTGATGATGCCGTTAATAGCATGTTATTAAGTTTAAAAAATAAAGACCAGTTAGCGTTAATAGACCAACCCAACAACTTAAACGCTGAGTTAAGACCTTACCAATTAAGAGGTTTGTCTTGGCTTAGTTATTTAGAAAATTTAGGCATGAACCCCTGTTTAGCTGATGACATGGGCTTGGGTAAAACCATGCAAGTTATTGCCTTGTTATTGCACGCCCCTAAACCACAAGCGGCCCTATTAATTGCGCCAACCTCGGTGATTGGAAATTGGCTTAAAGAATTAGCAAAATTTGCCCCAAGCATTAGAGCGACTATTCATCATGGCTCAAAGCGAACTAAAAAAGATGGTCTTAGTCAGGTCATGGCGGATAACGATGTCGTGATCACGTCTTACGGATTGATACGACAGGATAAAGCTTTGTTTAACGGTGCTACATGGTCACGTTTGATCATTGACGAAGCGCAAAATATTAAAAACCCCTCAGCAGCACAAAGCAAAATTATTTATGGTCTCAGCGCTAATAGTCGATTTGCCTTAACCGGTACACCAATTGAAAACAGGTTGATGGATCTATGGTCCTTATTTAACTTTCTAAATCCGGGATTATTGGGGACACGCGGCGCCTTTAGAAAGGAGTTTGAGATCCCGGTACAGCGAGATAACGACATTAGAAAAACCAGTATTCTTAAAAAATTAGTCGAACCGTTTATTTTGCGCCGTTTGAAAACGGATAAAAACATTATTCAAGATCTGCCGGATAAAATTGAGCAAAAAGTCTATTGCGAGCTAACCAAAGAACAAGCGTCCCTATACCAATCTATTGTTAATGAAGTTGAAGCAAGTATTAACAACACCACAGAAACCAGCGAGCATAAAATGATTTTCTTGTCGGCCTTATTGCGTTTAAAGCAGTGTTGTAATCATCCCGCTCAATTGTTGCAAGACGGCAGTGAATTTAGCCTTGAACGTTCAATAAAATTACAACGTCTCAGTGAGCTGGCCAAAGAAGCGATTAACAATGGCGAAAGTATTCTTATTTTCAGCCAATTTAAAGAGATATGTGATGCCCTGCAAAGCTTGTTAAAAACTCAGTTAGGTTTTAACACCCATTACCTACATGGTGGTACATCCCGTAAAAAACGTGAAGAGATGATCGAGCAATTTCAAGCGCCAACTTCCCCCGCCGGTATTTTTGTATTGTCACTAAAAGCGGGCGGCGTGGGCATAACACTCACCAAGGCCAATCATGTTATCCATTTTGATCGCTGGTGGAACCCTGCGGTAGAAAACCAGGCTACCGATCGTGCGTATCGAATTGGTCAACAAAAAACCGTATTTGCCCATAAATTTATCACCTTAGGCACGGTAGAAGAGAAGATAGATCAAATGTTAGTTGATAAACAAAAAGTAGCAGACTCGATAATAGGCAACGACGAATCGTGGCTGACCACCTTGAACGCCAAGTCATTTATCAAGCTTATTCAACTCAGTCAACAAGGTTAAGGAGGCGTTAAGCGATGGCAACAAAACTGATGCATAAAACCTGGTGGGGTGAAGAATTTGTACAGGCCCTAGAGGCCTATATTGATCCCGGCCGACTGCAGCGTGGGAAAGCCTATAGAACCGATAATAGAGTATTGAATTTTGACATCAATGGCAGTGAAATAAAAGCCACCATGCGGGGTAACCTTAATCCTTATTATGGTGTAACAAAGGAACCTAGATATAAGGTGGTGCTTAAATTTGATCAAATAAAGCCCGTACAATGGCAAAGGATCATTAAAAATATAAGTGGCAATGCGCTGTGCTTGTCAAAACTGATGTTAAACGAAATACCAAGTAATATAGAGGACACCTTTGATGGTGAACACTTACTACCGTCTTCATATGATGATGTAGAGGCCACTTGCAGTTGCCCAGACTACAGCAACCCATGCAAACACATTGCAGGGGTCTATTATCGCATTGCCAATATGCTAGATTCAAACCCGATGTTGTTATTTCAACTGCGGGGACTTGCGTCGGCAAAACTACATGCAGAATTGAAAAAAACGGAACTGGGTCAAGTCTTTTCTGAACACTTAAGCTTACCTGAAAGTATTGAAATGGAGTATCAGCAGCATATGTATACGCCAACGCATACTATGCGAGATAAAGGCTCGTTGAAGCAGAAAAATGCTCATCCAAAAGCGTATCAGGCTGCAAAGTTAAAGCAATTTTGGTCGATGCCCTTGAATGTTACTAATATTGATGGCGAAGGTGCTGACGTTGAAGAAATTGAAGGAGCGGCAGCAACACCAGATAACATTTGGCCTGCAGCTCATCCAGCTAAAGACAATATAAGTGAAATTTCAGCCGCACTGATAAAGAAGCAAGGTGACTATCCCGAATTTTGGACTAACAACCATTCATTTATCAGTGCTATGGAGTTGTTCTACTCTCATACCAGAAAGAAAAATAACAAGGATTTACTGTAATCAATGGGAATAAACCAAGCTGTCATGTAGAAATATTGGAGGATATAAAGGCCAGGGCAAACGGGTCTAAATCATACAGTTAGACGGCCAACACTGAGTACTTTCATCATGTAGTCGTCATCCCAGCCCGCTTTGAGTCGTTTGCTCTTCACGCCTACTTTGGTACTTTTTTCATTCTTGAGTAGATTCAGCGCCAGTTTATTCATCAAAGCGATGTTCTGTGCCCCATGAGTTTCTGAGTCTTAAACTATCTTCGTTAAAGCTGACATCCAGTTGCCAATGTAGCTTATTCTCCACATGCCAGTGACTGCGGATAGCAAATTGCGGTACTCAAAATATTAAAGTCTAATCGTGAACAAGATGCGAATAAGGTGTATTATTACACCAACCATTAATTGAGTAACGGATGTACCTATGCCACGCCAAAGCATTACCTTAAGCAAACAAAATGATTCATGGTTATGTGAGCATGTAGAAAAAGTTGGCGAATATGCCAATAAAAGTGAGTTGGTTAATGACCTGATTAGACGAGCTAGAAGAGCTGAAACTATTAATCAAAAACTAGTTCGTGCTGAACAAAGCGGTTTTACCGAACAGTCATCAGCGCAAATGTTGGCTGAATTTAAATCTGATTTAAAGTAATTAATGCCTAAATATAAAATATCCAATGAAGCAAAGGAGGATCTCCGACGCATCTATAAGTATGGATACCAAAATTTTGGTGAGGTAGCAGCTGACATTTACTTTGATGAGTTTTTTCTAGTTTTTGGAAAGATCGCTGAAAATCCCCATCATTATCAGTCTGTGGATCATATTAGGCGTGGTTATAAGCGTTGTGTTTGCGGAGCTGATAGTGTTTTCTATAGAATTGTCCATTCACAAGTTAAAATTATGGTAATTCTTGGTGGACAAGATACTGATCATTGGTTGTAAAAAAGTACTATCAAACTAATAAATGACCGCAATTGGCAATAAGAGGGAGTGATCCGCTTAAGCCTGTAAATCCCGCGAGTCAGCTATTGCCTTAAGATTTTCATCTAAGCTGTACGGGCTTTTCAAGCTCATAGATAGCATCCGTGATGTTATCTAGTTTACTTTCAAGCACCGCCTGTGCATCTTGCAAGGCTTGATTATAATAAAGCCCGCCAATTTGCTGGAAGAAAAAGTCCAGCCAGAACTCCGCATCAAACTGGGCGAGTTCCTGATCTAGCTCCTTGCTAAAATATTGCTGGACTTTACTAACAATGAGGTCTTTATCATCTTTTGAAAACTCGATATTGGCCAAGAACCTGTCCCACCGTGAGAAAACACTATAGAAAAATAGTGAGACCTATCATAGCAACTATCCTAAGTCTTACTCCAACATACTTTGCATAGATCCAGCTGAACTATAGTGCTGTTTGCTCACCTGCATACTGACCTGCATGTATAAATCGTCAATTTTTTGTGCGGACAAAAACTTATCACTAAAACCTGGAATAACCGGATCGATATGTAAACGGGCGGTATTGATAAAGTGGGCCATTAGGTCTTTGACGTTATCGGTACCCATGGCGATACGCATGGTGGTGAGGTAGATACCACCTTTATGCTGTGTCGCCTCATCCAACTCAGAGTGGGAGGTTAAGGCCGGGCATAAGATGATGGTGTTGTTTTGACCAATGCTCACTTGATGGCTAAATGCTGGCTCCAGAGCATCGAAGAAGCGCACAAAAGTATCACGCTCAATGTGTGCTTCTTGCATATCAACGGTAAACAAGGCGCAGGGCCAACCGTGGCGCATTTGCTTTTCGCGAATAGCGGCATTGGCATGGCCTTTTACTGCATGGGAATTAACATTGAAATCTGGGTGAGAGGCCAAAAACTGGGTGAATACAGTGGTATTGATCACCTTATTCATCACACGCATTTCCAGGGTTTTCATGCCGTTGAGTACATCAAACGCTTTTTCTGAATCTAAGAACGCGCCCTTGATGTAATACACATCCCAGAACATGGTCTTCGACCAGTCATAACCATTAACGCAATCGCCCTTACCCTGGAACATACGATAGGCTTCACCAATGATCACTCCGGCCGTCGTCGCGCCGCTACCACAAATATCTTTGGTGTAACTGTGCATCACATAGTCCGGGCGCTCAGCCTTATCTTCACGCTGTAATGGTTGATGTAAGATCGGCGTAGCCAGTGTGGCATCCAACATGACGGTATGACCGTATTTATGAGACTCTTTGCTGATCCCCGCCACATCCAACACATATCCGTGGGGATTACAGGGTGACTCCAGATACACATGCAAGGCGCTAGCTTTACCATTAACTGGATCTAAATGCTTAGCCTGCTTAATTTTAGCCTCGGCCAGAAAGGTGATAAATTCCTCAGTGCTGTAGCCATCAAACCATTCAATTTGAATATCCAGACGATTTTCACGGGCGAAATAGTCGTGTAACAACTGATACACCCCACCATAGACATTGCGGGATACGATGATCACATCACCATGGCTCAGTACATTGGACAACAAGGCATCTATCGCCGCCATACCCGAGTTAAAGTTCCAGGCCAGGTAATCTGCGGCGTAAGGTCCCGCTTCCAAATCGACTATCGCATTGGCCAGGGAAATATTGGTGGGGTTTAACAGGCGCGAGTAAATTTGGTGAGTCGACTCCTTGCCCTGAAAAGCATCATCCACCCATTCGGTGCAGGCATACACATAAGTAGCGGTGCGCACCACCACCGGGGTGGCGGAAAATAGCGCGGTGACGTTATCAAACAAGGGGTAATGACTCTTGGATACCTGGGAGCCGGACTGCTTAGTCATACTCTGATACGTGGCACGAAAGGGGTTTTGTAAAGTATCGAGTACCTTGGCTATCTGGAATGACAAAAACTTCTTGGCATTAAAATAGGCAACTTTATCTTCTTTGCTCAGCTCTGCCAGTGTGTCACTAGTGATTTTCCATAGCTGCTGCATACTAACCTGACTGCCATAAAGATGACTTGCCACGTCAAATAAGGCCTTGCCGTAATCGCTGTTTGCATCAATGCCAAAGTGAGCGAGTTGCTCCCTTGCCAGACCATCAATCGAGGTGGCAAGGGTAGTGTTTCTTTTTGGCGACAATATCTTGGC
>JAWUWW010000089.1:0-9103 GCA_034111645.1 Cellvibrionaceae bacterium
CATTACTAATATCTGTGTTTTAACGCTTACTCTTGCCGAGTACCACCTCGACCGCAATACCCCCTAGCACCGCAATGGTCGCACCCGCTAGGGCTGGTGTGGCCAGAATCATAGGGATCAGAGCCGTTGATTTGGTACTGCGTATTAGCTGTTCGAAGTCGTGCGCGTCTAACGTGCAAAACGAACCTGGCCCGTACTCACGGCCGCCCGGGCAACAGGGGCGACATCAAAATTAATGGCTCTGACCCTTTTGACTCTGACTTTACCCTTTTGATTCGAGCAAGGCCGATATCTGACCTATATTGTATCTGCGGTGGCCTGTGGATTATCAACTACAGGGTATTGCGCCGCTATTTCACCAGTGAGGCTTTTCATGTTTTTCTCAGTATAGTGTACTAGTTTAGAGTCGCTTGTTTTTCTGTATTCATCCATTTCGTCCGCCTTCAGTTTCCCCGTTTGAGGCCCTAGCACCCATTTTTTATTCCTTGAGTCGGTAACTCCCGGCCTTGATTTTAAACGTATTGGATTTTCACACCTGTCGGTCCGGGATCACTGTGGCAATCACTTGATCGCTAAAGACTCCACCCTAATAAATGACATCAATAAAATGTATTCCATGATAACGAAGTTATTTCGGAGATGATATTTTTCCTTCACTCCAAATTCTGCCTTATGGTAACCAGGTCAATTGAGTTCGCACGGCTCCTTTACTTAGAAAACCACGTAGCGCATTTGCGAGAAAGCTAGGTGTGAAATTATTACTAACGGTTAAAGGTTCAAAGCTTTTTGCTACCTTACGCCCATAAATTTCAGCTCCAGAAATTACCGCCGCTTGCTGTTCGGCGGCGTTAAGCGCCTGTTTATGATCCGCTTCCATTGAATCTAGCCAGTTCTGCACTTTTAGTTCAGGCGGCTGAATGGTGAGCAGTGCGGTAAGAGTAGAATCTATTTCCTCAATCAACTCTTTCGTATTCGCCGGGTCAGTACTGGCACTAATGATCAACGTATAGCTGTCTTGGAAAATTGTTTGTCCATCCAGTACCGCGGAAATATTATAGGTCAGGCCTGCTTTTTCTCTAATTGCTAAAGTCAATTCTTCCCTTACCCAAGAAGCCATGAGTGCCAACTCAACTTCCGTAAATTGAACCGCCTTTGTTTTGCTTAGCGAATATCTGAGAACCACTGAGGCGCTTTGCGTGCCGTTCCCACTAACGGCTAACGTTACGGAGCTGGTAGGGTTTGGATAGTTGCGGGTTTTTGATGGTGGAGTAGATTTATGCTCAGATTTAGCCAATGTTGCAACGGCACGAAGAACTTCACTTCTTACCTTATCAAGAGCAATATCACCGACTATGGCCAGTGTATAGTTTTGAGCGCCTTTGAAATAAGTGTCATAAATATTTTGAATTCCGTTTGGCGTAATGGATTCTAGTTCTTGGAGTTCCAGTGTTCTAAGAGCAGGGTCATTAAGATACAGGGCAGAGTCGACTATTCCCAGCCAATTTTTGCTGGGTGAGTTCAAGTGTGCCTTCAGGTAGTTTTTCATTTTGATTCTTTACACTGTCCCAGGTTTTGGGGGAGACAGAGCCTTCCGTGAGTGAAACATGGAGTAGGTTAAGGAGGGTGTCTACTTCTGCACTGGTCGAAGAGGCCGAAATACCTCGACTAAAAAAGTTGTAGTAGGGCGTAAGAGTAATCGAGTGATTACCGAGCCATTGCTGCAACTCAGTGCCGTCTAGGTTTCTTAAGCCACTGAGACCAATTGCAGGAAGGGCTAGACGAGCAATGATGCTCTCCTCCGAAGACAATGCATTTAGGCCATTTTTACCGACAAGCGAATAATAAACCTTACCTGGTGCTTGGTCACTGTATTTAAAATGCACCGTCATTCCATTGCCCAATGTCCAGGTTGTTATCTGATGCGCCGACTGTTCAGTTGAAATTATGGTCCCGTCCATGTCAGAAGAAATTGACCAGTCAATAGTCTTCTCTTTGGGATCGAGCGAATCTTCTTCTAATGTTATTTCTGCCTCCATAAGCCAGTTTTTTAGTTCGCTATGGTCTGGCTGGACTGTTGAATTATGGCCAATCAGCCATATATTAGGTTGATTGTTGGTTAACCCTTTTAAAGAATCACTCATCTCTTTAGTGGAAAATTTAGGTAACATATTTTCAAGCAATGAAAGCCAATTTTTTTGGCCTACCATCGGCCAGCCTTCTAAAAAATGATCTGTTGCTTCTGTGGCGAGGTGCTCTGCTGAATCCTGCTGAAGGCGCTCGTCTGTAAGAACACTATTCCTCCAATCATTAAGTTCCGAAGGGGTTATACCGTTTAGAATGGCAATTCTTTCCGAATCAAGTAACTGGATCGCTAATTTCTGTTGGCCTTTCCTGAAACCAGCAGCTAATGTAATCTCAAGGAGCTCGGGCGAAATGTAATCCCATGAATAGTCAACCCATATGACGTCTCCATCGGTTTTACTTATTCGGGAACTGGCTCGATCCCCCCAGATTTCCAGTGCGCCCTGCCATTTAATATTTTCAATGAGTGTCGATTCACTCTTAGTCGTTGGTACTTCAACAATGTACTTTAAAAGTACTTGTTCTTGGTTGGTATCTTCGTCAACTAGTAGTAGATAAACAGGAAAGGATGCTGGGTCCAGTTTATAACTCGGGCTGGAATTTACAGTCTCTTCTGCCTGATGTGAAAAATGAGTGTCAAAAGAGTTATAGATTATCTTAGGATTGAAGTCACCGGCTGCTATAATCGCCATATTGTCGGGCTGATACCATTTTTGATAGAAAGCTCTCAAGGTTTGCGCGTTCGCATCACTTATACTGTCTACAGTACCAATTGGTTTGCGCTCTGAATATCTAGTATTTGAGTAATAAGCTGAAAATATTTTGTTCTGTATGCTATTTGTCGGGCTCTCTCTTAGCCTTAACTCTTCTAATAATACAGGTTTTTCTAGCTGAATTTCTTCAGAAGAGAATTCAATATGGAATGCCCATTGCGACAAGAGTTCTAGTGCCGCGTTTAGACGTTCTTCAGTAACATCATTCAAATGAATCGTATAGATTGTGCGGTCATATGTAGTGAATGCATTGGAGTGGCTGCCAATCATGAGGCCGAGTTCATTTAGGCGGTTTTGCATGTTTGATTTTGGAAAACTAGCGGTGCCATTAAACGCCATATGTTCAACAAAATGTGCAAAACCCAGCTGGTTATCGGCTTCTTGTAAACTGCCTGTCTTTACAACTAAGCTAAGCGTTGCTTCATTGTTGGAGTGGCCATTCTTATTTGGCCAAACATATAAAGTTGGGTAGTTTTTGTTGGTATATATATCGGCCTGGGTTTGAGTTTTATTTGTTGAACAACCTAGTAATAACAGTATGCCGAATACTGAAAGTGCTTTGCTAAAAACCATCATAATTTTCGTCCTTTTTAATGTATTCATTTATAAGATCAATAAAATGGGTGCTATTAGCTTGTGCTTTAGCAAAGGCATAAGTAGATAGATAGAATGGGGCACTGACCAAATGATGGATTTCCATCCATGCTGTTTCGAAGTTTTTATCAAAAAGTACATTCATACCATAAAATTTTCGGTTTATATTGACCCAAAGCGACGTTATATCTCGAGGGTTAGATAGGCCACTGGTGCAAACGGTGAGTTCAAAATCATGCAGCATTCTGTGCCTATAGTTCATTTCAATTTCTTGAACCTTGATAAAACTTTCGATGCTAGGCCTCATTAATGGAACGGTATTTCCGAGCCACAGCAAAAAAAAGTTCTCAAAGGACATTGCCCAGGTTTCACTCTGAATGTCGGTTAACGGAATGTAATGAATTGTAGATTGTCGGTGGATGGATTGATGGATGGCATGGCCTACCTCATGAGCCAATCTATTTAGCGTGGAGAAACTACCGTCGTAGTAAACTTGAATATAACTACCTAGAGGTGAGTCGACACAAAAATCTGGTTTGGTCTGGTCATTAAGTATTTTAAGCCTATTAGATAATAGTATGTCGTCAAGTATTTTTTTATAGAAACGTCCAAGACTATTTAGTGCATCGCCAATGAGTCTTAGCGCCTCGGTGAGCGAAAACCAATATTTTTTAAACATGTTGGCTTCGAGCTTCCGAACTCTTTCTATTGAAGTGGGCTTGTTATCGAATTTCCTAATGATTTCATTAAAGTATTGCTGACTTTGAGTTGAGTATGGGCGAATTAGACGCAAATCTTCATAGGTCAGCTTATTTTCTATGGCTCTACTCTCAAGTAACCTAATATCCGGATCAATTTTAGTTCTTAAAATTAACGCATCGGTGAATGACAACTCTTTGTTATGCCATTTCTGCAACAAATCTCTATATTTTCGAACTACGTCCTGATACATACTTTGATAAGTAAGCGCTTCAACCCAGTTCTGAATTTCTTTGTCGATTTTTCCAAGCGTATCATCTAGGATTATTTTAAAATCGTATATAATATTGGCAAACTGCTCGTTGATGCTTACTAACCAATATCCAGTTTCAGGTGATAAATTGGATGGTTCACCATTGAGCACAGTTAGTTCCCTTGCGCTCCATACAGTGCTTAGTTGTCTATCTAATCTGACGATATTCTTGAATGTTAGGTTATGATCAATGTTATTAATATTGTCCTTTAAAGACAATACATCGGTATCCAATCTTGATTGCCATGCGACCGTACCGATTTCGTCTAGTATTATCCTAGCCGGCAGTAAGTCCCAATCTAAATACATGTCTATTTGTGCTCTATCGTTATACATAGGATGAGATCCTAGTGCCTCAAAAAATAACTGACTGAGAAAGTAGGGGAGTCTAGGCAGTAAACGGCATGAAACCATCCGGCAGGCTGAACAAGCAGTTCACCAGGATTTAGCGTAACCTCCACACTCCTCGCTTTTCGGAATAATGGGAATTTACCATAGTCGGGTTCCTCTGGTTTTACCCAGCAAGGTTGATAATTGTTATAAGCCTTCATAGGATACAGGTATGGGGCTTGATCTGGAGAGTATAAAACAAGCTTCTTGCGTCCCAGGATTTGATACAGGAATCCATCTAATGGGTCGTGATGCAGGCTACTAGCGGGAACATCAACAGGTACTGAACCCAGCCAAATTTGAGGGGCGATGTAATCATCCAGAGAAAAATGATTGGGTAGGAAGTCATTGTGCATTTCTTCTGGAAGAGAGCATCCTTCTGTATAGGCCTTGGTATGACCTTCGATTATTTTCTTACTGTCAGATTTAGTAGAGGTTATCCTATTCACAAATTCAGCGACAGTCTCTTTTTGGTCTGCGGATCGGACACGAAGTGGAACATTTCTATAATCGTTAACGAGTCGCTCTAGTGACCAATCACTCACCGGAACTTTCGTATCAAGGTCGGTAATGATTATAGGCCGGCTTTCGGCAATGGCTTCCAGTATCTGTAGTTCTGTAGGATTTGATACTCTGTCTATCTCATTCATACTAAAGGATTTAGCATTGCGATTCTGGGCATACCCAAATCGCTCTAAAGTATCATTCGAGGGCCTTAAAAGAGACTTAGCAACCTGGTTAATTAAATACAGATCACCTTCCATCTTGATATTGCCGATAATTTCCGGATCACGATAGTCCGCATCCGTAACATTCTTGACAATTAACTGTGCAGTTTGGATTGGCATTGCTAAGGTCGCATCTGGTCGATCTATGGCGCTGTGCGATACGGTTAGGTTCTGCTCAACGAAGCAAACCGCCATCGGGATCCTTTGGCTTTCAGTTGTGATGTAAAATTGAACCTTGCCTGAAGTTCCTTCCGGGTTTTCGAAGCCCTCTCTAATTAGATTCTCTAAAGACCTAACGGCTTCCGGTATTTCACAATCTATTACGTCAGTCATTATACTTAATCTCCTTTTACATAGTAATTAATTTGATAGGTATTCCAACCAGTCCCATTGTTCATAATATGCAAGGTATACTAGCTCACTTGCCAATTCAGATTTGTTCAATAGTGTGGCTAATTCGCGATCCAATAAATCCTGTTGTCTGAGTTGAACGTTCCTATAGCTAGATTGACCTTCTCCGTATCTCTTCAGCTCGTGATCCAATGCTTTTCCCGCAAGCTCGATGCCATAGCTGTTTAATTCATCCTCAGCGATCAGATTCTCACTATTTTTCGTATGGAGATCGGCTTGCCATTCTAGCTCCCGTAGGAGTTCAATCTTATCCCAATTGGCAATTGTGGCTTCCGCTCGTCTCAAAGCTTGTTGTTGCCTTGTTGGGTTGTTTGAAAGTGAGTATCTTAGCTCAACGCCCCATGCCTGACTTTGCTCATCCGGTAGTGCGCCACGGTATTTTTTGCTAATACGGTAATAGACTTCTAGGTCTGGCCAGTGGTCCCGTTGGGAAACATATTCTTCGATACTTGCCAATTCGCTTACTATGCTGGCTTGCGTGTATTCAGGGTGAGTAGTAAGATTTAAATTACCATCTAGGACAGGTGTCATGATATTTACTAGGGCTTGCATATTTATTTGCACTGGAATTGACGCGCTTTCATGGGTCCATTGCAATGTAAGATTTTGTTGGGATCGACTGAATCGATTTCTAGCGTTTTCAATATTTTGCTGCTGGCGCCTGTAGGCGAGTACAGCTAACTCCAAGTCGATTGGTAGGTTACGTCCTTCAACAACCAGGACTTCAGTCGTTTTAATTAATGCCTGTGTAAACAGAAGTTTTCTTTCCAAAACTTGAAGCTGATCGTAATCCTCCTGCATCGCGAGATAGCCCAATAGAGCATTTCTAAGTAACTCAAATTGGTTGAACTCACTCTTTTGTCGGAAATGATTCCATTGAAGATCAGCTTTATGGGATTCACTTCGGTTGTATCCTGGTGAATTGTGTTTTAGCAAAGGTTGAGATATTTCCAAACTTAAGTTTTGAGCTTGCATAACATCTCCAGGGATGCCCTGGACCGTCCTACCTACTTGACGGCCATACTGATGCTCAAGACCAATATTTATGTTTGTACCAATAAGTGATGTCCATTTTGCATCCAAGCCAGTTGTAACGCCGCTATCGATAGTACGAATTGACGATGAAAGGGATGCCGCATCGACCTCGTTAGTGACTTCATCGAAGGCGGTGCGAACAGAAATATCTGGCCACTTTTGCTTTCCGTGGCGTAATCTTAACTGCTCAAATTCGATATTAGCATTATATTTTTCTTGGGTTAGATGATATATAAGAGTGTCAATTAGGTATGAATTGAGACTCGGATTTTCAGATGGGCTAGCCAGTAGCCAACCACTGTAAATACTCGTAGCTAAAACTAGGATTATGAGCTTTGGTAATTTATTCATAACTGCTTCCATTATTCCCTACGACGGTTCACTTAAGGCGTTTTTAAAATACTTCGTAAATGGATCAAATATATAATTTATTAGTCGACGTTGACCTGCCTTTATCTCCACACTTAGTTGTAGCCCAGGTCGAAGAAAGGTTTCAGGTGTTTTTACATCCAACTCTGTTATCGAACCCGTCATACGATAAATTCGAACACCATTGACCACTTCGGATGACTCCGATACGAAACCAACAACACCATGTATTCGACCGTGGTCTTCAGGATTGTTGCCCAGCGAACTGGCCCGAAACTCCATCCCTGGTTCCACCCAAATGGCATAGTTGGACGGTATTTGGATCTCAATCTGCAAGTCGTTTTCATCGAACTTAGGGCGAAGAATTGTAAGTATTGAACCAGCCTCAATCACTTCATGTTTACCGCGCGCCAAAACCTGATCGACTATGGCTGGAAAGGGTGCACGAATAGTCATGTCTGTTCGTTTTCGTTCCTGACTTGCCAACAGGCTGCGCGTCTGTTGGTATTGGTCCAGTTCGTTTTGAAGTCTTACTAAACGATCCAACACAAAATCATTCTGAATGTTGACACTCTCTAGGTTTAGCTTTTTAATTTCATTTGCTGTGTTTTTCAAGTCAGCATCTCGTTCCTGCAGGCCAGATCTCAATGAGAAAAGTATTCCTTTCTGCGTGTCGACATTGTTTTGGCTCTCAATTCCCTGTTTCCTTAGTCGAGTGAGTCGCTCGAACTCAGTCTGCTCGAGTTCAAATAATTCCGTAGCAATGTCAAGTTGGTTGTTAATCGCGCTCTTCCGAGTCTCAAGGCCTTCAATGTTTTGGGCTATCAACGCAAGTTTGTTTGGCAGCGAATCAATTAGATATTCATGGTAGCCCGCCCCTTTAACTGCGTTTGGGACCTCTTGAATTGAGTTGCTCAAACTTGCCAATGTTTCTGGACTTAACCAATCTTGAATTTGATAATAGTTCGTCCAGACAGATCGGCTTATATTGCCCAGTTGTTGGGCAAGTCTATTTATTTCAAGGTCTAACATTTCTGTGTCCAGCGTTACCAATGCATCTCCCTGTGCAACAATGGCCCCATCTGTAACATAAATACTTTCGATAAAACCTGCCTCCGAGTTCCTAACTTGAAATAATTTTGCTTTAGTTTCTAAAATACCTTGAGCGGGGACGATTTTATCGACCTTAAAAATTATGGCGCAAGCCATGGCAATAACAAGTATGGTGATAATTGCGCTAGCCATTATCTTCAAATCAACTGGAGTATTGAACCGTTTTGCATACTCTGGGTTATCGCTCAGCAAATTAAGTGAATGGATTTCCTTAAAGCTATATTCCATTGGAAGCCCCATGGTCCGCTGCAATGTTCGAACTATCGTCCTTTAATATTGATGTCTTCAACTCTTCCCGGTCCAGCGAAGCATCTCTTTTGAGCATGGCATCCCACATCGCTTTGTAGCTATTCTCATAAGTAACCAGTTCTTCATGAGTGCCGACAACTTCAATTTGACCCTGTTGCATTACGACGATCCGGTCACAGTAGGATAAAGTATTCAAACGATGCGCGATTATTACTCCGGTCTTGCTTTGACAGGCCCGATAAATTGTGTCTTTTACCTTTTCTTCCGTTTGGTTGTCCAGAGCACTGGTGGCTTCATCGAACAGAAGAATGTCGCTATTACGGACCAGCGCCCTGGCTATAGCCAGT
>JAWUWW010000090.1:0-12617 GCA_034111645.1 Cellvibrionaceae bacterium
GAAGACCCTATTCACGGTATTACTATTCCAGGGGAGCCCTAACATGTCCAGACTTGTTTATTCCACAGACCAGGGGCGACTTTGCCCTGAATGTGGCTATACTCAGTGCCAATGTAACGATGATAGCAGCACAGTGGGTGATGGTAACGTGCGCATTAAGCTAGAAACCAAAGGTCGCAAGGGTAAAGGTGTTACTACCATTACTGGCATCCCCTTAGCTGAGGTAGAATTAAAGAAGTTACTTAAGGAGCTTAAACAAAAAACCAGTTCTGGTGGCTCTGTAAAAGGCCACACCCTTGAATTACAGGGTGACCATCGCGATATATTAATCATATTATTGGCCAACCAAGGTTGGCCTTCTGTTAAAAAGGCAGGTGGGTGATGAGTTTAGAGTGGCTTTTAATGCCTTTAGTTTTAGGTTTAATATATTGGTGGGACACTAGTGCTGCTAAGGATCGGGCACGTTCAACTGCTAAATACCAGTGCGAGCAACAAGACGTACAATTGCTTGATGACACTGTAGCACTTAAAAAAACCCGTTTAAAGCGAGACAACAAAGGCCATATATCGCCGTTAAGGCAATTTACGTTCGAATTTAGCAGCGATGGAGAGCAAAGAACCCAAGGAGAATTGCATTTATTAGGTAAGAAGGTCATCCACTTGCACTTGGAAGCGCATCGAATACACTAGATTACGTCACAGACCTAGAGTTTAGCCACCACTCTGCTAGAATGGGCGCTATCGTGTTTATGTCACTCATTTTGGGGAATTGTTAGTTGTCGAATCTACCAGTCATTATTGGTTTTGGCGGAATAAATGCCGCTGGTCGAACCTCCTCCCACCATGGTTATCGGCGCCTCGTTGTTGATCATTTAGATACGCAAAGCCGGCTAGACACAATGACAGACCTAGCCACTCTAACCAACAAGGCTACCTTCTCCAATGGCCTTTACTATATACCTGGCCAAGAACAAGGGTTAACCCAAGCCCAGTTATCTGAACAGCTATGCGAACAACTAAAACAAGCTACCCTGATACGCCCTATACGAGCTGAAGCCTACGACATCCACCAATTAGTATTAAACAAGGCTGCTGAAATTAAACCTGCATCTGGTGACTGCACCTGTATTCGAATGCGTAGGCGTCACTTACCCTCTAGCCTACCTGATAATTGGCACGTGAGTACGGTAGACAAAGACACTGTAGAAGTCACCATTACTGGCACTTTCTCAGCCATCCTACCAGACACTAGGCGCGCACCCGTAAGCGCAGCAGGGCAACTACCTGATGGCTTCGATCCTGGCTCTTTATATCAGTCTCGTAACCATCCCCGTAATTTACAAATGACTGTATTTGGCGCATCTGACGCCCTTAGTTCTACCGGCATTGCTTGGCAAATGATGCAAGACCATATTGCGCCAGACCGCATTGCTGTATATGCCAGCAACTCAATTGGTCAGTTAGATGAAGCAGGTTTTGGTGGCTTACTAAAAAATCCAAGTACTGGTAAGCGCATCACCTCAAAGCAAATGCCATTAGGTTATGGGCAAATGCCGGCTGACTTCGTTAATGCCTATTTACTGGGTAGTGTTGGAGCTGTGGGTTCTGCCTTAGGCGCATGCGCTACGTTTTTATACAATCTACGAAATGCTGTTGAAGACATTAAAAGCGGCCGCCGAGATCTTGTCATCGTTGGCGGCAGTGATGCCCCCATTACCCCTGAAGTAATGGAAGGTTTCCGCACCATGGGTGCTTTAGCTGAAGACCATGAGGTGTGTGCCTTAGATTCTAGCGACAAGCCAGACCTACGCCGAACCTCCCGCCCATTCTCCAGTAACTGTGGCTTCACTATGGGAGAAGCCTCCCAGTGGCTGGTACTTACAAGTGATAATTTGGCCCTCAAACTTGGGGCGCAAATCCATGGTGCAGTGCCAGGGGTATTTGTTAACGCTGATGGCCATAAAAAATCTATATCAGCTCCTGGCATAGGTAATTACATTACTTTGGCCAAAGCAGCAGCCCTTACAGAAAGCATGCTTGGCTCCGAGTCATTGCGCCAACGCTCTTGCGTGCAGGCCCACGGAACAAGTACACCGCAAAATCGCATCACCGAGTCTCATGTCATTAATGAAACTGCAAAAGCATTTGGTATTAATAACTGGCAGGTAGCTGCCGTTAAAGCTTACCTTGGTCATTCGCAGGGCACTGCAGGAGGAGACCAACTCGTTGTTTCTTTAGGCGTATGGCGTTATGGGATTTTACCTGGGATCGCCACCATAGATCATGTTGCCAGCGATGTGCATGACAGCCACTTAACTATTCAAGCTGCGCACCATGAAGTGGGAACAGAGGGTATTGATACTGTGCTACTGAATTCTAAAGGGTTTGGTGGTAATAATGCGAGCGCTGTACTAATGGGGCCCCATGTAGCTAACCAGCTCATGGTGAAAAAACATGGTGCTAAAGCGATGCAGCAGATGCGCCTAGCACAAGAAGCCCACACCCAAGTTGCAAACGAGTATGATTTACAAAGTATGCGAGGCCTATCTAAGCCGACTTATAAGTTTGGCCATAACGTATTAACCGGTGACGATTTACTCATAAACCGCAACGAGATTCATATACCAGGCTATGCAAAAGTTGTGAGCCTGTCTGTAGGTAATCCATTTGAAGATATGTGCTAACACTTGAAACCGAAGTACATACTTAAACCCAACTATGCTCACTATTTCAGTCTTAGAACGTCTAATGTATTAGCGATCGTCTGAGAGGCAATCTCAGATATGGGCTCTGACCGAAGCTGTGCTAAAACAGCCAACACTCTTGGTAACATGTCTGGCCTATTAGGTTGGCCCTGCTCCTGCCCTGCCATTGGCATATCTGGCGCATCTGTCTCTAGCACAATATCTGTGAGTGGCAATGCTTTTACTAACCGTCTCATTGCCTGAGCTCTGTCATAGGTTAAGGTGCCACCAAAGCCTATTTTAAACCCTAACTGGGTAAACTTTTCAGCTTGCTGCAAGCTGCCGCTAAACCCATGAACAATGCCCCCTTGGTCAAATTTTAATTGGCGTAACAACTGACCTAAGCGATCATTAGCTTTTCGACTATGCACAATCAGCGGCAGTTTGGCGTGTTGGGCTAGCTTTACCTGCGCTATAAACCAATGCTCTTGATGAACTATGGAAAAACCCTCTAAATTTGTGTCTAAGGCAAAATCTAAGCCAATTTCACCCACCGCAACCGGAGTATGATGGGCAAGGGCGTCAGCCAAATCTGAAAGGTGTTGCTGGGTGTGCCTATCACTAAAATATGGATGAAGCCCAAGGGCTAAGTGCCAGCGTGGATGAACTTCACAAAGGGATATTTGTCGTGAAAAAGAGGCGTGATGGGTTCCAGGAACCACTAGCTGACCAACCCCTTGGGCAATACAAGATTGCCATAATTCGGGTTGCAGAGCTTGTAAGCAAGGGTGGTCCCAATGACAGTGACTGTCGATCAGCTGGTGCATTAGCCCCTCCTTTTAAAACTGTGATTAGTGCTCTCGAGTAGCCCGGAACCGAATATCAGGCCAGCGTTCTTCTGTTAAACTAAGGTTGACTCGACTGGGTGCCAAGTAAGTTAAGTGCCCGCCACCATCAATAGCCAAATTTTCTGCAGCCTTGCGCTTAAATTCATCAAGCATTTTAGTATCGGTACACTCTACCCAGCGAGCAGTATTTACACTAATAGGCTCATAGATACATTCCACTTTGTACTCATCCTGCAGGCGGTATGCAACTACTTCAAACTGCAACACACCTACAGCACCCACAATAAGGTCATTGTTTTTACCTGGCATAAATAACTGCGTTGAACCTTCTTCTGATAGCTGCTGCAGACCCTTTTTCAATTGCTTCATCTTTAATGGGTCCTTAAGGCGCACTCGACGAAAAAGTTCTGGGGCAAAGTGAGGAATACCCGCGAACTTAAGGTTTTCGCCAGCAGTAAAGGTATCTCCAATCTGAATAGTACCGTGGTTGTGTAATCCAATAATATCACCAGGCCAAGCCTGCTCAACATTCGAACGCTCGCCTGCCATAAAGGTCACAGCGTCGGCTACCTTTACATCTTTACCTATACGTACATGGCGCATTTTCATACCGCGCTCATAGCTACCAGAACAAATACGCATAAAGGCAATACGGTCTCGGTGCTTAGGGTCCATATTGGCTTGTATTTTAAAGACAAACCCAGTGAATTTAGGCTCCACTGATTGAACCACACGCTCACCTGCGTCTCGAAACTTTGGAGCTGGGGCCCACTCAACAAAGTAGTCTAGCATTTCACGTATGCCAAAATTAGATAAAGCCGTACCAAAGAAAACAGGGGTAAGCTTGCCTTCTAGGAACAATTTCATATCAAATTTATGACTAGCACCGCGCACTAATTCAATTTCTTCTTTTAGCTCGTCTAGCAACTCTCCCAATATTTCTGTGGCCTCATCAGACTCTAATCCTTTAATTTGGATATCATCAGGGATGGTATGGCCTTGACCTGGGGTAAATAAGTGAAGGGTGTCCGTGTAGAGATTGTAAACGCCCTTAAAGCGTTTACCCATGCTAATAGGCCAAGTAATAGGTGCGCAAGCAATGTTAAGTACATCTTCTACTTCATCTAAAACTTCTATTTGCTCCCGGACTTCACGGTCCATTTTGTTGATGAAGGTAAAAATTGGCGTGTCTCTTAAACGACACACTTCCATCAGCTTAACCGTACGATCTTCCACACCTTTAGCGCCATCAATCACCATCAATACTGAATCGACCGCAGTCAAGGTACGATAAGTGTCTTCAGAGAAGTCTTCGTGCCCTGGCGTATCTAAAAGGTTAACTGTACGTTCCTTATAAGGGAACTGCATGACCGAAGAAGTCACCGAGATACCTCGCTGCTGCTCCATCGCCATCCAGTCTGAGGTGGCTTTTTTATCACCCTTCTTTCCCTTTACCGACCCTGCTGTTTGAATGGCTTGTCCAAACAACAATAGTTTCTCGGTGATGGTGGTTTTACCTGCGTCGGGGTGAGAGATAATGGCAAAGGATCTTCGCGTTGCCACTTCTTCTGCAATCAAATTGGACATAGTTGATACAATCTATAGGGATATAGGATGGCACATGCGTGTGTACCTAGAATGGGGCCTATTGTCGCTGATTAACACCTTTTCCTCAATATAAAACACAAGGTAACTGGTCAAAAAACAACCAATACCTGATCAGATCATTGAGAAAAGTTGTTATTTTGCGTATAATACGCGCGTTTTGAAAGCTTCCCTATTATTAGGAAATATCATGTTCGATCTCGCAAGCCGTGCTCCGGCTAATGCAAAAAATAACATACTCTCTGGCCTTACGGTCGCTTTAGCATTAGTACCTGAAGCCGTTGCTTTTGCTTTTGTAGCAGGTGTAGATCCTTTAGTAGGCTTATATGCAGCCTTTATGGTGGGTTTAATAACAGCAGTTATTGGTGGCCGCCCTGGAATGATTTCTGGAGCTACAGGAGCCTTGGCCGTCGTTATGGTGGCCTTGGTTGCCGACCATGGCGTTGAATACCTCTTTATTACTGTAGTATTAATGGGCATTTTACAAGTTTTGGCTGGTGTTCTAAGGCTGGGCAAGTTTATCCGGATGGTACCTCATCCAGTGATGTTAGGTTTTGTTAATGGCTTGGCGATCGTTATATTTTTAGCGCAGTTGAGCCAGTTCAAATTCATTGACGATAATGGCAACTTACAATGGTTAGAAGGCACCCAGCTGTATTTGTTAGTCGGATTAATTGCTCTTACAATGGCTATCATTCACTTTTTACCTAAATTCACTCGCGCGGTTCCATCATCCTTAGCAGCTATTTTGGTGGTGACTTTATTAGCCGTTGGTATGAATTTAGACACCCGTTCGGTTGGCGATATTGCCTCCATTGCCGGCGGTCTGCCAAGCTTCCACCTTCCTCAAGTGCCCTATAATTTAGAAACACTTATTATTATCTTACCTTACGCTATCATCTTAGCGGCCATTGGCTTAATCGAATCGCTGCTAACCCTCACTTTGGTTGACGAAATTACAGGAACACGTGGCCGTGGTAACAAGGAATGTATTGGCCAAGGTATTGCTAACACTGCAACAGGGTTGTTCGGCGGTATGGGTGGTTGCGCCATGATTGGGCAGAGCATGATCCACGTAAACTCTGGTGGCCGTGGTCGCCTTTCTGGCATCAGCGCTGCCTTATTTTTGCTAGCCTTCATCCTAGTGGCCTCGCCTCTTATCGAGATGATCCCTGTGGCTGCCCTAATAGGCGTTATGTTCATTGTGGTAGTGGGTACATTTGAATGGTCTAGTTTCCGCATTTTAGGAAAGATCCCCAAATCTGATGCCTTCGTTTTAGTCTTGGTTTCTGGCGTTACGGTCATCACCGATCTTGCAATCGCAGTGGTGGTGGGTGTTATTTGCTCAGCACTAGTATTTGCTTGGAAGCATGCAAAACATACGCAGGTCACCCATAAAGACGCTGATGGCAGCCGCATCTATTATCTGCGGGGCCCAATCTTTTTTGGTTCAGTGCAAAACTTCTTAGAGCTGTTTGACCCAAGCCAAGACCCAAACGATGTAATCATCGATTTTGAGCGCTCACGAGTAGCTGATCACTCTGGCCTAGAAGCCATTGATACCCTAGCTGAAAGATACTCCCGAGCTGGTAAAACCTTACACCTTCGCCATCTTAGCTCAGATTGTAAGTTACTACTCTCTAAGGCAGGTAACATGGTTGAACTCAATGTGATTGAAGACCCAGACTATAAGGTTGCTACAGACACGTTAGGCTAAATACCCAAGCGTCTTCGCGTACACCATCAACGCCAGGGTAATAACCTTGGCGTTTTTGTATGCACACAAAGCCCATCGACTGATACAGATGTACAGCGGCACCGTTAGAGGGTCGTACCTCTAAAAACACTGTTCCTACTCCTTGAGCCACTAAACCATCAACGAGCCCTTGTAACAACTGCCGCCCTAACCCCCGCCCTCTAAAGGACTGGTCTACTGTGATATGTTGTACGTCCCCCTGGTCAAAGACATGACTTGCTACGGCATAGGCTATCACCTGGCCTGTTGCTTCATCGAAACCCACTTTAGCCAAATAAGCTCCTTTTATCATGCCTGTTAAAACATCTTCTAAGGCTTTTTTTGACCATACGGGATCACCAGGCCCTTTGTAAAGGTGCATTATTTGATCAATATCGTCCTTAACTAAAGCACGAATATACATCATTTGTTAGACCGTTTTGGGTGAGTTAATGAGCGGTTGTAAGTGCTTCCAGGTTTCTTCTTTAAGGCTGGGCACTGCTAATAGCTGATGTAAGCTATGGCTATACACCAACTGAATAGGTTGTTCAGACAATTCTATTTGGCTACATTCACCCAAACTCATTTCAGGGTTAAGCAACTGTATTGCTGCAGGCCCCATTACCAATAGTTTGCTACATGAATTATCTTTTAACAATTTAACGATGCTATATTTAAGTCCACTTTGTGCTCCCATTAGTGAATGGTCACCATGGGGGCCAGGCACCAGCGGCCAGTTAAATTCCATGGAGGCAGAAGGCATCACCTGCAGTGTAGTTTCCGTTAATGCAGGCCTTAAGGTATTGACTATGGCTGTCTGTAACCGCTGTATAGGGCTACTCATAGCTGCGCCTTCTTGCACTGGTATATCGTTTACTACCAATACCCCATTACTATACCAAGATAGCCCTAAGTGCAGCGGCGCAAGTCGGTCTGTTTGGGTGCCCCTCATTAGCGGTGAGCGCACATTTTCAGTTACTGACAAGACTGGGTCAACTGTTGGCGCCTGGGAAAGATACTGGCTACTCACTGTGGCCGTGAGTGACCCTAAGGCTTCAGCTACCGCTGTGGCTTGAGTTTGGGGATTAATAGCGTGTTGTTTGCTAGGCATCTCACCGTGCAGGGGCAAAGAGGGCACTATAGGTGGCTCTGGTGTTGGGTAGGAAAGTTCTTCCACTAAAGACGGGGCATTACTCACCTGCACCACTAATGCCTGCCAGTGCACATGGTTAACCTGGCTACCTACTAGCGGCTTGGTAGGCAGCCAACTGGTAACATTAAGTGCCTGCAGGTATTGCAAACGTTGAACTTCTTCAAGTACAGGAAACATAGGCATAATTTACTCTACTGCTGTATTAAACTTACTGATTAACAATGTGGCCTGAATTTTTATGCGTATATTGGCGTCAAAAATAATGACATTGTCATTTTTAGGCATAACAAAAGCTCCACATTAACTCATTTTTAGCATAGATTAAGGTGGAAATATGGTTCAGAATGAAGCACATTTAATACCTGTTAATATAGCGCCTGACCCTGTCTCTGGCAACACACAAAAGGACACAAACACGATGCAAGGCAACGATACCTACTCATTTGACACAATTGTTGATCGTCACAATACACACTCTTCAAAGTGGGACAAATATAAACAGCAGGATATCATTCCCTTGTGGGTTGCCGATACCGATTTTAAAGTGGCACCTGTAATTCAACGTGCCTTAGAAGATCGTATGGAGCATGGTGTATTTGGCTATACCTCAACAGATGACCAATACAACCAAGTAGTGGCTGATTATTATCAAAAAAAATATGGCTGCCATGTAGATGCCAATTGGGTGGTTTGGGTGCCCGGCATAGTAGCCAGCTTAAGCCTTGCGATACGCAGCCTGTCAAAGCAACACCAACAGGTGCTTACCCCTGATATAGTCTATCCATATTTCCACACCACTCCTGCCGCAGCAGGAAAGCAAGCTAACCATTTGACCATGACCTATGCTCAAAATAGGGTGCGTATAGACATCGATGCGTTAGAAAATCGCAATGCTCAAAGCGCTAGAGTGATGTTATTCTGTAACCCACAAAACCCAGGTGGAGCAATATATACGCGTGATGAATTGCGCCGTATTGATGATTACTGTGAAGCTAACAACTTAGTGTTGGTGTCTGATGAAATCCATGCGGATATCATTTTAGATAAACATAAAAAACATGTTCCCTATTTAGATGTTAGTGCACACGCTCTTAATAATTCCATTGTTTTAGGGGCTGCAAGTAAAGCCTTTAATGTAGCTGGACTTGCCTGCTCGTGGGCGGTCATTGCTAATGATGACTTACGCCAAGCATTTAAAGATGAAATGCATGGCATTATTTCTGAGATCAATCCGTTTGGTTATACCGCAACACTTGCCGCCCTCAGCCAAGGCGATGATTGGTTGGCTGCTATGAATAGCTACTTATGTGATAATCGTGATTATTTACTAGAAGAACTTAACGCTATTAAAGGGCTGCAGATGCTACCTTTAGAGTCTACTTTTTTAGCCTGGGTAGACGTCTCTGAACTCAAACTTAAAGACCCTTGCGCTTTTTTTGAAGCAGCAGGTGTGGGCTTATCTCCAGGTAGCAACTTTAATGACACAAACTTTTTACGGCTTAATTTTGGTTGCGCTAGATCGGTATTAGAAGAAGCAGTAAAGCGTATTAAAGCCGCCTTAATTTAAGCTTTCGTAGGCCAGAAATTCATGTTGCTGTAACCCTAGTGCAGCAGCATGAATGTCTTGTGAATGCGTGGATTCAAGAGCAAGTCGGTGTTGCGTAAACTTATGTTTAGCTTTTTTGTCGAGTTTTTTCCATTGCTCTTTAATTGGCATATGTTCAGTTTCGTTAAATATTAGAGCGATCACCTGATACTCTTCTCGCATTAATAAATCGGACTCAACGTGGTCTAATAACTGTTTTAAACGAATGCAACCTTCAATTAGTTCACATTGCTTATCAGCCATTGCCCTAGTAATTACATCGATACTTTTTACTCGGTGGGTATATTGTTTCTTTAGCATTGCTTGCATATCTTCAATACGTTGTTGGTTAACTTTTGAAGCGTTGCGCTGACGAGTAAAAATCCTAATGATTACCACAACCATGGCGATGCAAAACATTACGAGTAGTAGTATTAACGTATTTGTGGACATGCTCTTATAGTCTCAGTTAATGAGTGTTTATTGTAACATGCTGGGTGAGGGCATAGCTGCGCTGTCGGCACTGATTTAGGCGTAACTCATTGCCTTTTCTACGCGCAATAAAAAACCCCTAGTCTGATTAAGGCTAGGGGTTTTTTAGTACTGAATGAGGTGCTTGGCGAGGACCTACTCTCACATGGGGAAACCCCACACTACCATCGGCGCTAAAACGTTTCACTTCTGAGTTCGGAATGGGGTCAGGTGGTTCCATCTCGCTATGGTCGCCAAGCAATAAAAAGGTGAATGAAGATCGTTAAATCGCCATCCTTGAATTTGTGATATGTCTTCGTTTAGGTATTACACAACTTGCGCTTACCGAGGGCTTACCCATCGTACTTCTATCGTAAACTTAATTGTTTGTACTTCATACTCACACACTCTCATGCGTTCATATTAGCTTGTACAACGCTTTTGGCGTTATATGGTCAAGCCTCACGAGCAATTAGTATTGGTTAGCTCAACACGTTACCGCGCTTACACACCCAACCTATCAACGTCCTAGTCTTGAACGGCTCTTTAGGGAGTTAAACTCCTGTGAGATCTCATCTTGAAGGGGGCTTCCCGCTTAGATGCTTTCAGCGGTTATCCTGTCCGAACGTAGCTACCCGGCAATGCCACTGGCGTGACAACCGGAACCCCAGAGGTTCGTCCACTCCGGTCCTCTCGTACTAGGAGCAGCTCCTCTCAAATCTCAAACGTCCACGGCAGATAGGGACCGAACTGTCTCACGACGTTCTAAACCCAGCTCGCGGACCCCTTTAAATGGCGAACAGCCATACCCTTGGGACCGGCTTCAGCCCCAGGATGTGATGAGCCGACATCGAGGTGCCAAACACCTCAGTCGATGTGAACTCTTGGGCGGTATCAGCCTGTTATCCCCGGAGTACCTTTTATCCGTAGAGCGATGGCCCTTCCATACAGAACCACCGGATCACTATGACCTACTTTCGTACCTGCTCGACGTGTCTGTCTCGCAGTTAAGCGTGCTTTTGCCTTTACACTCTACGCATGATTTCCGACCATGCTGAGCACACCTTCGTGCTCCTCCGTTACTCTTTGGGAGGAGACCGCCCCAGTCAAACTACCCACCACACAGTGTCCTCGATCCAGATAATGGACCTGAGTTAGAACCTCAAACATACCAGGGTGGTATTTCAAGATTGGCTCCAATAGAACTAGCGTCCTATCTTCAAAGCCTCCCACCTATCCTACACAAATAGGTTCAAAGTCCAATGCAAAGCTGTAGTAAAGGTGCACGGGGTCTTTCCGTCTAACCGCGGGTACACTGCATCTTCACAGCAAATTCAATTTCACTGAGTCCCAGGTGGAGACAGTGTGGCCATCGTTACGCCATTCGTTCAGGTCGGAACTTACCCGACAAGGAATTTCGCTACCTTAGGACCGTTATAGTTACGGCCGCCGTTTACTTGGGCTTCGATCAAAAGCTTCGCGCAAGCGCTAACCTCATCAATTACCCTTCAAGCACCGGGCAGGAGTCACACCCTATACGTCCACTTACGTGTTTGCAGAGGGCTGTGTTTTTTATAAACAGTCGGAGCCACCTGGTATCTTCAACTCTTTTCGGCTTCAGCAGCTAGTGACTACACCTACAAAGAGCACACCTTCTCCCGAAGTTACGGTGTCATTTTGCCTAGTTCCTTTACCCGAGTTCTCTCAAGCGCCTTAGAATTCTCATCTCGTCCACCTGTGTCGGTTTGGGGTACGGTTTCATATAACCTATAGCTTAGAGGATTTTCCTGGAAGCATGGTATCACTCACTTCGCCCAAAAGAGGGCTCGTTATCACGCCTTGAAATAGAGGTTCCCGGATTTTCCTAAGAACCATTTCTACACGCTTGAACAAGGACAACCATCGCCTTGCTGAGCTAACCTACTCCGTCTTCCCATCGCAGTTATATGAAGTACGGGAATATTAACCCGTTTCCCATCGACTACGCATTTCTGCCTCGCCTTAGGGGCCGACTAACCCTACGCCGATTAACGTTGCGTAGGAAACCTTGGACTTCTGGCGAGGGGGTTTTTCACCCCCTTTATCGTTACTCATGTCAGCATTCGCACTTCTGATACCTCCAGCATCCCTCACAGGACACCTTCAACGGCTTACAGAACGCTCTCCTACCATCGCAATAAATTGCGATCCATAGCTTCGGTATGTAGTTTTAGCCCCGTTAAATCTTCCGCGCAAACCGACTCGACCAGTGAGCTATTACGCACTCTTTAAAGGAATGGCTGCTTCTAAGCCAACCTCCTGGCTGTCTGGGCCTTTTCACATCGTTTCCCACTTAACTACAATTTTGGGACCTTAGCTGATGGTCTGGGTTGTTTCCCTTTCCACCACGGACGTTAGCACCCGCAGTGTGTCTCCCATGCTCATACTTTCAGGTATTCGGAGTTTGCAATGGTTTACTAAGACTTGACGTCCCGCTAGCCATAACAGTGCTCTACCCCCTGAAGTAATACATGAGGCTCTACCTAAATAGATTTCG
>JAWUWW010000091.1:0-10979 GCA_034111645.1 Cellvibrionaceae bacterium
CCACCAGTCTTTCGATCCGTCTAGATGAGAGACTACTAAACAAATATTATTTTTTGGGTCTATTTCTTTTGGAAGTTCTTTTCCGTTACCGTGAATTAACATGTAATATGTTTATTGTTGGAGTATATAAATATTATTGTCGATGATTGTTATAGTAAACTATTAAAACTGGTTAGATTGGGTGCTTCTTAACAATTCAGTTGTATTATTCTCTAAGTCAAATGAGTCGTAGAGGAATTCACCTATCTCTAACTTTGTTTGTGAGTCAGGATACCTGTATTCTATGGATTTGATTTGAAGGGCTACAGGATCAATATCACCATTGACTACTGAACCTATACCTTTTTTAATATAGTATATGTCTATCGTATTATTCTCTAATAAATGACCTATGAAGCTAGGGGTCTTAACCTCATACCTGCTCTGTATATTATCATTAGAATCACCTTTATTTGCAGTAATAAAATTAGCAGCAAATGTTCCTATATCAGTTGCGGAGTTTGCAGATGTAATTCTTGGAACTGATAATTTTCTTGCATATAACCCATTCTTTGTAACTGAATTTGCACCTGTTGTACTATCAATTTTTGAAACTGATCCAGTTGTAGAACCGCCATTTAAAGTTACTATCTCAGCAGATAGTAAGTTGTAACTGTATTCATAAGTATATTTAAGATTTGACCCACCGCCTGAACCTCCACCTTGTGTAGTAGAATAAAAATAAATTAATCCAGTATTATAATCAACATAATAAGAAGACTCTGACGGAGTTCCTGAAGGTGGTGCTATATCTGTAGCAGGAATTTCAGTATATACGTAAGATGCAGGGCTAGTAGAGTATGTTAATACACCTTGAAGTACTTTTACTATTGTTAAAGGAAACACATCTGGGGAAGAACCTGACGCACTAAACCTACCGAAGGAACTTCCCCAACTGTTTGCTGTTCCATGACTTCTATTAAGTCCTGTTATTTTAGCATTAAAAGTTTTTATGTTACCTGCAGCATAAAGATGGTTACATAAATTTGAATCGTCTACACCACCATCAGATATTTTACAATTATTATTAGATAGTATCAAACCCCCTCTTTGCAATAATGCATTATTTTTTTCTATCTGTAGAATACCTGTTGGCATAAACGTAAACGTGATTGCATCTAATACGGATAAGTCATTTAATATGTCAAGGAAACTTCCTTCTGCTATGAATGGTGCTTTGAGAGTATAGCCTTCTCCTACTGCTTTTTGAAGTGCTTGGTAGTTTAACATCATTATATCTGAGTTGGAAGTACCAAAAAATCTCTCATTTATAACCTTTAACATGTCTTGTACTATATCTGAAAATTTTGAACCTGTTTGATATATGTTTTTATCTCTTAAATTAGCAACATCATTACTAAGTATGCTTGAATCTATACGTGAGTTAAGTGCAACACTTCCCAACCCTTTAAGGTAGCATCTGTTAGAAGCATTACGCTCATCAATTCTCCATATTCTTCCGTAGAATTTCAATGATATACTAGGTGCATTTAGACCTACCCATTTGGTTATTTCTGTTGTAGACCATGTCCTACTGTATAGCCTCATCTGATGATAAGTGCCACTCATTCCTCCATGATTTGCTGTAGATTCAACTAATGTTCCTGCTAAAGTATTAAATTCTTTACCCAAATAAATATCTGCCGTGTTAGTGAGGTCGCCTGCAAATGTTTGTGATATGACCTCTGTATCTTCAACATACACCTTTACAACTCCATCTGTTCTTGTAATACAGATATGTTTATCTAAATCGTCCCAGTCAGTATCAGTCATAACATGCGTATAAGTAGCAGGTGTATTAGTACCGTCACCTATCAACACTTGAAGTTGTCTTACTGTTGTAGCAGAGTTCTGAGGTCTATACATTCTTACAGTTATACCTTTTCCATTACCTGCTGAATTAACCATCTTATCAAACAATACAGCTTGTTCAGCTACACTTGTAACAGTTCCTGTCATAGGAGCAAGTTTTACATAAAATGCCAAAGTAAAATCATTTGACCAATCAACTATAGAATACGTACTGTCAGTACCGTTTGCGTTTTTTGTTTTCTTATCTGGTATTTTTAAAAATCTTCCTGCTTCTTTGGAATCATAATCCATTGAACGTTTGCCTAGTACCCTACTTGAAGATGTTTGTGCAGGGTATGTAAGACCACCTTTTATTGCAAAGTTGTTGTATGCGTTCTCTTCGTTTAATTGATTTCCTGACTCATCTCTTACCGAACCTGCAAAGTTCCACAAACCCATTAGACTAGAAAGATCAATATCATCTTGTATGTATCCTAGGTAGTCTTTTATTCTAATATCATCTTTTCCTGAAACGGTTATCTCTGCATTGTCTACCATTCTGGAGCCCTCTCTTCGTATAACTGCATAGGTAGTAGTGCAACTTCTGTATGCAGTCTCTACGTTTGACTCATACCTTCTAAGGAATGTTCTTATGAAGGTCAAGGATCAGTTACAGTGGTGGCGGCTCCATCGTCCTTTAACCATTCACCTCTTCCTCCTATTGTATTAATAGCAAGTTGTATTTCATATGTTCCACTATATCCATACGGAGTACTTTGAACTGTATGTGCAGTATTCCATGTTGCATCATTAGGACTTTCCAAATCGCCTATAACTATGGTTTTTGTATAGTTGTAAGGAGCTGTGGTATTGGCAGTAAAGGTAATTGCTTCCTCAGTCCAAAATACAGAGTTTGATCCAGTGCTCTTCTTATAACGCAATGTAAGACCTGTTGTATCTGGTCTATCATCATTAACGTAATTTTGAAATTCCTTAAAATTTAGTATTATTCCTGTTCTTTGTAAAGTATTATTATTACCTGTAACTGTAAATTTAGGATTAGAAGTCATGGTAGGTGGCTGATGTGAGTTTTCACTCATTGAAGTGACTACAGATCCTTCAATGAAATTCATTGTTGCTTGCCAGTTAACAGGACTGGAAGAATCAGTATTAAATTGAAAGTCTTGTATCAATCCCATTTTTTCATATATCTTTGCTGTACCTTTATTGGCAAGAGCATTTAAATAATATTTTTCTGAATCCAGAATATATAATACAAAATAATCATTTAATGAGTTAGGTGCTAGATTCTTTTCTATATATGAAACTTGGTCAAAAACTCCCGATTGATCTGTTAGAATATTAGTTTTCATATATCTTTTAGTTGCGAAAGAATATATAAGGTCTTCAAAACCACATTCGGCTATGGAAGTACTTGCATTGGTCAAAGTCCAATTTAGACTCATGGTAGTGGTGTTACCCTCAATCTTCATCAATACGTTTTCTTCAGAGTCTTCCTCTGGTAACGGCATTGGTGACACAGGAGTTTGTTTGTTTATGCTTATACTGTTAAATGATTCTAACTCATAACATATTGTATTATTTTTAATTATGAATACTTGATAAACCATGTCTATCTACCTCTGTTTACGTTGACTGTTTGCATCACTTCTAGTATAGTACTTCTTAGTTTATTTAAGTCATTCGCATCACCTGACATGTTTGAAATATTTATGTTGACTGTTGTGCTTCCACCACCACCCATTTTTCCCATCTTAGACATAGGAATTACCATCTCACTGCCTGCTTCTCCAATGGTGTATTTTTTACCTGATGTCCTACCTATACCATCAACTCGTTCATTTATCATTCCACCACGTGCCATCATTCTATCATTACCATACTGATCATACTGATCATTTCGGGTTCCATCTGGATTATAATATTTAGCTTTTTCTTCAGGAGTTAGATCAGTTCTGAAACCCATAGTTTGTTCCATCATTGGCTGTAATAAACCCCATAACACATTACCACCTTTCATAACATTAGCACCCAGTTTACCAGCGGCAGCCCAAAATTTACCTTTTGATAGAACATCTTTTATTGTGTCAATATACCCACCTGCTGCACCTTTATGTTTTGACATGAAACTGTTTACTTGTTTTTTAATACTGTCTATGCCCATATCAGGTCTTCTTTGCCAAACATCTCCAATTCTACTCATAAACTTTTGAACAGATTTTACAGCAGGGTTTTTGCTGTAAGTTGATGCTGTACCACTACTTATATTTGATCTTGGGGTTGGTTGCTTTTTAGTGGTTATAGCATTTGGATTATTTATTTGATTACCTTGGTTTATTAAGTTAGCTGTAGGATTAGTAGATGCTTTTGGTTTTAAGTTTGCCGTTGGACTGCTTGATGGTGTAGTTGTACTGCTTGATGGTGTAGTTGGATTAGGTTTTGGTGGATTTGGATTAGGTGTTGGTGTTATCGTAGTTGTAGTTTTCATTGCTGTAGCTACTGCCTTACCCATTCTAGAAAAGTATTTATCTGTAAAAAATTTACCTCCTGCGATCAAAGCAGCTATAGCTAATGAGGTTGCCACACCAATACCTGCCCATGTTTGCTCATTGGTTAATGCATCAAGAATCTTTGTAATATCTTCACCAAGTTTCATACCTGTTTTAGCAAACCAAGGATATGCTGACTGATAGAACGGTATGATAAACTTTCGTAACATCAATATCATAATTGGTCGCATAATCATACCGAAAAAGTCACCTATTGGTTTTAGTATAAGCATAAATCCAAATTTCATTAATTTTAACATTTGTTGTAAGAGTGGTGAAGATTCTATTACTGCTTTACCTATAGCGAGTCCTGCTCCTGCTGCACCTAATCCTATACCTGCTGCTGCCATTTTTCCTTGACCACCAAACATCTTGTTCCACTTGGAATTACCACCAAAAAATTTGTCAAATGTCTTGTCTAATCTTTCAAAAACATTGTTGCTTCCTGTTTTGTTCTTATAGCCTCCTGAAAGCATATCTCTTTGCTTTACTTCATCTTTTGTCAAAAGTCTTTGTGATTCTATCTGTTTTAACTGCTTTAATGTTTGATAATTCTGCTGTTTTAACGATACAAGATTCTGAATCATACTCATTCCTTGTCCAAGCAAACCCCCTCCTCCAAGAGATCTAGTCATAACCATCTGCATACGTCTTTGCTGTTTCATTTGATGGTCTTGTTCTTGATTTAACTTACGATTTATTTGATAAATTTTCTGTTTCCATTCAAAAAATGCCTGCTCATTCTTTATATAATCATCATGATCCTGCTTATTATAAGCCATAATATATATCAGTATATCAATTATATAAATTTAACATAATTCTACATCTTAAGACGTTCTTTACGCTGCTCATCTTGGTATTCAGCAATAATTACATTAATATAGCCTATGCTTTGGGAGTCGACTTGGTCTTTCGTCCAATGGAATTCCCTTGCGAAGAAGTAGTAGACTGTACCTGCTGACCTTGTAATTCCTCTCCCACGAAAGTCTCCACCCACTCTTCCAAATATTTCGCTAAAGGGTAGTCTTTCATGACCTCCTTCATGATCTTTTTGGCTACGCTTGATTTAAGGTTTTTAATTGCTGCCACATCTCTAACTTCAAAAGGTGCTTTTCTAAGAACTGTTGTTAGTATCAACTCTCTATAAAGTGGTAAATTAACTTTAGGATCTTGTATCTGTGTCACATCTAAACACTGATTTAATATTCCTTCTAACTCTCCAAATGTAATATCATCTTCATACTCTACTGTTTCTTTAGCACCTTCCCAATCTATTGTAAATGTCTTTATCATATATTTTATAAATATTTGTTATATTAAAGTGTTACTTTTCTGCTGATGAGTTTGTTATTGCTGCTATACTGATTGTTTTTGCTGTCCATGTAATGTCTTGGAACACTGGTTCTACTGGTTCAAGACCTGATATTCCTAAGTCATTTATTGCCAAACCTGTTAATGTTATCATTATTCTTTCAGTAGCAGATTTCTCAAATGTTAATCTAAATTCTGTTGCTGCTCCTCCTCCAACTGTCTCGCCTGAACCGTCTTTTGTTAGTTGTGCAATTACTTTATCTAACAGTGTTTTGTCTATCCATGATGCTTTGAAGGCACCAGTAATGTCCAATACTCTTTTAAATGCTGCTACTGCTGAATGAGTATCTAAAGCATAAAGTAACTCTGCGTTTTGTGCAATATTAATACTTGCATCTTGACATTGAACTACTTCGACTCCACCAAAGTATAATTCAGCATGAGCGAAAGTGTATGGGAATTCTTGTGACGGTTCTGTTGGTGGTGATAATGAACCTGACGTTGTTGGTGCTGATTCTAGACCATAAGTAACATCTGCACTGCAATCTACTAATCCTCCTACTGCTGCATTAATTGCCAATGATCCTACAATTCCACCTTTTAATGTTCTAAATATGTTTCCACCTGATGTTGCATCAAAACCTAGTATCATTTGAATTGTTCTAGCATCTTTTGACATTGTAGCAGGATCACTTGAATAAGTGTAAGTATAATTGCCTCCACTTGCTGCAGGTGATGGTGGTGCTCCTAGAACTGTACCAAATATCCACGGATTTGAAAGTGTGAATGACATTGAAGCAGTTCCTTGTTGCTGACCGTATGCATATTTATCTACTGTATTCTGATTAAGTTTGTTTAAATTCATTTTGTTATGGGTTAATGAAAGACTTGATACTTTGTCTTGAAGTCCAAATTTCTTATCTACTGCTGCACCTGATGCTAAAGTACCTAATGTTGATCCTTCCCAACCGTATTTTATATATACATGAGCACCAGTTCTAACCATGCTTTTATTTAAACTATTACCTTATAAATATTATGGATTGATTTTTCTGAACCTTACGGTGATAGAATGATTGTAAATATTCCTATATAAATCATTATTATGTGATGAAGACATCAGCATAAGGTCAACATACTTAATTCCTCTTATATTGGCTTTAACTATTCGGAATATTTCATCTACTATGTCCTGATTGTGCTCTATGTTTTGAAATGTGGTTATGTCAATATTACAATATATCTCATGAAAGAAGTCTTGACCATATAAACCAAAATATTGTGGGTTCTCGTTAGTAGGTGAAAGCAATACCATGTCTTTCCTATCGTCCATAAATCCAGTCGTTCTTTCTTCCCATTTAAAGGATACCTGTGGCTGTGATGCCAAAGTCCAATTATCCTTAATAAGGTCTTTCAGATCCTGTGCTGTATCATACATTGTGGAACTACCCATAAACTAATATATGAATACTGACTAATTAAGATTATCGTCGTCTTTTTCTTGTATCTTGGTTCCTATTATCCATCTTACGAAGTCTACGTGTAAGATACTGTGCGTCTTTTAGATTTTGATCTTTAAACTGTCTTCTTTCAACCGCATCAACTCTTGTATCAACACCTCTATTCTTAATTCTCTTCATTCTAGCATTTGCAGTACTTGATCTTATATCTAGACCATATACATTTTTCCATATTCCTCCACCACTTTTTTCAAAAATAGCCAATCCAATAAGAAATACTGCATTGTCTATAAAATTTGCTCTTTGCCTATTGTTTTTTAATTTTAAATACGCATCGGCATTATGGTATGTTTCTTTACCTTTAACAAGTTTAGACTTTGTTGTAAGTATTCCCTTTTTTACATACCAGTCCCTTATGTTACTTATGTTTGGAAAATTAGGTTCAAATACAGGTGCAGTTCCACTTTCATGATCTCCTGAGAAATAGTCTTCCCCTGTGTTTACTCCTTTTGAATCCACTCTTTTTCTAACCTCCTCGTGTTTTTCCCACTCTTTCTGAAAGTCAACTTTTTTTATCTGTTCCCACAAAATATCTTGAACCTCTTTCATTATTTCATTATATCTTGCCACGTTTGAAACGTTCTCTTTTATATACTGTTTCATATTATTGTCACCCCATATCTTCTCTGCGTTTTTTGGAGTTAACATTTTTACAAAATCATCACCTTGTAAAGGTTTTAAAAAAAACCGTCTAGTAAGTTGTTCTGATTCTCGTGTTGCACTACCTATTCTTTCATATTTCATTATATCTGAATCACTTCCTCTAAATGTTTTTTTACCTCTTGTAGGTCTTTCTCCTCTTACCTCATCAATACTAAATATGGTAAGTCCATCAGGTTTATTGTTCATATTCATTTTTGAATACTTGGGATTATCTTTTGTATCTTCAAGATACTCATTGTATAGATTCTTATACCACGGAGCACGCCCTCCGTTTTGAGTCGCCCACGTTGCATTTTCTATGAACATCTTTGCTATTTTTGATTTCTTATACATTTTCTTTTTTGCCAACCATCTAGGAAAATCCAATTCTACTTGTATCTTTGCTTTCAACCAGTCAGTTCTTATGTAAGTATTCATTTTATAAGTTCTGGGATTCCATTGTAAGTACACAGGTACTATATCTATATCCATTTCGTTTTTAAATTTTTGATATAGCAGTTGATTGAAAATCTTTGCTTTCTGCTTCATGTAATTATGAAGAAATGATGGAGGCGTTCTTTCGTTTAAAGCCCCATGGTAATCACGACCTTCTGCATCTTCTAATGTGATATAACCTTCTTTCTCGTGTGGAAATTCAAATGACTCCTTTATTGGAAATGAAGGAGTATAATCATATCCACGTATAGCATCTGAACCCCCTCCACCGTGTGAAGATTCAACCATTATGGTATAAAGAATATTTCTTGACGGTTATCAATACAGTTTTCAATGTCAGCTCTCCAATCTGATTTAGAAGCAGATACGTCTACACCGTTTGCACCAGTTGGTAAAATATCCATTCTGAAACTAGAATTCAATATATCTATTGATACGAGTTTAACACAAGAATCTTGTATATCATAAGGTACAGTTAACTCACCATAACGGTATGTTACTCTTATTCTGTTCTTTCTCATTATTGTAAATATGTAACCACGGAAATATAACTTACCATAAGTTCCTTCAAGGTTATGAACACCTGTGTCACCTGTATGATCTGCATAACTATCACCCGTCCATACTTCTATTTTATCTCCTAGTGATGCATCAATATCTGCAATCTGTCTATGTTTTAAAAATATTGGTGAACCCCAACCATAAGAATATAATAATGGCAAATCATGTACTTCTGCTGCTGATGCTATAACACCTCCAAAATGATGACCTATTCTTCTGTCAAGTTCTTGTTCCTTTCTAAGGATAATTTTCTCGACCTGAGCCTTATTTGGAGTAGTAGTAGAAGTGATTGGAACACGTAGAAAATCGGATACATCGGCTACTGTACAATATGTTACCATAGTTTTATAAAGGTTGCTTTGTATTTAAATTTTCTATTTAAAAACTGCTATCCACTCAGCATCTGATGCTGGTGTTCCTGTACCTGCTGTAATTTTAAGGAAAATTCCATTTTCTAAACGTCTATTTATATTAAATACTGATTGAATATCTTCTCCATACACCTCAAATTCTACTGGATCTGTTGCCAGTAATCCATTAATTATTTCTAATTTTGCTCCTGTTGTTCCTTTTTTAGTACAATATATAGCGACTATTACACCGTGAGTTCCTTTTGCCAAAGTATTACCTTTGAATGAAACAACATTATGATTCTCTGTACCCATATTATATCATATATGTGGAAATATATAAACTTTATCAACTATAGATATACATAGTATTAATTAACTGTTAACTAACGTATGTAAAGTTAGCTAACTTAATTAAGCTAAGTTAATTAACTTTATAAAAAATAAAAAAAATGAGTCTAGAAACCTAGAACTCTAATTTTACAGGTCATACTGTTTACTGCAGTTGATGCGTTTGCTAATTCTGCAAATGCTCGTGCTGCTGAACCTTTGGCAGTATGATCTTCGCCATAGCATTTAATTTTACCCGTTGATGCTGCATTTGTTGCAGAAGGAATGTATTGTAAAAGTAGACCTTTGTTGCCATCGAGTATTTCTGCTCCAATGACAGTGCTTATTCTACTACCTAATGATACGTCGACTACATTTCCATTAGTGAGATAGTTATCCCCTGCTGCATATGTTATGTCAACGACTACTGATTTCAATTTTGATGTCAGTTCACTTTGTATAGATAGCGTTTTGCCTGTCAATGATTTATGGTTGGCGTTTTGTATGATAGTGATTGCCATTAAGTTATATAAATAATACTATTATATAAAGATAAATATAAAAAAGAGGTTAATCCTCTAGTGAATTTTGGTAAAAGTTGTGATCGTCCTTCCATGCGTTAGCGATTGGTTCAGCGATTGCTTCTTCTACTTTTTTGTCTTCAATAGTAGCGTGTATGTTTCCATATGTACCCAAGAACTCATTGTAATCATCTAGCACTTGGCTTTGATAATTCATTACTCCATCAGTACCAAATCTCAACTCGTTTTGAGCTTTAATGGATTCTGCGTCAAGTCCGTCATATAGTATCAAACAACCAAATTGTATTTTGTATTGTTGACTATGTGCGTTACTGTCACAAATCAATGATTTATTAATACCACTGTTTGTTTCAGTCCATTGACTGTATGGAATTGCTTGTATGTCAGGAGTGAACTTATCTGCCAATGAGAATTGTTTTGTATGCTCAAAGTTTTCATAGCCTATGCTAAGTTTATAGACTTCATCTTGTGCTTCACATTCCTCTATTGCCATAGCAATTTCCCCCAATACTCCGTCATACTTTACGTTATTGACTGACCATAGTTGGAAATCTGATATTTCAAATTCTCTAGCAGTTTGGATATTTTGTGTTCTTGAATCCATACCTTGTTTACAAGTATTCAACTCTTTGAGAAGATTCATTAATACTGAATCTCTTGCGGTTGCTGTACCTCTATCGAGTTTATTTTCAATATTTTGAATTGTCTTCTCGTTAGGTGTCAACTTTGCTTGTTCTACTGCAATGGCTTCTAAAGCGGCTTCATTGATTTTTTGAATTTCTTGATCATATCTCTGTTCGGAGAGTAGACCTTGATAGACTTTCATATCTTCCAATGTGTATACCTCTTTGAATCCTTGCCATA
>JAWUWW010000092.1:0-7116 GCA_034111645.1 Cellvibrionaceae bacterium
CCATGACGAGTGAAATTGATATCATCTATGGTGTCGCATGCTCTTTTCCATACGGGAAAGCGTTCAGCAGCCATCGCTTTGTCCATGCTGAGGTGGCAGTGTTCGGTGATGTATTCTTTAATCGTCATCATTTCGTATATGTTCAATTTACCCATTTAAGTAGATATAAAAAGGGTAAATTTGAAAATTTTTTCACGGGTAAATACAAGTGTTTTCTGAGAAAGATTTATTTATTTTTAGTAGGGTTAAAGCCTGCTATCAGGCGTGCATAAGGTGGCGTTGTCATTATTTTCAATAAGTAGCACTGGCAGCTTATGACGCGCCTTATGAGGTGTTTTTCGTTGTATTATTATCCCCTTGCAGAACTTCAGTTGGTACACCCATGATTTACATACAAGTCTTCACTCGTAGAAACTTGTACACTAAGCACATGGCCACATTAATAGATCAGTTCTCTCGCAAGATCGATTACCTACGTTTGTCGGTAACGGACCGCTGTGACTTGCGTTGTAGTTATTGCTTGCCGGAAAAATTTCACGACTTCTCCGAACCCGATAACTGGCTAACATTTGACGAGATCACTAGAGTGGTCGGCGCCTTCAGTCGCATGGGGGTCAATAAGGTACGAGTGACGGGGGGCGAACCCCTGTTGCGCTACAAACTGCCTGATTTGATTGATCAATTAAATGCCTTGCCCGATGTTGAAGACTTATCCCTGAGCACCAATGCCACACGTTTAGTGGCGAATGCGGATAGGTTAAAACAGGCGGGTATTAGCCGTATCAACGTCAGTTTGGATAGCCTACAGCCCGAACGCTTTGAACAATTGACGAAAGGTAAGTTAGATAAAGGGTTGGCAGGCTTGATGGCGGCCAAGGCGGCAGGCTTTCACCCGGTAAAAATCAATATGGTGGTCATGCCGGGGGTGAACGACCACGAAGTCGAAGACATGATCGACTTCTGCATAGAGCACGACTTTACCCTGCGCTTTATCGAAGTCATGCCCATGGGCGATACCGGTCGTGAGGCGGCGCAGCAATGCGTCAGTCTGCAAGATATCAAGGCACGCATTGCGAAACGCTATGTGCAAGTTGCGGGCACGGATCTGCGCATCGGTTTTATCACTCCCATATCTCAGCACTTCTGCAAAACCTGTAATCGTGTGCGCCTATCCGCCGAGGGCACTCTGTATATGTGCCTAGGCCAGGAGCACAAATTTGAATTGCGACCCTTATTGCGTGCGGGAATATCCGATAGTGAGCTAGAGCAGGCTATCCGCAAGGCCATAGATCTTAAACCCGAAAAACACGAGTTCAACGAGCGCCCCGAAAAGGTGCTGCGCTTTATGGCGAAGTTGGGCGGTTGATTTTTTAGCGCGCAGGCAATAAAGCTCTGCACCCTCTGCTTTAGGCTTTACACCCCCTTTCTTATTCATGCTTGATGTTTTTGTTGTTAAGTTTTAGTGTTGCTGACTGTGTTTTACACACAGGGCTAAACCACTAAAAATACAATAAGGACCACCCGTGAAAAAAACTAAGACGACTCCCGCCATTCCTTCGCTTCCTCAAGGCTTAAATGCTGAGCAGAAGGCTAAGCGAGCCTTTGACCTATCCATAGCAAAAACTAACTATAACTATATGTTTAGCTATATGGAGCCATTGTCACTAGCGGCTTCCGTGCCAAAGGGCGAAGGTTTTACCTTGGAGTATGAGGCGAAGGTGGTGAAGGTGTTTTTGCCCTTACTAGGCAATTTCACCGGGGTGGTTATTGCTTTACTCGAGAAAGAAATAAAAGGTGACCTGCCCGGCGAGACAATGGACTCAATCAAGGCGGTGGAAGCGGCTTATGAAAAGCTCAAGGATGATGTGGGCAGCTTCAACTTTGTGCGCGAGTTTAAAGAGCTTGTTGACCTGATGCAGGCCTTGGTTGAGGCGCCGAAGGATATAGAAAAAGCGATTAAAGGGGTTGAACGCCTACCTAGAGATTTGGCCAAAATGGTCGAGGGCCTAGCGGAGGCGTTTAAGGACTTTGAAGAACAGGGTTTTACTGCTTTCCTGAAAAATACCGCTTATTATATGTTGGAAACGTCCAATGGCCGCAACTATCTAGAAGCTAATAAACTGAGTGATTACGAAGAAGTATTCGATAGCTTACCGCTGCCGGATGTATTGACGATACCGCTACAAGACTGGATGGGCGATATACAGCAGAAGGATATTTGTCAGCAAGACTGGTACTTTGGCTATATGCAGATTGCCGGTTTTAATACGACGAATTTGAAGGCGGTAAAAACACAGTTGGGTGCGGCCTCTAGTGCCTTACTGTTGGATGAGCTGGTAAAGAAGATGCCAATTGCCGATGCGACCCTGCAAAGTGTTAGCGGTGATAGCTCGCTAACGCTGCAGGGTTTGGCGGAGCAGGGGCTGTTATATGCCTGTGATTACTCGATGTTTGATGGCTTAGATGGCGGCACGCTACACGATCTACAGCGCTACCCTGTCGCGCCTATTGCGCTGTTCTACTGGAATGCGAATCCACCACAGGGCTACCCTAGCGGTGGTGCACTGCAGCCGATTGCGATTCAGCTGGGCCAAAAGCATGATGCTGAGACTACGCCGATCTTCACCCCTAAAGATGAAACGGGTAATAACGACGCTAGTGGCGCAAAGTGGCAGCTGGCTAAAATCATGGTGCAGAATACCTGTACGATTGAGCATGAGTCGGTGGCCCACCTAGGTGCTTGCCACTTGGTCATTGAGCCGATGATTGTCGCAGCGCATAGACAGCTGCCTGAAGAGCACCCCTTGCTGACATTGCTGACGCCACATTTCCGCTTTACCTTGGAAATTAATGATGGTGCCTTCCACAGCTTAGTTGTGCCAGGCGGTGTAGTGGCGTCGGTTATTTCTACTAGCTTCCCTAGTACGGCAGAGCTGCTGGTTAATGCTAGTGCGGTGTGGAAGTTCGACGAGCAATATCCAGACCGCTTGTTTCATGAACGTGGATTGGCCGCTGACCAACTTCCCAGCTTCCCCTTCCGCGAAGACACCTTGGAACTGTGGGCGTCGATTAAAACCTTTGTGACAGACTACCTGAGCCTGTATTACAGCGGAGATAGTGCAGTAGTAGATGACTACGAGCTGCAAAATTGGGTGAATGAGATGGTCAACCTGAAGTATGCTGCGGTGAAGGGCATGGCCGGATTGGTTGCAACAGGCAATGCGGATAGCCCCTATGCGATACATAGCTTGGACTATTTGATTGATGTGATCTCATTGATTATTTACACCGCCAGTGCCCAGCACGCCTCGGTGAACTATGCACAATACCCCTTGATGTCCTATATCCCTGCAGCTAGCGGCACGCTATACGACACACCACCTGGAGCCAGTGTAGAGCTAGCGCAGGAAGATGTAGTGAAGTGGCTGCCGCCGCTAGATGTGGCCCTATACCAAACTTCATTTGCCTACCTGTTAACGGGGGTGCAGTTTGATACATTGGGGCATTATAGTGATGACCCTAGACGCTCTTATTTTGCCGATGCTCGTGTTGCACCACTGGTAGCAAAATTTCAGATGAATTTGAGCAAGGCTGAAATAGAGGTTAATCAGCGCAATGAGTCTCGACCTTTCCCGTATATCTTCCAACTGCCCTCCATGGTGCCAAATAGCATCAGTATCTAAAAATCTGCGCCACAACACTGTTGCGGCGCAAGACACCCTCCCTGTTAGACACTGCATATTCCTTTCATACGCAACAAACGTGATTAGACCTCGGCTAGTAATTTAGCTACTATGTGCAGGCCTACATGACGCCATTAGTGGCAGTTGTAAAAGGAGACATAATAAAAAAGGAGGGCGGACCTTGATAAAACACTTACATCAATTTTTATTGATCATATGCTTGATCTTCACGTTTTCAGTATCCTCTGCTAATGAATTAGCCGCTATTGACCTGTCTAAGCACGCTAGTGGCGACTCAACGGTCGACCAATATCAATACTATGTGCAGGGCTTCACCGAAAGATTAGAGCTAAACGACGTATTGCAAATTGCTGACTGGATTCAGCCTCAGCCCAGCGAGGTCACACATGGCTTTTCTGACTCTCCATCGTGGATGAAATTCAGCCTAGCTAACCCTACTGATAAGCTTAAAGACATTATTCTTGAATACGTTGATGCTTCGGCACAAACAATAGATGTCTATTATCGAAAGCAGGGCTCCAATCTACATTTCCAGCACATGAACTTTACTTTTAATGCGCCGGTTGAAGATAGGCCTGTCGCATTCTATCGGCCTGCTTTTCCACTGCATGTACCTGCGCAGGAGGTCTACGAAGTATATATCCGCATATTCCAAGGTAATGACTTTCCTATGCATAGCTTTACTTCTATGCGTATCTGGGATGTAAAGTCGTTCAATAGAGCAAGCCATATAGAAATGGTGCTGTTGATTATTTTACTGTGCACAGAAATTTTCATGGGCATAGCGACACTGATAGCCTTTGCATTCACACGCGATACATTGTTTCTATACTATGCCGGCTTTGCCTTCTCTGGTGTTCTGCTGTTTTCTGGTTTGAGTGGAGTGTGGAGTTACTTTATCGTCGGCAGCGGCTTTGAACTGTGGATGGTGGTACTGCAAATAAGCATATGCCAGATCGCGGCTATCTTATTTGTAAGGCGCTTCTTAAATATAAAACAGAACTTGCCTTGGGTTGACTCCTTGCTACTTGCGATAGTCTGGGTGGGCATTATAGGTGTCATATTGAACTTGACCGGTTCACCGTATTTTTCACGAATTATTATTGACTATACCGCCTTTGCTTACCTGTTCTTACTGCCAGTAGGTTTGAACGCACAGAAAAAAGGTGTTCCTCACGCCCTGTTGTTTACCAGTAGCTGGCTCGTATTTATATTGGGAATGGCCATTTCTTCATTGCGTTATAGGGGCTATATCGCCGATTCATTTTGGACAGAGTGGCTGATCTATTTTGGTGGTTTCATTGAAGCTTTTCTACTGACCACTGTCATGGCTCTAAGCATGCGTGATCTGTTTAGAGAAAAGCAGGTGATGGAAAACAATCACCGCATATTCTTAGAAAACTCTGCAGATGAGCTGTCTAAGAAGGTCTGGGAGCAAACAAAGCTTCTACAGCATGCTAAGGATACTGCCGAAGAGGAAGCCCGAACCGATATGCTGACAGGGCTGACTAACCGGCGCTCATTCTTTGAGTTGGCGGAGCGTTTTATTGAGAGGGCCAAGCGCTCTAAGCATGAGAGCCTGTATCTATTAACTATCGACATAGATAAGTTCAAAGTGGTCAACGACACCTTCGGTCATGCTGCAGGAGATGCGGTATTGGTTGAGGTTGCGCAAACTATTCAGAAAATCACACGCAGCGTAGATTTGGTGTCTCGCCTAGGTGGCGAAGAATTTGGAGTGGTTATGGAAAACGAAAGTCGGGGTGGTGTAGAAGAACTTTGTGAGCGCCTGCGAGAGGGCATTGCTCAGCTACAAGTTCGTTTCGAAGGCAACCTGATCCCAGTGACAATCTCGATAGGCGTCGCTTGCTGGGCCAAAGACATACCCTGGAATATATTTATGCAAGCATCAGACAAGGCTCTGTTTAAGGCTAAGAGTCAGGGCCGCAACTGTGTAGTTCATGACTAATTGAGTGTTTTATCGAGTTCTACAATGTTTATTGTATGCGGATAGACTGGCTGTTATAGCCTATCCGCATAGCAGTGAATTAACTCAGTAGTTCTTTCTCTACTTGCTCAATACTGGTGTGGCGTACGTCTTTGCCTTTCACCATGAATATCACATACTCACAAATATTGCTGGCGTGGTCGCCAATGCGCTCTAAAGCGCGGGCACACCACATGACCTTTAATATAGGCTTTATGCAACGTGGGTCTTCCATCATATGTGTGACCAGTTGACGCATTAAGGCCTCAAACTCTTTATCAATTTTCGAGTCTTCCCCCCCCCCGCTACTTTTATCGCCGCTTCCACGTCCATGCACGCAAAGGCGTCGAGGGCATCGTGCAGCATATTGCTCACATGTTCCCCTAGGTGACTGAGGCTGGCGAAGTAATCGTCGTTGCGGCTGATGTTACCCAACTTAACCGACAGCCCGCCAATTTTTTCAGCTTCGTCACCAATACGTTCCAAGTCGGTGATGACCTTAATCATGGTGATCACAAAACGCAGGTCACTGGCGGTCGGTTGGCGCAGGGCAATAATACGATTGCACTCCTCGTCAATTTCCACCTCAAAGGCGTTAACCTTGTAGTCGAGGCCTGCGACCTTTCTACCTAGCTCTATATCACTATCAACCAGCGCTTGAGTAGCGTCTTTGACTTGTTCTTCAACTAATGCCCATACTGAGTACTTTGTGGTGAACGGCTTCTAGCTCGAGCTGAAACTGCTGAGAAGTGTGGCCGGCGATACCTATTTTATTTCCGTTCATTTTATTCCCCCTAACCAAAGCGGCCAGTAATGTAATCTTCTGTTAATTGATGTGTAGGGTTGGTGAAAGCATCAGATGTTTTACCCACCTCGATAAACTTGCCCAAATGAAAGTAAGCGGTGCGCTGTGAAACTCGCGCCGCTTGTTGCATAGAGTGCTTAGTATTTCAAGATGGACACTAGCTAGTGTCCATCCTGAAATGGATGTCTACTGCGAACGCCCCAGAAGCACAATATGAACACCACAAGATATAGTTATTTAGAATCGCAAAACGCCTAGATCTTGTAATATCCATCTTATGCCTCTGGAACGCCCTCGCTACGACCCCGTTTCAGGACGGACACTAGAGCTGGGATTATCTAATGCTTTGCAATATTTGCCCGCATAACCATGCCATATACGTACCCACCGTATAACCGAGTATGGCCAGTAGAACCCCGACCGGTGCCAGAGAGGGATGAAATGCCGAGGCAACAATCGGCGCAGAGGCAGCGCCGCCAACATTGGCTTGACTGCCTACTGCCATATAAAACAAGGGCGCTTTGATTAACTTGGCCACCACCAGCATTAACGTAGCGTGGATCAGCATCCAGATGGTGCCAATAATGAAATAGATGGGCGCTTCGGCGATCATGGTGACA
>JAWUWW010000093.1:0-7011 GCA_034111645.1 Cellvibrionaceae bacterium
GCCGACGAGCAAACATTAAAAACACGCTTAGATTATTCCACTATTGTGGCACCTATTACAGGCGTCGTTAGTCAGCGTTTATCTGAACAGGGAAATATCGCAGAGCGTTACACACATCTACTAACTCTCTCTGATCAAACTACCTTGACCACACAAGTCACTATATCTGAATTATTAATCAATAAATTAAGCAAAGGCGCTGCTGTCGATATCAATATTGATGCATTGCAATTACAGCAACCCATCAAAGGTTTTATCGACCGTATCCATCCAAACGTAGACCCCCTAACGCGAACCGGTATTGTCGAAATTGTGCTCTCGCCAGTACCTCAAGGGGCTCGCCCTGGCCAACTGGCCCGAGTCACCTTGCGCAGCCAAAAATCGGAACGCCTGTTGATCCCCTTTGCTGCCTTACGCCGTTCGACAGAAGGCGAATATGTTTTTATTGTAGATCAACAACAGCAAGCGCAAAAAACCAGCGTCATCACTGGGCTCAACATTCATGGCCAGGTTGAAATACTCAAAGGGCTAAGCGTCGGGCAACAAGTCATTAGCCGGGGTTTTACCAATTTGCGTAGCAATAAAACCGTCGTCATCGTGTCACACTCCGCTTCAAGCAAGACAAATAAAGCGACCGCCAATCCAATATCGATTCCTCAATCTTAGTGAGTGGAGTGTACTCCCGTGAGCCATAAAAAGATGAACAATAAAAATAATGGTGGCATCGCTGGCTGGTCCATTCGGCACCCTGTTGGGGTATCGATGATTGCCGCTGCCGTTATTGTACTAGGCCTGTTTACATTGACACGCTTAGCCATCGATTTATTACCGCATATTATTTATCCAGAAATTCGCGTTCGCATTCTCGATTCAGGCGTACCCGCATCCGTGATGGAAGATCGCGTCACTCGACAACTAGAAGAGCAACTGGCAGTGACGGAAGATGCCATTGCCGTCCAATCTAGTTCTAGCCGTGGCTCTGCACAGGTCGATCTAGCGTTTGACTATGGAAAAGATATTGACATTGCTCTACGTGATGCCAGCACTCGACTAGATCGGGCCAAGCGATTTTTACCCGACTCTATTGACCCACCAGTGATCTATAAACTTGATCCTGCACAAATTCCAATAATGGAATTTGTGATTAGTTCACCCTTGCGAGATGGCGTTGAATTACGCAGCTGGGTAGACGACACCTTCAGCAAATGGTTTGTAAACCTACCGGGGGTCGCCGCAGCAGAAGTCGGTGGCGGTCTATTGCGGGAAATTCAAATTATTCCGGATCAACGCAGGCTAGCGGGAATCGGCTTGAGCTATCGCGATGTCATTGAAGCCTTACAAACCGCCAACAGCGATGAGCCTATAGGCCGACTGCAAATGCCAGGGAATGAAATTACTGGGCGCATTAGTGGCCGCTTCACCTCATTGGAAGATATTAAGTATTTACCGATCAACAGTAAAAGTGACGGCAACAATACGGTTTATTTAAGCGATGTTGCCGAAGTCATTGATACCAACGAAGATGAACGCATCAAAGTCAGAGCCGATGGTATTAATGGTATAAAACTCTCGGTACAAAAACAACCCGCTGCCAATACAACCGAAGTCGTTGCCGTAGTTAAAGAGCGCCTTCAATGGCTGCGTCAACAACAGGTCATTCCCGACGATGTCACCGCCACTATCGTTGCCGATCAATCGATTTATATAAAACAGTCCTTAAAAAATGCATCCTTAGCCGCCATTAGCGGCGCTTTATTGGCCATGTCCGTTGTTTATATTTTCTTAGGTAATCTTCGCCGCACCTTAATTATTGGTAGCGCTATTCCGATTGCCATTATGTTTACCTGCGTACTGATGGGACTAGGTGGTTTGACGCTCAACATTATGACATTGGGCGGTTTAGCATTAGGGATTGGTATGCTGGTCGACAATACCATTGTGATGCTAGAAAATATTTATCGGCACCAATGCGATCATGAAGCAGCAGATGCTGCAGCAAGTCATGGAGCTGCCGAAGTCAATGGCCCGATCATAGCGGCCACTTCAACTAACTTAGCGGCAGTGATACCGTTTTTATTCATCGGTGGTTTAACCGGGCTTTTATTTAGAGAACTTATCTTTACCATCTCCGCTGCCATTTTTGCCTCTATGATTATTGCACTGACATTAGTCCCCACCTATGCTGCCAAAGTAAAAGAGATTAAGAGCAACAAAGTCAGAGCTTGGGTTGATCGCGGGGTGATTCGATTACAAAATGGTTATGCACGGCTTATTGCTGCACTCATGCCCTTTCGCTGGTTACTTGTGGCTGTTTTTATTATCGGCTTGTTATGCAGCGTACCGATATTCTTAAGTGGTAAACATATTTTTTTACCCAAGTTAGATGATGGCCGAGTGCGCGTACGCGTATCCGCTGATGTCGGCATTTCTCTAGAAGAAATGAATTCAAAAGTACAATTATTAGAATCCATTTTTGCAGCACAAACGGAAACGGAAACGGTATTTACCTTAGTTGGTGGTTCTATCTTTGGACGTTCCCAGCGAGAAACCCCAAGCCGCTCGACTATTATTGTTCAACTTAAATCCCTCTCTGAGCGCGGCATCAGCAGTGGTGCCTGGATGAAAAAAATGAATCAGCGCATTACCAAAGAAAAAATGGCCGGCTTTAACGTGCGATTATCCCAACGGGGAATAAGAGGCATACGTACCAACCGAGGTGACGATGATATTAGTTTACGCCTACAAGGTAAAAATCTAAAAGAATTAAAACTTATTGCCGATGGCATCGCGACAAAAATGCGCGCGATATCCGGTTTAAGTAATATCACCCACTCTGCAGAAGACGAGCAGTTTGAAATCGCCATTAAATTAGATCGTGAAAGAGCGTCACAGTTAGGCTTAAATTTAACCGACTTAACCGAGGCCACTCAAATTGCCTTACAAGGAAAAGTGGTTAGTGATTATCTCGACGGCGACAAAGCCTACAATATTCGCTTACGTTTATCAAAAACTGAAATTACTAGCCCTCAAGATTTAGAATCGATTATTTTATTTCCTAGCATCAATCACTCGCGCCCCGTTTATTTGGGTAATGTCGCCACTATAGAATTATTGGAAACGCCCGCCACCATTAAACGCGATAGCCAAATGCGGATTGTCGAACTCTCCGCGTCCTTAAGTAGTGACACCACCTTAGGCGAAGCACTACTGTCATTACAAACTATGCGTGCAGAATTAGCACTACCTTTAGGTTATACCTTGTATGACGGTGGTTCAGAAAAAGCGCTACAGGAACAACAACAACTCACCGACATTTTATTATTGCTAGCACTATTTTTAGTCTTTGTGGTAATGGCCATTCAATATGAATCTTTGCTCAACCCATTAATCATTATTTTAAGCGTTCCTTTCGCTGCTATTGGTGTCGCTATTGGCTTATACCTCTGTGACCTACCCTTATCGATGCCAGTATGGCTTGGAATCGTCATGCTGGTCGGTATTGTAGTCAATAATGCCATTTTGCTGGTCGAGTATATTGAAATTGAGCGCAAAAGATTGAGTGATTTAAACACCGCCATCATCGAAGCCGCCCGCCTACGCCTACGCCCTATTTTAATGACAACATTAAGCACGGTCATGGGAATGTTACCACTAGCCATAGGCTTGGGTGATGGCGCAGAAATGTTACAGCCACTGGCAATTACCGTTGTTTGGGGGTTAAGTTTTTCAATGTTGGTGAGTTTATTGTTAGTGCCGATGATGTATTATTTGTTTCATTCAAGCCGCACGTCGTCAGTAAATTAAGCAGAGTTCTTTTAGACCATAAATACAATAAAATACTTTCTAAAGAGACTCTGGCCCCTTGATTTCATCCATCACAAGCAACGAAACATATAAACAACAACCATCTACGGTGCTTAAGTAAACAATCGTTTACGCATAAATAATACCTTCATGTAAAAAAGGGATGCCCCTCTCATGCACCCGCCGACCCGGTGCTTGGCCGACTAACAAAATTTTAGAATTTGCTGAAAAACTAACGACAGGACGAATACCATGAGGGAGATCAGTGCAAATGGCACAATTTTTTATTTGGGATTTTAGGGTATGAATGGACATCATTTAATTCAGTAAGTTAACATCATTAGCAACATCTCTTGCTGTGTGAAGCACTCTAACAACCTCTAAATATGCGGGATTAATACGATAGAAGATAACGTAATGACCAAACATTGAGCTTCTAAAGCTGTCAGAAAATTCTGTTCGCTTAAGACCTATTTCAGGAAACTCTCTAATTAACTGTATTTTTTCATCAAACCGATCGAGAAACTGTTCTGCATAAACTTTATTATCAAGATATATATAGGCATATATATCTAATAGATCTTGCTTCGCTTCTGGCGATATTGTTATCTCAAGCATTCCCTGCTCCTAAGTTATTATATAAGCACGCTATGTAGCTCTTGCCTCACGCCTGATTTGCTCGATATCCAAAGGCACACCGTCGCCATTATCCAAAGAAGCCAAACCCTGCCCTATATCTTCCCGTAAAGCCTGCATTTTTAAGGCTTGAACCGCATCGCGCTGCTCCAGCAAGCGCAAGGCCTCACGCACTACCTCACTAACAGAAGTATACATACCCCCATTTAGCTTTTGCTTAATATAGTCTTCTAATTGTGGTGTAAGTGACACATTCATAGTTAGCCCTCCTTATTTGAGCCCATGAAAAACCATAATAACAATAAATAACGAAAAATGTTATTTATTGTTATTTGTTGTTATTATGGTTTACCACTCTAAAATAACAAAGAAGCTAACACAGCCACAGTAGATGATACCCCCAATACAGCTAACACACTCCACTGGCGCTTCAGCAATAAATACGCACCCAAAATCACCAAAGCAACGACGCTAGGGTTAATACTCCGAAGATCCGGCTGCCACAAAGTCATTACCATACCCAAGCCACTCCATTGTACTTGGTCAATTTGCTGGAAAAATACATGCAACGCAAACCAAATAGAAAGACTCAACATCACACCCACTACCGCTGCGGTAATCGCCGATAATGCACCTCGTAAACGGGGCTGGGAGCTTAGCCAGTCGATATAAGGCCCACCTGTAAATATCCATAAGAAGCACGGCACGAAAGTCACCCATAAAGTGACCACGGCACCCGCCACACCTAAAGACCAACCTCCCTCGCGGTAAGCCCCAAAAAAGCCCACAAATTCCGTCACTAAGATCAGTGGGCCTGGCGTGGTTTCAGCCAAACCTAAGCCCGTCATCATTTCACCTGTAGTCAGCCAGCCTTTAATCGCTACAACGTCTTGTGCCATATAAGCTAATACTGAATAAGCACCGCCAAATGTCACCACCGCTAAGGTCGAAAAGAACCTCGCCATATCGGATAAAATGGCAATATCGCCCCAATAATCCAACATGAAAATAGGCAGCCACCAAATCGCGAGACCAATAAAAAGAGTCTTCAGCGGTTTTTTCAACGATGGACGTAGACTGGCTTGGGGAGAGTGCTCTAAGGCCTTACCAAAATAGACACTGCCGACTATCGCTGCCCCCAAAATGATAAAGGGGTAGGCAATATTAAGGAAAAAAATCCCAATAAAAGCCGCCATAGCAATGGCGTAATGTATCCTTGAAGTCAGCGCTTTTTTGGAGACTCGTAATAACGCTTGGATAACAATAACCACCACCGTGGCTTTAATACCTAAGAAAAACGTCCCCACCACGGTGATATCGCCAAAACTAATATATAAGGCCGCTAAAGCAATCATCACCAAAGCACCCGGCAACACAAACAATAAGCCCGCTACTAAGCCACCAAGATAACCATTCAACCGCCAGCCCGTATAAGTGACTAACTGCATGGCCTCTGGTCCTGGTAACAACATACAAAAATTCAGCGCGTTGAGAAACTGCACTTCAGATAACCAGCGTCGCTTATCCACAACCTCCCGATGAATTAAGGCGATTTGTGCCGCAGGTCCACCGAAAGACAGCAAACCAATACTTAACCACACGCGAAAGGCTTCGGTAAAAGTAGGCGTTGTCTCGACGCCCGTAGAAAACGCAGGCTCAGTGGACTTATCAAAAGGCTCACTACTCGGAGTTTGGCTCATCACCCTACTCCCTATGATCTATTAGCGTAGCCTTTTTCGAGTTGTCTTTTGAATTGCTGTCCTGCCAAATATGCTCTTCCTTACGAGCATCTCGCGCCCAGCGATAAAAGGCATCATAAAATAAAATACCCGCCTCCAATTGCTCAAGATCGTCGCGATAAATACGTGACAAGCCTAATGAAGCCGCCAGTAAACCTGCCGCTTCGGGTACCACATCAAGACGATCGGTATCCGCCGCACGCACAATATGAGATAAATGCAGTAATGGCTCGGTAGTGAGCTCGAACTCTTCGATCATAGTATCAAAGCTACATTGCTCACCTCGGTGCGACCAAAAGCCGCCGACGGTATCAAAGGCTGTAGCGTCAAACTTTTCGCCTACCGCCTCCACTTCTGCTGGAGGCACAAATAAGAAGCTTGCCTCAGGGTCGACAAAACGGCGAATCAACCACGGACAAGCAATACGATCTATCTTTGGGCGATGAGCACATACCCAAACGGTTGAGCCTGCTGACGTAAATGGAATATTAGCGGCTGGAATACGCGGCTGACCAGCATCACGCCAAGCATAATTACCGCCTTCAAGGCTTTCTGCATCAACGCCTTTACTACGCAGTAACGCCGCCGCACCGGCAGAGAGCTTTAAACCTTTTTGACAGACAACAATGATTTTTTTGCCCAGTAATGCAGCCACATCATCCGTTATTGTTGTATGCGGGTAACGTTTAGCAGTGGGGATAAGATAAGGGTCTAGATCGAAATCTTCATCAATAGAGACATCGATAATAACGGGGCAATTAGACGTACCGATAAGGCGTGCTAACTGAGTAACCGTAATTTGCTTGGGTGAGGGCATAACGCATCCTTCCTG
>JAWUWW010000094.1:0-8695 GCA_034111645.1 Cellvibrionaceae bacterium
AGTGTACTGCTTGTTCAATAATGGCTTTGAAGGCAGCAACACTGGTAGTGCTGAGTAAGCTTTGTGCAGCATAACCGCCGTCATTAAGCCACTTTGGAATGGTGTTCTTTAGCGCGCCCAGGTAACTTTGAATGGTACGTGGTGACTTGCCCAAACCACCTGCCCATAGTTGATATTGCTGCTCAAAATAATCCATATTGAGGTATTCAGGCGATTTTGAAGTTGGCAAAATAATTTCCCTCTGAATTATCAATGTTAGTAGGCATTAAATGCTTTCGCTAACTACTAATATAATCCAAACCAATACGAGTAAATTCTCCACCTAGTTTATGCATCAAATTAAGTGCATATTCATATCTTAGCTGTGCTTCTATATGACAGTCCCAAGATTTTACAATCAAGGAGTCATCGTCCCCTTCCTGTACACCGAACTTTGAAACTCTTAGGGTTGATATTCCAACTTCATTTTTGTTGAATTTGCCCTTTGAATCAGCTAAGAAGAGGCTCCAGTGTGGAGCCGAGTTACTTTTTTCAATAAATTTGAATTGTCTAATATCGTCTTTATCCTTCGGATCGGGAATAAAAACAATACTATTTGAATTAATGTCTTCCTCTGTTAAAAGACTATTATTTTCAAAAATCCTTACTGCTATAAAAGGCTTTTTGTCACCAATTTCCCCATAAATTCCATGAGACTTTTGACTAGGAACTAAATCACAGATGGGTGAAAGACAAACCCATTTTTCTCCGTCGATGTCTAGAATATGACCTGGAGCAAGATGCCAGCCAGCAACTTTCGGATAACAAGATACATAGGCATTGAATTTTTTTATAGATAAGATTTTATATTTTTGATTGGTTAAATCTACTCCATAGTGCTCTTGGTAATGGCTGTTTTCTAATTCATCATTTCTATCTTTATCAACAACTTTTTCCACAAATGCAGTTACTTCATCCTGTACAGCATTTGCAAGATGCTCAATCTTACGGACTATTTGCGCGTCAGTTTTTGAACGTCTTGCAGCCCCTTCATCGTCCGCATATAAGTGTTGATAAAACTTTGCATGTACAAGTCTATCATTGAGAGCACGATCTTCCGCAATAACCCCTTTACTATCCAGTACTGCTCGCAGTTTTGCTGACAATAGCCTTGATGGGTTTGGTCCCCAAGCTTTAAGCGCTTTTAATAATTCCTCAAGCAAATTAATTTCATCATGTTTTTGTACAAAAGTAATAAAGCCTTTATCTGTACGTATCCATAATGGATTACCCGCAAAATCATTTGCCCAATTTACATTACATCCTTCAACTTGACCAAACAAAGCAGCATTTCGGTCTTCAAAATTTGAAATAGCCCATAAAAAAATTTCGTTAGGAACTCTTCTTTCCCATCCATTGGATTTGACAAGCGAATCGAACTCAGTAAACGGAGCTACACCCTCTCTTACCTTTTTAAGAGTGCAACTGTTGGAGCTATGCCTAAAAGCTATGTATTGATTAAAACCTACAGCATCAGTTATTTTTTTTAGAATATTCGGATCTCGATCTTCTGCATCTTCGACTACTTCCTTTCCACTCTGAATCAGTCTAATGTCACTTTCAGTACGTTGACAAGCAGGTATTAACGACAAAAGTACTTTTTCAAAAGGAGAAGAAGGGTTAGATGAAGTGTGTACTACAATTAAATTAAAGTGATCATTTGCCAAAACTTCTTTAACTATATCTACCGCTTTTTCACCGTTATCCTTTAATTCATAATCTAGAATAAGTAGATCAGATTGATGGAGATATTTTGCCAACTTTTCGCTTACATCTAGTTCGCCATCATGTACATCAACAATTAATGCTGGCTGTTCTCTACGAAATCCATTTATTACGTTCAATACACTCTTGGGATTTTCATAAGTCCTATTGGGTGCCCTTGAAATTTGGTCATTTAAAATCTGCTCAATTGTTGGATATTTATCATCAACAATAAGCACCGATCTAATTGGGTCTATAAAGGCTTCTTTAATAAATTCCCCATAAGCTTCAGCGGGCATATTCAGCTCCCTTGAATTTAATTACAAAATTCGCACCTGACAACAATCCGGCTGAGACTTTCTCTTCATAATGTATTCTATGTCCAGCTGCAGCTAAATTAGCTTTAGCGAGGTAAAGGCCAACACCACGTCCGCCGCGAAGTTTCTTAGTGAAAAATAGCGAAAACAGTTTACGTACATCCATTTCGTCTACACCAGGCCCATTGTCAGATACAACAACTTCATCATTGAATATCCCTAATCTAATTTCTTTGTTCACTTGATCCATATTACCAACCCAAAACATACTATTGTTGACTAGGTTAATAAAAACCGGGAATAGCCTGGCAGGTTGATCAAATACCCTAAAATCCAAGAATAATTTGGTTGCAGAAAACTTGATATCTTTGCGTTCCAATAAAGTGCTATAAAATGAAGTGACGTAATTAAAAATGTCTTGTCCAGTAATCCACTTTTGAACTTTTTCACCGGATAACTTAAGTGGAGATAGAAAACGTAGTTGGTTTGTTAGTCCTTCATAACCTATACGAATATCGGCAACCGCATCTATATTTTGTTCTAGTTTTGATAATTTACCGATGCCTCGACCAATCATTTCGTCATAGGATTGCAGTTCATGGCCTAAAATTTCTACTGAAATACCAAGTTGTGCCAACCCATTTAAACGGTCAAGTTCAACTCTTAGATCGTCATTTTCTTCGGTGCTGTCAATTGCTAAAAATTCAAGATCAATACTTTCAGTTAAGCTATCAAGCGCTCTAATGTAAGACTCGAAAATATCTTCATTTTCCATATCTAATGTTGAACGCCACACTTCCATTAATTCACTTGCTTCTGACAATGGCATGTCACCACGTTCTACTCGACCGACAAGTGGTAATGCTTTTGCGTGAAATAGCTTATTCCTTTCGTCTATCAGGTTTTTAATTCTATCCTGCTCATGTTCCTGTAATTGTTTAATATTCGACTGCCATTTACGAATCCTGCTATGCAATTGCGCTGCATTGCGTTGTAACTGTTTCTCGATTAATTCTTGCGGATTAGCTGGCTTAATTGATTGAATGGCCGATTCTATTTTTTCAGAAAATCGACTAATAATTTCATTAGTTTCTGAAATTTTTGCACGATACTCACTATATTCGTCTTCTATGCTTCCTAAATTCTGTGGAGCCCCAGGTAAGCGGAAACCAGTTAAAGCAGTCCTCTGTTGATCAAGCTTTTCTTGAGCAATACTAATATCTTCAACTGACTTTATTTCCAAACTCTGCTCTGTAAGAACCAGTTCATTGAGAAAACTTGGTAAGTCCTTACTAATAGCTTTCAGTTTTGTTCTGAACTGCGACCTTTGCTTTTTTCGAAGCTTATTTCGTTCTTCATTGGCTTTAGCATGTTTATTTGATGATTGGATAGTAGGTAATAACTCTTGCCGGATTTCAGAAGCGTGACCAAAATAGTCTCTTGCTGTTTGCTTTAAAATATTCTCAACTAATTTTTTAAGAGTTTTAGCGGCTACACTATCTATAAAACCTTCTCGACCTGCTTTATCACGCAAATTGGGATTATTTTCTCGACTTAAAGCAACACGACCAAACATCTTTCGCGCGTTCCAATATTCCCTACCAGCGTGACTAGTTCTTCTAGTTTCAATTTCAAAAAAGTCGTTATCTTCACGCCCAAAAGGTAATAGGCGAAGACTATTTCTAAAAACTAAAAAACCAGCATAACGCTCTGATAAACCATCCAAACGGTTAAATTCAGCAGCAGACAATACTGAGTTTTTTCTATCCCGCTCATAACCAGCTATATAAATATCTATAGGGCCAACAAGCCAATCTTTACGCTTATGTATTTTTAGATCTTTAGGTGGTTGAATTAGATAATCAGATCCAATTTTCAACCATTCACCGAAGGCTTTTACTTGACCATGGAAGACGCCTTGCCCATCAATGGTGCCTTCAACAATATGTTCAGCAATATCTGTTTCTTTACGACTAAACTCTAATTCAGTCCCTACAATATACCTAGAACGATTAGCATAGTGCGCGCGAACTGAGTATATAAATTGAGGGTCTACATCGTTAGCACCAGGATTTATGGGATTTAGATATGGGTCAACAAAACTAGACAACGTTTCAAAAATACGAGATTTAGCATCTTTTATGGTGACGTCATCTGAAATATCATCAATCAATGCTCTTAGGTCATAATTAATTCCAGACACCAGCATGATAGTTCCTTGCGCTTTGCCGCCGCCCCACAACTGCCAATCACTAAAATGCCTTTCTGTAAAACGAGTGTTAATGATGGTTTGAGCAATTTTTTCAGATGGTGGGGACTCGTTGCTTCCCTCTTCCTGTGAATCAATTACATACTTATCATACGCAGCCCATGCGGCCTCAATTCTATGTTTGCTTGCGGCATCTCCAGCACTTCCCCATATGTTGGCCGTTAATCCTTCGAATAAACCCGGTAGGTGTTCAAATATTTGTTCTTTGTCTTCAAACTGTACAACGGGAATCTTAATATCAGATAAAGTTAAAAATGGATTTTCAAAAATACGCCAGTCAATTAAGGCAGCAACAAACTTTTGACTTTTTCGCTTTGACACAATTAGAAACAAAGGCCCCAAGTTAGCAGACGATAAACGTCCTATGCCTTTTTGCCCCTGCTTTGTTCTAGGCCATAATCCATTGCGATCTTTATTTGGAGTTTGTTCATCACTAAATTTTGATTCTGTACCAACAACCAACCAACGTTCAACAAACTCCTCATAGCTCATGCCATGGCCATCATCGACTATGGTTGCTACCGGTTCGGCACCATCATAAATATTTAGTTCTACAGATTCGGCATATGCATCATAAGCGTTCTTCCAAAGCTCAGAGATAGCAGTTGGACAATCTGCAATCTGCTCTCTGCCAAGGTGATCTATGGTTCTTGCTTGTGTTCGAAAAGCGATTGATTCCATTATGCGAATTCTTCCATTTCATTTGCAATATTATTGGTGTTTGTCGATGTAGGTATAAGAAGTGTTGTTATGTGTTCAATTATTACCTTGCCTAATTGAACTGGCACCGCATTACCTATTTGTTTACCCGCAGCAGTCAAACCACCATAAAAAACGAAGTCATCAGGGAAAGTTTGAATTCTTGCTGCCTGCCTTGCTGTTATACCATGATGTTCAACCGGATGAACAAAACGACCTTTTGAGGGATTGATACAAGCCGTTGTCATTGTGGGTGCAGGTAAATACGGATCAATTCTGCCATAAACATCTTTGTGCCCATTATGTTTCTTATGACAGGGCAAAACGCGCCCAGAATCCTTTCTACTGCCGCCGTTAATTGGCGTATTCTTAAACGCTTCAATCAACTCTTGGCCATGATTCATGTGTAGGTTGTTTATGTCATTTACAACTGCTTCGGAAAATACATTCTCACAAGACACCCACGGTAAAAGGCCTGGAGAGGTGTTTAATATTTTCGAATCCGCATGAGTAGGTGATGGTGGCCAATCAAAATTTGTTGGAACTATGTTTTTTTCCAATCCTAAAATGAAAACTCTTTTGCGCCGCTGTGGAATGCCGAAGTCTCGAGCATCAATCACCACTGGTTTGAATAGTTCATACCCAGCCTTGGCACCTTCAAGATAAAACTGTTCAAGATAATCTTTATGGCGTTCCCATAAAATACCCGGTACATTTTCCATCAGAAAAACTCTAGGTTTTACGGTTTTTACAAACTTAAAATAGGTATGAATTAAATTATTTCTGGGGTCATCAACCCCCGAATCACAAATTCGATGTGTAGAAAAGCCCTGGCAAGGTGGGCCACCGAGTAGTAAGTCACATCGACTCTTATTAGGGAAATGCTCGGCATTCAGTTCTTTAGGGCTTAGGGCTTCAATGTTTTCGCTGTAGATTGTTGTATTTTCAAGACTATATTTATCACAAATATTGTTTTTGTAGGTAACTACAGCATGTTTGTCATTTTCAACAGCAAATTCCAATTTGAAACCGGCTAAAATAGCAGCCAATGAAAATCCGCCAGCCCCTGCAAAAAGATCTACTGCCTTAAGCACTGTTAACCCCAAAGTATTTTTATTATTATCTTACTGCCAACGATAATTGGTGACATTTTCATTGATTCTTAGTCTGACTTGCTGACTAAAAACCAAATGACTTCTTATCTATATATTTAATGTTAATTTATTACCCACTCGGAAGCCATAACAAAGCGAGCATATTTTCGACATGTGGCAAATTAGAGGGCGTAGAACAATACTAAACTCATTTTTTTGGCGGCGCAGCTGCTGCTTTTGACTTTGCCTCGACTCTAAGTTCGCCAATTATTAATGAGATTTAGTAGGTCAATTCACACGGACGTGAATTGAGTCGCAGTATGCCGGGAGTATATTAAGACGACCTGCTAAATCACATTAATAATTGAGAACCTGCGGAGTCAGATTCGTTGAAAAGTAGAAATCAGATGAGGAATTGAATCTCCATATTTAAGCGACAATTCCTTTACCCTATTAAAAACAAGGTGTACTAACTCCAAATCACTTGGCATAAATACTCATACCAATTAAATGTAACTCATTGTTTTTAATACTTTTATCTAAGTACGCGCAGCACATGCTTCGGCGGCACAGCGGCTGCTCTTGATCTGCCCTCGAATGAATGCTCGTAGGTTAATTTGCAAGGATGCAATTTGAGGCTGATGCAACCCGTTCTAAATGGTCAATCACACGTCCATGATGAGCCGCACCCAATCTCGACGTCTCGACAACTGGAACGCCAGCCCTAATCAATGGGGCCACCCATTAGCCAGCCGGTGTCAATAAAGCGTCAGTAATCGGAGCGCCCAAGCAAGCATAAAGTTATGTGACTCTGCTTCGGTGTACCGGTTGTATTATTCGCAATATTTGTTTTTCTATTGGTCGTGCTGGATAAATATCCGCAACAGTCACCCATCTGGATCTAGGTCGAGAAATACTTCTTCCTTCCCCCACGTACCTAAGTACGCCACAAAAACCTCAGTTCCCCATGTTATCCAATGCGATATTACGCACAGAGTAAGTGGCTAAGCTTGCACTTTCCAGACCCAAAGTGGCTTAACATGTGGGCGAATAAAAATAAATACCGGCATCATCCTCCACTCAGAGTGTGATGGCTTGTTATCCAACCCCGCAAACGGGCTGAATGATGCCAGTAAACTAGTGAAACACTCTATCGATATCGAATGCCTCGTTGTTCTTTAACATATGAAATACTGCCCGTGAGAGTTTGTGTGCCACTGCGCGTATGGCGACTATCCCATTGCGCTTTTGTCTTTTACGCTCATAAAAACCTTTGGCTTGGTTGTTGAAACGCACCATGTAGTGGGCGGCTTCTGAAAATGCCCATGAAAGATATTTGTTACCTGCCTTGCGATTACCAGTGCCTTTTTTCTTGCCGTTACTTTCACGAATACTATTCACGCAGCGGCAATAAGACGCGTAATTCCCTGGTGGATCAAAACGTTGAATATCGCCTGTTTCGAGCATAATGGTTAAACCTAAAATCGGGCCAATGCCTGTGACTGATGTGAGTAACTTATATTCATTTTTGAGTGATACACCTTCCAAAACTTGTTGCTCGACGAGTTTAATTTGTGTATCCAACGTACGCATCAACACCAGATTACTATTGGCAGAATGGTAAAGGTAACCGTCTTTTTCGAAGGGTAGAACAAAGCTTTTTCTACGAATGGCAGTACACGTTTGTTTATAACCTAGCGAGCGCCAGATTTGGTTTTGAATACTGAGAGCGTGAGTAGAAGCATGCCTGACAAGTTGCCGTCTTCGTCTGAGTAAATCTCTTACTTGGCGATATTCTGGCGGGTAAATATAGCCCGTAGGTAGAATGTCTAAACGCATTAGGTGCGCCAAGTGAAAAGCATCCTGATGATCTCCGCTGTATTTTAAACCATCGTATTGCTTCACCGCGGTGGTGTTCACTAGCTCTACTTTGAAACCATTTTCTATAAGCCCATCGACGAGCCAATACCAGTTAAAAGTGGATTCAACTGCAACGGCCTTCAGCTCCTTTTTATAGGGCGATAGTAAGGCAATGGTTGTATTTAAATCATTGTCGATGCGTTTATCCACTAACTTGTTATCCTCTTCATCAATGACAACCACTACGTGGTTGTTTGAATGTAAATCAATGCCGCAGTAATATGACATTACAGTCTCCTGTTTTTGTTTGGTTTAGGAACCTACAGCTTAGCTGGAACTTAAACTAGGAGGCTGGCTAGAGGATTATCAGGTTCGTTGAAATCGACCAAATCGATAGGGTCAACGACCGCTACTGGCACATTCTTCCAATTCAAACCCAACACGGTAACTGTCTGCTATCTCAGTTTTCACCGGCAATGTAAAATTGACCCACCTGAGGCACAATATTCGCTGTTTCTACATCAGGGGTGACAAAATGGCAAAATTTCGCAGTCTTTGCCCGTCGCGATATTACAGTTTATGCGCACAAGACGTCAACGAAATTAAATATAGCAAGCACAATATGTTGTGCTTGCTGGAGTTAAGTTGATAGCCCTTACATTTGTCCAGTATTAATTATCCACTTCATAGCGCTTAATGCCGCCTATCCAGGT
>JAWUWW010000095.1:0-7354 GCA_034111645.1 Cellvibrionaceae bacterium
ACCCAATAAAACCGTAGATATTTATTGCTCAAATTGTAATAACCCACTGTTTAAATATCGTAAAGCAGGTAAGGGAGCTTTACTAAAATGCTTTAAAGAACGTATAGCCAAAGATTACACCACCAGCTTATGTACTTGCCCAGGTTGTGACAAACTTTTTGCAAGAGAGGTTATAACTCAAGTTTCGGAGTTCACTTTTAACTATTAAAAGTGAACTTTCCCTTATTCTATTGCCTCTTGCCGCAAGGTAAAACTATCCATTTGCATGACTTGCGTAAAGAAATCAATAACGGTTTGTTCAATTTTATCCATGACATTAGCTTTGTCATCTTGGGTTAGGTTAACTACCTCATTTAACGCGCCTGCAATTAGTGCTTTAAATAATCCCCATAACTTACTCGCAAAGTTCAGGCTACATAAACTTTCTTCAAAATCATTTCTGACCTCACTCACTCTAGCACTGCCTTCTTCTTGTTTAGCAAAAAGCAACAGACAAAATCGTAAGCCTGTTAGATGTATTGAAGCAATATAGGCACTGTAATGTCGGCTTTGCTCTTTTAAAAATCCGAGTTTTTGCTTCGCTTCTTTAAAGTAAACTTCAATGCCCCAACGCAGTGCGTAAACCTCAAGTATTTTTTCATCTTCAAGTTGGCTATCTGTCGTTAAAAATAGCGCCCAGTCATGCTTGCTCGCCTGTTGCTTAGTTTCATTGATTGAGCGAACAAACAATAACTTAACCTTAACCCATTGCGCAGGCGCTTTATCTGAGCTGGTGAGGTTTAGCTCAACTACAATAGATTTACGCTGATAAGGCACATTATTCAGTGCTTGCCAGTGACCTTTGACGTGGTATTTGTAGAGCGATTGAGCACAAAGCAAGTGTACTTCGCCGTTTATCGTTAGGCGATATTTCATCTTGTTTTTTTTCATTCTGACTATCGCAACAAGTGAATGCTCAATGGTCATTCTCAATATCGGCTTAGTCGCAAACCATGCATCCGCTAAAAAATAATCCGCATGAATACCACCGCGAATAGCACGCGCTATCATGTCACAAACCATTTTAGGCTTCGTTTGCGCTTTGGATTTTTGATAACGTTTGGCGGCAATACTGCGGCCATCCTTGAATTGATAATCGACTGCTTGCTCCTTACGCCCACTGATGAATATTTCGTTATCAACGGGAACAAATTGCGCTTCATTGACCACGCCGAGCGTTACAATCTGCTGCCCCATCACACAACGAGCCGTTAAATGGTCAAAATGACTTGAAACACCAGGCATCGCTTTACCACGCCTTGTTTTGACGGTGTCATCAATAACAAAGGCGCTGAGCTGTTTTTTACTGCCCTGTTTAAGCACTTTTTTAGCGGTTAAACGTTGTAGCTTTCGCCAATCTACATCTTCGCGATTAAGTAAGTCATATAGAGCATCTTTTTTTGCCGCTGAAAAACTTAATAAGGCATCTCTTGAAAACATGGCGACAGAGTCGACTTTCAACCAAACCCAAAGCATCAAGAGGTAGGTGATATCACCAACAGGCGTACCTGAGCGTTTAGAGAACTTAGCTTGGCGTAACATGATGTTAAAGCCAATACTCTTCCAAGTTGTATTGAAAACATTATCAATATTAAGGTTTGCTTGACTCAGTAAGTCAACAGTTAAGGAGGGTAACTTCAAAGCGCTTGTGGTAGAATTCATTTGATGTCTCTTGTTGTTTTTTGTTTTGTCTAGACAACAAACATTTTACCACAACGAGACATCAACTCCTTTAAAATCATTCGGTTATTTCGTTTTTTACCCTTGATTTGAATCCCGAAACTTGAGCTAGTTATATGTGAATATAGCACCCCCCAAAATAATGATTGTCTATTTTTAACAATTCATTTACATTATTACCTTATGATTTCGTTTTTATCACTTCATGTTGAGGTGATTGGTAAGTTTTTTTTGTCTAATTGTCTAATTGTCTAACTGTCTTTTTATCCAACGGCTGAATGTTACTGCAGTGATTCCTGACCAGTTCGACAACGTTATCATAAGTAATTATTCTCTATCTGCTCAAATGGTTATTTACAAAAAATTAAAAAGAAAGTTACAATTTGGTGAATTTAAATTCATTTTTTGTAGTTTTTTATTCTTACGTGTTGTCGGTTTATATCAAATAAGGGAATAAGATGACTGATTCGGTGGTAAAAACTTCAAATCAAAATGGTGTTGGAGATGGTATAGAGTCGACCAATGCGGCCTGGACTTTTGGTGGCAGTACACCTAAAAACTTTGATGCGCATGTATCAAAGTCCGTACCTAAATATGATGATGGTCACGACATTGTATTACGTTTGAGTGACTTTTTTATTAACGCCAATTCAACCGCTTATGAGTTGGGTAGTTCAACTGGCATGTTAACGAAAAGACTGGCACAACGACATCCTGATTGTGTTAAGTGGGTTGGTATCGATATTGAAAATGACATGACGGTACAAGCCAATGAATTTTTAGCGGCTGATAAAACCAATAGCAAAGATATTTCGTTTGTGACCGATGATATTGTTCATTTTCCTTATGAAAAAAGCGATTTTATGGTGGCTTATTACACTGTCCAGTTTATCCCACCAAGAGTGCGCCAAGCACTTTTTAACAAAATATATGAGTCATTGAATTGGGGCGGGGCATTTGTGTTATTTGAAAAAGTGCGCAGCCCAGATGCTCGATTTCAAGACATCATGAGTAGTTTATATGTCGACTACAAACTTGAGCAAGGTTATCAACCCCATGAAATATTGGCAAAATCCCGCTCGTTAAAAGGTGTGCTTGAACCGTTTTCTACTGCGGGTAATCTTGATTTACTCAATCGAGCTGGATTTACCGATATTACTTCGGTATTTAAGCATATCTGTTTTGAAGGTTTCTTCTGTATTAAATAAGGGATAGTGATGAACAATAATGCAATTTCTGGCTATTTGTCTTCATTGGATATGACTGATGACTACAAATGCACTGCAGTGAGCTGTGAAATATGTGGCGATGAGCAACATTCCACCGTACTTGAATCTGTGGTTGGACCGGGTGATAAACCCGTTAATTTGCCTGTGTTGGGTTGTGAAGGCTGTGGTCATGTTTATCAAAAATATGTTTTCGAAGCATCTTTTTACCAAGATTATTACAACAAGTTTTATCGTCTGAACCTATTTGGTCAAAGTGCACCCGACAAACAGTTTTTTATGGATCAGGTCAGAAGAGGCAATTTTTTATTCAAAAGTTTGCAACCTTGGTTAACTAAAGCGGGAAAACTGGTGGATGTGGGTTGTTCTGCTGGTGGATTGATGATCCCTTTTGCCAAAAATGGTTGGTCGGTTCAGGGCAACGATCCCGATTTGGCTTATGTTGAGTATGGTAAAAAAATTGGGCTAGATATTGAGCCTATTAGCGCTGAACAAATGACACCAGAAAATAGTCAGGCTGACTTGATCATTATTAATGGATCACTTGAGCACGTTTATGACGTCAATGAAGTGATGCAAAAGTGTCGCCAAATGGTAAACCCTGGAGGTCACTTGCTGATTGAAGGCCGAGCCTTGGGTTATGGTATTCAACTGGGTTTTTTAACGCACAACCACCGGCGTTATTTGAGTTCACATGCAATTGAACTGTTAATGTTAAAACATGGCTGGCAGCCCGTGCATTCAACAGATGATCCAATATGTGGACCCAGCCGGCCAGGGGCGACGTTTGTGTTGGCCAAAGCGGTCGATGTGGTAGATGAAGATGAAATAACTCAGGTGTCTAAGCTTGGACATAGGCTTTTTAAGTCAACAGTTCAGCCTCAGTTGAAAGCGATGAGTATTCATTCATGAATAGTGAAATTGAACTGAATTTGAATGAGGCTGAGTTTGAGCAACCATTGGCAACGTATCGAATCGATTTAAGTTGTGAGCCTGTTGATGACAGTGCTAACAGTAAAGTGAGCATCCATGATCCGGTTAATGATATCGGTTTTGAACTGGGTCGCATCGAATTTGCCTTGGCGCAATTGTTTAATGGTCAACGAACATTTGCTGACATTAGCCAATGTGCCAAAGTGCAATTAAGGGTTAATGTCAGCGAAGACAAACTTAAGACTTTTCAACATAAATTGGTCGATTTGGGCATATTGGTGGTTGAGGGACAACAAGCAGGACTGACACGTGACCCTGCCACTGGTATTACTTATGGTCCTCTAAAACGCTATTTTTTAATTAATCTGATCCAAATGAACCCGCAGTCGTTATTGGATGGTATTTACAAACGCGGGGCTTGGTTATGCAGTAAAAGTTTTTTTGTGGTAATGATGGCGCTTATCTGCTGGGCATTTTTTGACTTATTTAACCAATGGGCCCGTTTTCAACAAGACTTGATTAGTGTATACACCGACAGTTTGTCGTGGTTGATTTGGCATTATCCGGTTATTTTAACCTCAATTGCCATTCATGAGCTTGGACATGCGTTAAGTTGTCGTCATTACAAAGTGCAAGTCAACGATTTTGGTATTGGGGTTTACTTGTTACTGGCTACGGGTTGGGTAAGGCCAGTACAAAAAACGTGGTCTAAGTTAACTGGTGGGCAGCGGGCAACAACCATATTAATGGGGCCGATTGCCAGTTTATTGTATGCCGCGGTGGGTATATTAATTTGGCGTTGGTCAGATGCCAATACTGCAATGAATTCGATGGCAGTGGTGATGGTTGTGGCTTCAAGTTTGTCACTTATTCCTACTCTGTTGCCAATGTTTAATGGTGATACCTATTTGGCTTTGACTGAATACTTTGAACAACCCCGATTGCGCCAACGTTCGGTCAAATATTGCCGCGATAAAGTACGTGGTAAAGCGTCCCAAGTAACAACAAATGAAGCGCGACTTTATTGGTCGGTCTGCGTTGCAACATTACTCGGCTGGGTTTTAGCCTGGTGGGGGGTGGCGCTGATGGTTAAAAGAATTATCGATTAACAAAATATTGAACAAAAACACTTAACTTAAACCAAGGAAATATCATGAAAAACGAAGAACAAACCAACCATGCACCAGCCGCAACTGAAGCAAAAGTTGAAACAGTACAAGCTGTTGATGCTTTTGAAGAATTTGACTTAGACGATATTGAAGTGATTGAAAGTAAAGTTTTTGCTTAATATCACCATGCATTGGTAACAGGCATTTTTAAAATAAAAATAGGATAACTGCATGGCCATGATCACCAAACCATCGCCTATTGGCGTTGGTATCCAATATAACCCTGAAATACTTGATTGGTTCCCGTTTGAATCTTTGAAAGTCGATTTACTTGAGATCTTACTCGACAATATCATGGCACCGATGGATGGCCCCCAAATCATCAAACCGGGTCTTGCAGACTTGATTAGTAAGCTGGGTGAAAACTTTACCCTGTTAGCTCATTCAAACTATGGCTGTGATTTTGGTTTTAGTCCGTTAGAAACAACTTCAGCGGTACAACGGCACGCCCCTTTGGCCAAAATGATCAACAGCCCGTGGGTTGCCAATCACTGCTTTTATGGTGATAACTCGTGGTTGGATATTTGGAGCAGTCCAATCCAATTTTCTAATGACGAAATTGTTCGTTGTGCCGATCGGGCCGCTCAATTGCAAGATATTTACGGTATGCCTTTGGCTCATGAAAACGCCGCCTATTATTTACCTTGTCCGGGTGCTGAAATGAAAGAAGCTGAATTTATGGCGAAATTGGTCGAACGTTCTGACACTTTTTTACATTTAGACTTACACAACATTTATACCAATTCGGTTAACTTAGCCAACTATGATTTAAAAGATTATTTAGACACTATTCCGTTAGATAAAGTGATAGCCGTGCATTTAGCAGGTGGTAGCTGGGCGGAGGGTATTTATCATGACTGGCACGATTCACAAGTGCCCGAGCCAGTATGGGACTTGTATGAGGAGTTAATGCAAAGGGCAACACCTGCTGCGATTATCTTAGAATATCAGGGTCAGGCACATCATGAATTAACGCGGGTGATGGGTGAGCAAGATGAAAATATGATCACCACCGATGTTAAACGTGCACAAGCGATATGGGATCGCGCCATGGCGAACAAAAAGGGGGCTAAATAATGAAAGCACAAATTGTTTGGAATACTTGGCGTCGAATTTTACGTGATGAAACATTGCAAGCCACCATACTGGCAAATAAAGGCAATTTATCGGGTAAACTTGAGGGTTTTAGTGCAGCAGAAATAGAAGTGATCGAGGCTTATGCTGACGATTATGATCAAGCAAAATGGTTTGTTGAAAACTATCAATTTAGATTGGTTAATTCATTCATCAACGCCTTAGAAACTGGTGCGCCATTGTCATTACGTGCGTTGATGGCTAAGCAAGTTGACTTACCCGAGTTTTCGAAAAAATTCTTACGTGATCATGAATGGCGCGATTATGGCCCTTATGTTTATAGCTATTGTAAAGATGTGATTATTTGGTTGACCAAAGAGCAACAGGCGTTGAATTTAGACGATGCCATTATTGACTTATTGGCCTTAGAAGAGAAGTCGGTTGACTTGTATTTGTCACTACGTGATGGTGTGCCTAGCGATGATAAAGCTACCACAGCAGATATTGTCACCACCAACATGTCGATGGTTTATCAAAGCAAACATCGTCTTTCTGATTGGTTAAGACGCAAAAGCGATTTAGGCAAAACCGAGTTAGATACAGTGTGCGAAAACTACTTAGTGGTATTACCCACATTGACGGCCAGACACAAATATAGCTTAATTAATAAAAGAAGCATTGAACTTATAACCACCCCTCCCCAAGATTGTAACCAACTAGATACCCCCTCGTTACAAGTGTTGGATAAGTTGATCAGCCTTAATGCCCTAAAACGTAGAGAAGATCACGCATGAACTGTTCTGATTATTTTTGGTTACGCTCAACAGGTTTTGAAATTGAAGAACTGATCAATTTGACCGACTTGACCAACCTGCCACATTTTAGTGATTATTATGCCATTATCGGCCAAGCTAGCACCCTTAAAGCTGATTTACGCACTCAGTTAGTTGAATATGGTGAGCAAAGTTGTCGTAAGTTTTTACGCAAATTAGATGATGGTGGACAGCTTAATGTGAGTGTTTTACCTGATCAGTTACGGGATAAGCTGGCTGACAATACCGCCAAAGTGAACCAATTACAAACGTCGTTAGCACAAATGCAAGCCGACTTAGACAGTGCTTTTGGCCAATATACTGAGCAGGCTCGCCAGAGATTGATCGACTTTCTTGATCAACCACAGATCAGCGAAGCGTTGTTTATTCCGAACCCAGAGGCATGTAAGCGCATTAAGTC
>JAWUWW010000096.1:0-10520 GCA_034111645.1 Cellvibrionaceae bacterium
TTCATCTTATGATCATGAACAGAATTTAAGTCTTTAGACGCATTTCATTTTGGAAACACGCAATTAGTTAAGACTCATTTCATATTGGACAAGGCTACGGCTTTTCATTTCTACTTATCCTGGCATGATGGGAATCTATAAAGATCTTGATGTAGGATATTTCGACCTCATTATCGCAGATGAATCTCATCGCTCAATTTATAACGTTTTTGGTAATATATTTAAGTACTTTGACTGTTTACAGGTGGGTCTAACCGCCACGCCAGTGGAGATGGTATCCCGTTCAACCTGTGCCTTATTTGAGTGTGGCTACAAAGATCCTACGGCCAATTATCCGCTAGAAAAGGCCATAGCAGAAAATCATCTTGTACCCTACGAAATCATGACCATGACTACCCAGTTCATGCGCGATGGTATCAATCAAAAATCCCTTAGCGATGAGCAAATTGCCGAGCTTGAAGCACAGGGTGAAGATCCAAACGAATACGAATTTGAATCCAGGGATATCGACAAAGCCATAACAAACAAAGATACCAACCGCCAAGTATTAAGAAACTTGATGGAAAACGGTATCAGAGATAAAGATGATCAGCTTATCGGCAAAACAATCATATTCGCCCGCCGTATCGACCATGCTCGTTTATTAAAAGAATTGTTTGATGAGATGTACCCGCAATTAAGTGATGGCTTTTGCGAGGTTATTCATTCTGACGAACCCCGTGCCGAGGCATTAATCGACCAGTTTAAAATCACTGAAGCAGAAAAAGAACTCGATCCTTCGTTACCCAATCCTATTACCTTAGCTATATCCGTTGATATGTTAGACACAGGCATAGATGTGCCGAGTCTTGTGAATTTAGTGTTTGCAAAACCTGTTAAATCCAAAGTGAAATTCTGGCAGATGATCGGTCGTGGTACGCGTTTATGTGAAAACCTGTTTGGTGAAGGTAAACACAAAAGCCGTTTTTTGATTTTCGACCACTGGGCTAACTTCGACTATTTCGAGTTCGACTATGAAGAAGTGGAGCCAGCTAACAGCAAATCGCTGGCACAAAAACGTTTCGAGCAAAGGCTATTACTTGCAGTGACGGCACTCAATAAATTAGAACTCGAAACCTTCGATACCGTCATTAAGCTTATCAAAACCGATATTGATGCTCTCGACACCCGCAATATAAATGTGCGCGACAAATGGGCTTTAGTTGAGCAGTTGTCAGATTTAAAACTACTTAAGCAGTTTTCCAAACCCACAGTCACATTGTTGGAAACAGAAATCGCCCCCTTAATGCAATGGTTGGATATACGTAATCAAAGTAAAGCTATTCGTTGGGATGGCTTAGTCACGCAAATTCAACAAGCGGTCTTAGCCGAGCCTGATGGCATCGGCGCACTTAAACACGACATTCTGGCCGTGTTAGCACGCCTGCCAAAAAACATGGCACAGGTGCAAGCCAAAGCCGCTGACATAAAATGGTTAATCGATGATGACAACTGGCTCGGTATAAGCTTTGATGAGCTTGAGACGCGGCGTATTTCACTTAGAGAACTGATGTATCTGCTTGAGAAGGAGCCGCCACAACCTGGAGGCGTAAAAATTACAGATATACTAGAAGATACAGCTTTGTATGAACTAAATTCTCGCGCCACAAAAATCGAAACCATCGACTACAAAATTTATCAACAAAAGGTGCAAGAAGCCTTATCGCCATTGTTTGATAGTAACCCCGTGTTGGTCAAAATTCGCAATGGGGAGCCTGTTAACGAGCAAGAAATAGAACAGTTAAACGGCTTGATCCACATTAAATATGCGGATATTGATATTAAAACCTTAAAGCAGTTTTACCCTGAAACCACAAGAGATTTAAGTATATTATTGCGCACCATTGTAGGCATGGCCCCCGATTACGTCGAAGCCTTATTTACTCAGCTAGTGCAAAAGCATCGCCTCAGTGCAGATGCTCAGCGTACCATCGATATGTTAGTGACCTTGGTACAAAAAACGGGTGGCATCAAGATGTCTGATTTAGACAAAGCTCCCTATCACCGCATTTACGAAGGCACATTGGGCAGCAGTGAAGATGATTTGTTTGCACTGCTTAAAAGCTTAGAATTGCCAGAGCCAACAACATCTATGCAGGGAGCGGCAAATGACTAAATCAAATGATAATAAAATATGCATGAAGCTAAAACTTTTTCACGAGTCAGGTGATGTGCTTTACCCTGTCACAATAAAAAATATTGATACTGGACGAATACCATTTCGCGTCTCCCTTGGTGGGAATAAAAAAGTAGATTTAATTGAGGTAGAAGATGAGCAAAACATGCTCGACTATGTGTTAAAGCAAAATTACTCAGTCAGAGCAACTAGCTTAACGGCAATGACAGGAAGTAGCAGAAAGCGCAGTGGCTTATATCGACTTGACCAGCAAAGTATTCTAAAACACGAATTAATATAACTTTGCACCGTAACTCCACGTTGCAAAGGTAAACAACAAAATAAAATGAGAAGTAAATGATCACAGGACAACTAAAAAGCAATATCGACAAACTCTGGACAGAATTCTGGACGGGCGGCATTGCTAATCCCCTTACCGTTATCGAGCAAATTACCTTTTTGATGTACGCCAGATTATTAGACTTGCACGAACAGCGTGACGAAAAACGAGAAAAGCAAACAGGTAAAACCTTCACTAAACGCTTCAATGCCGAGCAGCAACACATTCGCTGGCATCGTTTTATGCATGAAGAAAAAGAGCAAATGCTCAAGATAGTGCGCGATGAAGTTTTCCCCCAGTTCAAAACCATTTCTGGTGAAGGCTCGGTATTTTCCGAATTCATGAAAGATGCCCAGTGCATGATCCAAAAGCCGTCCTTGATGGAATCGGCGGTGGAGATGATCAACCAATTGCCACTGGAAAACAGCGACACCAAAGGCGACTTGTACGAATACCTGTTGAGTAAATTAACCACCGCAGGCATTAATGGGCAGTTTCGCACCCCTCGCCATATTATCCGTGCGATGGTTGAAATGCTCGACCCTGATGTTACAGACCGTATTGCAGACCCAAGCCTCGGTACGGCAGGCTTTTTAACCGTTGCCTATGAATACTTGGTGGAGAAATATTCCTCACCACAAGGTGTTCATATCGAGACAGTGATTGACGACAAGGGCCAAAAACAGGAATTTAAAACCTACAGTGGGGATTTGTTATTAGAGCACCGCGACCATGTAGACAAAAACATGTTCCATGGCTTTGACTTTGACGCCACCATGCTGCGTATTGCCGCTATGAACCTGGTGATGCACGGCGTGGCCGAGCCAGATGTCCACTATCAGGATACCCTAAGTGGCCGTTTTGCCGAGCGCTTCCCAAAGCAAAGTAAAGATGCTTTTTCGATGATATATGCCAATCCACCCTTCAAAGGCTCCTTGGATGAAGAAGATGTCGACCCTGCTATTTTACGTATGGTCAAAACCAAAAAAACCGAATTATTATTTGTTGCACAAATTTTACGCATGCTAAAAAACGGCGGCAAAACTGCGATCATCGTGCCCGACGGTGTATTATTTGGTTCATCCAAGGCTCACCAACAACTACGCCAACACTTAATTGAAAACAATGAGCTACAAGCAGTTGTCTCACTGCCATCGGGTGTATTTAAACCCTATGCAGGGGTATCCACCGCTATTTTGTTTATCACCAAAGGCTCGGTAACAGATCACGTGTGGTTTTATGATTTACAAGCAGACGGTTTCAGCCTGGACGATAAACGTACCGCCAGTAAAGACAACGACATTCCTGATCTCGTCGCCAAGTTTAAGGCACGAGATAAAGCCACTGCGGAGTCTGAAGAAAACGACTGTATTGTGTCAGACAGTAAAAAGCACTTCTGGGTAAGCAAGCAAGATATCGTGGGCAATAAGTACGATTTATCTATCAACCGCTACAAAGAGACGGTGCATGTGGAAGAAAAGTATGACGATCCCAAAGTCATACTCAAACAACTGATGTCCCTTGAAAACGAAATTCAGGCTGATTTAAAAGCGCTGGAGAGCATGTTTTGAGTTGGCCAGTAGTTAATTTTGGTGACGTTGTTAGTTTTATTGGTGGCTCGCAGCCTCCAAAATCTACTTTTTTGTACGAGCGTCAAAAAGGTTATGTTCGCTTATTGCAGATTAGAGATTATAAATCAGACAAAAATCTAACTTTTATTCCAGAAGATTCAACCAAGAAGTTTTGTAATAAAGATGACGTGATGATCGGACGCTATGGGCCGCCTGTATTTCAAATATTGAAAGGTTTGGAAGGGGCGTATAATGTTGCTTTGATGAAAGCAAAACCTTCAGTGAAGGTAGATCCAGATTATCTCTATTATTTTTTGAAACAGGATAAACTTTTTCGTCTGATTGATGGCCTTTCGCAGCGCACCGCTGGGCAAAGTGGAATTGATATGGATGCACTTAAAGGTTATCCAATGTTATTGCCGCCAATCAACGAGCAAAAACGCATTGCCGCGATTTTAGATAAAGCCGATGCCATCCGCCGCAAACGCCAACAAGCCATCCAACTCGCCGACGACTTTCTCCGCAGTGTCTTCCTAGATATGTTTGGTACGTATTTCACTACTGACGGGTATAGCAAGGCTAGAAAAAAGAAAATTAAAGAGTTAGTTGATTACATTGATTATAGGGGAAGAACACCAACTAAATCTGAAAACGGAGTTCCTTTAATTACAGCTAAAAATGTGAAAAAAGGATTTATTTCAACCGAACCTAGAGAGTTTATTCCAGAGGAAAACTATTTTGATTGGATGACTCGCGGATTACCAAAGTTAGACGATGTATTGTTTACAACTGAAGCGCCTCTTGGGAATGTTGCGATGCTGGGTAAATATGAAAAAGTTGTAGTCGGGCAGCGTTTAATAGCTCTGCGCTCCAAAGGGGATATGACACAACATTTTTTAATGTTTGCTTTATTAGACCCATTTATACAACAGTTAATTTATAGTCGCTCTTCTGGGAGCACTGTCAAAGGCATAAGAACAAAAGAGTTATATGAAATAGAACTCCCTATCCCCGAACTGAATAAGCAAGAACAATTTTCTGATATTTACAAAAAATATTTGAACAAAAAAGTTAAGTCTGATGAAGGTTTTTGTAAACATTCATTGCTATTTAATTCGTTAAGCCAAAAAGCCTTTGCAGGTCAGTTGTGAGCGAAAAGGCCTTTATTCGCACCATTCATGGCGCTCACCCTTCGGGCCAGCCAAAGGCTGTTCAACTGAGTTCCCTACTCAGTTGTGCTGGCGAACTATAAAAATAAAAACAAGGAAGTGAATTAATGTCAGACCAACCAGAAGAAATAAAGCTAAAACGCATTACCATTAAAACGGAAACTGGCAGCAAATGGTTTGATGAACCAGAAAAATTACTCGCCTGGGTGCAACAACAACTTTCCCTCTATGCATTCCATAAGCAACGCAGCCAACATTATCAAATGCACCCGTTGTTTAATTCATTTGACAAAAGCTGGAATAACCTTCAGCAGCAAATAACGGATGGATTACGCCGCTTTAAAAATGAACCTAATAACTACAATAATCGTGTGCAGCAATTTAGTGATAGCTTTTCTACATTTTTAGAAAATAAACAACTATTTACAGATGAAGCTCCCTTTTCCGATTTTGTACAAAGTCAGGCAAAAAAGAGTCATGAATTTGGTTTAGCTGCACTAGCGGTTGCTTTTGACTCAAATGTAACTCAATTAGACCGTAATATGTTCTTAGGTTTACAAGAAGCGGAAGACTATTTCGCTGGCAGTGCAGAAAGAGTCAAAGATGAAATCCACTCGTTACAGCAATTAAAACAGCGATGGGATGAAGAACACGCAAATCAAAGAGATGTTTGGATATCTGAATATCAAACCAAAATTGTTGAAGCAGCAGATCAAAACCTAAAAGTTAACGGCATGATAAGTGATTGGCAAGAGCAGACTGAGGCACAAACTGTTGATTTAGAAACGCATAAGGATAAATTCAAAACACAATTTGACGGTGAGCTTGCAGATGCGAAAACAGAACTCGAAAACTTAACTAAAACCTATGACGACAAACTAGCCTTGCATGCGGCAGTTAAATATTGGGGAATTCAATTAAAAAGTCACAATAAAAAAGCCATAGGATTTGCCATTGCGTTAGGGTTAATGACTTTGGTGGTAATTAGTACAATTATCATTTTCTCCTACTCGACATTAGATGCCCCCATTAAAGAAATTCATCTCAGTAAAATCTTCACTGCGGCTGCACTAACAACATTCGGAATTTGGTTAATCAAGATCCTCGCCAATATTTTCATGTCACATCTCCATCTGGCAACAGATGCACAAGAACGCAGAACCATGATCCATACCTATCTAGCATTGACCCGAAAAGGTCAAGGGCCGAAAGAAGAAGACAGGCAGTTAATACTGCAAACCTTATTTAGGCCAAGCACCACTGACATGGTGAAAAATGATCAAGGTCCGACTCAATTAGTCGACATGATCAATCGTCTATCGCCAAAATCGAATTAAAAGAAATTATGAGAATATCAAAATTATCACTGACCAATTTTAAGTCATTCAAAGAAACCCAGACAATCGAGTTTGCGCCAGTGACACTGTTATTTGGTCCAAACAGTGTGGGTAAAAGCTCTGTATTAATGGCGCTATTTTATTTACAGCAGATACTCGATAAAGGGCAATGTGATCCCCAGCGTATAGAAGCTTTGGGGGGGAAGTTAGTAGGTGGTTTTAAAAACCTGGTTCATCGCCGCGATATTGGTGAATCCATTATCATTAAGATTGAGTACGACAAAGGAAATAGCGTTGGCAGCAGTTATGATTTTTTAGCTGATTTGATAGGAGAGAGTGAATTAGTACTAAGACTTAGCAGTCCCGTTATAGAGGCGCAGATTATAGCTCTGGAATTTGCAATTACTTGGGCTGAACAAAAACAAACTGCTTTTGTCGCTAATTATAAAGTTTGGTTTGATGGCATCGAAATTGCCGAAGCTTCCTCCGATGCAGGGCAAATGCAACCACAACTAACAAAGTTAAATTATCTGCACCCATTGTTGTTACCAGAAAATCACGATGATTGGTTACTTGAATGTTCCGATAACGATCTCCCTATTCACAATGCCCTTTTTGACAAAGTTTTGGACCTTAAAGATATCCCTAATCCAGATCATAGGGAAATATCTCAAGGTGTAGATAGGCCATTTGAAAATGATGAAGAGGAACCGCTTTTTACGGATAATTGTTTTGTCAGCGAGTTTCACGAACAATTAAATGATGAGCGTAACATTAGTAACAATTATGAAAGTGCCGACAATATGGTCTTGGTTGATGGTGAAACGCTAATTCATGTACCTATCGGTATTCAAGGATTGAGCGGGGCGCTTCCTAGCCCAGGAATGAAATTAAAGTCATCTCTAAGCTTAGATGACGAAAAGCAAAATGAAGTGTTTGTAGAGCTTTTAAGCGACATACTCGTTGCGCCATTAGACAACTTGAAAAAGTTGTTAAATGACAGCTTATGCATTGGCCCCCTGCGAGATATACCAGATGCATTACACCAAGCTAATCCATACGTTGAACAGAAAGAATGGCACAATGGCCTCGCAGCTTGGGATGTTTTAGCTAAAGCGGACAGTAGTTTGATTCGCAAGGTTGATGAATGGATTGCTAGTAACGATAAATTGGCGTTGGGATACGGCCTAGCTCACAAAGTTGAAAAGCGTTATGCCGAAATAAAACGCATAAATAAGGAAGGCGCTTACAATGACGCTGAACGTCAGTTAAAGCGCCTAATAGTTGAAGATATTACAGGCTCTAGCAGTACTATATTACCTACTCCACTGGATGAATCCGATACCTTTTTCAAATATACCTTGTTTGATCTGAACAACCATATACCAGTTACCCCAAGTGACATTGGCGTTGGTATTTCTCAATTAATGCCATTAGTGGTTGCCGCTTTGAGTCGCAATAAAGGTCTTATTGCGTGTGAACAACCTGAATTACACGTCCACCCCCGCATACAGGTATCCATTGGTGACTTACTAACACAATCGGGATCTTCTTCTAATTTTTTGATCGAAACCCACAGTGAACATCTAATTTTACGATTACGTAAGCGAGTTCGGCAAACTACCAAAAATGAATTACCAGAAGGCTTAAAGCCTGTTAAAAAGGACGACATTTCAATCGTATATTTTGAACCATCACCTGACGGTGTTATCGCAAAACGAATAAAACTGGATGAAGATGGTGAGTTCATGTCTAAATGGCCGCAAGGCTTCTTCTCAGAGCGCAGAGGAGAGTATTTATAATGTTAGTAGAACACTTTGTTGAGCCTGATTTTCTTGTAAACGTAGCAAATTCTAGACGGAACTATGAAGACTTCCTGAGGGAATTTTCTCGACAGTCACCAAGAGTCATTGGCAAATTGCAAAAATTTAGTGATTTCAGGACAAAAACTCTTTTGGTTCAAGGTGATCAAGCAACGGAAGATGAGCACACAATGTTGCTGGAGATACTAAACTTCATTGAAGAAAAATGTTTGGTCGATAGGGATTCAGGTATAGATGACAGCAAAAATTTCTTTGAAAACTGTGTACTTGCTCATCGACAATGTCCAAGTCATATTTTTTGTTTGAATGAGAAAATAGAAGAGAGCGTCGACGGGGTAAATATGCTTTTTTCAGCAGATTTGAATAATGGCATTCAGACATTAGCCAACCAAAAATTAGTTCAAAAAGACTTAGTTAAAATGGCTGAAGTTGCAGTCGATTTTCTAAGGCTTTCATCTTATATCTATTTTGTTGACCCTTATTTTAGTCATCGACGAAACATGTTGCTGCCGATGCTAATGTTTCTGAAGCTATGTTCTGCTAACTCCCCTGTGAATAATAAGACGATAACCATTTTGGTAAAAGATAGACCCGCTCAACCGTCAGCTCAATACTTGTTGGATGCTATTACTAAACACGTTGAGTTTTCTGCTGGTGGAATAAAATCATTGTCTATCAAAACTCTTCTTGAAAAGCCTGATGGCGAAGCTTTCCATAATCGGTACATGATTAGTGACCTAGGGGCATTATTATGGGGCATTGGACTTGATGAACGCCACTCTGAAGTGAATGATGATGTAGTGATGCTCAATGAAGAGTTATTCACGAAGCGTTATGAACAATACTGTGAATTACAAGCTTTCGATGTTGCTGATTCAGCCACAATAATGTTCTAAAAAATAGTAATGGGAGAGCAGGTGAAGCCTTATTAAACGCCAATAGTGTTTTATATTGATAGGGATGAATAGACCGTCAATCTGCCTTGCCGCGCTTATTATTTGGGGACTTTTTAAATATTTACTTAGACAAAAAGATCTGACAAATACCGCAGCTCTAATTAACTCCAAAAAAGCAAAATCACCAGCCAGCCCAACTAGAGTAAACACCATGTGCCAAAAGAGCAATTTACGGCACCGACATATAAATGGTTTGTGGCGATGAAGTTGGCTAATGTTGTTCGCCTTCCCGCTGCAATTCCATATATCCATAAGAAAGGTTCGGTGATATGGGTAAAGATGGCAGAACAACCTGAAGTCCTCAATCAAATATCCTCAGCGCTTGAATCGATAAAGCTTCCTAAAGTTCAACCCAAAACTATTAGTAAAAGTAGAAGCAAAAATACCAACATCATGTCTGCGAAAGAGACTAAAGAAGCAATGCAATCGTTATTGGCTAGTAAAGACATACTGCCTGATACAAAGAGTAGAATCCCACTTTCAACTACGGGAAAAACTTTTAGTGATGATTACTGCACTAGAGATGGTCTTTATCATATGAAATTCGCTTCAAAAGAATATCGTTTTGAGTCTAAATCCGCATTATTAAATACTCTACGCAAACTTGAGTCTGCTCAGTGGGCTTCATTTGATAGCCGTGGCCGTCGATCTTGGCAATGCACATTCGAATGGTTAAAAAATTAATCAGTGTAATTATAGTTCTTTTTTTTAAATAATTATTATATTAATGAATTAAAATAAATCCACTAATTAATTTTAATTCATTAATATCAATACTTTACGAAGTTGGCATTAGTCTTGTAATACATGGTTATATCTATCATTTAAATGGAACCATGTTATGTCAAACAAGATCATCATCAATTCAAACGAAACTATCACTTGTCCCCACTGTGAAGAACAATTTGCATTAAAAGATGCGATTGCTCACCAGCTTATCGAACAACATGAAAGCGATTACCAGTCGATGGTTAACAAAGAGCTGGAGACCATTCGTGCATCGGCACTAAAGGATGCAGAAAAAACGGCTCCCGACTCTTTGTGCAGTGCATGCAAGAGAGTGTGATTTAATGCTAGTGCACCATCTGATCCGGCTTGAGGCCCTGCAAGAAAGAGGGGGACGGGCATTTTTAGTGCTGAATAGTGGCAGGTTTCAAGTAGTGCTGGTT
>JAWUWW010000097.1:0-7545 GCA_034111645.1 Cellvibrionaceae bacterium
GCAATGGTAATAGGGGGTATCCACTAAACTGACTTGGCTTCTGCGGGGTTGGGGCATAGCACACCTACCTGATTAGAAAATGAACGAACTAAACAAAGTGTAGTTCAGCTTATATCAAAAAGTTAGGACCTCGCGATGATGCTATTTTGGATGTCTATGTAAGCTTATAAGCTCTTCTTGGGAAATTGACCTTCACAGGCCAATGAAAACCGGGACACGCTACAGAGTACACAAACTTAAATGTTTGCTAAAAAGCGATCCGACTTTTATCGCACTATTGACAACGGCTGACTTATGGGTAACCCCGTTGATTCCGATTTATTTACTCACAAATAACTCTATCTTGTTCTTCAAAATGTACTTTCATCCTGACGTTGTAATACTCAGCATAAATTCTTGCTATAGCGTTAAATTTAGCGATCGAATAGCTTGGATAAAAATGTGAAGTTCCTTCAATTATTCTGATACTTTCATGCGAAATTTCGCAATCAATATCAAAACCTGGAATAATCACATTATGACTATTCACTCCCACGAACCTGTAATCTTGATTTCTTATAGCTTCGGCGGCATCAGCATCTGGATCTGCTGCATAAATCCATTTATCATCAATTCGTGTCAAATTTTGGGGAGCCTCCATACAACTAAAGACACAAGTGACGACAATAAATAATAAGAACATATTTTTCATTTTCTATTTGCCTATCAGTCTGAATGACCTAAAAATGGATGTCGAACAATTGCTTCAGGGTTTAGCTGAATACTTATTGCATTTTCAATATCTATTACAGTCATATTTCTAATATAACCTCTTTGCACAGCTATATGTGCGAATTCATGGGCTAGTACTCGCGTTAAATCTGGAATAAATCTTGTTTTATTCAATGCAAAGAAAGTTGGATTCTTAACATTCATATTTATACTCATTTCATATCGGCGTACATCTACATAATCGGTTTTAGGTTTCCAAACCTCGTACCAAAGATTTGCAGTGCCCTTTACCACTTCAGCATAACTATGCCCAGACGTTATTGCTAAATCAATACCACCCGATTTCATTATTGAGACTCGACGAACATCGTCATCTTGTCTTAGCCCCTCAAACATTTCTCTCCCCAAATCAGTGGTGTCAATTTGATGTAATGCTTCTAAGTACTCATCATTTGGATAACCAATTTTTGTCATACGAGAAGTCTTAGAATCCTTCTGGGCCTTATCCCCACCTCCACTAACCCCACTAGTCACCCTCCCCGGACTCAAATGAGCCTGCGCCTTCGCCGCACTCAGCCCCTGCGACCTACCCCCCAAATCATAACTATCAAACAAAGCAGACTCACGGGAGCGCTGCGCCCCTTGCCCATAAGAAAAGGCATCGGCGCTACTATAAGAAAACTGAATGTTACCATAACCTGCATAAGATGCTGCCGACATAGCCACACTTTGTGCAAAACTAGGACTGGTGAAATACGCCGCCACCGCCGCAAATAACTCAGCCCAAAAATAACCCGATGGATCCGTGGCATTAAGGGGATTATTTAACACATAAGAATAGCGATTCAAATTTTGCAAATTATATTCTTGCTGCACCATAGGATCGGCACTTAAGAAACGGCCTAAACGGGGATCGTACACTCGGCCATTCATGTGGACTAAGCCACTGGCCTCTAAGTGCTCATGCCCAGTAAACCCCTTATTATAGTAATTTAATGCCAAGGCAACACCGCTTGTCAAGCCATAACGGGTGGTATAATTACCCACACTACGACGCTGGCCCCAAGGGTCAAAACTAAAGCGTTTGACAACAGCGCCATCTTCATCAGTAATGACCTCGGCTGAGCCTAAGTGATCCTTATGCAGATACTCTAGGTCAGTCTTATCGGTACTGGCAAAATACGTCTCGATGGCAATGCCTTCAATGCTTCGCTGAACACGCTCAAGGGCACCATCTTTGCTGACAAACTCCACATTGCCTATATACAAGGTCTCTGTGGTGACATTGTTTTTAATATCTGTGCGCTTAATTCTTGCATCATTAATGCTATACACAAAATCAGTGGTGGTTCCTGAGGCACTTATATGCACCGGCTTATTATTCACGTTATATCGAAGGGTACTTCGACCACCGCCGCTGGTCATATTGCCGTTAGCATCATAAACATAGTTACCCGCTAAGCTGCCCCCAGAAATGCGGCTTACCCCGTGGGCACTGCTCTCATAATGATAGCTACCCACACCGGTTTTAAAGGCTATATTGCCTAAGCTGTCGTAGTTCACATCAATAGTGCCACTGGCACCACTGCCGCTTTTGCTCCAGTCATCAAGGCGGTTAAGGCTGTCGTAGCCAAAGTGTTCTTCAAAACCACTCTCATGATCTTTGCGATACTCAAGGTTGCCCACATTGCTAAAATGATATTTATTATCTTGAATATTGCCATTGGCGGCGATAATGGTGCTAATAGTGCTGTCATGCTGGTCGTAAGCAGCTGTGGTGACGATGCCGTTACCATACTTAAATTCAGTAGCATTGCCCCACGCATCGGTCTTTAATAGCTCCCATATTTTTTCACCTGATACCAAGTCGGTTTTAGCTATCAAATAATTACCATCACTGTAGTGGTAGCTTACACCGCCATTACCACTACTGGCATCGTAACGTGTTTTAACGCGAAATTGATGATTGCGATCATAGACTGTGTCTCTAAAATAAGACTTGCCATCCACAGTGGTTTTTTCTCGATAGGCCTGAGATAAAGCATTGTAATAATATTGTTTGCCCACAGCATTGATGTGATCATAAACGTAATTGACTAAACCTAAGCCATACATACTATTGTCGTAGCTATATTCTAAGTGACTGTCTAAGACGGCATCCTTGGAGCATGAAGTACTTTTTACGTGATAGCTTTCTTTAAGTCGTCCAAGGCCATCGTAAATACTGCACTTGCGTTGATTGTTAGCATCTTGTTGCCATAGCAGATTGCCAAAGCCATCGTAGCGGTATTGCACTATGCCCACATCGGGATCCGTCATTTTGACCTTGCGGCCTAGGTGATCAAACTCTATTTGTGTTATCACCTGTCCACGCTCACTAGTTCTGCTAACCTCTCGCATTTTACCTAGGGCAGTGTAATCATAATTAACCACATTGCTTTGGGCGTCGGTAACAGAAAGTACTTCATCTAAGACGTTTTTCACCGTCACGGTTCGCATATTGTCCGGGTTGGTAGAGGTAGATTTCAAGCTTTGGTAACGGGTACTCCATTTACTGTGATCCGCTTTATAAAGGGCTGTCACTCTATTATACGCATCAAAAACCGTGTAACTGTATCCCAGCGGAGGCAGGGAGCTCGCGCTGTAACTTGCTGCACTGCTAAGCCCAGCTAAGTCACCTGCAAAGTGGGGCACTGACTCAATCACTTTTCTGTTCAAGTGATCGTAGGCATAATCTATTTGTACCCAAGCAAGAGTATTGGTCAGTGCGTCTTTTAAGCTTTGTGTTTTTTCTCTCAGCTTCAAGCCTTTGTTATCAAAATAGACTTTACTATTAGGCCCGTTTGATAGGGTTGTGGTTTCCACATAATAACCCTTGTTGGGACAGTCCCTGCTATCACTACATAAGCGCTGCGACACAGTGGCATAACTGCCATCAGGGTTGAAGGTATAGTTCAGGCGGCCCAGGGCGTTGTAACCATTCGTTGTTACCTGCCCATTGGCGGAGGTGAGAGTTAATGGCAATCCCAATATCGCATCGTAAGTTGTGGATGTAGCAATGCTAGGCAAGGTTCCTCTTTGCTCTGGCGTTTGCCCAGAGGTAACGCCTATGTACTGGTGTTGCTCAGTCATATAACGGCCGTAACTATCGTAAATATACGCCGAAAACTGTGGGCTGGCGCCGGCTGCGGTTTTCTTTAAAGAGGTGATATTGCCAAAATCGTCACGTGTGTATACTTCTTTGCTGTTGAAATTGGCGGATAAGCCATCGTCAGGTGCACTGCCAAGATTATTAGCCTTGTCTATTTCTTTGCTTTCCAACAAAAAATTATTGTTTGGATTATAAGTATACGTTATCCCTTGGATAACAGTATCTTCGCCTGGCCGCGATGAAGTGCTGCGCTGTGTGATTAATCGTCCGCCGTAGACAGCACTTAAGTGTCCATAATCTTTCCTTGTAACTTGGCTAGCAACAGTATTTGTGCCATTACTGATGGTTTTAGTTTCAGTTCTTATGTGTCCATAGTCATCTAAATCGGTATTGGTGGTGGTAGTAGTACTTAACACACGATTGGCGTTGTCTAGATCATAGGTTTTTTCAAGCACGGTTTTGGGGTAAATGAACTGCTTATTATACCTAGCACACAGCGGTTGGCTGCCGTTGCTTGAGCAGCTTGCATTCTCATACTCGGCATAATTAATGTCGGTACTTGATAATGGCATAAAGTTGGAAGACACTACCGTATGGCATCTGGGTTCGCCACGATAAGGTCTGCACCACTCTGATTCATTGGTAGCCAATTGAGCCACAGCAGTCTGAAACGGCTTGCCAGTATGCGGAAAGACTTGATGGTATTTTGAAGTTACCCGTCTTTCACTTTTAGCTTCAAAGGCGCTCACTTCACTAAATCCGAGCAAACCCACCCCATGTTGTGCTTTGAGTCCTTTATAGTGATAGGTGGTTAGCGATTCATCTTCGACTGTCACTTGCTTTACGACATGGATGGGGATCGTTACATCAATAATCTTTGCACAATAGTACCCATTCGTTTGGCAACGAGGGTCGGTTAAATCAGCGGCATTGTTTTCACGGGTATAAACACCTCCACTTTCACGGGATAAACTTTCATATTGGATGTGAGTGCTTTGACCAAAGCCATTGCTTATTGATGTTAATAAATCGCGTTTTTTACTTTGTGAGATCTGATAGTTGATATGCCCTTGAAAGCTCACATAATCAGCCACACCGTCACCGTTCATGTCAGCAAAGGTATTAATGCCCTTAGGCTTATAAATATGTTCTATATTGGTGAAGTCTGCATCATCCAATGTTTGAGTATAAACGTTATAAGACTGTCCAATCACTCCCTGAGTTTGCAATGACGTTGCAGTATCAAATTTTGCACCCTTATAGTTTACAACCTTCCACACTTCTTTATCATTGTCGTTGCGGTTGTCTTCTGCACTTTTATAAAAAAGAAAATCTAGATCACCGTCGCTATCATAGTCACTCAGTAGATAATGATATGGCTTATCTTTCTGTTCATTAACATGGCCATTAAAAATATCAGTGTCTAACATTTTGTCAGAGAAACCATGTGAGTCAAAGGTGTTAGAGTCTTTGCGATGTATTTTTAGTTTAACTCTTATGAGGCTAATCAAGTCGATGCCTCTTCCTGTATCGAAAGGACTAGCGTGTTGATTAGTTAAATGTGTTGAAACGATTTCGTCATAACCATCTTGATCAATATCGACAAGGCTAACACTAGTTATAACCTCTGACTCACCTTTAAGGTAGTCGCCGCATGCTTGTATGTTCTGCGAGTTCCAGTTTCCTAATACCGACGTTTCTGAAAAACGCCCCCCTTGAAGGCTAAACGCTGCCCATTGACCGTAATAAGTCTTTTTACCCCGTGCATAGTGGTTCGACCAATCACACCTATTCCGCCCTTCAGAGGGTATGCCTAATACAATATCGCTTATACCATCACCATCAAAATCACCAATTTGCAGGTTATTTTCAATCGGATTGTGCTCAGAGAAGTAAGTCGAAGGTGTCTCTGTTCCGGGAAAACCATTTGGCTCAATAAGCGCTTCGTGCATTTGATAAGGGCTTACCTTAACTGGGTCATCAAAATCATTACCATCAACGTCCATATATTGAATATAAAGTTCACTATCATCGTAATAAAGAATGTCTGGGAAACCATCACCATTAAAGTCGGCTATTTTAATATGCTCAATTGAGTAAGATATATTGACTGAAATTGGGTTGGCAAAGTCATAATTAATCGTTGCAGGATTATTATTGATAACAGTAGAGCGATATATTTTCCAACCATGATGTCTGAAGATGACGTCATCACGCCCATCACTGTCAAAATCAATTACCTGCCATGAACGTCTAAAATATTTACTTGCAGCATTTCTTTTAGACTGAACAAGTTTGGGCGAGCTGCCGCCTTGTACTACCCTAATATGATCAGTAGAGCCGTCATCATCATCAATAATCCAAAAATCGGTAATGCCATCACCATTTGCATCCAACGGTCGCTGGTCTTTAACTTTTCTGTCGCTCTCAATCCTAACATCTCGACTATCTGAAAAATATAGGTTCCCTTCTTGCCAAGCAAACTCAGTAGGACGCAAACAAGTTTCACCCGCGCATGAAGTGATTTTCTCGATCAAACTCCGGCCACTTACCTCCGCCCCTCCTTCCTTATAGTCAATTTCGTAAGTGCGCAACTCATCACCCGCGCCAGAAGATACGTTTGTGACATTCACCTTTGATTCAATATAATCTAAACGGATCTGAATATTACGCTCTTTTCGAACAATGATATCCTCTCTGGTTTTATAATGAAAAAAGATAGCGTTATTAGGGCTTGTGCCAGCATTTTCATTACCCGTATATTGAATTGATTTTAAGACGATTAAATCAGTATGATCTGTATAATTAAAAAGAATAAAATTTCCTGCGACATCTTGCTTTTTGCTTAATGCCCAAGCTTTTCCCGTATGCTTTGTATAGGTGTAGTTTGTCCCATTGGGCATGCTTACGGTATAGGTGGAAACCTTTTGGTCTATCAAGTTATTTCCCGCAATGATTTTCATTGGGGTTCCATCGAGTAATTGGTATTCCGCATTTGCGTCGCCATATTCCCCCTCAACTAGCAGTAACTTTTTACCGTCTAGGCAAAGTCGAGATTTATCTTCTACCGTTCCAATTTCATTATCATCCACCTTTGTTTTAGCGCATTGACTTAAGATAGAGATACCGCTAATCGACCAACCGACACCTAACAAGCCATTGTTAGATCCACTGTCGTAATTAATTGAAACATCTGGTACTAAACCACCTGCTCCTGGGGCAGTAGCAATAGGCATGGCATAAAGTACATTGCCCATAGGGCCAACGGATAAACTATCAGGAATTGAACCGACGACTAATGCATTGCTTTCATCAATAGGGTTGCCTATAGCCTCCGGCAAGGTAATTGATGGGTTCGGCAAAACGGCCAATGTATCGGATAACGATTTACCATCACAGGTAATGGTTTTTTTGATAACGGCTCCGACGGCTGGGGTCACGGCGGCGCGCCCATAAGAGCGAACACTGTCACCGAGCTCATTGAAACATTCAGTGCCCTTCGCTACATTCCAAGAAAAAACGGCCTCTTCACCAGCAAAGACACGGTTAGCAGACCAAGACACACCTTGGATTGCAATGTCGGTTGCAGCCAGCACTTCCGCTCCAAAACCACCACTACCACCAAGCAACTGCAACTGAACTTTCTCATTCCCATTCGCCGCACCAAAAGATACATACATATC